>CBDBZU010000001.1:0-8334 GCA_965213625.1 bacterium
ACCGACGGCTGTCGGGCAAAAACCGCCACTATCCAAGCCCACCCAGCTTGAACGGCCCCTGTAATTCCCAGCGCGTCCATCCGCCCATCATGCGGATTCCCGCCCGCGCGTCAACCTTTGGTTGTAATCCCCTTCTGTTTCCTACCGGAGTTCATGCAGCGGGACAGCGCTGACTAGCCGCCATTCGTCTATGTCTCACCCTTGTTTGAGCGTTGACGAGTGTTTGGTTGCGTAGCCTCGAAGGCGCTCCTTCCGAACATCGATACATCGTGATGCATGGCGCGGAGAGATTCGCTCTGAGCCGCACGATCAGGATCTTTCTCATAGGACTTTTTGATTCTTTTAATTTGCTGTTCTGAAATTTGTGAGTATTTTTCTGCTGCCAGTCGGGCACGGCCGAAGATGAAGTCACCAATGTCAGACGGCAGCTCAATGTCACGTTGACCGAACTGCCCGCGCTGAACGTGCAATTTGGTTCCTTTCCAGCGACGCGGGTATTCGATCGAGACAAGACCGAACAGGACGAACCGCCCCATCTTTGCGTAGGTTATTGCCGAGTCTCGAGTGTAAGCTACGTAAGGATCGATCGCTCGAGCCAGATAACGACTGATATTGGGGGGTGCATTGACAATCGACGCGTGTTCGATTACGTCGGCGAAGAACATGTGCTGCTCGTGACGCCCGGGATGGGGTCTGTCTCCAAGAAGAAATAGGGACCATTCTCTAAGGGTGTCATCGACTTCGTTTATGATGTGTTCGGGGAACCCGGCAAGGCCATCGTTGGCGGCGAAAATACGCAATACCCTCCATGAAACAGAGGTCGCGAATTTGAGCATCCAGGGCCCATAGCGAACATCGCGAGCGCTTCCGCTATTGAGGGGAACGAAACACGCCTCAGCAAAGGCCTTCTCCCAAGTGGAAAACAGTTGCTCGCAACTCTTGCACAGCATGCGAGGCTTAAGACCGTCCTGGACACGGCGGTTAGGAATTTGGGAAGAACATTCCTGCTTGATGCGGTCGGCCTCGGCGATGTTGAGCAGACCTTGGCGAATCATCGAGACGACCAGATCTTGTGTCGTGAGGATGCGAAGGGTTGCGTCGGCACGACGAGCATGTGCGGTGGCGAGACGGTCGTCTATGGCGAGGATGTAGCGGCGGTGAACGGCGGCGGCGATGGCGGAGCATTCGCCGGCGCCAAGGCGTCCGGCAGCGAACATGTCCCCGAAGAACCGAATCTCCTCCGTCGTGGTAACGCGGGTTTCCGAGATGGCGGCGGTTGCAAGCGCAGTGGCGAAACGTTGTTGCTGAACGGGATAGCGGTCTGTGATTTCCGCGGCGACATGGTCAGTGACGAGGAAAGCGTGGGAGTGGGCGGCGAGCAGGTCGATCCGGTCGATGCGCAGAAAATTGATGAGAACGGACGCATCGGTGACGATGATCGCCGGCTGGTGTTCTCCCACGGCCTGTATCATTCGCCGCGAGCCGCGTCGGCAAGGTTGAGCAGCGTGTCGCCGGCAATCCGAAGGGTCTTGCTCAATTCGAGTACCCGGCCACGGGAAATTTCTTCGCGGCGGTAAGCCTCGATGGCGAGATGCGCGATTTCGTTGCGGAGTTCCCGGTCCGAGTACCGTTGCTTTTCCCGCTTACCGACATCGCCGAACATGCTGAGCGCCTCAAGGTATTTGCGGCCGAAGTGCTCCTGGTTCAGGAGTTTGCCAGACTCGCTCGCGGAAATGTGCCGAAGGCTCTTCAGTCGGTAGACGGCCACCTGGTAGCTCACACCGAAGTGGTGGGCGAGCATGGCGTTGTCCTTGTAGGTGATGCGCTGCGAGCGGGGTGGCGTGCGCTGTGCCGCTTCGATGCGGCCTCCGCTGGCCGCATCGAAGATGGCGTAGTCCCGGCGGCTCGGCAGGCCTTTGTTGAGGTTCCGTAGGGAAGCGCGGACTCCGCCTCGCGGCATGAGAAACGCGGCGGCGAACGCGTTGGCGCGCTTTTCGACCATTTCGGACGAGTTGTCGGTGCTGGAGATGGTGATCTTGCCGTTGCGATCCAGCAGGGCGTGCGCGTATTCGTGCGCGTAGGAAAAGCGCTTCCGTCCCTTCGCGTGTGACGAATTCACGAGAATTGCGAGCCCGATGCTGGGGTGGCGCAGAAAGAGGCCTGACATGCCGTCGGGAAGCGTGACGCCGGATGCCCAGACGCCTTGGGAAGCAATGAGTTCGGAAACGTCGGCAATAGGCGCGTCGCCGATTCCAAGTCTGCGGCGCTCCTGTTCGGCCGCCTCTTCTCCTTGGGTCACGGCCTCTCCGGGTGAGCGGGGAAACCGCATATCGTAGCTGGGCGGGCCAGATCGGGGTTCTGCGTCCAGTAGTCGTTCAATGGAAACGCCTTCCCGGCAAAGGTGCACACACCGGGCGACCTGCTCGCGCGTGGCCGGATCCTCTTTCAGGCCTGGGGCGACGCGGTGCAGAGCCACGAAGACATCCCTATCCTGGTCCCTGGGCCCTTCATGCAGTAGGTCGGCGACAGGGTGCAGGTAGAGTTCGGAGAGTCGGGTCAGTTCGACGGTCGATACCGATCGGCTGCCGGCCTCTAGTTGCGTGACAGCGGTTCGAGGAAGGCTCAAGGCATGGGCTACGGCTTGCTGGCTGAGGCCGCGGGCCTCGCGCGCCGAGCGCAATCGTCGTCCCAGATTTTTCGCATTCATGGCTTCTGCTTCTCCCTTTTGAAATGCCGCAGCAGCGGTATTGGGCGCATATTCCAATATCGAACATATAATGTCAAAAACTTCCATTGACAGATCGATAATCGTACCTGACAATATGCTATCCTGGCCCAAATACATTCTGTGCCGGCATATAGGGGCGGTGGCCTCTGCGGCCCAGGGCGGAATCGGCTGTTGCAAAGACGAGGAGGCGCCATTGGTGGGTGAGGACGAACGGCCGGGGCAAAGGAAGCGCCGCCTCCTGTGTATTGACGGGGGCGGCATTCTCGGCACGTTTCCGGCAGCCTTCCTGGCGGAACTGGAACAACATCTCGACCATCCCATCGGATCATATTTCGACCTGATTGCCGGCACCTCGACAGGGGGAATAATCGGCATCGCTCTGGCGCTGGGGCATCCAGCCTCGGAGATACTGGGTCTCTACGAAGATAAGGGGCCGAAAATCTTCGGCCAGGACCGGGGCGCTCTCGGGAATTTCGTGGGCAGGAGGCTGCGCGGGATTCGCTGGCTCTACCGAAACAAGTATGGCTCGGAGGCTTTGCGGGAGGCGCTCCAGGATATTTTGGGCGATCGACGGATTGGACATGCTCAGACCCGTCTGGTGATTCCCGCGTGGAATCCGGTTGCGCAATCCGTCTACATCTACAAGACTGCGCATCATCAGCGCCTCCGGACGGACTGCCGGGCGCTTGCGGTTGACGCGGCGTTGGCGACCGCGGCCGCGCCCACCTATTTCCGCCAGCACATTACTCAGCATGATGTTGGCCTGCTCGACGGGGGAGTGTGGGCGAACAACCCGGTCGCCATCGCGGTGGTCGAGGCCATAGGTGTGCTCGGCTGGCCTCGGGAGAGCCTGCACATACTGAGCCTCGGGTGCCTGGAAGAGACCTACACGGTCCCGAAATGGGCGGGCATCGGCACGCTCGGGGCCAAGGCCCTGAAGCTGTTCATGGACGGTCAGTCGCACGGCGCGATGGGGATGGCAAAGCTGTTGATCGGACACGAGCACGGCAGAGACGCCATGTTCCGGGTCAACCATGCGGTTCCGTACAACGCCTACCCCATGGATGATACCGGAACGATCCGGGACCTCAAGGGCCTCGGACACTCGAAGGGCCGCGACCGACTGCCGGTCCTGGAGCCCGTGTTCTTCGATGGCCCTGCAGAGAACTTCGGCCCCGTCTACCATTTGAGCGAGGATAGTCATGACGATTGATACGAACGCGTATGCGACCTTCTTGGAGAAGGTCGCGGAAGACATCGATATACTACCAGGCAAGTACCAGGCAGCGGTCGACCGGTATGGAGCGGTCGGGCACTGGCTCGAGGAGGGCGAGTATCCTGGCTGTACGGATACACCGGATATCTACCCGCAGGGGTCGTTCCGGCTGGGGACGGTCGTCAGGCCCATACGTGGCGACCGGGAGGCGGATTACGATATAGATCTCGTGTGCGAACTGCCCATCACGAAAAGCCAGACGCAAGCACGCGCGGTAAAGCGGCTGGTCGGTGATCGCCTGTGCGAACACGAGCGGTATCGCCGGATGCTCGATGAGGAAGGCAAACGGTGCTGGACGCTCGTTTACGCCGAACAGGACGGCATCGGGTTTCACCTCGATGTCCTTCCGTCGGTGCCAGACCCTCAGTTCATGTTGGACAAGTCCATCGCCATCACGAATCGGCAGGGGAGTGTTTGCGACTGGTCAGCCAGCAATCCAAGAGGGTACGGCGATTGGTTCGATGACAGGAACCAGGACGCCTTCCAACAAGTGCTGGTCGAGCAAAAGCGCTCGATCCAGGCACGGGCGGCAACGATCTTCGCTTCCGTAGACGACGTCCCCGATCAGCTGGTCCGCACGCCGCTGCAACGGGCGATCCAGATCATGAAGCGACACCGGGACGTGATGTTCAGCGGTAGGACGAGAGCCGATTATGCGCCGATCTCGATGATCGTGACCACCCTGGCTGCAAATCTGTACGGGGCCGAGCCCGATGCGTATTCGGCTCTGACGGCAATCGTCTCGAAGTTGCATGGACATGCGGGGCTGGTGGAGAATCGCTCGATCGAGCTGGCGCTTGCTTCGCTGGAGCTTATTCGGCGCCTGCCGGACGGGACGTGGTACATCGGCAACCCGGTAAATCCGGTGGAGAACTTCGCCGACCGCTGGCACGAGGACAACCACGCCCGGGCGCGGGCGTTCTTCCAGTGGGTCGACGCAATCCGGGAAGACCTTGTCGACATTCTCGAAGAGAATCGGCTCGGGACGGCGAGGAACCGGCTCAAAGCGGCGCTCGGCCCCGCCACGGTGACGGCGCATCTTGGCCTGGTGACTCTGACCGAGGCCGTGGCGGCACCGGCACGGGTGCATATCAGCGAAGCGGCGAGGCCGTGGAGGCCCTGAGTGCGGGAAGATCTGCTGGCGGAGATCGCAGAATTGCGGAGGGAGTATGAGGGCCTGACGCGCCTCCGGGAAGCGGAGGATGGTCTCGTCGTGTCCGGCCCGCTGCCGTTTGAAGCGTCGAGCGACGGTCACGAGACGATAGCATCACGATTGCCCGTGCGGCAGCGGGGCCAAATTGCGCGATTGCCACGGACCGGCGGTACTGGAGTTGCACCGGAATCACACCGTCGCTTCAGCGCAGTGCGACCTCGCGGAAATCCTTCGCCATTGCCTGAAGAAGGTGGACGATGGGGAGCTGGTGCTTTCGGCGGAACTGAAACGGCGGCTGTTGCGGCAGGGGAACAAAATGGCCGGTCGGCCGGGTTCGCGGGCGACGCAAGACAGGTCGAAACAGCACAGCGGATAACCATGCCGGGTGGCCACGGCGGGCCGGTCTCTCTCGTATATGGGGCAGATTATGGCGCGACAATCTGGATGAGATCCGCGCGTCAATCAGGATAAGACTCCTGGCGGCGGCGGCGTGTTGAGGATTCCGCTCTGTGGCGGTGATTGCAAGCCCTTTTTGGTTTTGATTGTCGCGGCGCGACAGATTTTGGAGCCGCCAGATTGACGCGGAGAAGAAGCGGCCCGCGGGGGTCGATCTCCCGCGGGCCGTGAGTGGGTCAGCAGTGGCTGGTTCAGTCCTCGGTGGTGTTCTTCTCGGTAGCGATCTTGGCGGGCCGCCCTGCCCCCTGCTTTCGTTTGTCGAGTGCGGCCCGGCGCCTGTAGCTCTCGACGTTCATCTCGCGGCTGAGCGTCCCGAGGCGCTGTCGCATGGGGAGAAGGAACGGCTGATGGCGCTGGGCGAGGATCTGGACACGGCGTGGACGCACCCCGAAGCGACGGCCGAGACGCGCAAGAGCATCCTGCGCGCGGTGCTTGAGGAGATCGTGGTCACCCTGACGGACGGCCGCATCGACCTCCTTCTCCACTGGCGTGGCGGGGACCACACGCGTCTCAGCGTTCCGCGCAACCGTACGGGTCAGCACCGCTGGGCGGCGAGCGCCGAAGTGGTCGACCTGGTTCGCGGACTGGCGAGGCAGCAGCCGGACGGCGCGATCGCGGCCACGCTCAACCGTCTCGGCAAGAAGACCGGGCGGGGCAACTCCTGGACGGAGGCGCGGGTGCGCAGCTTCCGCAACGGCCATGATGTGGCTGTCTACCGGTCCGGCGAGATGACGGAGCGAGGCGAGCTGACGCTGACGGATGCGGCCGAACGGCTCGGCATCAGCAAGATGACCGTGCTCCGGCTGATCTCGGACGCCACGATCGAGGCTACGCAGGTCTGCAAGGGAGCGCCCTGGGCGATCCCGGAAGCGCAGGTAGACGCGCTGTGCGGCACCGATCTGCGCAACGGCGGCCCGCGAACAGCCGATCCGAACCAGGAACAGCTGAACTTTCAATAACATAGCGAGGTGTGCATTGTGTGCTCGGACCCGGCGGGCCGAAGATCAGGCAGTTGGCACCCTGAGTGAGCCAGGCGTCGCCGGCGGCCAGTGCGTTGACCTGGGCCTTCGAGATCATCGGCACGACGTTGAAGTCGAAGGAGTCGAGGGTCTTGCCAGACAGCAGCCTGGCCTCCCTGAGATGGCGTTCGATCCGCCGCCGGTCGCGTTCGGCCAGCTCGTGCTCGGTCAGGGCTGCGAGGAAGCGGGCTGCGGTCCATCCCTCCTTGTCGGCCCGCTTGGCGAAGCTCTGCCAGAGTTGGCTGATCGTCGGCAGGCGGAGATCGGTGAGCATCAAGGAGAGCTTCATGGCGTCGACCTTGTTGGGGTCGGGCGCGGTCATGTCGTCCTTGCCGGTCATGCCGCTTCTCCCACGCTCAGCAATGCGCCATAGCCGACAAGGGGCGGCCTGGCGACATCGATGCAGGGCATGTTGCCGCGCTGCGGCGCGAAGTGCGCCTTGAGCTCGCCGGGGTCGGGCAACTGCCCGGCCTTCAGAGCGCGGTCGATCTCGGTTGCCAGCTCGGCCTCGCAGTTCTCCTCATGGGCAAGCGCCAGGAGGCTCACGGCGAGACGGCAGGCCCCGCGCTCGCTCAGCCGCTCCAGAGCTCTCTCGAAGCAGAGCCGGTAGGCCTCACGCGGGAACAGGGCGTCGCGGTAGACCAGGTTCAGCAGCGCCATCGGCTTGCGCTTCAGGGAATGGATGACGTGGCGGTAGTTACCGGAACCCTGTTCGTCCTCTTCCAGACATACTCCATGATGCGGATTGGCTCCAGCGACCGGCCGTCCAGCAGGCGATAACGGCGTGTGTGACCGGGATTCTTCCTCTTGGTCCCCCCGGGTCTTGACGAGTCCGCGACCGCGCCTTCACGACGTGTAGAGCGACGCCATCCCGACATGCTTGCGCGGGGCATTGAACGGCCCATCGAGGAAGAAGCCGAGATATTCGGCGACGAGACCGAGCTCTTCCTGTTCCTTGTCTGCCGACGCGCGCCCGAACATTTCCAGGGCAGCCGCAAGCAGGCGGTCGAAGGGCCGTGGATGAATGACGAAGCGGGGCGACAGGGGAAAGTCGAATTCCGTCGCCATGACCGCGAAAACCGCGCGTTGAACATGGCCGTTGCCGTCGAGGAAGGGATGAATCTTCCCGAACCGGCAGAAGGTGTAGGCGAGAGCTATCAGCTTGTCGTAATCCTCCTGATCGGGCTCATAGAGCAATGAACGGGTTGTTCAGCCGCAGTTCCGTCATAAGCCAGGGCACTTCGCGGGGCGGGCAGAATTCGTACACGACATCGGGATCGATCTGGCTCGGCGCGGACATCCGTATGTCGGCGAGCGCCGTGTCCGGCGTGCCCCGGTACGTGCCGGCACATTCGGGATAACCCGCTGGCGTGAAGCCGGCAAACAGTTCGCGGTGCAGATCCCGCGGATCGGCCAGAATGGCCTGGCGGCGGTCGGAATCCGCGACGATCTCGGCCACAAGCCGGCCGCACCGCGCGGTCATCCCATCGTCGTAGCCGCTTGCGAGATGGGGCTGCCATTCGGGCGCCTCCTTCGGCATCGGTCGGATCTCTCTCGTCTCGCGACACACGACCTGGACCGGGAACCGCGGTCGAACACCGGGTGCGCCGGATCTACGACGCGCTTCCCGCGTTCACGGCATCCCTCAACGGCTTGCCGGCCTTGAACGTCGGTGCGGTCGAGGCGGAGATCTCCAGGCTCT
>CBDBZU010000002.1:0-2731 GCA_965213625.1 bacterium
CGCAGGCCGGGATCGACACGAACGCACAGGATGAAACCGGGTGGACTCCTCTACACACAGCGGCGATGCGAAGCACGACAACCGGAACCATCATGGCCTTGGTGCAGGCCGGGGCCGAACCGAAGGCGCGGGCCAAAGACGGGCGGACTCCTCTTCACGTAGCTGCGAGGTTCAACAGAAACCCTGATATCGTGAAGGCCCTGGTGAAGCTCGGGACCAACCCGAATACGCGGGCTATTGATGGTGGAACACCTCTGCACGAGGCAACGGAGGGAAGAAATACGCCCAGAGCCGTGCTCGCGTTACTGCAGGCCGGGGCCGACGTGCACGCACGGAATGAACAGGGAATGACGCCTCTGCACTGTGCAGGTGGGTCCGGAACGATTCCAGGGGTAGTGACGGTACTGGTGCAGGCGGGCGCCGATCCGAACGCGCGATTCGACGGAGTAACCCCCCTGCATTGGGCGGCGGCGAAAAGCGAGGCCCCCGAGGTGGTGACGGCTCTTGTACAGGCGGGCGCGGATCCGAGCGCGCAGGATGAAACTGCTTGGACTCCCCTGCATTGGGCGGCGGCAGGCAGCAAGAATCCCGGGATCGTTACGGCGCTGATCAATGCGGGCGCCGATGTAAACGCGCGCTCGGAAAATGAAGAGACTCCCTTATACGTGGCGGCGTGGTTCAGTACGTACATCGACATTATAACCACCCTGGTGCAGGCTGGGGCTGACCCGAACGTGGAAGATGAAAAAGGTTGGACGGTCTTGCACCGGGTAGCGATGAACAGCAATATCCCCGAGGCGGTGACGGCTCTTGTACAGGCGGGCGCCGATCCGAATGCGCGGGATAAAACTGGCTGGACCCCCCTGCATTGGGCCGCGGCGGGCAGCAAGCATCCTGAGATTCTGCTGGCCCTGGTCGATGCCGGAGCCAACCCGAACTCCCGTACGGGAGAAGGTTTGACTCCTTTGCACTGTGCGGCAAGTTCCAGCACAATTCCTGAGACCGTAACGGCCCTTATTCATGCCGGGGCCAGATCGAATGTCCGGGACAAAAGAGGATGGACGCCCCTGCATGATGCGGCAGGCAGTAAGACGCCCGGGGTCGTGACGGCCCTGGTCGATGCCGGAGCCAATCTGAATGCGCGGGACAGAAATGGGCGCACACCCCTCCACGTGGCGGCACGTTTCAGTAAGGCTGTCCCTGCCGTCGTGGCGGCCTTGCTGGATGCCGGCGCTGACCCGGCGGGTAGAGACAAGAACAATGAAACGCCTTGGGATCACATCAAAGTGGCCTCTCTCCTTAGGGGAACGGACGTCTTCTGGCGGTTGAAAGATGGGCGGTGCGGATAGAAACCCACGCGCGCACTGTGTTCAACATTGCGCAAAGTGCTAGTGCGATATTAACGTCAAAGCTCTTGAGAACGCCTGTATCATCAAAGTAAATGAAGGGAGGGGAAACAATTTCACCTTTACTTCAACATCGTGGTGCATGGACACTTCCTCCAGCCAATTTAAGGTGCGATGCGCCGAACACCGGCTCCACCGTCTGTCGCCGCAGGCGATAACGGGTGCGTTCCTCGGGCTGCGCCATCTTCGCGCGCATCGCCGCAATCCACTCCACCCGAACCGCCGGACCCGGCCGGGACGCCACCGGGGGCCGGAAGTCGTGCCGACGGCGTCGCCCTTCGGCTTCCGTGGACACCAGCACCTCGGTACCCCGTCGAGTTTTTCCACCTCGCTGCCCGTCGTCGGAGTTGCTGTCCGGCAGAACCCGGGCCGGAGCGCCAACCCCGGGCGGGACCGCGTCCACGCCCGCCACCAATTCCCGGTGGTCGCTCGCGTTGTTGCTCACCCGCGCACCCAACACCAACTGGCTGCCCTCGGCATCCACCACCGCCTGCGCGTTGTACGCCTGACGGTACTCGTGCCGCTTGCTCTTGCGCGGTCTCGACAAGGTGGAAGGTGAGTGGGTTCTGGTGATGTTGGCTTACAACTGTAAACGCCTGCACAACCTGAGGTTGGCGTGATTGGGCGATACAACACCTCGTCCCGTGGACTGCCGACGGCCATTACGACCACCACCGGGCCGGTTAGGGCCGAGCATGACTCCTGACAACGAATCGCCGGCCAACGCGAATCGATGTCCGTGAGCCCTGAGAATCGCTCCAGTGACGGCGCTTCGACCTTCTCGGCAGGCCAAGTCCGAAGGCTGCTAGCCACCCGCTCGAGTTGGATGCCTTAACCCGGTGGATTCGTAGGTATTCAAACCACATTCTGGATTCTCCTTTTTCCAAGGAGACAATCCACACAAGGATCGGGGAGCTTTCCATGCGCCCACAGAAAGTGATAGCCTTGCGTTAGTCTCCTCCGCCCTCGGGAAGCGGACACTTCTTGAGAAAATGGCCCCGACCTCCTGCGAAATCCACTCCGATTCCCTTGAACCCGGAAGAGTGGGAAGAGATCTGTCTTCAACTGGAGCGAGAGTTTGAAGACATTGACGAAGTGCTTATACGGTTCGAGATAAACCTCCCCGGCTGGGCGAGGCTCGAGTTCGATAGCGCAGAAAAAATGAAACGGGAGATGAGCAGAAAATATGCGCCCCTGCTCGACACGATCAGCAGGTACCGGGTGCGGCTCTATGACGAGCGGCGATGGCTGGAGATCGACTATCGCCGCCGATGGCTCCTCGAGAGCCTGAGCATACGAGCAGACGCAAAAGACGCTGACTGGCC
>CBDBZU010000003.1:0-3583 GCA_965213625.1 bacterium
ATCGCTGGGCAGGCGGGAATACGCGGTGGTCTCTGACACCGACGCCATCGGGTGGATGCTGGGCAAACGCCCCCATGGATTCCGTCGCGCGAGGCCGATCGCGGGAGTGGCGGAGGAGATGGGCCTCGCCGGCGTGTTCGCCGCCGAGGGGGAGGACTGGCTCAGGCGGCGGCGTATCGTCACCTCGTCGCTTAGCACTGCGCGCATAAAACGTTTCTTCCCCGACCTCGCGCGAGACGTGGAGCACCTGAGACGCCGTTGGAACCAAGCGGCCGACCATGGCGAGGCGATTGACCCCTGTCGTGACCTCATGCGTTTTACCGCTTGTGTCACCATGCGGCTCGCCTTCGGCGTGGACCCTGACGCGCCCGGGAGTCGAGACGCTTCCATCCGTCGGCATCTCGCCGCCATATTTCCGGTGCTTCATCGTCGCCTGAACCTGCCCTTGCCTCTGTGGAGATGGTTCCGGCTGCCATCGGACCGCGCACTCTATGGCGCCCTCGCCAGGCTGAAAACCGAGATTCACGACATGATCCGTTTGGCCAAGGAACGCATGGAGGAAAACCCGCAGCGCGGCGTTACGCCCAGGAATTTTATCGAAGCCGCCATCGCCGCGTCCAAAGCGGTGGACCCCGCGTTTACGGACGATGAAATATACTCAGACGCCGTGACCCTCCTGCTCGCCGGGGAGGACACCACCGCGAATACCCTCGCCTGGGCGCTCCACTACCTCACGATGTTTCCGGAGCATCTCGCGCGACTTCGCGCGGAGGCGCATATGGCGTTTGGCTCGGCGCGTAGCGCCCGGACGCTCGCGAAACTCGAATGCCTGCCGTTTCATGATGCGTTTCTGAGTGAGGTGATGCGCCTTAAGCCCGTCGCCCCGATCATCGGCATCGAACCTGTCGAAAACGTCGATATCCTTGGCTTCCCCATACCGGCGGGAACGCCCCTCCTCCTTCTCACCCGCCACGCCGCGACGCGCGGCGTGCGATTCGAGCACTTTCATCCGGAAAATCCGCCCGATGCGGTCTTTTTCCCGTTCGGTGGCGGGCCGCGCCAGTGTCCGGGCCGGAACCTCGCCATGTGCGAGATGCGGGCCGTGCTCGCAATGGTTTGCCGGAGTTTCGAGGTGGAGGCAGCCTCGCCACCAGAAGAAGTGCGCGAGCGCCTCTCCTTCACTATGGCGCCCGAGAATCTCTTCGTCTGCCTCAGGCGAAAGGAGAGGTAACAAGGCGTCGCGTAATCAGCCCGAAACCCGCCCTCGCGGCTTCCACCGCGAACGGTCACGATATCCGTGTCGTGATATTGCTGGTGGCGAACCGAAGAAGCGAGGTGGCGCAGCAGGCCTGAGCGAGACTTCACGCTCAATCGGCGCGCTGGCCGTCTGCTCGCCTAAGAGCGCGATTTTGTCCTGCAAGTTCTCCTCGCCGCTGTCCTCTTTATACGCCACCACGAGAAGACGCCTTCGCTCGCGGTCCTCGTCCGATTCATCCAGGCGCAGAAGCGTCAGCAGCGTCTCCTCGCCCGCGGCGTCCAAGCGGTGCGCCATCGCCTCATCCCAGCCGAATGTGCGTAGACTCTCGCCACCCGTCGCCGCCTGTTCCGCCGTAACGCCAGGCGTTTCGAGAGCGTTCTCGGACAAACCGGCCGGACGCGGACATTCCTGTGCGAAGGCGGGCGCGATGGCCAATACACCGGCTAGGGACAGCGCGAACCAAAGGAATAACAGCAGATTTCGGGTCCTCATGATAACTCACCACATGTTTGATGTGGCCCGAAGCACTCGTCGAGTGGTGTAGCGCACTCACTGCATTTCGGCATTTTCGGATGTGGGTGGCGCATTCCGTTTCCGTAATATAAAATTTATAAAATCGAGAAGGATAGGGCAAAATAACAGTGAACATTTCCAAAATCGAGTCAAGGATGATTCACGCTTATATTCATAGACGGCGCGGGAATTAAACTTGGAAATTCTGATTAAATGGTCAGTTGGAGGGAAAGGAATTGCGGTTTTCACCGAAGAAACTATACGCCCTAACGGTCACGCTTTCGATATGCGCCATACTGGGTGCGAGGGGAGAGAGCGCCGCTCAGGTGGCGAGGCCTTCGGGTTGGTATATGGGTGCGGGCGTCGGGATCAACAAGACCTCCGGCGTCAAGCAGGCGGGCTACAACCGCGATGACATCTGCTACCCAGAAGACGACTGCAGCCATGTCGGAGATGGCGGGCCCGATGGCTACCGGTGGTATTATGACCTAGATGCGGGCGAGGGCGCAGCGTTCGAGATATCCATTGGCCGCGTTTTCGGCGCGTTTCGACTGGAACTGGCGCTGTCCCAGTGGAAAAACGACATTGATCAAAATTTCACCGGCATCATCCATTTAAACGGTTCCCCCAGAGTAGCTGCAGAAGACAGTGATTATGAGGTCCGTTCCGAGAACGATATAGACGAACTGACGACGCGCACCCTCTCGCTCAACATTTTCTATGACTTCTCCCTTCAGGGCAGCCGAATGACGCCTTACCTGGGCGCCGGGTTGGGAGTTTCTTCCGTCGAGTTGTCTGGGCTGTATTATCGCTCGTATTACTCGTGCAAGGCCTTTGCGCCAGCGTGCGACAGCCCCGGGCGGTATAACAGCCATCAGGATGAGGATATCTCCGAAACCGTCTTCTCGGCGCACCTCCACGCCGGCCTTGATTACCGCCTGAGCGAGAAGATGCTGCTCGGTCTCAAGTTCTCCTACTCCATGGTGGACGACATTGAGGATGCCGAAGGGGAATACATTGAGCATGCGGTATCCGGTATTTCTAACTTCACGACAATCAACGGCATGAATCACTGGTCCCTGATGGTGGGAATCAAGTACTTCTTCGGCGAGTGAGTATCAGTGGGGCGGTACTTCCCTAACCGGTTAATACGCCCATGGAACGAGTCTACATTATCGGTATCGTGCTGGCGAAGCAGTAATTAAAACTCCACCGCGCGCGTCCGGACGGCTAGGTCGCTTTTCGGAAGAGACTCGGCAGGGGAAAGATGCTTGGTTTTCTGACGTCACAACCGCATTTCCTGGTGGCCAAGGAGGCATGCGCGAGCGCACACTACTGGGGCCGTGAGAATTGTTTTCTATCGACCCAAGCAGCAGCCATATAGACCTCACTCTGAGTATTCCTGGGTATGTCGATGGACGCATAGAAGGGCTCTCATGGATCCGGTCCCCTCATTGCGACTTCAATCTCGATCAATCCGGAAGGGCTTGCCGAGCAAGACAAAAAGACTTCTCTCCTCCCTGAAGGGGAGCAACAAATCCCCTCAAGTTTCGATCTCTTGACTCTCTGCGGCATGTCCACTAGCCGCATACCCTCGGCAAAATGATTGTACCTGTTTGTCAATAACGCTTCCACTACTTGGGATTAGACGCCCGGAAATCCCCGCTCAGGGCATTGAATATGGCAGTGAGGGAGGACGTACTGCCGTCCTGTTCGAAAAACTGCGCAAAGTTGAATCCCGACACAAGACGCGGGTTGCCTGCCCCGTCTCGGCGGTTCGAGAACCCACCGCCCCAAAATCCGTACATGACT
>CBDBZU010000004.1:0-705000 GCA_965213625.1 bacterium
AATGGCGCCATATTAAGACTCGCCTCCCATTCAGTAGAAATTGATGAAACGCTAGGAGAAGTGAAAACGAAACTGGAATCGGTTTTCATGAGTTCCCACTTTCAACCACCATCCATCGAAGACGCATTCTCACAAAGCCGCGGCAAAGGCAACGCAAATCGAAATGCTCTGCAAATCCTCATCGACGAAGGTGCTTTACTGCGACTGAAGGACAACATTATCTATCATCGACAAGCTTTGAGCGAAGCAGAAAACCTTCTGAAAGAGCATCTATCGCACAACAACGAAATTACGGCTGCGGAATTCCGAGATCTGCTGGGCATTACACGAAAACACGCCATCCCTTTGCTTGAATATTTTGATACTGCGCGAATTACGCTAAGGGTGGGAGACAAAAGAGTGCTTCGACCAGACGCAAGATAAAATCCCTCTAAAAGGAATGAAAAATGCCTCTCGATATTAATAAAATCCAACGTTTGCGTTCAGATGTCCCGGCTCTGAAAAATCAAGTTTACGTAAATTGGGGTGGCGGGGGACCATCGTCGAAATCGATTATTCGTGAAATGGACAAGTTCACAAAGCGCGATATGGAACTCGGCTCGTTTCACCCGACAGTCAGGAATGAAACCACCAAGGCCTTAAAACGCACTCGAGAGAGTTGCGCAAAACTCATCGGCGCAGATGCTTCGGAAATTGCCCTGACCAATAATACGACTGTCGGAATCAACATCGCCGCCGCCGGATTAACCTGGGATGCAGGAGACGAGGTGATTGTCTCGGATCTGGAACATCCAGGCGGCTACCTTCCTTGGTTGGTATGGCGGAAGAGAATTCCCATCAAGGTGAAATTAATCAAGACTGGTCATAATGATGAGCAACTCCTCAAAAACTTAGAAAAAGCTGTCACGTCAAAAACAAGGGTTGTTTGCGTGAGTCATATTACGTGGCTCAATGGCAGGAGGCTTCCCCTTGAAGCAATCGGCCAAATTTGCATCTCCGCAGGCGCCCTCCTCATCGTAGATGGCGCCCAGTCCGTAGGACATATACCGGTCAAAATAAAAGACACCGGCGTAGATGTATACACCATATCAGGCCAGAAATGGCTGATGGGTCCGGATGGCACAGGCGCCGTGTATATTAGGAGTGGAGCAGGCAAAAAGATTCAGCTTTCAGCTGCAAGTTTTCGCTCAGCACAAAAAAAGAGTTTAAAATCCCTTTCTTTTTCCCCTGAGCCGAGCGCGATGCGCTATGAAGTCGGAACTCTCAATACAACCGGGTTCATTGGATTCCGGGCTGCGGTCGAACATTTCAGGAGAACAGGACCCGTATCCATCGAAAAAAGAATTCTGGCGCAGGCGAATCGCCTCCTGTCTCAAATACGTCCAATCAAGAATGTTGAAGTCATTACGCCTGAAGGAGAGGCTCAGTCTGGTCTGGTTTCTTTTCGGATTAAGAACGTCGAATCTCAAAACGTGGTGAACAGGCTCTACAGGAAATACCAAATCATCCTCAGGGCGGTGGTCACGGAGCCTCCCGCCGTCAGAGTCTCCATTCATTATTTGAACACGGAACAAGAAATGGACTCGATAGCAAATGCGATAGACGCAATCGCGGCCGGCAGAAAATAGGGACAAATAGCTCAAATTCCAAACACAAAAAAAGCGGCGGTTCTTTCACCGCCGCTTTTTCTCGTTTCGTTCGAAATTATTTTTTCAGCGTTACGTTCACCGCCGTGGCGGCGCCGCCCTTCACCGACACATTCATGGATTTCTTGCCCAAAACCTCGTGCCAAATCTCGAGGGTGTAAGAGCCTGCGGGAACATCCTTTATCTCGAATTTGCCCCCGGCGCCCGTGATGCCGACATAGGGGTTATCCGCCACAACGATGTAGCCCTTCATCCAATCATGAACGTCACAGGTCACTTTCAGGATGCCGGGCTTCTTGAAGTAGCGGGTCGACATTCTCAGTTTTTTCTTGAACTTGGGCTGCGCGATATTCGCTACCGAGTTGCCCGTCTTGCCAGGATGGGTATGGACGTTGTGGAGAATCTTGTCGCTGTTTTTCATCAGCAGCTTCGACTTTTGCTTCATCACGACCACTCGAGGCAGGTAGACACATCCCTTCTGGTCAACCACGGCTTTTTTCTGGCTTTTCGACCACTTCTTGCCGGATTTCACGCCTTTCAAAGAGACGACGGCCCAGACCACGCCGCCGTCTTTCACGACCAGGCTCTCGTCCTTAATCGGTTTTTTCGCGCAAACCTTTTTATCTTTATTCACGGATAATGTTTTGGATTTCGGGGCCGCGCCGTCGAACTTGATTGCTCCGGTAATCGAACCTCCACCGCTTACCTTCCCTTCCTTGTAAGCGTCCGCGGAGCCAGCTAATGCGATGCTCAACATCACCGCAAACATCCAGCACAATTGAAAACGTTTGGGAACCATGCCTACTCCTCTCAAATAATTTTTCAGGTTGTCAGCAACTGTTTGTAAAAAAAAGCGTGCACGCATTCATTCGTACACGAAATATCGGTGATTTCAGATGCAGGACCTCTTAAAATGACTTCTAATCAAATCGGAACCGCAAAGAATTCACACCTGCTCCATTCAAGTAATCCACCTTTCACTTTAAGTCAACCCTCTTGTTGATTGACTCGGAAATTCGCCTGCATTCATTACGCAAACAAGCTGAATACCGCATGAAAGAAAGCGTAGGTCCCGCCGTCAGAAGAGGCAAATCCATCTCGCTAGCGCAAGCGACCCCACTGCCGCGATGTTTGCAACATGGCGTACTCTGGGGTATCTCTCTAAAGCCTGAAGCCGACTTATGGCCGATATGATTGATTCTCCGGGAGTAAACTGTGAATCCGAACCTAAAAGACGCCAAAATGCCCGAAACGCTCGATGGATGGGCGATTCTGCACCAAATCTTCAGGGTGAACTGGCCCGCCTGGAACCGGCTGGAGAGCGCCCGGCGGCACCGCATCCTGGATGAAGCGACGGAATTCTTCGCCTCCATCGCCCGTCCCGAATCCGGCGAGAGCGCGCTTTTCAGCTTGCTTGGCCACAAGGGCGATCTGCTGTTCCTGCATTTCAGGCCCACGCTCGATGCGCTGGGTGAAGTCGAACTGGGGCTGCGGCGGCTGGCGCTTGCGGAATATATGGACGAGGCCACGTCCTACCTCTCGTTCCTGGAACTCGGCCTCTACGAAATGACCGTAAAGCTCCACGCCCGGTTCGTGGATGAGGGTCTCGAGCCGGGAAGCGACGAGTGGAAGTCGAAATGGGCCGAAGAGATGGAAAACCAGCGCGAGCGCATGAAAGAGCGCCTCTACATGGATATACCGAAGACGAGGTATCTGTGCTTCTACCCGATGAACAAGCGCAGGGGCGAGGAGAAGAACTGGTACGGCCTGCCCATCGAGGAGCGCCAGCAAATGATGCGCGAGCACGGCTTCGTCGGCAGACGTTACGCCGGCCGCGTACAGCAAATCATCACGGGCAGCATCGGTTTTGACGACTGGGAGTGGGGCGTGTACCTGTTCTCTGAGGATCCGCTCGTATTCAAGCGCCTCGTATACGAAATGCGCTTCGATGAGGCCAGCGTCTGGTATGGAGAGTTCGGCCCGTTCTACGCCGGCCTGCGCATCATGCCGCATCACCTGAAAAGCATATTCTCAGGCTCGGTTCCCTCCCTCGAAGCGCCGTAAGTCATACGATTTCAAAGAATAAGACCTTCATGGCGAATGTTCTCATCGTGGGTTGCGGCTATGTCGGCGCTGCGCTCGGAGCGGTGCTCGCTGGTGAGGGCCATCTCGTCTGGGGCATGCGCCGAAACCCCGATAAGCTGCCCGAATCCATCAAGCCGCTGAGCGCGGACGTTCACGACAAGAACCTGGGTGGCCTGCTCCCCGAAGGCCTCGATTTCATCTTCTACACCCTCTCCTCGGGCGGCGGCGGCGAGGCGGGCTACCGGGCGGCGTATGCGGACGGCCCGAAAAACCTGCTCGAAGCGATTGAAATGAAAGGGGAAAGACCCAGACGAATCTTCTTCACTTCGAGCACGGCCGTATACGCGCAAACAGACGGCAGCCGGGTGGATGAGGAATCGCCCACGCAGCCGACCCATTACGCGGGCCGCATCCTGCTCGAAGGCGAGCGTACCCTGCTGGAGAGCGGCTACCCCGCCACAATCCTTCGACTTTCAGGCATTTACGGTCCCGGCCGCACACGCCTGATAGACTCCGTCCGGGCGGGTCGGGCCGAAGTCCATGAGGGCCTGCCTCGCTACACGAACCGCATCCACCGCGACGATTGCGCGGGCGCGCTGGCCCACCTCATGAAGCTGGACGCGCCGGATGCGATATACGTCGGCGTCGACGATGCGCCCACCGATCGGCGTAAAGTGTTGATTTGGCTGGCCGAACGGCTCGGCGTCCCGCATCCGCGCGAAGCCGGGGGCGGCGAAGCCCCCTCCGCGCGCGCGGCGACGAACAAGAGATGCTCGAACGCCAGGCTCGAATCCAGCGGCTACCGCTTTCTTTATCCGTCTTACCGGGAGGGCTACGCCGAGATGATCGAAGACTTGAAAACAACGTAACTATCTGATGAATCAATCATTTAGAAGGACTCTCAAATCCTTCCTCAGCTTCTCGAGAGATTCCGCGTCGTTGCTGTGGTAATAGCCCCGGATGGTGAAGTTCCTGTCGATGAGCACGAAACGCGAGCTGTGGGAGATCAGGATTCCCGGCGTCTTCCCGCCCTCTTCATGCCCGGGATGATGCGCGTGCGCGCTGGGGAGCAGAAGCCGGAAAGCCCGCTCACCGATGGAGCCGGAGGGGAGCGCGGCTTGCTTGGTCGCATAACTCAGGCGAAAGCCCTTCAGCGCTAACTCTTTGATTTCTTTCTCTTTACCCGTCAGAAAAAACCACCGCGCCCTGTCCGCGCCGAACTTGCGCGCATAGGCCGAAAGGAGCGCCGCCTTATCGTGCGCAGGGTCGGTGGTGATGGAGATCTGCCGGAAATCCTGATGCCCCGAAAACGCCCGCTGGAGCCGCCGCATCTCGCTCGTCTGGAGCGGGCAGGTATCCTCACAGCGCGTATAGATGAAGTCCGCCACCCAGACCTTACCGCTTAAGCGCTCTCTCGCGAACTCGCGGCCCGATGCGTCAACCAGCGCAAAATCAGGTAGTTGCGAGTAGACGGGCAGGCTCTCGAAGAAGCTTCTCTCGAGCCAGCGCCAGCCGGGCGCGCCCGCCAGGCCGACGAGAACGCCCAGGGTCAACACCAGAATCATGCGCCGCGCCATGCTCGCCTCTCCCAGGAAATTCACACGAAACCAACCGCGCGCATTCTGGCAAATCGCGCGCGTCGGTGCAAAGCCTGCGGGGCGTAATTCCCCGCATTTGCCGTCATGGCGGAACTGGCGGCCCGTGGCAGAATTCCCCTGCGCTGCGACCCGTCGGCGTCATTTCCCCTGAAAACAATTTATATTTATTTACCAAAAGACACGTTCATGATTTCGTCCCGTGGACAATCGTACTACCGTATACCCTGAAGTACGATAAACTTCTGTATTAAAATCATTAATTGATACATTTTCTTTTTCGCCTCTCCTTGCATTTACGACATGCTTACGCTTTAATAGCCTCACGTTTGATGCTGGACGTATGCGATTTGATTACGGATTTCCCATATCCTCCGGCCTGCAACACGATTTTCAGGGAGCGCCCATGCCCAGAAGAAGCGAGATCAAGCTTACCAAACGCGTGGTCGACGCGTTATCTGTCGAGAAGAACGACGCCGCCTTCTGGGACCGGGAGCTGGCCGGCTTCGGGGTGCGGGTCTACGCCACGGGCCGGAAGGTCTACGTGGTGCAGTCGAGAGGGCCGTGGGGTCCCAAACGAGTGACGCTTGGACGCCACGGCGAGATGTCTTGTGAGGAGGCGAGGAAGCAAGCCGCACTCGTCATCGACCGCATCAAGCGGGGCGAGGAGCCCGAGCCCAAGCCGCCTGAGGCCGCGCCCACGGTGGCCGGTCTGGCCGAACGCTTCATGCGCGACCACGCCGAAACACACTGCAAGCCCGACACCGCGAGGTCGTACCGCTCCCTGATCGAGAACCACGTCGAACCGGCGCTTGGCGGGATGGCGGTGGCCCAAGTCGGCCGGGCAGAGGTCGCCGCGCTCCATCACGGTCTCCGCGATACGCCCGCCGTGGCCAACGCGGCGGTGGGACTGCTCTCTAAAATGTTCAAGATGGCTGAGGCGTGGGGCCTGCTTCCTGCCGGAAACAACCCGTGCCGGGGGCTTCTCCGCTACCGGACGCGGAAGCGGGAGCGGTTCCTGACGCAGGATGAGTTCCGCCGCCTCGGACGTGCGCTCAGAGAGTTCGAGGCGGAGGGAAGGACGTGGGCGGCCGCGGTGGCGGCGATCAGGCTCCTGGCGCTTACCGGGTGCAGGCGGAGCGAGATACTGGACTTGCACTGGGACGACGTGGACCGCACGGCGGGGGAGCTCAGGCTTAAGGAAGCCAAGGCGGGCCCGCGCATGGTTCCGCTGACGGCGCCCGCGCTCAAGGTGCTGGAGGGGATCCCCCGCTCGCCGGAGGACCCCTGGGTGATCTCTTCGAAGTACGGGAGGGGCCGCCTGGGGAACCTCTCCTACTACTGGGGGTCCGTGAGGGAGCGGGCGGGGCTGGACGACGTTCGAATCCATGACCTGAGACATAGTTACGCCTCGCGGGCGCTCGCGCTGGGCGAAAGTCTGTCTGCGATCGGCCGGCTGCTCGGCCACCGTCACGTGGTGAGCACGGCGCGCTACGCGCACCTGATGCGCGATGCCGAGAAGGCGGCGGCCGCCCGTGTGGGGGAGAGCATCGGCGTCCACGTCAAGAGCCGGGGGAGGTAGAGTGGAAACGATGCAGCCCAAAATTAAAACGCTCTCGAACCGCGCAGTCGCGAAACTCACGGTCGAGAAAGACACTGTCTTCTGGGATCGTGATCTCACCGGCTTCGGGGTGCGGGTGTATCCCACGGGCGGCAAGGTCTACGTCGCCCAGGCGCGGGGACCGGGAGGACCCAGGCGCGTTACGGTGGGCCGCTACGGGGTCATCCATGCCGATGAGGCCAGGAAGCGCGCCGCCCACATCATCGCGCGCATCAAGGCGGGCGAGGAGGCGGTTCCCGAACCGATCAAGCCCGCCTGCGGTCCCACGGTGGCCGAGCTCGCCAAGCGCTATCTCGCTGAATACGTCTACGTGCGCTGCAAGCCGCGCACCGTGAAGACGGTCCGCTCCGTGGTTTGCAGGCACATCGTGCCTGCGCTCGGAAAACTGCCCCTCGCATCGGTCGAGCGCAAACACGTGGCGGAACTCCACCAGCGGCTGAGCGCCACGCCCGCGGCCGCCAACCAGGCCGTCCGGGCGCTGTCCGCGATGTACAAACTGGCCGAGAGCTGGGAACTTGTGCCTGACGGATTATCAAACCCCTGCCGCGCCATCTCCGAATACCCCGGGCGCCGTCGGGAGCGGTTCCTCACGGAAGCGGAATTGGACCGTCTGGGGAGTGCCCTGGACGAGGCTGAGACGAAGGGAGGCGCGTCGGCGTCCGCGGTGGCCGCGATCCGTCTCCTGATACTGACCGGCTGCCGTAAGTCGGAGATCCTTAACCTGCGCTGGGAGGACGTGGCGCTCGATCAAGCGGAACTGCGGCTTGCAGACTCCAAGACGGGCGCGCGGGTCGTTTCGATCTCGGAACCCGCGGTCAAACTCCTCGCGGGTCTGCCACGCCTCCCCGGCGATCCATGGGTGATCCCCGGCAGGAAGCCGGGAACGCACCTCAGGAAGCTCGATGACGCCTGGCAGTCCGTCCGCTCGCGCGCGGGGCTTCACGACGTGCGCCTCCATGACCTGCGCCATTCGTTCGCCTCGAGGGCTCTCGCGCTCGGCGAGGGACTCACCGTGATAGGCAAACTCCTGGGCCACGCCCGGATCGAGACCACCTCGCGCTACGCGCATCTCGCGCGCGATTCGGTGCGCGAATCCGCCGAGCGGGTCGCCGCGAGCATCGCCGAAGACCTGTTGTAGGGCGCCTGCGATTTTTCTATAGCTCCAGTCCTCGATCCGATCGGCTCTTCTCCATCGCCTCGTTCTGCTTCTCCGCCCCGATGCTCCCGGTTTTGCCCCCTCCGAGTACCTCCAGGGCTGCGATGCGCTCCCCCGGGGCGTCCTCTCCCTGAACCCGCTGCCCCGCTTCCGCCGTATTCTACCAGCGCGCGGTGAGGTCGACCCCGACGCCGTGGTCGGTCGTATCGTCCGCGGCTTCTCGCCGCGTGGCCTTTACGGCGAGCGAGAGGTCGGGGGCGCCTGCAGCCTCGGGTTCGAGGCGCCAGCCCACGTCGTAGTCCCGCGCCCCGGCCGAGAAGCCCCAGGCGAGGAAGGGAGAACCCGTGAAGCGTCCGCCGAAGGCGGGCAGCCCCCAGGCAGCCTCCGCGCGCCAGCCGTCGCTCCGCCCGCCGGAGCGCTTCGCCAGCGGATCGGAGGCGAACAGCGCGTCGAGCCCGTCCGCGGCCGAACCGCCCAGGTCGCGCCGGAGCGCGAACGAAGCGCCCCGTTTGCTCCCGGGGTCCGGGTCATAGGTCAGCGAGGCCGATATCCCCCGGTCCTTCAGGTCCTCGTCCTCGTGCGCGAGCAGCGTGCGGCCCGATACGTCGAGCACGAGGCCGAGACGCTCGGCGGTGAGCGATACCCCGGCGCCCACCTCGACGCCGAAGCCCGTCTCCGCGCCGCCCCCGTCGTGGCGCACCCCGAACTCGACCCGGGGCGCAACGACGCCGCCATCGAGCGTGAATTCACGGCTCCCCTCGATTCCCAGCCGAAGCCGGTTCACCTCGGAGCGCGAGGCCGAAAGCTCGCCGGTCTCATCCGAATCCGTGCGCGTCCACAGCGCGTCGGCGAGAAGGGCGAGGCTGAAGCTCCCGGGCTTCAAAAGGCCGCCCCTGAGTCCCGCCGCCGCCATGGACCACGTCGTGTCCGCGTCATAGCGGTCGCCCATGGCCGTCTCGAGCGTCACCTCGCCCGAACCGTAGCCGAGCGCGCCCCAGAGCTTCAGGCGTTCCGAGACCCGGAGCGAGGCATAGGGAACCGCCGCCGCCAGCGACGCCTCCACACTGCCGTCGCCCTCCCGCACGGCGCCGCTGCACAGGACCCTCCGCATCTCGGCATCCAGAGGCTGGGGACAGCGCACGGAATCCGAACCGCTCCCTGCCCCGGAACCCGGTCCGCTGTCGGCATAGCCGCCTTCTCCGCTGCTATGCATCAGAGCCATGCCGACCAGCCAGTCGCCGCGCGCATAGTCCGCGCCCAGCATGGCCGTGGTCGCCTCGCCGTCGAGCGAGAAGCTGCCCTCCCGGCCGTCGAAGCTCGACTGCGCCGCCCGGCCCCAGAAGGCGAAGCTGCCGCCCGTGCCGTCCTTCTCCCCTGTCTGCGTGAAGTTCGAGCCTAATAGCAGGTCCCGCGTCGTCAGAAGGCGCGAGTCCGCCGGCGCACCTGCGCCGGAGCGGTACGACTCGCTGGCGAAGACCTCTCCCTCCCCGAGGGCGATGTGGCGGCCGCCCCCGGCCGTAATCGCGTGCGCCGCAGGCGACGCGCCGACAGGCCCGAAGGCGAGCGGCTGCCCGGCGATCGCGCCCTGCACCCCGGCGCTGCGCGAGGCCGCGATGCGCCCGGCTATGCCGTCCAGCGCCTGCTCCGCCGCCGTGCGGCCGAAACGCGCCAGCCACGCCGCCGGCATCGGGTCGTCGTTGGTGATCGTGCCGACGGCGACGCCGTCGGTGATCGACACACCTTCATCGGCGTCGAACAGGACCACCTCGAAGGTCTCCGGATCCTCGTCATGGCTGTCGTTGTAGATGTAGACGGGAACCCGCGCCGTCGTCTTGCCCGGCAATATCGAGATCCGTGCCCGCCAGGCCCGCTTCCATTCGAAGTAGTCCCGGCCGGCCTTGGCCGAGACCGGTGTCGATTGGCGGGTCGCGTAGAGGATGGTGATTGTCCGGTCCGCGGGCTCGCTCATCGTCACCGTGAAATACACCGTGCCCTGGTTTTCCTTGAAGGTGGCGTCGGCGATGGAGATCGTCGGCCCAGACGACGCCGCGTCGTTGTCCGACACCGCCACCGTGGCCGCATTGTCCGGCGCCGCCGCCACCGTGTAGCCCGCGCCGGCATCCACGCTCGCCGTGATCGAGCCGTCCGGCTCGTCCGCCGCGTCGTCCACCGTGGCGACCTCCACGTCCACGCTGCCCGTGACCGGGACGGTGACCGTCCTCGAGCCCGTCTCGCCCGAAGCGGCGAAGGCGCCGCTCTGGCCGACGGTCAGCGTTATGTCGAGCGGCGCCGCAGGCGCCGGCTCGGCATTGACCGTGAAGCCGGCCGGGGCGCCTTCCGTCACCCCGCCGCCGGCGACGATGCTCACCACCGGCTCGTCATCGTCGCGCACCGTCACCGCGGCGCTGCCCTTGCCCCCGGCCACCGTGTATCCCGCGCCCGTGCCGAGGGTGACGCTCACCGAGCCGTCGGCCTCGTCCGCCGCATCGTCCACCGTGGCAACGGAGAGCGCGACGCTGGCGGCCCCTGCTGTCAGGACCACCGTCCGGCTGCCCGCGCCGGGCGCATCCAGATACTCGCCGCTCTGGGCGACGGTGAAGGCAATCGTCAGGTCGGACTGCGGCGCCGGGTCGGCCGTGACCGTGAAGGCGGCATTGCCGCCCTCGTCCACGGCGGACCCCGCCGAGAGGCTGAGCGCGGGCGTGGCCGGCGTCGCCGGCTGTTCCTCGGCCTGTTCCGCCGGCGCCGCCGCCAGGCATTCCAGCGCCTCGAGCACCGGGGTCCAGCGCTTAAGGCCGCGATCCGCCTGCGCCCGCGCCTCGGCGACGGTCATCGGGTTGTTGCTGTAGGCATTGCTCTCCCCGAAGGCGGCAAGCACCCGGCTCCAGCGCTCGACATGGCCCGAAGTCCGCCAGGTTTCGCTCGCAGCCTTCCGGGCGTCGGCAAGCAGGGCGCCTGAGACGCAGGCTGCCTCGGCCTGCGCGCTGGCGCTCAGCGCGTCGCCGCCCGGCCCCACGGCGAGCGTCGCCGTGGCGGCCAGCGCGTCGAGTCGCTGCGTCACGCCGTTGCCGTCCACGTATTCCGGCGTCACCGTGACCGTCAGCGTCATGGCTTCCTGGGCATCGTGCCGGATGGTGGCCGAGGCGCCCGTCACGCTCTCGGCGCCGGAGACGGCGGTCTGCGAACCGTTGGCATCCCATGACACCTCGTAGGAGGTGGCGTGTTCCACCGCGTCCCAGGTGACGCCGGCGCTGGCAGCGTCCACCGCCGTCACCTGCAGGTTGGCGACCGCCTCGGTGGGCGCCTGCGCCGGCGCGGCCTGCGCGGGCGCGTTCTGCGGCGCAGGAGGACAAGTCGGGGTGGCCGTCTCGTCAATACGCGAGGCCCGGCCGCCGTTCGGGCCGGCTCTGCTCGTCAGCAGCACGCACCTGGTGACCCGCTCGGCCTCCACGTCGTTCCAGCGCCGGTCCAGGGGGACGACGCTCCACTCGTACTTCCCGTCGGCCGGTTGGGGCCGGCCATGCACCCAGCCCACATGGCCCTTCGCCTCGAGTGCCGCATACCACGAGGTAGTGGTCTTGTCGTCGCCGGGGCTGATGAGGTTCACGGGCACGACCTTCTCCTGCACCGGGTGGCCGGCCGGTTCCACCGTCCGCAACTTGACGCGGAAGGCGGCGAACTGTTCGGCGGCGTCGTCATAGTCGTTGTGCAGCGCATTGTCCGGATGGTTCCAGTTAAACTCCAGGTCGATCATCTTCTTGCCGCCCGTGGTGAAGCCCGACCCGTAGGCATCGAGGACGAGTTTGCCGTCAACGTTGCTCGTGACGGCGGCCGGTTCGGTGCTGTCCGCCACCCGCACCTCGGCGATCTTGAGGCTGGTGTTGTTCGGGCTGTTGTCGCCCTTGCGGTTGTCGCCGGCGGCGTGCACGGAATCCGAGAGGCGGTACTGGTGGGTGGCTCCTGGATTGATCACGCGATCGTTATGCCGGAAGGCGAAGTGCCAGATCGGCAGCGGCGTGTTGACGTCATGCTGTGCGCAAAGGATGTTCACCGTCACCGTCTGCGCCCGGTTCCAGTTCTTGTCGGTGAAGGTCAGGAAGGACTTGGCGATGGTGATCCTGCCCTGCTGGCCACCACGCCAGCTGATGCCGTGGATTTGCGCGTTCTGCGAGAAGTGTCCTGTGAATGCGATTGAGCCGTCGTCGTGGTATCCGTCCCTGACATCAGGCCGGTCCAGATCGGTCGGGTCCCAGATCTCCACGCTGACATATTTGCCCGGGCCGGGCTTGCGGTCGAGCATGACCTTGTACTGCACTGACGTGAGCACGCGCCCGTAGTGCCGCTCTACTCTCTCCAGCTTTTCAGTGTTCTGGTTATAATGAAACGTCTTCTCAGTGCCGACTTTGCTGTCCGGGCAGTTGTTGTCCTGCGGCTCGTCAAGCTTGAAGTTCGTCTGGCTGAGCATAATCTGCGGCATGGTCGTCTGCGCGGCCGCCGGGGCGGCGAAGCCGCTCAACAGCAGTCCGAGCAACACAGCGGCAAGGCTCCGGCGCAGGCTGCCCGCGAACGCAGTGGAAGCAACGGGACGACCGGAGGAAGAAGCGGGCCGGCGGGTTGCGGGGCAACCGCCGGAAGAGCCGAGAGGCTCAGACCGGGCGGCGGAGCGCCCTAGGCGGCGCCACCACGGAGATGTAGCAAGAGCGGCTCGGCTCGGCTCGGCTCGGCTCGGCTCGGCTCGGCTCGGCTCGGCTCGGCTCGGCTCGGCTCGATTATGCAAAGACCCCCGGAGCCGGTTTGTCAACCCCCCGGAACGGATTTTCCGGATATCCCCGCCTCGCGCGGCGCAGAACCGGTACCCGGATTCACACAATTTCTTCCATCCCCTGACAAACGCGCTCAGTGTCTTCATCGTGACCTCGCTCCAATAAGTTGCCGGAAACCCCAAACCTTAAAATGAACGTTTTCAGAAACATAGAACATGAATACTTACGTAAATTATAAAACAATGGCGCACGAAAGCAACCCCCCTGAGCCTCACACCCTGGGCAAGACCCGGACTTCCCGTGAAAGACCCCGGCGCGCTTTGCGCCACCAAGAGGCCGAGCCGGGCCGGGAAGAGGCGGCGGAAGGGGTCCGGGAGGGAGGCTCTCCCTCTCCGGTCAGTACCGGTCGCCGACATCATCCACCCATTCCAAGGAGGCTGCGCGATGCGGAAACCAAAACCTGAAGCCAACACCTTCCTCACCCATCTCTCAAGCCGGGGACTGGCGGACGAGCGATACGAGGTAAGGCGCTACAAATCCACGGGAGGGGGCGAGCTCAGGCCCCTGCCAGCCAGGGAGAGCGCGGGGCGCAGGAGCAAGCGCGTGACGGCTTCCCGCCGGGCGGTCCGGGAGATGCGGCCCGCGCGGGATGAACTCATCGTCTGCACGGGGATCAAAATCCCCGGTAGCGGCCTGCAGCTCTGGGGCGAACACTTGGTCTGGGGAAAGATGCTGTGCCGGTGAGTGTTCCCGGCCCGCGCCGGGAGGACGTCCTGCCGGCCCGGCGCCGGCCGCACGGATTCCATCCACCCCAGGGAGGGAGACGGCATGCCCTACAAGGACCCGGTTATTCGACGCGAGAGAGAACGCGAACGCCACAGGAGGCGGACGGCCGAGCGCCGCGCGCAGGGCATGTGCCCCAGGTGCGGCAAACACCCTCCCGCGCCCGGGCGAAGCCTCTGCGCGAACTGCCTCGAGAGAGGATGCAAGTCCGAACAAGCCCGATACGCCAGAGCCAAATCAGAGGGTACTCGATATGGCGGGCGGGATCCCGAGAGCCGCCGGCGCATGGCGCGCGAGAGGGCCAGAAAGCGCAGGCGCGAGCGTCTCGAAGCCGGGCTCTGCACGACTTGCGGTGAACGAAAACCCGCCGAGGGCGGCACGGTCTGCGGGATTTGCCGGGAGGAACGCCGCGCGGCGGAGAAGAAGCTCTATGAAAAAAGACGCTCCAGGGGCCTTTGCGGTCGTTGCGGAGGCGCCGTAACCGGAAAGGCTTCGACGTGCGCTTCGTGCGCCAAAAGGGATTCAAAGCGCCGTCCGCTCAAGAACGCCGCCAGCCGGGCGCGCTATCATACAAGGCGCGCCCGCGGGGCATGTGTTGACTGCGCAGCCCCCTCTCATGGAGCAGCCAGGTGTGAGGCGTGCGCCAGGCGATCGTATTTCTCATCGGGCGAACACCGGGGAATGCCCGTCCATCCACCACGCTACACCGTGGTGGAACTGGCCACGGGCATCGAGCACGGACCTTTGGACTCCTGGGAGGAGGTCGCTATGTGCCTCGCCTTCGCGAAACTCTCACGCGATGAGGTCGAGGTCGTGGAGGATGTCTGCGTGATGGCGAAACTCACCGCGGCTCCGTGGTGAGCGCGCCTGCACGTGCCGCCGACGCCGACCTGCTCCGCCGCCGGCCCCACGGCGTCTGGATTCCTGCGGGAGGCTTCGACGGGGGGAGTCGACCTGTATCGGACGTCTCCGCGGGGCCTCAGGACCAGGGGCGGTACGGCCCCTGAGACCTCCCGCGCCCCGGCCGCCTTGACGAAGGGGCGAATCCCGGGCCGCGGGGCCGACGCTCGAGGCGCCACACCGCCATCCATACCGGAAAAGAGACCAGGAGCGCCTGAACGCCCACGGGGAGCGGACCGAGGAAGCCCATCACAGAGGCCGCGCCGAGTAGCAACCACGCCACCAGGGAGGGACCCGGATAGCCCGAGCGGGCAAGTCGCCGGCAGGCGAGCGCGAGGGGGATGCCGCACGGAGCGGCGGGCAGCAACTCCAGGACGTCAAGCAGCGTATCTGCACCCTCCATTGACCCGGTGCGCAGAACCTCCTCTGCGATAATCCCCGCAGGCAGCCACAGCAGCGCCGGCAACCAGAGCTTGAGTCGTTCCATACCTCCTCCCTTCCTCACCTCCGTGCGCTGTCTGACACGAATCCGCGGTAAAGGCAAACACCTTGCGCGAGTGGTTCCCGCCGGGTGAGAACCTCCTCTCGAGAGTGAAAGGGAAGCGGAGAGCCGGGCAAATACCCGGTAGGGGGGAGGGAGACGGTCTCCAGTTCCCGCCGCCGGGGACAACCCGAGAGGAGGCACGGCCATGTACGAGAACGACTACGACGTCGACGTTCCCACCGCGGATGAGTTGCTCGCAGAACTCGGACTCGATGCGTACACGATCCGCAAGCTGCGCGCCGAGGCGGACGGCGAAGTGGAGTTTTGTAGCGTTTAGGACGAACGGGGGGGGTCGGGGAGAGAGGATTTCCGGCTCCTCGACTTTATCATCCACACTACACTTCAAGGAGTAACAAAATGGCATTCGGACTCAACCGTGCGGAACTGATCGGGCGCTTAGGCGCAGACGTCACCATCAACCATCTCGCGAGCGGCGGACGCGTCGCAAACCTCCCTATCTATAGTGAGCAGTCGTAGCCATGACTCGACGAAATACGACAAATAAACATGTATATCAATAGATTAAGAGATTTCAATTTGGACAAAAGCTCTCTGCCACACGCTCCTGTACGCTCTGATTTCTTTTCATGTGTTGACTACAGGGTTGACTATTCAGCCGAACGCGGTATAATCGACTTATGGAACAACATACACAAAAACGCATGGCGAAGATGAAGCTCACGCTCTCCAAACGCAGCGTCGATGCACTCGAACCGGCCGACAAACCCTGGATCGCCTGGGACGACAAACTCACCGGATTCGGCTGTCGCGTCCAGCCCACGGGAACGAAATCGTTCGTCGTCAACTACCGGGCAGGTTCCGGAGGTCGCAAGGCGCCCAACAAGCGCGTCGTCGTCGGACGCTACGGCCGCATTACCCCGGAGCGCGCGCGGCGCCTTGCGCAGGAATTGCTCGGACGGGTGGCAGGTGGGGAGGACCCCGCCGGCGAGCGCGCGGACGCGCGCTCGCTTCCCACCCTGGGCGAGGCCTGCGACGACTACATCGATTCCGGCCACGGACGGGCGGCGCAGACCCAGCGCTCCTACCGCCGCTATGCGAACCTCTATCTGGGCGACTGGCGCTCCCGTCCACTCGATGGCGTCACCCGCCGCGACGTCGAGGACCGCTTCCATGTCATCACCGAACGCCATGGCGAGGTACCCGCAAATCAGGCCATGTCGTTCCTGCGCTCGGTCTACCGCAGGCCCTGCGTCGACTACGAGGGTCTTCGCAACCCGGTCGAGCAGTGGCTGGCCGGGGGCGGGCGCTACCACCGCAAGAAGCGGCGGATGATATCTTCCCCGGCCGAGGTGCTGCCGCGCTGGCGTGAAGGAATAGAGAAAGCGGTACGAAACCCCGTGCACAGGGACCTTCTGTGGTTCGGGGTCTACACCGGCATGCGCCGGGGCGAGATTATGCCGCTTCGCTGGGAGCGCGTGGACTCAGGCGCCGGCGTGTTCCGTGTGGAGGAGACCAAGAGCGGAGCACCTCTGGAGCTTCCCGTCACCCGGCAGCTTGCCGTCATCCTGGCCCGGAGAAGGGCGAACTGTGAAGCCATGCCTGCGGACCTTAGCGAGTGGGTGTTCCCCTCACTGTCGAGTGCCTCGGGGCACGTCGAGGAGTTATATACCCACTACGCCCGCATCACGAAGGCGGGGGGTGTGAAGTTCTGGTTCCACGGGCTGCGCAACGCCTTTATCACGGTAGCGGAGCGTGAGCTCATGCTGCCGCGCTCGCTGACCAAGCGCCTGGTCAACCACGCCCGGCCCGGCGACGTGACGGAGGGCTACGCCGCCGACTGGACGGTGGAGCAATTACGCGAGCCCGCGCAAAGAATTGCCGACCGCATCGACGAACTGATGAAGGGAACATGACGGCGGTCGAAGGTTCACGCGCGGCGCTAATTATCGCGCAAGTCAAAGCGGGTGCGCGGGCCGTTTCTCTCTCAGTGCCTGCAGTCCGGCTCTTTGCCTCTCTTCCGCGCCTTCCCGGCAACCCCTGGGTCATCCTCAGCAGAAAGCCGGGGACGCACCTTGGAAAGCTAGATGACTCCTGGATGGCCGTCCGCTTGCGGGCGGGACTCGACAACGTGCGGATCCACGATCTGAGGCATTCCTACGCGTCGAGGGCGCTGGCGCTGGGCGAGAGTTTATACACGATAGGCAAGCTGCTCGGGCACACGAGCGTGGCTACGAGCGCGCGCTACGCGCACTTGATGCGCGAGGCCGAGAGGGAGGCGGCGGTACGGGTGGGCGGGAGCATTGGTGTCCACATCAGGAGCCGTGGGAGGTAGGGTGGAGATGAAGCAGCCCACCATGAAAACACTGTCGAACCGCGCGGTCGGGAAGCTCGAGGTAAAAAAAGACACTGTCTTCTGGGATCGCGACCTCACCGGCTTCGGCGGGTCTACCCCACCGGCTCAAAAGTCTACATCGCCCAGGCGCGGGGTCCCGAGGGTCCCAAGAGGGTGGCGGTGGGCCGCCACGGGGTGATCAACGCCGATGAAGCGAGGAAATGCGCCGCCCACATCATCGCGAGGGTCAAGGCGGGCGAGGAGGCGGTTCCAGACAGGCCCCACGGTGAATGAGGTGTGCGTACGCTACCTCTCCGAATACGTCGCGGTACGGTGCAAGCTGGCCACTGCCGCGCTCTACCGCTCGGTGGTCAACCGCCACGTCCTGCCCGCCCTGGGCAGGGCGCCGAGCGCTGCGCTCTCTCTCGCGCAGGTGGCGGAGTTCCACGAGAGCCTGTACGAGACGCCCGCGGTCGCGAACATGGCGCTCCGCACCCTCTCAGCGATGTACGAACAGGCAGCGCGTTGGGGTATGATCCCTGAAGGGTGCAATCCTTGCCGCTCAATCATGAAATACCCCGAGCGCCGGGGCGAGATCGTATCCCTGAGGCGGGAGCAGGTGGACATGGAGCGGCGCACCCTCAGGGTCGAGGAAACCAAGACCGGAGAACCACTGGAGCTTCCTATCACCCGGCAGCTCGCCGCCATTCTCGAGCGGAGCCTCGCGGATGGCGAGGATTCGTGGGTCTTCCCCTCTCCTCGAAGCGGGGCCGGTCACGTGTCGGACCTTGCGCGGTTCTATGGCGAGATTTCAGAAAAAGGTGGAAAACGTTTCTGGTTCCACGGGCTGCGCAACGCCTTCATCACGGTGGCGGAGCGCGAACTCATGCTGCCGCGCTCGCTCACGAAGCGGCTGGTGAACCACGCCCGGCCCCAGGACGTGACCGAGGGTTACGCCGCAGACTGGAGCGTCGAGCAACTCCGCGAACCCGCGCAGCGCATCGCCGACCGTATCGATGAATTGATGAAGGGAACATGACGGTGATTTTCGGTTTGCTCTAATGCGGCAATAATCTATTTTAAGATTGCCTTGTTCCCAGTTTAAAATTTGTGTCTTGGAAAATATAGTGATATGTGTTTCAGAGAGAATTATGTCTTTAATTCCGTACGGCTACTTTCTTACTATAGAATGAACGAACCGGCGGTTTTCCTTTCCAACGGCGCGCCGACCTTGCGTATGAAGACATACATGGACACTCCATAATATGGAGAAGAATATCCTGACAGTCATTGAGTCTTAGCTTCTCGACGATCTGAGTGAAAAAATTGCGCACCTGAAAGCCGGAAAGGATAGCCGACGCGCGTGACTGGAAGCCTTCAGAAAAGTTTTGGGAAATCGGGTTTGTTGACCCGACGTGTGGATACTGGAATTTCTTGATCATCGCCTATTTCGAGTTACGCGAACTTGAGATGGAGGTGCTCCGCCTGTTGCGCTTCTGAGACGCAGCGCGAACTCGACATGTCCGGACTTTCCCGTATCACCGTAGATCAGTTCTACGGAATTGAACTCAGCGATTTTCCTGCGCGCATCGCCGAGACAGCGCTCTGGATAATGGGCCACATAATGAATAACCAGCTGAGTCTCGTATCCGGGCAAAGCGAAACCTGCACTTCCATGACGGCACCCAAGCATATCATGTGCGCCGATGCGCTGTAGATCGACTGCGCAGAGCTTTTTCCGCCGGGGCGAGTTTGCCTCCAATTGAGAACACATGGAGCGTTTGTTCGCGCTATATAATAAAATGTACACACCGCCTGGAGCCGCGACAGGTGGGAGATACAAGCGAGGGACAGAACGTACACTTGGGGATCGATAAAGTAGTGTTCAACTTATTGCACTTGCGGCTATTACGAACAGAAGAACGTGGTGCCTAGCCAAGGTGTTTTAGTCAATCGAGCATCTACACAATACGAAACTACGAAATGGATAACATAAAAGAAAACTATATCCGGAACGGTGTCTTTTTGGTTTGCCCGGAGCAGGAATTGAATGGGACGCTTTCGTTGAATGGTGAAGACAGCGTTCTGCATCTATGGACCAATTATCCTGTCAACATAGATTCAGATTCATTGGACGGGAAGACAATCACCGGCGTTCTTGACAACCAGAAAAAAGCATCCCTGATCGATTGTATTGTGATCCAGGAACAACACCTCCACGGGAAAGGTGGCGTCTCTCAGCACTACAAGCTATTTCCTCACTTCGTCGTTCTTGGCCATCGACACTATTCCAAGTCTGAAAAAGCAATATCAAGAGCTTCGTTTGTCATCGATGACGCGATGGCCTTGTTTCATGACCGAACTTCATTTGGCACAGTGAGGATTCCTCCAGATCGAACAGATGAACTCGCTTCCTTGGATATATTTGGCAAAATGCCATTCGAGGGGAATAGTCCTGTTTTGGCCTACTGGACGGGTAAAGAGGAAATCTTTTCTGCGGATACAATTATAGGAAAGATTTCTGCCTGCAATCGACCAACCATTGCAGTAGGCGGTCACCCCAGTGGGGCATCTATAAAAAACGAAATTGTGGTCAATATAGAATTTTCCAATTCCCTAAACGTCAGGGAAATGGACGTTGAAATTCGGAAGGTGTTACGCCTCTTCCATTCAGTTCTGGGTCGCCCACAAAATCTGTTGGAATTGAAAATAACAGAAACGGAAACTTCCTGCCCCGAGTCGTCCGCCGTATATTTGAATATGTATCCCAATTACCCAAGGGGTACTGGAATTCGAGAACCAGACTTTCGTGATATTCTGATAAATGCTGCTGTTGATCCAGACGGATTTTCGCAATTGCTATCAGCATGGTTGAAAAAGGAGCAGATGCGGGGTACAGCGCGAATCAGTTTTACGACTGGATGGGCACGCGGGAGGAGTTACGATGCTGATCGAATGGTGAGAGCAGCAAACATGTTCGATCTTTTGCCGAGTGAAGCATTGCCGCCTGATACCGTATTTCAGGATTCCTTGGACGCTGCAATACAGAAAAGCAGAAAAATTTTCAAGGAACTACCACAAAGCACAAAGAGAGGTGAGATTCTTGGCTATCTCGGAAGATTAAAGAAACCATCTCTAAAGGAGAAAATACGGTACAGATCTTCGTTGATCTCTAATCTAATTGGTAGCGGCATGCCAAATATCGATGCTGTAACAGATGCAGCTGTAGACCTCAGAAATATCTACGTTCATGGTGGTATACTTGCCAATAGCAGGATAACCAGATTACAGGAATTCATGTTTTTTCTGACGGATACCCTGGAGTTTGTGTTTTGCACGTCAGATCTGTTCGAGTCGGGATGGGATATAGAGACTTGGCATGCAAAACCCAAAGGTGCGGGTCATCCATTTGCGGATTATCTGCGTTCATATTCCGAAAATCTGGCACGGTTTATGATGTGAGATACGTTTCGCAGACATCTTGCGTGACGATTGAAAAATGAAGAGCGTGTTATTGTGAGCAAGGACTATTGTTGAGATGGTGTTGTATACAACCGCACGGTGAAGAGGGATAACTTGCGGTTGGCGGGGAAAAACATGTCTTTGTGCATGGGCATGAAGTTGCCTTCACCCATATGAACACATGGCGTCGTCGATTGACCGATTTCGAGGCTTACCCCGCCGCTTCATCACCTGCTGTCTACGCTTCACGACGGGCGTTGCCGCACGCCATGCAAGACTCGCTTCCGGCTGGCCGGCTTCGCCTTTGCCGGGCAGGAGTCGAACCCGCTGGGTTGCTACGAGAGGTTTCAGGTCATGGCGTCCTTTCCTCTCCAGAGCTTAGCCAAGCGCAATAACGGTTCGGCGGAGGGGTGATAACTTAGTCGATGCCGGAGACATTTGTAGGAATTTCGCGGTGTAGCCAGCTTCAGCTGGTGCTTTCCTCTTCCTCATCACCCCGCGACCGAACGAATACGGCAACAAAAAATTTATTGACATCGCGAAATCACAAAGAATAAGATCAGCCTCATTGAGGAAGGGGTTGTTTTTTTATCTAACCATGCAAAGGAGGACAGTCATGAGAAGCGGCGATGAAATGTTGAAGCAGATTGTCGATAAGTCCACCCTTGATGCAGATTTCAGGCAACAGTTGCTCGCAGATCCGAAGTCGACCATCAGTGCGGAATTGGGCATCACGATTCCCGATTCGATGAATGTCGTGGTCCATGAGAGCGACATGGAGACGGTGCATCTTACGTTGCCGCCGGATCCGAACATCACCGAGGAGCAGCTCGAAGCCGTCTCGGCAGGCCTTTGCTGCTGCTGGTAGACCAGTAACACCTGTCGGCCCGAAGCCCTGTAGACGGCGCCGGTGTTGCGTGGCGTCTCGACGAAGGTCTCGATGATGACGGGGGTGGTATTGTAGCGTTCGGTCCAGTCGTCGGGCAGTCGCCTGCGGATGATGGCGAGGAGATGCGAGCCGAGGTTGGGGATTTTGACCCAGTGCAGGATGAGGAACCTCGGGTTGTCGACCACGAGGGGAAGGTTCTTCTCGCGCAACTGCGGCGTCCAACCGATGAATGCATCGCGCGGGGCGAGCTTCCACGCAGCGGTGGAGAAGCCGAGCATGGCGAGGGGCCTGCCGCCCCGGTCATGTATGGCGTAGCGGATCTGGGCGCCGACGAGGGTCTTGTAGCCGAGGTAGTGGTAGCGGTCTTCAAGCTCAAGCTCTACGACCAGGAGGTCAACGGGCTCTACCGCGGCGTCACCGGGTGGGTCGTACCGACGTCCGCCATCCGGTCCATGCCGAGTACGATGACGTTGACCGGCCAGATCCAGGACAACGATTAAACGGTCAAGATGGGATACGGGAACGCGGGTCAGTACTGCCAGTGAGTCCGCACGGCCGTGCAACGAGCGCGGGCGATACCGCTTCAAGCTGTTAACCCCCGCCGACCATGGCGGAGAACAAAGGAGACGAATGCCATGAGAACCTCATACAGAATCCTCCCCACGCTGGTGCTCGTCCTGTCGGTGCTTGCAGGCGGGCTCCTCGCCGCGCCGGGGGTCTATGCGCAGAATGCCCCCACATATGGCGACTGTGCTCAAGCGTGGTACGAAAGCGACGCCTCCGAGCATTGCCCGGCTCCCGGCACCCAATTCTGGTTTGACACCCCGAACGGAGAGTGCAGCGTCACGGCCAGGTGCCGGAAGTTGAATGGCGTGCCATCAACCCAGCAAACTGTCACCGGCGATCTGAATGACATGCGCGATCTGGTGAGTTGCGACGGCAAGCTCAAAATCGGCTCTTGCCTCTCCGCTGATCAACAAACCGCCCTTGTGACAGCATGCAAGGATTCGTGGAACGCCAGCGATGCCAGCCAGAGATGCGGTTCGTCCTACGGGTCCCACTCCATATCGACATATCAAGGCCAGCAATGTCATGTCTCGACCTCCTGCGGGACCCTGGCGGTGGCAGCGTCCTTCTACGGGTCGCCCGACAATGTGAAACAGCTCGATTTCTGCAACAACGAGTTGTCCACTTCTTGCCCAACGGTCGAGAAATGCACGAGCGCATGGAATGCGAGTTCGGCGAAAGTTACCTGTAACTATACCGGCTTCTACAGCACCCAAGTCGGAGTGGATTCGGGACAGTGCTCCATAAAGACCCATTGCCAAAGACGGGTTGACGATCCATTGGGGAAGACTGGGGGAATCATAGCAGTTGAGACCTCGTACAAGGGGGACCTGGGACAGGTGCAAAACCTCAAGAACTGCGACGGGACACTCAAGGCATCCTGCTGATGATGGTGGAGACCTCTGCGCCGTTCGCCGCGTAGGACTTCCCGCAACCGGCGCAGACGCGCGCACCGGCCGGCGGGTTGCGGACTTCAGTCTTCTCCCCGAGCGCGGGGTGCCGCCTTGGGCGCCGGGCTGACGACCGCGCCTGCGCTCCGAGCGCGGCCTCCAGCCGCGCACTGCGGGTCTCCGACTTGCGAAGCTCCCTGCGAAGCCGCCTCCTTCGCGCGCAACAACCGCTCCATCAGTCGTTCCTTCGTGACTTCCGCGGCCCTGAGGGAGACCCGCAAATCGTCGCGCGATTCCCGCAACTTCCCGTGGAGCCGGATAAGCTCCTCTTCAATGGACGCGAGGCGTACCGGATCGAGATACTGGACTCTAACGTAGGGTGGTATTCGGTAGACTACGAGAACCTGTAGGGGTACGCCTCGCGAGACAGCTAAACAGGCGTGAGCAGTAGCAGTTTCAGACTCGACGCGGGCGGAGAGCTTAATTCAAAAGCTTACATGTCCGGCGTTCCGCAGTACTCAAAAGGCACGGTCGGCCAGGGCGTAGTGACGCTCCGCCACCCGAGCGCGTCCGGAGCCATAGTGGCCTCGTGCACCGTCAACATCATTGACAACGACAACACGGCCTACATCGGAGAACGAAATTCCCATCCCTACGGCGGTACGTGGTGGACCACGCCGCACTGCTTCACCAACGGCTGCTCGGGGACTTCCTTGCGTCCGGGTGGAGCGGCCAGGAAGCGCGAATCACTGCGATGGCCGAGTAAATCCTGCGGGAGAACGGGATTGTCCCCGACTGGAAGCATCCGGCCTGAAAGGCGGGGCGACGCTCTCGGCCCTCCGCCTCGCCGACGGCAGGCTGATGCTGAGGAGCAGGCAGTCGGGTCGCTCGGTCCGGGTCCGCCTTCCGGCCGGCGCCGTCTTCCCCGAGTACGGCGGCCTGCTTGTAATCCACGAGGTCGAACGCATCGAGGATGCCGGGCCCGGCGCCACGATGCTCAGGCAATATCGGGAAATGGCGACCGGGCAGGCGCCCTGGAGGGCAAAGCCGCCGCGTGGCGCTACCGAATAACGGATCAAGCCCGGCGGCTCTCTCGATATTACTGCGTCTAATTACACGTCGAAGTTGCAGAACCTGGACTACCAACATTGTATGCCGTTGGGTAATTGGTCGAGCCCGCGCATGAAGTATTACCGGCTGAGGACTCACAGGTGGCCTCATTGGTTGTATCGTTAGCCGTCTCGATCGTTATCGTGTGCGAACCCTTGTTTGTTAAATTGCAAGGAAAAGAGAATTGGAAGTTAGGCTGCAGCCACCAATAACGATCATAGCCAGCCCATTTAACACGGACCAGCACTGCGTGACCGGGAGCCGAACTGAGAGATGCTTTAAATTTTACGTCATTGCGGGGATAGACCTGTGATGTACCCGCTGTGATAGTGACGCTCGGTGGAGTCTGCGCCATTGCCGGGCATGTCAGCATCCCGAATACCAGTGTGGCCAACGCGGTTACCGTCAATTTTCGTATCATTGGTTTCCTCCTTGTTGAACGACATATAACCTCCCTCATGTTTCATTACTCGGTTCATGGCCATCTCAAGCGGCTGCGGGGCGTTGCGTCCGCCGGCAGACCTATCCCCAGCACGCTTTCAGGGCCTGCTCGCTGGAGATCGACGGGATACCCGGAACCGGCGCGTCGGTGACCAGTGTCACGCCGGTGTCATGGAAGTCGAGCCCCGGCGTGTTCTCCGGCTTCCGGCCCGTCCTCAAGAACGCGACCACGGCCTCTAAACCGAGCGCCGCCATCCTGACCGGGTATTGCATCGCGGTGGCGCCGATCGCCCCGGCGGCGACGTCGCGGACCCCGCGGCAGCCGCCGTCGACGGTGACGATCGTGGCCTCCTTCTCCATGCCCAGCGCCCTGAGCGCCGCATGAGCGCCGGCCGCCGCCGGCTCGTTGATCGCGTAGACCACGCCGATCCCCCGATGTTCGCGCAGCAGGGCATCCATCGCGGCCCGTCCACCTTCCTCCGTGCCACCCGTCGGGCCGCTACCCACGATCCGCGGGTCGTCTTCGTCGTACTTCCTACCCGGGTCGCGGATGTCGACGCCGAAGCCGCTGAGGAACCCCTGGTTGCGCAGCACATCCACCGTGATCGGCGCTTCAAACCCGTCCAGCGTGACGATCCGCGCGCGCTTCGCCGAGTCGCCTCGTCTTGCCCTCGCCCACATGCCGATCAGCTCGCCCGCCCTGAAATTGTCGGTCGCGAAGGTCGCGTCCACCGACCCAGGCGGGTCGAACGGAGTATCGAGCGCGACCACCATCAGGCCCGCCTCCCGCGCCCTGGCGACCGCCTCCGCAAGCGCCGCGGGGTCCGAGGGCGCGATGAGGATGCCCTTCGCGCCCGCATCCACGAGAGCCTCTATCGCCCCGATCTGGGTCCCGGTGTCCCCGTCGTAGGCGCCCGAATGGGTGCGCAGCTCGACGCCGAGCGCGCGGGCCTTCTTGATCGCGGCCCGCTTCATGGTCGCGAAGAACGGGTTGGCGTCGGTCTTGACGATCAGGCCGACAACCGGATCGGAGGCCAGGACGGGAGAGGCGGACAGCGCGCAGCCCAGCGCCAGCGCGGCAAACAGACGGTTCACGAGGTTCATCGCGATGCCTCCGGGCGGTGCGTGGCGCTCGGCCTGGCGGCAACCTGGACGATCTGCCGCTTCACCGGCTGGGACTTCCTGATCTCGGGGCTCTCCGTGGCCAGCGGCCTCGGCACGGCGGTGGCGGTCGGCCTGTTCTTCGGGTTCCAGCCCGCCCACCAGGCCTCGCGGCTCGATCCCATCGCCGGACTCCAGGGCAAGTAGAAAGCCGGTCGATGTCATGCAACCTGCAAAACCGGGAGATCAGCAGGAGGTCTTGAGGTACCCGTGGCAGTTCTTGAGGCGTTCCACCTCTTCCACACTCCCCTTGAAATCGCCATAACGAGGTGAGATCTCTCCGACGAACAAAGTACTCCATCTTCTGCACCTGGCCCTCATGGTGCATTGTCCCGAATCCACCGCGACCGGCCTGGTATCATATCCTGTAACGCTACAGGTATTGCTGGCGTCGCTCGCATCCCATGCGCTCTTGCAGTTCTCGACCGTCACGGGGATGGGGCAAGAGGTGGATAACTGGTTATCGCAGTAATCGAGCTGTTTTACATCGTCGGGCGACCCGTAGAAGGACGCTGCCACCGCCAGGGTCCCGCAGGAGGTCGCGACATGACACTGCTGGCTTGATATCGACACGCTGTGGGATCCGTAGGACGAACCGCACTTCTGGCTGGCATCGCTGTCATCCCACGCCTCCTCGCAGGCTGTCGCCAGGGCGGCTTGTTGATCAGCGGAGAGGCAGGAGCTGACTTTAAGCACGCCGTTGCAGCTCACCAGATCGCGCATGTCATCCAGATTGCCGGTGACGGTTTGCATCTGCGATGCCCAGCCATCCGATTTCCGGCACCTGGTCGTAACGCTGCACTCTCCGTTCGAAGCAGTCATCCAGAACTGGTTGCTGGAAAATGGGCAATGCTCGGAGGCGTCGCTCGCGTTCCACGCGTCAAGGCACTCGGCCTGCGTCGGGCCGTCCTGGGCGCGGGCGAGGGGGGTGGCGGCAAGGGCGGCGGCCAGCACGGCCGCTGCCAGCGCAATTCCGGGAGAGGTCCTGAGCCAGGTTGAGATTCTCTTCATCGCCTCATTCCTTTCTGTCCGGTCCCCGATTATTGATCGACAATCCGACCGGTCATGGTGAGCTTTTGCGCTCTGGGATAGGTGGCCGAAGACGTGCGCTACGTGGTGTCGCCCGGGTACTCTCCCTTGACCTTGCGGTCGTACAGCTCCAGTTCGAAGGTCTCGTTATCTTCCTCGACATCGTCCTCGATCGTCGTGATATTGATCCCGACTGTGGGGTTGTTCGGGGTAAATGTGACATAGCTGTCCGCCGAATTGTAATCCTTGCCGGCCTCCGCCGTATCGTCCTTCGTTCGATATGAGTAGCGAACGTCATTGCCGCGCGTGGTGAATCCCGTCACGGTGATCACGAATGTCACCTTGCGGCCTTCCTTCGCGCTCGCATCCACGCTCACATTCTGCGCGTAGACCCCCGGCGCGGCGAGGAGCCCGCCTGCAAGCACCGACAGGACCAGCGCAAGCGTGGGGAAGATTCTGTATGAGGTTCTCATGGCATTCGTCTCCTTTGTTTTTTGCCATGCTCGGCGGGGGTTACCAGCTTGAAGCGGTATCGCCCGCGCTCATTGCACGGCAGCGCGGACTCACTGGCAGTACTGACCCGCGTTCCCGCATCCCATCTTGACCGTTTGATCGTTGTCCTGGATCTGGCCCTTCAACGTCATCGTACTCGGCATGGACCGGATGCTGGATGTCGGTGAAACCCACCCCGTGACACCGCGGTAGAGCCCGTTGACCTCCTGGTCGTAGAGCTTGAGCTTGAAGACTTCCGGGTCTTCTTCATCGCTGTCGTCAATCGTGTCCACATAGACCTTCTGCTCCTTGACCCCCGAATTGAAGGTCACGGTGCCGGTGGTCTCTTCGTAATCCTCGCCCTTCACAGCCGCGCCGTCTTCCGTCTTGTACTTGTAGCGCACCGCCCAGCCGTTCGGCGCCGCCCCGAGCTTGACCGTGAACTCCATCGTGTCGCCCTCGGTTGCGCCGGCGTCCGCGGCGAGTGCCGCCTGCGGCGCGCCAAGCGCGGCGCACGCCGCCAGCATGACACTTACAACAGCAGCGAGTAATGCGGCCCGTAGGGATTTTCTGTTCGAGTCCTGTTTCATAGCTTTACTCCTTCACGATGGTGGCGCCTACCGTGATGTCCGAGAACCGACCGACGTGCCCATCGAATTCGCAACATCGTTGGGCCATCCCCCAGGCCATCTCCGCTGGCGCAGTTCCTGGTTTCTTTGACCGGCCGAAGCGATTGTTATCGTGAGAATGCTAGCAAACGGATGGTTGCTTCACAACTTTTTTTTCAGGTCGGCGGGCAGGTCGTTCGTGCTTTTGGTGGTGACGGGACGGCGGCCAGATGGATCGAGGCGATTCGGAGGAGGACGCACCGCCTCGACTCAGGCCAATCTCTCCCAAGCCGCACTGTGCTCCCCGATTATTCCTCGAAAGCGACATCCAGGTCTTCTGGAATGTGTCGCGGATGATAAGGCGGATGTGAGGAACGGGTTATGGTGGATTCACTCGTAAATCGCCCGTTATCAGGCAGTGGGGGGGGCAGCGGACGAGGGATTCTTGTAGCTTGTTAAAATTATTACGGGTATTTGTATTTTGCGAGTTTTGTTGGGGATTTGCTTATCTGCAATACGTAATCAAATCGGAAGCGGGCGAATTCAAACTCCCGCGCATCCTGGCAGGTACGTGTCGGATATACGTTCGCTTGTGGGGGTGATAATTCTGCAAGACTCAGAGACAGTTATTGGTATGGCACGGCGTATCCGGTTTGGGTCGGCGAATTTTTGATACTCATCACCCCGCGAGCGAGCGTATACGGCCCGGTAGGAGGGGTCTTTACCGAGCCCACACACACAGACCTGAGCGTGCGCGATTGACGCACTCGGTTCCCCACCCGACAGGTTCACTCAGGAAGCTTTGCCTTCGCTCCCGCTTCATGCACCTGAGGTGCTGCGGCGCGCAAGCCACTTCCGCCAGATGCGGGCGACCTTGTAGCGGAACCACCGATGACGTTTGTCGTTCCCCGTCAAACCATAGTATGCGCAGCGGCCCCGGATCACCCGTGCAAGATGCTCTTGTTGCGCCGCGACCGACAGGCACTGGTATCTCTTGCACCATTCGTGCACCGAACGGAAACCCCTGCCGAAAAATCTTCGTGGTGATAACAACGGCCTGACCTTTAGAGAAGTGGGAGATTTTCAATTCAGGAAAGGAGAGACGTAATGGCGGGAATTAAGACAGTTTTAACCAAGTTCTATGCTTTCACGCTGGCGGCGGTGTTCGCGCTGGTTTTCCGATCCCGTCCCAATGATCGTTTGCCCCTACGTTATCCTCCGACCTGTCCCTTTCGCCACTCGCTGCCTCCGACAATAACGTGACGGGTGTCTCGAATTGCCGAAAGCAGCTTAACGGGATCATCGACGACGCGTCGATCGGGCAGTTTTGTTTGGCGGAAACGTACGCAGATTGCAGTTCACACCGGTGTTTCAGAATCCATCGACCGAAAGCGCATTCCAGTCTTCGGGCGTCCCTTCACGCAAAAGCTTGAACAACGACTTGCGGGCGATGTCGAAGCCTTTGACGAAGGCTGCATCATTTCTCGGCGGGGATACTTTGTCCGAGCGGCTGTGAACGATTTCCGACCGCGCGTTGTAAAATGCCTTGACGTCTTCCTTTATCCTTCCCCGGTTTTCCGTATCGGTTCCGAGAAAGCAGGAAACCCTCTCCCGCAATTTGCCTGAGATTCCATTCCGGGGCAGGTCGTACATGCCTTCCAGTGCGATGGAGACATCCACAACCCTACTTTCGTCTGCGAACCGCCCGTTTCGAGCGAGAGCAGCGGCAAGCCGGCCGACGGTCGGCGCCATCCTCCTGTAGCGTTCACTCTTTCGGTTTTCGAAGGCTTCTTTCGCTTCGGCAAGCGCATTCGACGCCAACATCGGGCACACTTCGAATCCGTTGAAGCCGTGCGCCGGGCTGTTCCCGTAGCGACCGGGGCCATGGCGTTCCCGACCCAGAAGCCGACCGGCGGAACGGTCGATGCAATTGTACAATTGCGCAAGCGGCACTATCGGCGTCGTGTGAGCTACGGCCAGCAGATCCAGGAACATCTGCGCCTCCCGGAAAAACGACTCTGGAGACTTCAACGCTATGTCCATCCAGTGGTCGATCCGGCGGAATACAGGCCTCCACCGAAACGGTCTGACCACCGCCCCAATCGACTGCCAGTCGTGGAATCCGGCACCCGGCAGAGCAAGCTCTTCCACCATGTTCTGGTCCACGAAGCGACTCACTCGCTCGAAGGGCAGGAGCATCATGCCGTCCGTAACCTCGACCCGTTCCATGACGCTCAGCCCGTAGAACAGCAATGCGTCGTAACCGATGTCGAGATCGCCCAGCACATGGGTTGGCCCTTCGTCGCCAGCGGGTTCGAGCAAAGCGTTCAGTTCGCCCGCTGCCGTCCGGAAGCGGTCGCCGCACACTTCCGCGGCGCGCGCCATCAGTCCGGCAACCAGATCGGCTGGGGAGGTAGAAGTGCGGGAGCCGAGGATCTCCAACAGGAACTCGTCTTGGCCGACGATCCGGCCCACTACCCGCTCAAGCGTGGGATGGGAAATCAGGATGTACCGCAGCGGATCCAACACCGCGAGCAAGGGCGCGTAATGTTTCTCCCTGCTGAATATCTTGCAGTGGTGCGCCATCGCATAGAGATCGCGCAAGTCGTCCAGTGGAAACGGCGGCCGATTTCCGCCCCGCCCATCGAACACGACATGCTTGCGGGGGGTCTGCTCCCGGTATTCGCACAGGTAAGGTTCTTGTGCTTCCGCCAGCACGGGAAGAGCCCTTGCTAGGCGGTCGATCCAGTCGGCGTCTGAAAATCCGTCCGGCATCACACCGCCCAACCGACGGAAAGCGCCTCCGCCTGTTCGATCACCGTCCGCGTCGCCTTTTCCTGTTTGTCCGGCGGATAGCCGTACTTACGGAGGATCCGTTTCACCAGCCTTCGAAGATTCGCCCGCACGTTCTCGCGAATCGTCCAGTCGATGGTGACGTTGCCCCGCACGGTTTCGACCAGTTCTCTGGCGATGACCCGAAGGGTCTTGTCGCCAAGCACTTTCACTGCACTGTCGTTAGTCTCCAAGGCATCGTAAAAGGCGAGTTCGTCTTCCGAAAGTTTAAGTTTTTCTCCTCGCTCGGACGCTGCGCGCATGTCCCTGGCGAGTTCGATCAACTCCTCGAGCACCTGCGCGGCCTCGACGGCCCGGTTCTGGTAGCGCCGGATGGTCTGCTCCAGCATCTCGGCGAACGAACGCGCCTGGACGACGTTCTTCCGCCTACGGACGGCGATCTCGCCCTTCAGGAGCTTCTGCAGCAACTCGACGGCGAGGTTTCGCTGCTTCATGCCCCGCACCTCGTCCATGAATTCATCCGAAAGAATCGAGATGTCGGGCTTCTCCAGACCCGCGGCGGCGAAGATGTCTATGACGCCATCCGACGCCACCGCGCGGGAGATGATCTGGCGAACGGCGTGATCCAGCTCTTCTTCGGGACGCGCTTCGGTTTCAGCGCGCTTGGCTAGCACGGAGCGAACCGCCTGAAAGAACGCCACGTCGTCGCGAATGCGGATTGCCTTTTCATGGGGAACGGCCAGGGCGAACGCCTGGGTAAGCTCGCGCACCGCCTTGAGACAGCGGTCCTTGCCGTTCTCGTGCGCCAGGATGTGCTCCTGGGCGGCAGGCAAGCTGCGCCAGTCCTTGATGCTCCACTTCTCCCGGTCGAAGCCGTGGAACAGGGCGCAGCATATCTCGTATTTCTCGAGCATCGCCTTCACCGCTTCTTCCTGGTCGATGGCGGTCTGACCCTCCCCGCCGCTTTCAGTGTAGGTCGCCAACGCGCGCTTCAGTTCATGCGCAAGACCCAGGTAATCGACGACGAGGCCGCCCGGTTTGTCCTTGAACACGCGATTGACGCGCGCTATCGCCTGCATCAGCCCGTGGCCGCGCATCGGCTTGTCCACGTACATGGTGTGCAGGCTCGGAGCATCGAAACCCGTGAGCCACATGTCGCGCACGAGCACCACGCGCAGAGAATCTCCCGTGTCGCGAAAACGCTTCGCCAGCGCCTCCCGCTTAAGCTTGTTGCGGATGTGGGGCTGCCAGTCGGTCGGGTCGGTGGCGTCGCCCGTCATCACGACCTTGAGACTTCCCTTGTCGTCATCTTCGTCATGCCAGTCGGGACGAAGGCGGGCGAGTTCGCGGTGGAGGTCAATGCAGATGCGACGGCTCATGCAGACGATCATCGCCTTGCCGTCCATCGCCTCAAGACGGTTCTCGAAATGCGCGACGATGTCCTCCGCAATCAGTTTCAGGCGCTCGTCCGCCCCGACCACGGCTTCTAGTTGCGCCCATCTGGTCTTGAGCTTCTCCTTGCGCGAGATTTCCTCCCCCTCGGTCGCCTCTTCGAACTCGGGGTCTATCTTCGGGCGCTCGCTCTCCTCGATGGCGAGCCTGGCTAGTCTGCTCTCATAGTAGATGGGCACCGTCGCCTTGTCCTCGACCGCGCGCTGAATGTCGTAGACGCTGATGTAATCGCCGAACACCGCGCGGGTGTTGGCGTCCCTGAGTTCAATCGGCGTTCCGGTGAAGCCGATGAAAGAGGCGTTCGGCAGGGCGTCTCGCATGTGGCGCGCGAAACCGTCGATGAAGTCGTACTGGCTGCGGTGCGCCTCGTCGGCGACCACCACGATGTTGCGCCGCTCGGACAGGAGGGGGTGCCGGTCGCCTTTTTCTTCGGGGAAGAACTTCTGGATGGTGGTGAACACCACGCCGCCCACATCCACCGCGAGCTTGGCGCGCAGGTCCGCGCGGCTCGCCGCTTGTTCCGGTGGCCAGCGCAGCAGGTCGCGACAACGTGAAAATGTGCTGAAGAGCTGGTCGTCGAGGTCGTTTCGGTCGGTGAGCACGACGATGGTGGGGTTTTCCATCGCGGGCTCGCGGACGATGCGCCCGGCGTAGAAGGCCATGGTCAGGCTCTTGCCCGAGCCTTGCGTGTGCCAGACGACGCCTATCCGCCTGTCGCCCGGCTCCCCGCCCGGCTTGCGGTCCGGTTCATGACCGCCGTCTTCACCTGCGGCATCTCGCAACTCGGCGGCGCGAAGCGTCTCCGCGACCGCGGCCTCGACCGCGTGGAACTGGTGGTAGCCCGCCATCTTCTTCGCCAGCGCACCGCCGCCCTCGTCTTCGAATACGATGTAGTTACGGACCAGCGAGAGAAACCGCCGCCGCTCGCAGACGCCCTCCAGCATCACCTGCAACTGAGGTAAATGTGAGTCGGCCAACGTTTCGCCGGATATCGTGCGCCAGGACTTGAACCACTCCCGCCCGGCGGTGAGCGCACCGACACGCGCCTCCACCCCGTCGGAGATCATCAGGGCCGCGTTGTAGGCGAAGAGCGAGGGGATTTCCGCCTTGTAGGTCTGGAACTGCCGCCAGGCGCTCCAGATGGTCGCGTTCTCATCGGCGGGATTCTTGAGTTCGAGGGCGGCGAGCGGCAGGCCGCTCACGAACAACACGACGTCCGGGCGGCGTTCGCGCCTGTTCTCGACGACGGTGAACTGGTTGACGGCGAGCCAGTCGTTGTTCTCGACTTCCTCGAAATCCAGCACCCGTGCCTGCGCGCCACGGATTGCGCCGCCGGTATCGCGGTATTCCACCGTCACGCCGTTCACGAGGACCCGGTGAAGGCTGCGGTTCCTGGCTTCGAGCGTCGCCCCCTCGGGCCGGGATAGCTTGCGGAAGGCGTCCTCGATAGCCTCGGCGGGAAGTTCGGGGTTGAGCCGGGCTAGCGCATCCCGCAGCCGTTTCTCCAGGACGACATCGCTGTAGGTCGCCCGCTCCGCACCTGGGGTATCAGGCGCGATATCCGGGCCGTGGGCGACCTGCCAGCCAATGGCTGATAGCCAGTCGAGAGCGTTCTCCTCGACTTCCCATTCCGTGAAGCCTTGCATCGGGTCCTCAGGGTAGAGAACCGGTGGCGGCGCGTGTATCGGCCTCCTCCGCTCTCTGCGTTTTTACTCAGCGCCGGGGTTCCTCGTGACGTTCATTCCCCGGCGCCGAACGTATGACTCAACCGGAGATGAAGCATCAAGGGTTCGAACCTTTCTTGCAATCAGCAAGTGATTTTCGTCTGAAATTGCTACTTTAGTGTACTTCACCGCTCTACACTCAAAGTTTCAGGGGGGGGTGATTCCCTGGCTGTGGAAAATGTGCTCTCTAGTTATTCGAGCCAGACGGGCACATCCGATTCGGTACCGGATTCGGTGAAGGCGCTGGACATCATTGACCCTCAATGCTGGACCCAAGGCACGACTTCGGGTTGGTAAATTCCTTTATAGTTGTATGTTATTCGATTCGCATATTTTCCTTTGTACTCGAAGAGATTTAGCAAAAACAATTCAACATACCATTGCCCCAAATTCCACGCTTGAAGATACGCCTCCAGAGAAACATTTTCACAGTTCATTTCAGAGTGGACGAGATCGTTGCGTAGGTCTGTCAAGATTGCCGGGCCGTCTAATTGGAGATTCACGTCCTTTAGATTTTGCAATGAATCAGGTATCGCACAGTCGATTTTCGATTGTTGCAGAACAGCCCGTATCATCTTCTCTTCGGCCTTTTTCTTTTGTTTTAATGATTTGTACTCTGATTGCGGTAATATTTGATTGGCCAAACGCACAAGAGCCGCTTGCGTCAAGATGATCCCGCTATATGGGTTGTTTGACTCATTACTGCGTAGATACCAATAAAGTGCAATGCGGGTTGGATCGTCTTGAGCACCCGTCGCCTTCTTTATTTTGCGCCAAAATACCGGCCAAACCATAGAAAGTTCGCAATCATTGTTCTGCCGATGATCCAACCAGCAGGACAGACTATACCATGGGTAGGTTGAATAGGTTCCCCATTGCTCCCATCCTTTCTCGCCATGTTCGTCAATGCCGACAATGAGGGTTATTCCGCAATTTCCGCCACGGGCGAACGACAAAAATAAATGGAGTACGTCTAGGAGCTTGTGCGCTTCTTCTGCGGAGAACGATTCGCCGTCCGAGCGCCGGATAGAACCCTCGTGGGTGAGAGCGAATCCGCTCTCTGCCTTCAATACTGTCTTGATGTTGAAGAGTTCTGGAAGCGGTTTGATTTCGATGCGCCACGGTTCTGCTTCCAGCAATGCGGGATTCCTCACCTGAGCCAAAGTTGAGAAATTGATGAGGTTGAATCTCACGGACCGAAGATTTTCTCTAGTTTCAACAACGGTTACAGGTTGCCGGGTTGTCATCAGGCAACTACTTGGGACCTCACCCCTGACCCTCACTACCTCCGCTTCTATTTCGGGGTTGACTGCCGTCTCGACATTGTGCGGCAGACGTAACTTGAGTCTCGTGCCTGGCCTACCCATGTTGGTTGTAGACAGGAGTAGGTCATAGGGTAGGGTAATTTCAATAAAAACTCTCGGGGTGGGCGAAAGCCGCATAGTTGCTTCTGCAGGCATGGACCGGGGTTTTTGACTGCCAAGCAAAACCTCTATCTGGGTTTCGGTTAAAGGAATTGCGCAATTCACTTTATCCATTTGGATTCGCTCCCGCTAGCTTGATCACAACCCGTTCAAGTCAGAGAGACTCATATGGCTGGGGCTATATCCTGATTTGTATGAGACATTCGCAACTCCCCCGATACCAGTTTCGGGAGCAGGGCATCGCGCAGAGCTATAAGAGTGCGGGACTGGTGGCAATTAGTAAAAATATGATCGGTTAACAAGCCTGAATGTTGGTTGAATGTGTGAAGAATCTCTCTAGAAGGTACGAGAAGTGGCAAACTACGTACTCCGGCTTGGTTGATCCCTGGCTGCGCTGAGTTTGAGTTCAGACTAATGATTTCTTGCGTCATCGAGTCCTGATCGAGCCAAAAGAACAAATATCGCTGTGCTTCTTTGTTACGTAGCCGGAGGATGAACACATGTTCGTTAACAGCACAATCTGAATAGGGAAACTCATAATCCAGATAAGTTTTCCGTCCTATGTATGCACCATCTTTGTAAAGTAATATATCCCCCTTTTGCACTATGGCAGCTTTGGTCTTCAGCTTCTCGAAAAATTCTTTGGGTATGTATTTTGTCTTGGAAAAATCGTATTGCCCAAGACCAACCACATTTTCTGCCCCAATGCTGGGTATGCCAGTTTCAATTGCACCTCCCCTAGGACGTGCTCCAGAAACCAAACATTTCAGTTCCTCCCCGAGTGTTTTAACTTCCCACCCCTCCGGTATCTCGCCCAACTCCGAATCCACCAGGCGATCAGGAAAGAGGTCGGCGATGTTGCTGGGCAGGCCGGTGTCGCGGCCTTCCATCCTGGCGCGGACGGGGTCGAAATCGACGAACCAGGACTTGAACAGCGCGCGGGCCATCGCCTCCAGCGTCTCGTTCATCCGGCGGTTCAGTTCGATCTTGTCGTCCAGCGTACCCAGGATATGCGCGATGACGCGTTGTTCAGGGAGGGGGGGAGTAATCATACGAATGCGGTTCATATTACCTTGTGTTAGCTTAGGCATCGTTGAACCAGTTAGATAGCCACTTATATCCAACGCCGATAACGCATACATTAAATATCGTGTATTCGCCTTGTGGTTACCTCGGAGGATATGGGCATGGTTATTGACCCAAAATTTTCCATTGGCGAGGAAAGTGATTGGCGTGTTTCGTGTCCGAAGGTTTTCTCCGTCTTCTGCGATGAGAAGATATTCTCCATTAAAAAGATAATCATCAATGTGATCAACAATTCCGGATTCGCCATAGTATGGGTAAGGACCGGCTTGCCTGTCTGCTTGCTTAACGGGTACACGTATAGAATCAAAGTTGTCCGTCAGTTCGCCCAGTAAGCTCTCTAACCAGACACTATCTTCACGTGAATTACTTTCCCTTAATGGCTGGTCGTGTTCATTCACCAACACCACATAATCCCTTTCGATCACTTTCCGAAAACTCTCGGAGGTGCTCGCCCAGTCCACGACATCCACCTTGAACGGAAGGTCGGAATCGTCAAAACTTTCCGCCAAGGCCGAAGTTAGGTTCAGCGGTAAAGGCTCATCGCCCAGAACGGCGAGATCGAGATCGGAATAGTGCTTCGCGGTCCAAGTCACACGCGAACCGAAGGCCAGCACCTTGCGATCCGGAACGTGCCGTCGAAGGACGTCGCGCACGATGTCCATATGATCGGGGCGAAGGTCAAGGTTCGGGAGTTCCTTGCTCATGCCAGACGTTCCCGCAGTTTACCGCAAAGATAGACCGCTTCTTCAAGAAAGCGAGGGATGCTCGCTACTACCTCGATTGCGGTATTCTCGTTATAGGTGTGACTGGTTTTCGTGCGCATATCGCGGAAGACGCGCCAACTCGGCCAGTCTCCCAACAGCAGGCCCTGCTCGTTTCCCGTACGGATCATGTTCTGAAACGTCATCTCATCGAATTGTTCCGGATTCGCCGAAGCATACTCGAGATAGCGTTTGAGAACCTTGTGTCCCAGCTCGTAGGTGAATTCGAAACGCTGAATCAGGCCGTCTCGAATCTGGGTATCACTCGTATCGGCCTGATAACGCGTCAACCCTTCTTCGAGGCGCTGGATCGCCTTTTCGAAGGGCGTAATTTCGGGTTTATCATAAGGCATGTCAGTCTCCGCTCCAGAAGCCGAGCTCAGTCAGGTTTCGTGAGATCGCCGTATCCAGCCTAGCGCCTTCCGCCTGCTGTTCCCGAAGCTGCGCGACAAGACGCTTCATCTTCTTCTCGAACGGCTCGCCGTCGTCTTCTTTCGCCTCGGCGCCCACGTAGCGGCCGGGTGTCAGCACGTGTCCGTGCTTGCGAATTTCGTCCATCGCCGTGCTTTTGCAGAAGCCGGGAACGTCGGCGTATTCCTTCGCATCTTCACCGCCGCGCCAGGCATGGTAGGCACCGGCGACCCGTGCGATGTCTTCTTCCGTCAGCTCGCGGTGGGTGCGGTCGACCATGCGGCCCAGCTTGCGCGCGTCGATGCAGAGGATTTCGCCGCTTCGCCTTCGGTCCCGCGCTAGGAACCACAGGCATGCGGGAATCGGCGTCGAATAGAAAAGCTGCCCCGGCAGAGCGACCATGCAGTCCACGAGTTCCGCCTCGATCAGGCTCTTGCGAATCCCGCCCTCGCCCGACTGGTTGGAAGACATAGAGCCGTTGGCCAGGACGAAACCGGCAGCGCCGCCCGGCGCCAGGTGATGCACCATGTGCTGCACCCAGGCGAAGTTGGCGTTGCCCTTGGGCGGGACGCCGTATCGCCATCGCGCATCGTCCGTGAGCCGCTCGCCGCCCCAGTCCGAGACGTTGAAGGGGGGATTGGCGAGTATGAAATCCGCCTTGAGATCAGGATGGCGGTCGTTGTGGAAACTGTCCCCATGGGCGATCTGCCCTTCGATGCCGCGAATGGCGAGGTTCATCTTCGCGAGCCGCCAAGTCGTGTAGTTCGATTCTTGGCCGTAGATCGAGATGTCGCCGCGCGCCTTTCCAGCATTGCCGTTGCCACTGGTGTGCGCGTCGATGAACTCGACCGATTGCACGAACATGCCCGAGGAGCCGCAACATGGGTCATAGACGCGGCCCCGGTAGGGCCCCAGCATCTCTACCAGGAGCCTGACGACGCAGCGCGGGGTGTAGAATTCCCCGCCCTTCTTCCCCTCGGCGCTCGCGAACTCTGACAGGAAATACTCGTAGACGCGGCCGAGAACGTCCTTAGAGCGGGCGTCCGCGTCGCCCACCCGGATGTTGCTGATGAGGTTGATCAGTTGCCCGAGGCGTTCCTTGTCAAGCGCGGGGCGGGCGTAGTCCTTGGGCAGTACGTCCTTGACCGCCGGGTTCTCGCGCTCGATAGCCGCCATGGCGCCATCGACGATTTGGCCGATAGCGGGTTGCGGCGCCTGGGTCTTGAGAATCTCCCAGCGCGCCTCGCGCGGCACCCAGAAGATGTTCTCGGCGCGGTATTCGTCCGGGTCTTCGGGGTCCGCGCCATCGGCCCGTTCGGCTTCTAGGCGAGCGTGTCTTTCCTCGAAGGCGTCCGAGATGTATTTCAGAAAAATGAGACCCAGTACGACGTGCTTGTATTCGGCCGCATCCATCGAGCCGCGGAGGGTGTCGGCCATCTGCCAAAGTTCTCGCTCATAGCCCGTTATGGCTCCGCTACCTGGTTCCTGAGTTTTTTTCGATGTTTTTCGCGCCATGGCCCCTTCATTCCAAATGAATTTTACGTCGTCGTCCGCCATAAAGTAGAGGCCGGGCAACGCTCATTAAATACTAAACGACAAGTAAATCCTCATTTTCTATCTTACAACTATACAGTTGACAGTTGATGCTCTGGATACGAGAAAAGGAGAAAAGGCTCGCTTTTTCTGCAATACGTGCACCGAAATCTCGACATCAGTAACATGTTGAGAGCATTATACAGTGTGATCTTGCATTTCGTGGAGCATCTTGAGCAGCTAGGAGATGTAGATAAGAGTTTTTCAAAATTTGATAACGCATGGTGCTCGTTCGGTTCATTGATTAATTCATACGAGAACATAGTCCTGATATGGAAAATACGGCTGGAAGTTTCACCCATTGCTTCCATCCTATTAATAACCCCGATAATCAGATGAGAAGTGAACAGTAGAAGATATGGGAGATTTTGGTAAATCAAATCATAAATATCATCATCAAAGGGGTTCTTGAATATGAAATTAAAATTTCTGAAGCGGTTCGAAGTTCAGCTTTCCAAGTTGTTACCAACTGAGCCGCATGCTGGAAAAATTATTGGAACCCGTTTTCATTTCCCTTGTTGTTGATCGTATCTTCTATATACTCTGAGTCAAACAAATAATAATGCTCAAGATTTTTTATCGTCTTCGAGTAAATCTGTTTGCGTTCTGTACCCAGCGCACTTAATGCAAGAATATTTGGAGCACCTTTTGTGAATTGAAGGTGAAATTCATCGGGGTTTCCATACATCCATGACAAGTAAAGCAAGTTCTCTACCAGAGGTTTTCTCAACAAATTGAATCCCACTACACATTTTCGTTTCTCAAAACATCGCAGTGCTTCATACACATGGTGCAGGCAATCAGAGATCATCGCTATGGAAATGGTATTTTAAAACAACTTTCTTGGAGGCGTTGGCATATCGAAGTTCTCGCAGAGCCCCGATTGAATCGGTATGATTGCATAGTTCTTCGTATCTCTCGAATTCCGCTTGGTTCTTAAATTATTTCGTTTCCAAATGAGCGCCAGCTTGTTCACATTCGACCAGAGCACGTGTGTTCTCATCATGCAAGAAAAAGCAAAGTTCATGGCATACTCGGACTTTCTCGGGGATATTTTGCAACCTGCTTCGTGGAATTAGTCAAATTCTCATCATTCCAGTGACCCAGGACGACATTTTTTCTGTCGGTTCAATTCTAAGAGTCCCTTCAGGACTTCATTGTCTGAAATCTCCTCATCCCAACCATACGTCCCCGCAATGGTTGCATCAAGCGTGGCGTGGGCGTCGGCGAGCCATTGCCAGAGGACGTTTTAGAGGTAGGTGAGGTGCGGGCTAGATATCCCTTGCCGCCACTCAGGGCAGCGGACCGTGCACACCGAAATTGGACTTGCCCCTGTTTACAATTTTCTTGCTGTGGTGATGAAATGGGTTGAAAAACGGTTGGACCTATCTGGAGCGAACTCGTGTCCCGGTCTGTGTCTCCCGTTTCTGATCGCCGAAACTGTCTCGGAGCTTGGTAGATCACGGAAGTGGCGGAGTGTGATCTAGTTGTTAAATCTAGACAATTGTCTCGACAACTGACAGCTCCTCAATTGCAATTTAGCATTGTTTTTTCGGTAATTCAGGTGCGATTTCGGAGATATCCCGTCTGATTTGCTCGATATCAACATCGTGTCCGGCCTTTTCCATGTCACGGATTATGGCCTGCGCGGTGAACATGGCAGAGCGTAACAGGTGGATTTCCGCCTCCGTTCGGGGCCATTCTTGTCCCTCGATGGCCTCAAGCGCCGCTGAGATCATGAGCTGGTTCGGTGAAATCCCCCTCTTGTGCGCCTCTTTTTCAATCCGTTTCCAGTGATCTTCATCGACCCTGATGTGCTTGTTGATCGTTTTTTCCATGCCGTTTTCCCTCGTTTTGCACTCTGAATTGTCGTTCATGTGAGATGTTTCCGGCTCCCGCCGGCGCCTTTTGGAAGCCGAAAAGGCGTACGCATACCGGATTCTCTGGCCAGTAAATGCTGGTCGATTACAGCCATGGGCATCTGTGTCTTGCGTCGCATTTGCGACGGATGACGGGAGAGATCATATTCGAGCGCATCTTCGTCCGTATGCTGATCGACATTCGGTCCGGAAATCCCTGTGTTACACCGTGTTACAGACGTATCTCATATGACATGCGCCATTTTTCAAGTGCAGGAATTTCAAGGGGATACGAGCGCCACCAGAGTGGTATTACTTTTTCTGGTATGAAGGAGGCGGGAATTGGCGTCGTTTGAGCAAGGAACTGTATGCCAAGCGCGCGCCTGGACTGCACCTGCACCGAGGTGCGTTCCGGTGTGCAATCCGAAGCGCCGAAGGGCGGCTAACGGCGGATTCTTGGGAACGAACGACAGGGGAATTTTCGCCGGAGAGAATGGCGAGCGGGAGCCGCAGCGGCGATTGAGCGTGGAGACGAGTGGAGTATGCGAGGAAGAGCAGCGGAACGAACGAGGGGAAAACCGGGCCGCGCCGACCTGCTGCTGTCGACGCGACCCGTTGAGCGTTTACGTCACGCTACTTTCTGGACGGGAATACCGAGGGTTTTAGCTTTGTCGACGAGGTTGTCGGTGATGCCGCTGCCTGGGAACGCGATCACGCCCTTGGGCAGGAGGTTGAGGAGTTCGTCGTTGCGCCGGAAGGGAGCGGCCCGTCCGTGGGCATCCCAATCCGGCTTGCAGACGACCTGGTGGACGCCGTTTCTCTCGGCCCATCCCGCCGCTATCTTCTCCGCACCGGGGCCGCCGCCGTGGACGAGAACGACGTCGGCGTATTTGGCCTTGAGGCGGTCGAGGTGCGCGATGATTTTCCCCGCATCGTTCGCCTCCTTGCCACCCGCGACGGCGACGAGGGTTCCCTGGGGAAGATGAGCCGTGTTCTCGCGGTCCTTTCTGGCGCGCTGGAAGTCGCGCGCCTCGATGACGGCGGAGGTGAGCTTGCCGGTCTGGCTGACGTGCGATCCTCGCCTCGGCCGCCATACCTCGCCGGTCAGGTCGCGGTAGGCCTCTGCGGCGGTGTCCCTGAGTCCCTCGAAGGCGTCCCTGCGTTCCGTGAGATTGTTGGCCCGGTCGGTCATGAGTTCTAGTTCACGCGAGCGGATCTCGGAGCCGTCCTGCTCGCGCTGCAGTTCGCGGATGCCGGGGATGAGTTTGTCGGCGGCGCGGTCGAGCCTTTGTGTCTGGGCGTCCAGGGCGTTGACGAAGCCCCAGAGAAGGTTTCTTCGCTCATCCGCAAGTTGCGTTCCGTCGGGCGCTGCTTCCGCGAGTGCGCCGAAGGCCTTGATGACGGCGGCGGTGGCCTCGCCCTCGTCCCACACGGGGCGGTTGTCGAACTCATCCGGCCCTGGCGTGGCGCCGAAAAGCGCTGCCTGCTCGCAGACCATGGCGGTGAAAGATTCGTTCTGCGCTTCGTGTTCCGTGTGCTCGTTCATGTTCATCTCCTTGTGGTCGTGTATAGCGGTCATGGTTCACTCCTTTGGTAGTCCTCAAGCGAGGGGATGGTCGAATTCGGGAAGAGCGTATCCACGCTCGTTGCGCCCCACTTCCCTGGGCATCTCGTCGAGATACCCGGCTGCCCATTCAGCGGCGCGGGCGAGGACGTCGCCGTGGCACGGGAGGGGCCGGCAGTGGCAGCCGAGCTCGCAGCCCTGGAGGTCGGCGAGTTCGTAGAGGTTGACCTCCTCATTCTGGATTTTTCTCCACAGCCATTGGCGGTATTTCTCGATGACGTCGTCGCGGTCGCCGTCGGCGCCGAGCCGGAAGGGATTCCCCCACTTCGTCATGCGGTCGATCCTCACCAGCAGGCCGCTGCCGTTTTCTGCAACGTAGTCGTTCAAGTTCACCACGGTGGTATCCATGCCTTTCTCCTTTCCAGAGAGTTAACGGATGCGTTTCTTGGCGTCCCATTTTCAGCACGTGCTAGGCGTGGGCGTCAGGGGCGGTTTTCAGTCTTTTTTTCACCCGGAGGGCGCGCAGCGGAAAAAATCCATGCTCCACCGATTTTTTCTGAAAAAAAGATGCTTTTGCGTTATTTGCAAAAGCACCCTTGACCCCGCGCCGTGCGTGCTAAAATGAGGACGCTAAGAGAGAGACACTAGTACCGTCACCGGGACACAAGAGTTTCTGGTGTTTCACGATGAAGGCGAAGCTCATCGGGAAACAATCTCTCATGCTGCGGAAAGGGTCATTTCGGGCCGTTATTCGGCCCGGAATTCCCGCAGCGGGGGGTGGACCGAGCCACTGTCTTGAGCATGGAATGATCGCAGGCGCAAGCCGATCTTCCGTGAACATGGTTTATCGTTCACGGAACCGGAGGCTATCGAGGTGTTCCCGGTAGACGAGAGAAGCCTACAGGGAGGGAAAGGCGCGGGCGCTTCGGCGGTGGACTTCCTCCGGACAACGGGCATAAGAAAAGGGGTCGACGCGCGTGATGGCGCCGACCCCTTGTGAGCACTTAAAACCGGATGTCCTCCTCCTCACCCCCGACCCCTGCGGCGACGGGCACGCCGTTGCCGTTGTTGTTCCCGTTCGCCTTGTCCAAAAACTGGACGACCCCGCCGGGTGCTACGAGTATCTCGGTCGAGAAGCGTTCCGAATCCTCCTCGTCCTTCTTCCAGCGACGGGTCTGGAGCTTGCCCGCGACGTAGACCAGACGGCCTTTCTTCGCGTGCCGCTCGAACATGTCCACCAGGCCGGGCTGGAAGGTCACGATCCTATGCCACTCCGTTTTCTCCACCCTCTCACCGGATTGCTTGTCCACGTAGCCCTCATCGGTGGCGATGGATAGATTTGCGACGCGTCCCCCGCTCGCGAGATGGTTGATGGTGACGTCGGCGCCTAAGCGCCCGATCAGTTCCGCACGGTTCAGTCCGAATGCCATTTTGTTACTCCTTGAAGTGTAGTGTGGATGATAAAGTCGAGGAGCCGGAAATCCTCTCTCCCCGACCCCCCCCGTTCGTCCTAAACGCTACAAAACTCCACTTCGCCGTCCGCCTCGGCGCGCAGCTTGCGGATCGTGTACGCATCGAGTCCGAGTTCTGCGAGCAACTCATCCGCGGTGGGAACGTCGACGTCGTAGTCGTTCTCGTACATGGCCGTGCCTCCTCTCGGGTTGTCCCCGGCGGCGGGAACTGGAGACCGTCTCCCTCCCCCCTACCGGGTATTTGCCCGGCTCTCCGCTTCCCTTTCACTCTCGAGAGGAGGTTCTCACCCGGCGGGAACCACTCGCGCAAGGTGTTTGCCTTTACCGCGGATTCGTGTCAGACAGCGCACGGAGGTGAGGAAGGGAGGAGGTATGGAACGACTCAAGCTCTGGTTGCCGGCGCTGCTGTGGCTGCCTGCGGGGATTATCGCAGAGGAGGTTCTGCGCACCGGGTCAATGGAGGGTGCAGATACGCTGCTTGACGTCCTGGAGTTGCTGCCCGCCGCTCCGTGCGGCATCCCCCTCGCGCTCGCCTGCCGGCGACTTGCCCGCTCGGGCTATCCGGGTCCCTCCCTGGTGGCGTGGTTGCTACTCGGCGCGGCCTCTGTGATGGGCTTCCTCGGTCCGCTCCCCGTGGGCGTTCAGGCGCTCCTGGTCTCTTTTCCGGTATGGATGGCGGTGTGGCGCCTCGAGCGTCGGCCCCGCGGCCCGGGATTCGCCCCTTCGTCAAGGCGGCCGGGGCGCGGGAGGTCTCAGGGGCCGTACCGCCCCTGGTCCTGAGGCCCCGCGGAGACGTCCGATACAGGTCGACTCCCCCCGTCGAAGCCTCCCGCAGGAATCCAGACGCCGTGGGGCCGGCTGCGGAGCAGGTCGGCGTCGGCGGCACGTGCAGGCGCGCTCACCAGGGAGCCGCGGTGAGTTTCGCCATCACGCAGGCATCCTCCACGACCTCGACCTCATCGCGTGAGAGTTTCGCGAAGGCGAGGCACATGGCGACCTCCTCCCAGGAGTCCAAAGGTCCGTGCTCGATGCCCGTGGCCAGTTCCACCACGGTGTAGCGTGGTGGATGGACGGGCATTCCCCGGTGTTCGCCCGATGAGAAATACGATCGCCTGGCGCACGCCTCACACCTGGCTGCTCCATGAGAGGGGGCTGCGCAGTCAACACATGCCCCGCGGGCGCGCCTTGTATGATAGCGCGCCCGGCTGGCGGCGTTCTTGAGCGGACGGCGCTTTGAATCCCTTTTGGCGCACGAAGCGCACGTCGAAGCCTTTCCGGTTACGGCGCCTCCGCAACGACCGCAAAGGTTCCTGGAGCGTCTTTTTTCATAGAGCCTCTTTTCCGCCGCGCGGCGTTCCTCCCGGCAAATCCCGCAGACCGTGCCGCCCTCGGCGGGTTTTCGTTCACCGCAAGTCGTGCAGAGCCCGGCTTCGAGACGCTCGCGCCTGCGCTTTCTGGCCCTCTCGCGCGCCATGCGCCGGCGGCTCTCGGGATCCCGCCCGCCATATCGAGTACCCTCTGATTTGGCTCTGGCGTATCGGGCTTGTTCGGACTTGCATCCTCTCTCGAGGCAGTTCGCGCAGAGGCTTCGCCCGGGCGCGGGAGGGTGTTTGCCGCACCTGGGGCACATGCCCTGCGCGCGGCGCTCGGCCGTCCGCCTCCTGTGGCGTTCGCGTTCTCTCTCGCGTCGAATAACCGGGTCCTTGTAGGGCATGCCGTCTCCCTCCCTGGGGTGGATGGAATCCGTGCGGCCGGCGCCGGGCCGGCAGGACGTCCTCCCGGCGCGGGCCGGGAACACTCACCGGCACAGCATTTTTCCCCGACCAAGTGTTCGCCCCAGAGCTGCAGGCCGCTACCGGGGATTTTGATCCCCGTGCAGACGATGAGTTCATCCCGCGCGGGCCGCATCTCCCGGACCGCCCGGCGGGAAGCCGTCACGCGCTTGCTCCTGCGCCCCGCGCTCTCCCTGGCTGGCAGGGGCCTGAGCTCGCCCCCTCCCGTGGATTTGTAGCGCCTTACCTCGTATCGCTCGTCCGCCAGTCCCCGGCTTGAGAGATGGGTGAGGAAGGTGTTGGCTTCAGGTTTTGGTTTCCGCATCGCGCAGCCTCCTTGGAATGGGTGGATGATGTCGGCGACCGGTACTGACCGGAGAGGGAGAGCCTCCCTCCCGGACCCCTTCCGCCGCCTCTTCCCGGCCCGGCTCGGCCTCTTGGTGGCGCAAAGCGCGCCGGGGTCTTTCACGGGAAGTCCGGGTCTTGCCCAGGGTGTGAGGCTCAGGGGGGTTGCTTTCGTGCGCCATTGTTTTATAATTTACGTAAGTATTCATGTTCTATGTTTCTGAAAACGTTCATTTTAAGGTTTGGGGTTTCCGGCAACTTATTGGAGCGAGGTCACGATGAAGACACTGAGCGCGTTTGTCAGGGGATGGAAGAAATTGTGTGAATCCGGGTACCGGTTCTGCGCCGCGCGAGGCGGGGATATCCGGAAAATCCGTTCCGGGGGGTTGACAAACCGGCTCCGGGGGTCTTTGCATAATCGAGCCGAGCCGAGCCGAGCCGAGCCGAGCCGAGCCGAGCCGAGCCGAGCCGAGCCGAGCCGAGCCGCTCTTGCTACATCTCCGTGGTGGCGCCGCCTAGGGCGCTCCGCCGCCCGGTCTGAGCCTCTCGGCTCTTCCGGCGGTTGCCCCGCAACCCGCCGGCCCGCTTCTTCCTCCGGTCGTCCCGTTGCTTCCACTGCGTTCGCGGGCAGCCTGCGCCGGAGCCTTGCCGCTGTGTTGCTCGGACTGCTGTTGAGCGGCTTCGCCGCCCCGGCGGCCGCGCAGACGACCATGCCGCAGATTATGCTCAGCCAGACGAACTTCAAGCTTGACGAGCCGCAGGACAACAACTGCCCGGACAGCAAAGTCGGCACTGAGAAGACGTTTCATTATAACCAGAACACTGAAAAGCTGGAGAGAGTAGAGCGGCACTACGGGCGCGTGCTCACGTCAGTGCAGTACAAGGTCATGCTCGACCGCAAGCCCGGCCCGGGCAAATATGTCAGCGTGGAGATCTGGGACCCGACCGATCTGGACCGGCCTGATGTCAGGGACGGATACCACGACGACGGCTCAATCGCATTCACAGGACACTTCTCGCAGAACGCGCAAATCCACGGCATCAGCTGGCGTGGTGGCCAGCAGGGCAGGATCACCATCGCCAAGTCCTTCCTGACCTTCACCGACAAGAACTGGAACCGGGCGCAGACGGTGACGGTGAACATCCTTTGCGCACAGCATGACGTCAACACGCCGCTGCCGATCTGGCACTTCGCCTTCCGGCATAACGATCGCGTGATCAATCCAGGAGCCACCCACCAGTACCGCCTCTCGGATTCCGTGCACGCCGCCGGCGACAACCGCAAGGGCGACAACAGCCCGAACAACACCAGCCTCAAGATCGCCGAGGTGCGGGTGGCGGACAGCACCGAACCGGCCGCCGTCACGAGCAACGTTGACGGCAAACTCGTCCTCGATGCCTACGGGTCGGGCTTCACCACGGGCGGCAAGAAGATGATCGACCTGGAGTTTAACTGGAACCATCCGGACAATGCGCTGCACAACGACTATGACGACGCCGCCGAACAGTTCGCCGCCTTCCGCGTCAAGTTGCGGACGGTGGAACCGGCCGGCCACCCGGTGCAGGAGAAGGTCGTGCCCGTGAACCTCATCAGCCCCGGCGACGACAAGACCACTACCTCGTGGTATGCGGCACTCGAGGCGAAGGGCCATGTGGGCTGGGTGCATGGCCGGCCCCAACCGGCCGACGGGAAGTACGAGTGGAGCGTCGTCCCCCTGGACCGGCGCTGGAACGACGTGGAGGCCGAGCGGGTCACCAGGTGCGTGCTGCTGACGAGCAGAGCCGGCCCGAACGGCGGCCGGGCCTCGCGTATTGACGAGACGGCCACCCCGACTTGTCCTCCTGCGCCGCAGAACGCGCCCGCGCAGGCCGCGCCGGCGCAGGCGCCCACCGAGGCGGTCGCCAACCTGCAGGTGACGGCGGTGGACGCTGCCAGCGCCGGCGTCACCTGGGACGCGGTGGAACACGCCACCTCCTACGAGGTGTCATGGGATGCCAACGGTTCGCAGACCGCCGTCTCCGGCGCCGAGAGCGTGACGGGCGCCTCGGCCACCATCCGGCACGATGCCCAGGAAGCCATGACGCTGACGGTCACGGTGACGCCGGAATACGTGGACGGCAACGGCGTGACGCAGCGACTCGACGCGCTGGCCGCCACGGCGACGCTCGCCGTGGGGCCGGGCGGCGACGCGCTGAGCGCCAGCGCGCAGGCCGAGGCAGCCTGCGTCTCAGGCGCCCTGCTTGCCGACGCCCGGAAGGCTGCGAGCGAAACCTGGCGGACTTCGGGCCATGTCGAGCGCTGGAGCCGGGTGCTTGCGGCCTTCGGGGAGAGCAACGCCTACAGCAACAACCCGATGACCGTCGCCGAGGCGCGGGCGCAGGCGGACCGCGGCCTCAAGCGCTGGACCCCGGTGCTCGAGGCGCTGGAATGCCTGGCGGCGGCGCCGGAGGAACAGCCGGAACAGGCCGAGGCGCAGCCGGCGACGCCGGCCACGCCCGCGCTCAGCCTCTCGGCGGGGTCCGCCGTGGACGAGGGCGGCAATGCCGCCTTCACGGTCACGGCCGACCCGGCGCCGCAGTCCGACCTGACGATCGCCTTCACCGTCGCCCAGAGCGGCGATTACCTGGATGCGCCCGGCGCGGGCAGCCGGACGGTGGTCCTGACAGCAGGGGCCGCCGGCGTCGCACTCTCCGTTGCCACGGTGGACGATGCGGCGGACGAGGCCGACGGCTCGGTGAGCGTCACCCTCGGCACGGGCGCGGGATACACGGTGGCCGGGGGCAAGGGCAGCGCCGCGGTAACGGTGCGCGACGATGACGAGCCGGTGGTGAGCATCGTCGCCGGCAGCGGGGTGACGGAAGGCGCCCCGGCCTCCTTCACGGTGAATGCCGAGCCGGCGCCTGCGGCGCCGCTCGACATAACGCTGACCGTCGGCCAGAGCGGCGCCTTCGCCGCTTCGGGCGAGGCGGGATCGAGGACGGTCACCGTCCCGGTGTCGGGCAGCGTGGACGTGGAGGTCGCCACTTTGGACGACGCTGCGGACGAGCCGGACGGCTCGATCACGGCGACCTTGGATGCCGGCACGGGCTACACGGTGGCGGCGGCGCCGGACAATGCGGCCACGGTGGCGGTGTCGGACAACGACGCGGCGTCGTCGGGGCCGACGATCTCGATTGCCGATGCGAGCTTCAAGGAGAACCAGCGCACGGGGTATTTCACGGTGACGATGAGCGAGCCCGCGGACCGGACAATCACCATCCTCTACGCGACCCGCCAATCGACACCGGTCTCGGCCAAGGCCGGCCGGGACTACTTCGAATGGAAGCGGGCCTGGCGGGCACGGATCTCGATATTGCCGGGCAAGACGACGGCGCGGGTTCCCGTCTACATCTACAACGACAGCCATGACGAGGATCCGGAGACGTTCGAGGTGGTCCTGTTCGACGCCGATGAAGGTGTGTCGATTTCGGACGGTGTTGCGGTGGGCACGATCACCAACGACGACCCGATGCCGGCGGCGTGGCTGGCGCGTTTCGGTCGCACGGCGGCGGAGCAGGCGCTGGACGGCATAGCCGGGCGCATCGCGGCCTCGCGCAGCGCCGGGGTGCAGGGCACGATCGCCGGGCAGCCGCTCGCCTTCGGGCCTGTCGGCGCGTCGCCTGCGGCGCACGCGATTACGGCCGGGGGCGGCCGCCACATCGCCCTCGGGGAGGGAGAGGTCTTCGCCAGCGAGTCGTACCGCTCCGGCGCAGGTGCGCCGGCGGACTCGCGCCTTCTGACGACGCGGGACCTGCTATTAGGCTCGAACTTCACGCAGACAGGGGAGAAGGACGGCACGGGCGGCAGCTTCGCCTTCTGGGGCCGGGCGGCGCAGTCGAGCTTCGACGGCCGGGAGGGCAGCTTCTCGCTCGACGGCGAGGCGACCACGGCCATGCTGGGCGCGGACTATGCGCGCGGCGACTGGCTGGTCGGCATGGCTCTGATGCATAGCAGCGGAGAAGGCGGCTATGCAGACAACGGACCGGTTTCCGGGGCAGGCAGCGGTACGGATTCCGTGCGCTGTCCCCAACCTCTGGATGCCGGGACGCGGAGGGTCCATTGCAGCGGCGCCGTGCGGGAAGGCGACGGCAGTGTGGAGGCGTCGCTGGCGGCGGCGGTTCCCTATGCCTCGCTCCGGGTCTCGGAACGCCTGAAGCTCTGGGGCGCGCTCGGCTACGGTTCGGGCGAGGTGACGCTCGAGACGGCCATGGGCGACCGCTATGACGCGGACACGACGTGGTCCATGGCGGCGGCGGGACTCAGGGGCGGCCTTTTGAAGCCCGGGAGCTTCAGCCTCGCCCTTCTCGCCGACGCGCTGTGGACGCGCACGGATTCGGATGAGACCGGCGAGCTTTCGGCCTCGCGCTCCGAGGTGAACCGGCTTCGGCTGGGAATCGAGGGGAGCCGTGAATTCACGCTCGATGGCGGCGTCGTTGCGCCTCGGGTCGAATTCGGGGTGCGCCACGACGGGGGCGGCGCGGAGACGGGCTTCGGCGTCGAGGTGGGCGCCGGGGTATCGCTCACCGCCGGGCGTCTCGGCCTCGTGCTCGACGTATCGGGCCGCACGCTGCTCGCGCACGAGGACGAGGACCTGAAGGACCGGGGGATATCGGCCTCGCTTACCTATGACCCGGACCCCGGGAGCAAACGGGGCGCTTCGTTCGCGCTCCGGCGCGACCTGGGCGGTTCGGCCGCGGACGGGCTCGACGCGCTGTTCGCCTCCGATCCGCTGGCGAAGCGCTCCGGCGGGCGGAGCGACGGCTGGCGCGCGGAGGCGGCCTGGGGGCTGCCCGCCTTCGGCGGACGCTTCACGGGTTCTCCCTTCCTCGCCTGGGGCTTCTCGGCCGGGGCGCGGGACTACGACGTGGGCTGGCGCCTCGAACCCGAGGCTGCAGGCGCCCCCGACCTCTCGCTCGCCGTAAAGGCCACGCGGCGAGAGGCCGCGGACGATACGACCGACCACGGCGTCGGGGTCGACCTCACCGCGCGCTGGTAGAATACGGCAGAAGCGGGGTAGCGGGTTCAGGGAGAGGACGCCCCGGGATACCCCTTCAGCACGTCCGCCGCGATGCTCTCTGATACCTCGAGGGCTGCCTCTCTCACTGAATTGCGCGCGGGATGCGCGTAGCGCGCCGTGGTTTCGACCCGCGCGTGGCCGAGCAGCTTCCCGATGGCGGGGAGGGATTCGCCCAGCGCAAGCGCGCGCGAGGCGAACGAGTGACGAAGGTCATGGAGCCGCACGTCACGGAGACCGGCATATCCTTATCCCGGTAGACGGTGTCGCGCTCCACCTCGAGCGACTCCACCGTGCGCCTCGATATCGTGGTCCGTCCAAGCTTCGCCATCACTTATCTCCCGCGGGTAACACGTCGGTGCCGATGCTCCCGCCCACTCTCGCGGCCGACGCCTTTTCGGCCTCACGCACCTCGCTCGCGATTCGGCGCAGGAGGCGGCCGATCGGGTCGCCGCGAGCATCGCCGAAGACATGCTGCAGGGTGCCGTACACAACTCACGGAAAACCCGGTCGATGATGAATGCGATTTTCCTATAACGTCCTCTCCCGGACGACCCTTCGCCCCCTCCCCGGCCAGACTCGGCCTTTTCGCGGCGTAGAGCGGCATCTGCGGACCGCGATGCGATTGCGCTCAGTCGTTCTCTTTGCGAACATGCGTGAGCACATGCGGGTGAGTTCAGGGGAAACTTGAGGAAGTCCGGCAGCGAGACCCGGGCGAAGGGCACTCTCACGAGAGGGAGACGCTGCCTGACAGGGCCGGGCAGGTACATGATCGGAAATCGGCCGGTGCTGCGGCACCGTCAAATTCTCGCGCACAGGCTGCCGGGTGGCGTCTGGCGCAGCCGGAACTACGGCTTTCATGTGGTGTTGATATGGTGTTGATTCCATTCCGAATCAAATGTCTGAAGAATTATCTATCCTGTAACCTATTGTAAATATATGAATTAAAAACCATACCCCGCATGAAATCCTCTAAACTTCCAAGTCGCAAATCTATCCATCGCCACCGACGAGGGCTACGTGGACCGACAATCCGGTGACCGCATCGACAAGACGGAGTGGCACCGGGTCGTCACCTTTCAGCCCGGCCTGGTGGATATGTTCGAGAAGCACGCGAAGAAGGGCCGCCTGGTCTACGTGGCGGGCAAGCTCCAGACCCGCCGATGGAAGAAGGACGAGGAAGACTCCGATCGCTTCTCCACCGAGATCCTCGTAGCACCTGGCGGGCGGGTGCAGTTCCTGGACAAGGTGAACGGGAATGGCAACGGCAACCGCGCGGATCCCGAGACGGTAGCGGCAGTCGATGGAGCCGCCGACGAGATTCCTTTCTAACCTCACAACGGGCCGGCGCCACGCGCGCGTCGGCCCGTTTTTTTTGTTCGTTATCCAGAGGAAGTCCACCACCGAAGCGCCCGCGCCTTTCCCTCCCTGCCGGCCCTTCTCCTCTACCGGGAACACCCCATAAACCTCCGGTTCCGTGAACGGTAAACCATGTTCCCGGAAGATCGGCAGGAACACTGCAATCATACCATATTCAGGATAGTGGCTCGGTCCACCCCCCGCTGCGGGAATTCCGGGCCGAATAACGGCCCGGAATGACCCTCTCCGCAGCATGAAGGGATGTTTCCCGATGAGCTTCGCCTTCATCGTGAAACCTCAAAGGCTCTTGTGTCCCGGTGGCGATACTGATGTCTCTCTCTTAGCGTCCTCATTTTAGCACGCACGGCGCGGGGTCAAGGGTGCTTTTGCAAATAACGCAAAAGCATCTTTTTTTCAGAAAAAATCGGTGATGCATGGATTTTTTCCGCTGCGCGCCCTCCGGGTGAAAAAAAGACTGAAAACCGCCCCTGACGCCCACGCCTGACACGTGCTGAAAATGAGGCGCTAAGAAGCATATCCGTTAACTCTCTGGAAAGGAGAAAGGCATGGAAACCACCGTGGTGAACCTGAACGACTACGTTGCAGAAAACGGCAGCGGCTTGCTGGTGAGGATCGACTGCATGACGAAGTGGGGAAACCCCTTCCGGGTCGGCGCCGATGGCGACCGCGACGACGTCATCAAGAAATACCGCCAATGGCTGTGGAGAAAAATCCGGCAGGAGGAGGTGAACCTCTACGAACTCGCCGACCTGCAAGGCTGCGAACTCGGCTGCCACTGCCATCCCCTCCCGTGTCACGGCGACGTCCTCGCCCGCGCCGCCGAGTGGGCAGCAAGGTATCTCGACGAGATGCCCAGGGAAGTGGGGCGCAACGAGCGTGGCTACGCGCTGCCCGAATTCAACCATCCCCTCGCTTGAGGACAACCAAAGGAGTGAACGATGACCGCTATACACGACCACAAGGAGATGAACATGAACGAGCACACGGAACACGAAGCGCAAAACGAATCTTTCACCGCCATGGTCTGCGAGCAGGCAGCGCTTTTCGGCGCCACGCCAGGGCCGGATGAGTTCGACAACCGCCCCGTGTGGGACGAGGGCGAGGCCACCGCCGCCGTCATCAAGGCCTTCGGCGCACTTGCAGAAGCTGCGCCCGACGGAACACAACTCGCCGACGAGCGGGCGAGTCTCCTGTGGGGCTTCGTCAACACCTTGGACGCCCAGACACAGCGCCTCGACCGCGCCGCCGACAGGCTCATCCCCGGCATCCGTGAACTCCAGCGCGAGCAGGACGGCTCCGAGATCCGCTCGCGTGAACTCGAACTCAAGACCGACAGGGCCAACAACCTCACGGAACGCCGCGACGCCTTCGAGGGACTGCGCGACACGGCCGCCGAGGCCTATCGCATCGAGACCGGCGAGGTATGGCGGCCCAGGCGAGGATCGCACGTCAGCCAGACCGGCAAGCTCACCTCCGCCGTCATCGAGGCGCGCGACTTCCAGCGCGCCAGAAAGGACCGTGAGAACACCGCCCATCTCCCCCAGGGAACCCTCGTCGCCGTCGCGGGTGGCAAGGAGGCGAACGACGCCGGCAAAATCATCGCGCATCTCGACCGCCTCAAGGCCAAGTACGCCGACGTCGTTCTCGTCCACGGCGGCGGACCCGGTGCGGAGAAGATAGCGGCGGGATGGGCCGAGAGAAACGGCGTCCACCAGGTCGTCTGCAAGCCGGATTGGGATGCCCACGGACGGGCCGCTCCCTTCCGCAGGAACGACGAGCTGCTCGCACTCCTGCCCAAGGGCGTGATCGCGTTCCCGGGCAGCGGCATCACCGACAACCTCGTCGACAAGGCAAAAACCCTCGGCATCCCCGTCCAGAAAGTAGCGTGACTTGAACGCTCAACGGGTCGCGTCGCAGCACATCAACTGTGGCGCGGCCCGTCGCTTCTCTCCTCCCTCACTCCACCGTACCTCTACTGCTTGCTCCGCTCGTCTCCAACCGCTCAGTCGCCGCGGCGGCTCCCGCTCGCCATTCTCGCCGGCAAAAATTCCCTCGACTCGCGTTCCAAAAGATCCCTGCGCTAGCCGCCCTTCGGCGTTTCGTTCAGTACACCCGACGCATCGCCGATGCGGGTGTTACATAGGCTGCGAACGACCGCGATTCGTTGCGCCTCTCTTTTATCATTCATCTTCCCGAGCATCCCCGTCGCGCCGAGAAAAGTAATACCAATCTGGTGGCATACATATCCTTTTGAAATCACTTCACTTAAGACATAGCGTATGCTGTTTGTAATACGTTTGGTATCAGGGTGTTTCCTGTAGATACCAAATTGGTAGCACCCAGGCCTGCGCTGCGTTATGATGGATACCGATTTGGTATTGCGAATACTGTCACCAATTCGAGACCTTCCCGGTTCGCGACGAGTGTGTTCGGTGAATTGAAACGAGAATTTCCCGATCGTTTTGGTACCGGAATCGATTAAAATCATCGCGAAGGGAGCGGCAAAACGAATGGCGCAGACGACACAGAAGAACATCCGTTTCACGTCCGAACAGTGGAAACGCGTCGAAAAAGAAGCCGAAAAGCTTGATATTTCGCCGAACCGGCTCGTGGTAGAGCTTACAATTGAGGGCCTGGAGCGCCGGGAATGGCCCCGCACCGAGGCCGAAATCCACCTGTTGCGTTCCGCCATGTTCACCGCCCAGTCCATCATCCGCGACATGGAGAAGGCTGGACGCGAGCAGGAGATCAAGCAAATCAGCAGGAATATCTCCGAAGTCGCGCCGGAATAGCCGGGCAAATCAGCGAAAGACCAGCAGTATCAGGGGGATTCGGGGAGTGAGAATACATGAACCGACCTCCTCGATCCGGGAGTTCAGCCGAGTAAGGCCACCGATTTTGGCGAGATGATCGCAGCCCACATGCTCACCCCACCGCCTATACCCGATTCGTCGCCCGTCCGTCAGCCACTCTAACTTGCGGCTGATGCAGGCGCCCAGCGCGGCGTCCTTCGCGGCGAGAGCGAAACCGCCGTGCTCGGTCTCGGGGTCCAGGGCCGTAACCGCGAATTCGCCGCCGGAGGCGTGGGCCGTGTGACGGTTGCCGATCTCGCCTTTCGCCACCGCATCTATCCGGCCGGCACGAAGGGCCGCCATGAGTTCCGCCCCGCCGAGTTTCGAATCGAGATAGACCACCCGGGGCATGCCCATCGAGGGTGGCTCGACGGACAGGCGCCCGGCGAGGTTCGGCGACGAGCCGGCGGCATCGATGACGTAGTCCGCGCTCCCGTCGGCCACCGCCTCGCCGCGCGGTGTACGGACGCGGGCACCGGCAGCAAGGATCCCGGAGGAACTTGCGAGACCTGTCAACGCCAGCAATCGCGCCTCGCTCGACGTTCCCGCAAGGACGCCGACGCGGACGCTGCTCCCCAGGTCCTCATGCCTGTGGATGCGCCCGGCGTCTGCGGCACGCACCAGAAGCGACTGGCGGAACGCGATGTGCCCCGACGTGAAGACGACGGTTCTCTTCCCCGCGGTATCGAAGGTTCGGGACTCGATAATCGTGATGCCCCGCCCACCATGTCGAACTACAATCCGGCCGCGCGAAGCCAGATGTTCTTCCAAGACGCGATGCCGCGGCGGGAAAAAGAGAGGCCCGCGCCCTTCATCGCTTCGAGGGCGCTCATGATGCCAAATATTTCAAATCAATTTTTCTTGACAAATTTCGTTGATATTGCCAAGGTATTTAATGCAACATGATTTGCGGGTTGACTCGATAATGGGATCGATTTTGAAATACAAGACCTCATTCTCGAGTGAATACGAAGGAGTCCACCCCAAAACTCATAAGTTAAGCGGCATTCGGCCCGATCCGGCGGGGCTGACACCAATAAAAAAATGAAAAGTATGAATCTATGCAAGGAACCCGATAATGGCTCAAGAAATGAAAGAAGCATTTGCAAACATAAACTCTTAATTTGACCATTCAGGATCAAGATTCGATGAACTCAATGATGAAGTTAATCTCAAAAATCTTTGTTAACTTTGCTGAATTATTCCCATTCTTTAAGGAGACCGAAGATGCGCGCCGCCTTGCAACATTCCCCTTGGTTTTTCGGGCCTTCTTCAATAGCAGAAAAGTTTCATATCAGGGCTTGACAAGCCGGACGAGAGCGTTCTTCACCATGTCCTCCGAACCGAACCGAACCGAACCGAACCGAACGTAGGCCATGAGCGTTACCACATGGCGGCGCTGCCTTTGCCTTTCAGCCTCACCGCCTGAGTTTTCCCGCCGCTCCGGTCCGCGCGGCGCGGCTTCCGGACTCCGCAAAAGAATCGGCGCCCCGGGACAAACGCCCCGGAAGCGGGCCACCTTTTCCCCGCACCGTCTCTTCCTGTCCTTGCTGTTGCCGGTCCTGCTGGCGGCGGGTTTTACCGACGAGACCACCGCGCAGGTCACGGTCTCCTTCGAGGCGATGGATACGTGGATGACCGAAGGCGACGCGACCGACACGGCGCAGGTCAGGGTCAAGCTCGGCCAGCGGCTGCTGACGGACGATGTGGCGCACTTCTCCATCGGCATAGGCACTAACTCGACCACCGTCCGCCACACCGATCACGTGACCTCGGACTACTCCTACGCCATCACCGGAACCAGCGTTACGGTGTCCGGTACGGGAAGTGACCCGACTCTGACCTTCACCGGCCTTGCCACGAACGTGGTGCAGGAGGCGCCCATCATGCTCACCCCAGTGACGAACCTAGAAGAAGGCAACGCCTACGAAGGGACGCTGAACGTCGTTTTCGGGAGCGAGGGCAAACAACACCAACGTCGCCTGCGGCCTGCCCGTGGGCACGCTGGCCAGCAGACCATGACGCACAGCGACCCGACAAGCGTGTTGAGTATCTGGACAACGCCAACTCGGTGGCCAAGGGTGAGGTGTTCGAGGTGGAAACTGATGTTCTCGTGGCCTCGGTTCACGAATACAACTGTTACCTTGGTGAACACGGACCAGACCGCGTCGGAACAAGGGGACTACACGGGCGGCCCCTACACGGTGACTATCCCGGCGGGGTGGCCCCGGTACCGCTTCTCTATTGCCACCGAGTATGATGACGAGATCGAGGGTCCGGAAACATTCCTGCTCTCTATCCAGGGCGGCGACCTGCCCTCCACAACCGCCGCCGCGCTGTACTCAGCGCCCTTTGAGGAGCGCTGACTTGGTGCCGAAGTATGATGCCGCCATTATCGGCGCGGGACCGGTGGGAAGCGTGTGCGCAATTATCCTTGCGCGCAAGGGCGTTAAGGTGGCCCTGCTCGAAGCGAATCCGAAAGCGTCTAAACGCCTTGCAGGCGAATGGTTGCATCCGCCGGCAGTGAAATTGTTGCGTGACATCGGGATTGATGTTGATACGCTTTTCGGCAGCAAGTCGGGCGTCGGTTTCGTGGTGCTGCCCGACGACGACTCCGACCCGATCCTGCTTCCTTATCCAGACGGTTCACGGGGTCTGGTATGCGACCACGCGCTGCTCGTTTCAAGCCTCCGCGAGGTCATAGAGAACGAGGCCAATGTCGATTTCATTTCCGACGCGCGGGTCAATGTCGTTGAAAACGAACGGATCACCTTCTCGAAAAACGGCTCGGAATGCGCCATAAATGTCGACCGAATTATCGGCGCCGACGGCCGCGCTTCGATCGTGCGCAGATCCTTGGGATATTCCATGAACCCGATGCTCTGTTCGCGGATGCTCGGGGTGACGTTACACGACGCCGACCTGCTGTTTGAAGGTTACGGACATCTGGTGCTGGGCGGGCCGGGTCCAATTTTCATTTACGGACTTGCGAACGGCTCCGTCCGGGTCAACCTAGATGTCCCATTGGACTGCTGGAATTCCAAGGATCGGATAAGTTTCTTGTCTGAATCCTATGGCAGGCTGCTTCCGGGATATCTCGGGCAGGCCTTCGTCGAAGCGCTGCACGTCAGGCGATTCTATGCCGCCGCCAACCAGTTGAGACCGCGTGTCACGTACGGGAACCCGCGGCGGGTGCTTATCGGCGATGCGGCCGGACACTATCATCCCATGACGGCAGTCGGCATGACTCTCGGCTTCGGCGATGCGCTGGCGCTCTCCGAAAGCGAGGACTTCCAGCAATTCACCGCAGAGCGGTTCCAGGCGACCCGTGTTCCCGAGTTCCTTGCCATGGGGCTTTATGAGGTGTTGGCCGATTACCGCACCGAATCGGTTATGCTCAGAAAGGCCGTTTACCAGGGCTGGCGAGCGAATTCGGGGTATCGGGACCGGACCATGCGGATACTTGCCTGCCAAGAGTTGTCCATGTCAATGACGGTTTTCTCCTTTTGCGAAACTATCGCGCGGGCAATGAGCCGGGAGATAATCTTCTCCATCCGCAGGTTTTCATGGCGTCGGATATTGGTGAACTTTCGCGCGTTGGCTGCTCGCCTTTGGTGGTTGCTGCTCGGCATCCGCCAGTTGAGGGAGGCGACCAGGGAAGGAAGGGAGGAAAGCGCGAAAGCGCGAGAGCACCTACGACGGGCATTCCCCTATACCATCCCTTCGAAAACCGAATCGGAGCGGTCCGCCCGCGCCGGAGAGGTCGATTCGCCCGATGCCGGTCCGGCGCTGGGCAGCGCCGCCCAATGCCTCGTGCAAATGCAGAGAGAGGACGGCCACTGGGAAGGCGAGATGGTCTGGTGTCCCATGCTCACGGCGCAATACGTACTGCTCCACCACATCATCGGCCAGCCGCTCGATCCGGGAAAGCGGCGCCGGGTGCTGCGCTCGTTTGAGAGGACCCGTCTCCAGGACGGTTCATGGGGCCTGCACGAGCATTCGTCGCCCCATCTGTTCGTCACCGCCCTCGTTTATGTCGCGGCGCGGCTGCTCGGTGAAGAGCCGGATGACCCCCTGATCGCGCCGGCCCGGCGGTTCATTCAGGCCGAGGGGATTCTCGGCATTCCGAGCTGGGGAAAATTCTGGCTGGCGCTCCTTAGTCTTTATGATTGGAACGGTGTGAACGCTGTTCTGCCGGAATTGTGGAGCCTACCGCGGAAGATACCGCTGCATCCCTCCAATTGGTACTGCCATACACGGCTCATCTATATGGCGATGGCGTCAATTTATGTCCGCCGGTTCCAGGCGCCCGTCACACCAGTTATCGCCGCGTTGCGGGAAGAACTTTATCCGCAAGGTTTTGCCATGGCCGATTTTCTCGCCACCAGGAACCGGCTTCGGGACGCCGATCTTTTTGCAAGGCCGTCCGTCTGGCTCAGGCTCGGATATAGATTTGCACGGCTGGTCGAGCGGTTCCACAGCAAACACCTGCGCACACAGTGCATGGATGCAATTCTCGGGCAGATCAGATGGGAACTGCAGACCACCAGCCATACTAGCATCTCTCCGGTCAGCGGCATTCTCAACATTCTGGCGCTGTGGCTGCACGATCCGGACGATACCGATTGCCGACGGGCGCTATCGAAAATGGATTCCTGGATATGGGAAGACGAAGACGACGGCTTGCGGGTCACCGGAGCAAGAAGCGCTTCGTGGGATACCGGGTTCGCGCTGCAAGCTCTGGCTACCATGCCTGAGACGGACCGTGTTCGGGATGCGCTCCGGCGCGGCGCCGATTTTCTGCTCGGCGAACAGATCAAGACCAGCTTTGAGCGGTTTCGTGAAGCCTACCGCGCTGACCCCAAAGGCGGCTGGTGCTTCGCCGGCGGGTGGCATGGCTGGCCGGTGAGTGACTGCACGGCGGAGGCGGTGCTCGGACTCGTCGCCGCCCACGGAGACGACACGGACTCGTCCGTGCTCAGCGAAGCGATTGGCTTTATGTTGCGAAGCCAGAACCCCGACGGCGGCTTCGGCAGTTATGAGGCCAGGCGCTCGGCAATTGATCTGGAGCGCTTGAATCCCGCAGAGATGTTCGGCGAATCGATGACCGAGCATTCTTTTGTCGAATGTACCGCGTCTTGTATCGCGGCGCTGGCTGTCTGCCGGGATCGATTTCCCGAAATTGGCGACAGGTCAGGGGTTGCCGATTCCATCGCCCGGGGCGCCTTGTGGTTGCGACGGAACCAGATGGCTGACGGCAGTTGGCGCGGCGTATGGGGGGTCCAGTACATCTACGGCACCCTTTTCGGCATCAGGGGCCTTGTTTCGGACCGGGCCGGTCCAAGCGATCCGGCGCTGCGCGCGTCTTGCCGCTGGCTGCTGGAGCGCCAGCAGCAAGACGGGGGATGGGGTGAACACCACAGCGGCTGCCTAAGCGGTCGCTACGTCCCGCATCAGGAAAGTCAGGTCATACAGACCGCGTGGGCGCTGATAGCGCTCCTCGAGGCGGACGAAACTGACTGGGCCGCGATTTCCCGGGGCGCTGGCTTCCTGCTTAATACGCAGGAAGCAGACGGGACTTGGCCCAAGCAGGACATGCCCGGCGTTTTTTTTCGGACGGCGCTCCTGGATTACGGGCTCTACCGCCAGTATTTCCCCCTGCACGCGCTTGGTCTCTACGAGCAGCGTCGCCGGAAGCGACGCAAGAGCATGATATTACCGGCGAGAAGTCAACGCGTCATGGCTGAAAGAGTGGCGGCTGTGGAAATGAAGCCGGACGGCGGAACCGGAACGGCAAAGAATATCTCGTAGAGGGATGGAAAAAAGGGGACCGGAAGCCGCAGGAATCGGCATCACGAGAAAGAATCAAATCACGAGAAATGGAGTGTAACATGATAACGAAGCAATCGTTGAATATCCCGCAAGAATTCATCCTGACGATTCTCAACGAGCAGAACGGTTATTTCCACCAAGTGGAGGGCTGGACGTTGAACTGCGCCACCATCGGCGCAGTTCTGGCCGATCTCTGCTTGAAATCACGCGTTGATACAGATGAAGAATCACTTTTTCTGCTGGACTCAACCAAAACAGGCGACCCGGAACTGGATTTATGCCTGGAAGAGATCGCATCCCATCCCAATCTGGAAGAACCGCGATACTGGATTGAGCGGCTTGCAGTTCATTCGGAAGACATCATCGATGCTACGCTGAAGCACTTGATCAAGTCCGAAATTCTGACACGCCATGATGGTGAGTTTTATACAACGAACCACTGCGCCTGGCATGCGAAATTGGAACGATATCCCCAAAGCGAGAGCGTCGGAAAGTACATCAAATCGAGAATCGAGGAGGTGATTTTCACGGATATCATTCCGGACCCGAGGGATTCCCTGATAATCGGTCTTTTGGATGCGTGCGATATCATTAAATTTATTTTCGAGCTGGATGAGGAAGAGAAAAAGCGAATTGACCTGGTTTGTAAAACGGAACTGCTCAACCGGGTCATTTCCAGTGCCGTCAAGCAAGTCGCCATTACGCCTGCATTGCAACACTCACCCCTCACAAAATCAATTCCGAAGATTCCCCTAAAGAGCTTGCTTGCAAATCGGCATTTGTGGGACGGCAACCTGCCGGCGCTGTTCGGGAATCTGGCCGACCGATATGGTCCGGTCTTTCAAATCTGTGCGCCGTTTCAAAAGCCGCGAACATTTTTAGCTGGACCTGATATCAATCATTGGGTGCGTCGAAATTCCCGAAGGTTTTTAACTTCCGGCAATTTTTTTCGCAAGATGGAGATGGTTTGCGGCGCAAACAATTTACTGCCGTCGATGGACGGAGCCGATCATTTTCGATTGCGCAAGCTGATGGGGAAAATTTACTCGAAAGCCAGTTTCTATGAGAGGCTGGATGATATGTTCCGACTGAGCCGCCAATTCATGATAAGTCAAGAGTGGCAGGCGGGATCGAGACTGGAAGTACAGCGAGATACCCGGTTGATGACCAATTTTCAATTGTCTCAGGTTCTTATTAGTACGGATTCGCAAGATGTATTTGAAGATCTGGTCAAATGGAATGAAAGAGCAATCCTTTGCTACGTTGCGGATTTTCTGCCGAAATTCCTGACGCGCACTCCCGGCATGAAGTATCGCTTTCAGCTTTACGAGAAACTCCTGCGGCGCATCGAGCAGAACCATATACCCATTCACCGCGCAGGTGTTGTCGAGGAGCTAGCGGACGCACTGATTGCTTTGCACAACAGCGACCCGCAGTTTATCCCGGAGCAAAACCTGCTGTTCATGCTGGGGGTAACGCCTGTGTTTCAAAGTATTTATCTAGGGGACATGTTGGGATTCGTGCTTTATGAAATGGCCAGGCAGCCGGAAATTACGGCGAGAATTCGTGAAGAGGCAAACGCGCTTTTCGATGGCGGGGACCCGGATAAAGACGAGTTTTCGCCGGACAAGTATGACGTTACCAGACGTTTTCTCATGGAATGCTTACGAATGTATCCGATTATCTGCATACATCTTCGCGATGTCTCAAGTTCTTGCGTCGTGGCAAATTATTCACTGCCGCTCAGGGAACGGTTGTACATTGTTCAAACCGCGGCGCACTACATGAGTGATTGCTTCGCAGACCCCTACGAATTCGATATCGACCGTTATCTGCCGCCGCGCAATGAGCATCAAGGTCCTGGATACGCTCCGAACGGCTTGGATACCCACTCGTGCGCAGGATGGGCATGGATGCATTTGCAGTTAACAGTTACCGTGTTGGTTATAGCGCATCATTTCGAGTTCGCGCTGCCGCCTAAAGACTATAAGCTGAAAATCAACCCGTTCCCGGCATTGTCGGTTACGAAGAAACTTCGGCTGCGCATCGCAAGCCAGTTGCGCGAAATTTCGGCTTGAAGGTGCTCCTGCAGGCCTGACCGGCAATACGGACGCTATCGAGAATGAAGGCATGCCGCGAACGTGGACGCGGAGGGGCGGAAGTTTGCTCGCGAGACACCCGGCGGAACCGCCCCGGCCTGATCGGCGCTTAGACGGCCTCATTCCTTCGACCTACGCCATCACGAAACGTCCCAGAAGCTAGTCGCCGAGCGCTTGCCCGTGTTTCGTCCTGTCGAGCGTCAGCAGAAGCGGCGGTAGTAAAAAGAGGTCCGCAACGAGCGCAATGATGACCGTCATTCCGACCAGCAACCCGAGCGTCTGATTGGTCACTAGCCCCGATGCGCCAAAGACGAAAAACGCCACCGCAAAAATCAAGGTTGTGCTTAGCAGCGGTTTTCCAACGAGTTCGAAAGTCGGCGCGATAGCTTCGGAAGGTGATTTGCCCTCTGCGCGTGATTTCAGGTATTTGGACAGGAGATGGATGGTATCGTCCACAACGATGGCAAACGCTATCGCGGTAACGATTGACGCCGCAATATTCACGTTTCCCGCGGCGTAACCCCAAGCCCCCAGGGACATGATTGCCGGAACGAAATTGGGTATTAAGCTCAGAAGCCCCAAACGAAGGCTTTTGAATGCAAAAATCAACAGCAGTGAGACGATCGAGATCGCGATGAAGGTTCCGAGTAACATGTTCACGATGTTTCTCATCACCGAGTAAGCGCCGACAATGGCGACGCCGGTCGCTCCGGTTCGCATTTGCGGCGCATTTTTTCCCAGCCAGGCAGAAGCGCGATTGTCCAGCTCGATTTGCTCTTTGACCGACATTCCCCCGATCACGACGGTCATCCGGGTCGCCGAACGCTCAAAGTTGATGAGATTGTTTATGTCGCGGCCGACCGGTAGAGAGAACTCGTATAAAAGCAGGTATTGCGCCGCAAGGTCGGAGTTTGCCGGCAGTGCATAGGTGCCTTTTGCGTCATTGCGCAGATTCTGATTAATCCGCTTCATGATATCAGCAATCGAGGTGACGTGAGAAACTTCAGGCTGTTTGCGAAGCCAATTGGCGAACGAATCCACCCGATGCAGGTACTCAATGTCGGTGATTCCCCCTGCACGCCCGGAATTCAGTGAATACTCAAAGGAATCCAGCCCGGAAAAGTTCTCGTTTATGAAATCCCCCGATCGGCGCAACTCGTAGCTTTCGTTAAGCAGCTTGGCATTGTTGTTGTCATTCAGTTTAATTCTCGAGACGCCATATGCGCTCACCAGAACGAGTATGACGAAAGTCCAAAGCAACAAGGTGCTTTTGGAAACGACGAAATCTCCCAAACGCTTGAAAGTTTTCGTTCCGTTTCTCTTTTCGGCGGGCGCCCGCATGGGCATCATCGCCAACAATGCGGGCAAAAGCGTGACCGCGTAAGCGAATGCGCACATGGCGCCGAACGCAACGATATTTCCCATCACTCGAAACGGGGGCATTTCCGAGAAATTCAGGCTCAGAAAACCGATCATGGTGGTGAGCGAAGTGAGGAATATCGGATGGGCATTGATTTGCAGGGAATGAACAACAGCGGCTTTACGTTCCATTCCACGAAGCATTCCATCGGTCATTCCTTCGATCAGATGGACGGAGTGTGCGATGGCAATCGCCATCAGAACGAATACCGCGGCGCCGCTTTCCGCATAGAATTTCAATCCGAACCAGCCGGTTAAACCGAAACTCGATGCCATCACCGCAATTATCATCGCAATAATTCCACAAACGCTCCAAACCGAACGCAGCAATAGAATGGCCACCAGAACCATCATCGCAAACGCGATGGGCGCCAAAAAGGACATATCTTCATTCAGCGCCTCGCGAACCGCCCGATTCAACAACAGTTCACCATAGATGTGATATTCGATATCGGGGTTGGACGCGCGCTGTTTGTTGACGAGACCGTAGAGACCGTCGACCACTTCGATTTTGCGCTGTTTCCTTTTCTCATCGGGAATAGCCAGGCTCACGATCAGCCCGGCTACACGACCGTCGCGAGAGACGAAACGGCCGGCCGTTTCCTGTGTGGTGAGCGCAATCTCTCGAACACGGGCGAGTTTGACCTCGTCCAGCGAAGCCGCATCGTCGACCAGCTGCTCGACAATCAGTGTGTCCTCGATTCCCTCGGTGTGTAGGTAATTGGTTATCGAATCGACACGGACAGAATAAGGCGTTTGCCACAACACCTCCGTCAGTTGCTCAATCGCAACGAGTGCTTTGCGCGTGAAAACGGTGTCGTTCGGCGGGGCGACAATGACGAGCACGCTGTCCGACACTGCGTAGGTCTTTTCGAAATCGTCGAGTTTGATCAAATGCGGATCATCTTCATCGAAGTGATTTCGGATGCCTACATTGACGGTAATCAGGTGCTGCACTCCCGCGGCGAGAACCGCGGTCACCAGGAATGTGACGGCTATCGTCCAGAAGTATTGACCCACTACCAGATCGAAAAAACCGGACTTCGACTTGGATGTCATGTTATGTGCGCTTTCCCGCATGATTTGATTCCTTCTCGCGGTGCCGACTCCTGCAGCATCCGGTAATCTTTTTTCCCATACCTCTATAATATCTGCCTTCTATTGTATGGCTTCATGTCCATGGCCGCCACTTTTTTTATGACAGGTTGGCTTCTCGCGGGAGCAGACCATCAGACAACTCCGTCGAGACGACGGATCAGCGGTTCTGTGACGGAGATCCAGTCGTCCCGCATCGGGCGCGCCGACGCGCTGCTCCTCACGAGCACCCATGCCCGCGATTTGCTTAAAGGCGGGGGCGCGACGCTCGTCGGGGAGACGGTCGAGACGTTCGATTGCGCGGGCGCGCGCTGCGTCGCTCGGAACGGGACGGCGGTCTCAGCCTCTCCTGGGCGCACAACGTAATACGCCCCGGCCATGAATGCGCTCGCCTTGACGGCCCAACAGGCACCATTGAGAAAGATCCGGTGTCGGTGTATATTTGTCGAATATTCGTTCAGCTTTGAGAAAAAGCGTCGTCTCATGAGAAAATGCGAACCAGCCGCTTTAGGCGCATATTCTCCTTGTGATTTGCTGCCTTGGGGAAAGCGGCGAGTCGCCCCTTCCGGCATCCTCTAGTGGAAACCTCCTGAAGAAAGAATGCAGCATCTCCCTCTTGCCGGGAGGGGCGGCGCTCGAACACATCATTTTCATTCGGGAGGGAAAGATGCGGAAATCAGATATCTCGACCCATGTCGCAGATAGGGTCTCTCTCTAAGGCCGAAGCGCGAAGCGCTGTGGATGAGCTATTGGGTATCGTCGGGGATGCTCTCGCTCGCGGGGAGAGGGTCTACCTACCGGGTCTCGGGGCGTTCTCGCTCAGGAGCCGCCCGGCGCGGCGGGGACGGAACCCACGCACGGGGGAGCGCATCGACTTGCCGGCTTCGAAGACGCCACATTTCAAGGCCGCCAAGGCGCTCAGTAACACAGTGCGCTAACACCGGCGTCGAATAGGTCCCCGGTGATGCCGTCCGCGAAGCAACCCAAGGCCTTCCATCGCCGAATCGCTAGTAAGGTGCGCTTAGCGCGTCGTAGTTTCGCTCTTGATCCGGCCCGGGAGTTTCTCCGCGAAGCCGAAACAAGCCGCCAGCGTCGCCGAAATCGGCCACCTCCGATTCGACCGTATTATGCGTTGAGGCGTAAGGGCTACACAAGTCCTCACGCATTATATGCGCCGCGCTCTCGATACCCGGGGTTTTGAGCCCCCTGGGATGGAAATGCGACGCCCCAAAACGCCGTCTCCGGTGGCGCGGTTCGCCACGAGAGCATTATCCTGAGCCACTTGATCGTCAAGGGACGCAGCCGCAACACCGACCGGCTGTCCCTCACACCAGAGGAATGGCCCGCCGTCTGCGATGCGCATGAGTATCTATTCGCGCCGGAAGATTTCGAGGCATGGGACCGCAGGACACGCTCCCTGAGTGACCTCGCACGCGCAATTCGGCGAAAAAACGCTTGTTAATGAATTATTTTTCACTGTCGGGAGGGAATCGGGACATCCCGTTCTCGCTGAACCGCTCGCTCAGACCCACGAACGACCCGACGAACACGCCCGTACGGCCGTCGCTCTCCTCGAAATCAGCGTAGGTGAGGCCCGCCGCCAGCCGGGGGTTCCCGTCCGTGTCCTGGCGGCTGGACAGGGCCCCCAAGAATTTTCCTGGTGGCGGACTGTATCGAGTGTGCGGATGCGGCCATCGTGGTAGCCCACGTCGATGCTGTGGACGCCATCGACAGAGGTCGTCCGCGTGCGAAACGGTTGAGGTGTGGGCGTAAGCGTGGGCATCGAAATTAATAGCGGAGAGGAACCGCCACCGAAACAGCCCGCCGTCAGCGAAACCAGTAACAGGGTAATCAGTGTCCGGAGATTCATATGCAGTCCTTTGCACGAAACGAGCCAGTGAAAAAACGGGGCGTTCGATCCTCTTCCCCGGTAGTCCCGACGACAGGAACGCCGGGAACGACCGCCAGATGTCCAGTATACACTATCAATATGGGGTTGGTGTGAAGATTCGGGATGATGACTATGATAACATAATCATCGTGGAGAGATATGCCAAATTTTCAAGTGGCACACGAACCTTCAGCGGCAAGGAATTCAGGTCGACCTCTCTGTCGCTCGAGGCTCTGCAAGCTCGCTTACGATCTTTCAGGCGACGTTCCTCGTACAAGTCACATCCGAAACCCGAATAGAAAGAGAATCTGCCTGCATACACGAAATGTTCGAGAGGAGGAAACGCTGCCCTGAATGGCCAAAACCCGCGCCTCCCCTCAAATAAGCCTCATTTTCACGGTACCGGGCCCCTGCAGCCGGGCACCGCCCTTGGACCCGATAACGTTCGTTCGATCATTAGGGGCGATCTTTCATTCTGCATCAAAGACTGAAGAAGTGATGCGAAAGGAAATGGAATTCACCGACTTCAAGCGCCACTACTTGGGCGAGTTTCCGAACAAAGATGCGCCGGCGCAGGACGTTTTACGTTATGGACGCGTAAAGCTGGAATCAGGAGCCACCCAGGCCCATGGCCACACGCAAGGGGCTTGGAGTTTTTCGTTCACGCCGAGCGGTGATAGGATTGAAAGATTCACACCGCCCTTGGTGAGTAAACGCCTCATGAACAAATGGTTGCGTCGTCCGGGAGCTCCGCACACGATTCCCTTGAATCCCGAGGAAATGAATGAAGTCTGCTCTGTCCTGGCGGGAGAGTTCGACGAACCCGATGAGGTTTTCATGAATTTCATGGTGCGCCTCCCCGGCTGGGCGAGACTCGAGTTCGAAAACGTCGACAGATTGTTCGGGGAATTGACGAGGGGCCATGCGCCCCTGCTTGACTTCGTTAAAATGTGCCGGGTGCGGGTATATGACGATCGGCGAACCTTGGAGATTGCCTATCGCCGCCTTTGGCTGCTCGACAGCGTTCGAATACGTGCGGACGCTGAAGAGGAGGAGTGGCGTTTTCGTGCGATTGAGGCGGCGTCCCGGGTTCTCGAGAGCCGCGGGGAGCGTGTCCAGGCTTGCCGTTTCATAGTCTTGCTCCAGGGGTTCCTGTGGCTGGCGTTTCAGGCGTTTTCGGGTGCATCGCTAGTGTATCTGTGGAACATCGGGCGGACGGATACGAATCTCCTATGGGCGGGCGCCGCGGCCTTCTCGCTGTCTGCTGCCACGTTCGCGCCCGGCCTTTTGAAGCGGATGTTTCCCCAGGATACGGAAGTAGAGGCGAGAAGCCCACTGCGCCTGTTTCTGGGTGTGGTTTCTATGCTTTCGAGTATCGTTGCGGCTGTAGCGGTGATACTCGGCCTCGCCGGCATATGAGCGCATGGCGTCGTTTATTCGGTAAACTTGAAAATGACCACCGGGACGAGGGGAGCTAGAAACGCCCAAAGGAAGTTCGGTGACCTCCCAGTACCTTTGGGTCTGTCTCTGCTCGGCAACCTTCACCAGATTCGTTTTGCGAGGATGCACTGCATACTCGAGAGATGGGCGGATCGATACGGGCCGATCTATTGCATATCGCTGGGCAGGCGAAATTACGCGGTGGTCTCGGAACCGGACGCCATAGCCCATATACTGGGGAAGCGGCCCCACGGCTTCCGGCGCGAGAAGTCGAGCACCTGAGACGGTGCTGGGAACGCGCGGCCGATCATGGAGAGGCGATAGACCCCTACCGTGACCTCATGCGCTTCACCGCCCGTGTCACTATGCAATTCGTCTTCAGCGTCGACCTCGGCGCGCCCGAAAGTCCCGGCGCATCCATCCGTCACCATCTCGCCGCCATATTCCCGGTGTTGCACCGCCGTCTGAATCTGCCCTTACCCTTTTGGAGGTGCTTCCGGCTGCCTTCGGATCGAGCGCTCGAACGCGCTCTTGCCGGACTGAAAGCCGAGGTTCGCGACATGATCCGCACTGCTAAGGAACGAATGGAAGAAAACCCGCGGCGCAGCGTTACGCCTGGGAATTTCATCGAAGCCTCAATCGCCGCCAGAGGATGTGCACGAGCGCCTCTCCTTCACCATGGCACCCGAGAAACTTATCGTACGCATAAGGCGCAGACAAGGCGCTTCATCCGGTTCGAATTCATCCCTAATCCCTCGCCGTGCCCAGGGCTACCACGCGGACGGTCGCGATGCCCGGAGGTGAAGATTATCTTCACGCTTTTTCAACAGCCCCGTCAGTGCCTGCCAACAAACGCCGGCACATTCCATACTTATCCGATAGCACCGGGAAAAGAAGCGTTCGGGAGCTTCAGCTTCCCTCTTAGGAGAGCGTCGTTATCGTTTGTCGGGTAGGGCACTGGCGCGCGCACCTTTAGGCGGAGGGTTTCCAGCCCTGCCCTTTCGGTTCCAGGGTGGGGTCACAGTTCCGCCTTGAGCCACGTTTCCAGCCGCCCCCCCTAAAATTCCGTACGTCGAGTTTTCCTCGGTACGGCTTCCAGCAACAGGCACCTCCCAGTTTGGAGTGGAGTATTCCGCGGGAACACCGGGGTTTAAGACCGACCCTGCCATACCCCTCGGCGGGTCCAACGTTTACTCCGCCCTCAGGCTTCACCATGTGCAGAGCGCTTTCCCCCGCCTCTGTGTGCGGGCTGCCCGCCACGGTGTCGCCACCTGTGCCCAGAGGTCCTCGCTCCGGGTGGGTTGTGTTCTCCCACCCTTCATCGCTTGGCGACCTCGTCCGCCAGTCTGGAGGTCTCCGTCTCACTTCCCGGCGCCCCGGTTATAAAGACGGTCTTCGACATTCACAGGGTCATCCTGTCATGACCTCCACACCTTCCGGACTTTCACTGCGCTACTTTCGAGTATTGCCGCCTTCAATACGCCGGGAGCCCCGGTTCGTGCGCCTCAGTTTCTTCTGCACCGGCACTGGCCATCGGTTAGGAGGGAGACCCTTGGCAACTCCATCTACCCCGCAAATCAGCTTCACGCGGGAAGTCCTTGTTTCGACGCTTCATCCGTTCACTTTCGTTACGGTCCTACTCGTTGCTTGCCTGCCGGGCTGATCGCACACGAGCGGCACGGCGGCCCCTCTGTACCCCGAGGCTTTTACGTCCGGGCTTCCAGAGCGCCGGGTCGCCCCGTACGTCTGCTGGATATGACTACGGCGCCAAACTGAGAATTGCGCCGGCGGGACTTTCACCCGCTAGTACCGCAGTTAGTCTCGCTGCACCCCTCCCGCAGGACTTTCACCAGCTGCACTGACACCAGTTAGCCTGGCGCACACCCCATCGCTTGGTCGGGTAGGAGGGGGCATTGCTGCGCCCCTCCCCCCACAGACCCGAGCGTGCGCGATTGACACACTCGGTTCCTCACCTGACAGGTTCGCTCAAGGGGTTGTCACCCTTGCTCCGCAGGTCGAGGCATTCCTCGCCTGTTTGGCTATCCACTGCTGTTTCGTGTACGTGTTGGTGGAACTCAGAGTTTCCTCCAGCGTTTCCCATCAGTGGCTCTGTACAGATGACGCCCCGCTTCCCTCCAGTGGGTCCCGGTGGCCACGGTTCCCCGCCTTCAGCGGTACTATCAGGGCGCTACGACTTCCTGCCCTTCTCTAATCGGGACGAGCAAGTCAAGTTCCTCTGCCCTGTTTTTTCCAGCTCTGTTCCGCCTTTGGTTTTAGACGATACTCCATGGGGGTCTCGCTTCTCTACGTGATCGGCACCCGGTCCGGGGCCGTCAACAGGATGGGATCGGAGAACGAGGTGGAACAATCTCGCATACGTCCTCGCACCGTCACCGACGGAGCGGAACGGGGCAGGAAGCGAACTCACCTCGTCCCTCGTCCCCACGGGAGCATCCTCCGCCAGATCGGAAGCTGCCGTAGTATTCGGATTCTTCTCCTCTTGGATTCCCAAGGTCAGGCGGCTACGTCATCCACGCCGTCGCGTTTCCAGCGGAACTCGCTGCCATCCATCCATATGCGGTGCATGATGACGCCGAGCCGGCGGGCAAGCGCAACCTTCGCGCGCGCCTTGCCGCGACGCTTCGCCACACCCATCGCCCAGGCTTTCAGCCATGACCACCGCGTCGTGCGCCCGAGCAAGGCGTTGGCGGCTTCGTAGAGCGCCGCGCGCATCATCGCGTCGCCGCACTTGGAGATTCTTCCCGTTCGGTCGACCTCTCCGGATTGCCATTTGCGAGGCGCAAGCCCGAAGTGCGCGCCCACCGAGCGCGAACGAGCAAAACGCGATGGCACGTCGACGCTCGCCCGGAAGGTGAGCGCCGTCACCGGACCCACGCCGGGGACCGTCATCAGGCGACGGCAGACCGGGTCGACGCGCACCGCCTCCAGCATCATCCTGTGCAGCCGGACGTATTCCGCCAGCAACGCCGCTCGCGCCCGCAGCATCGGCTTCACCAGGCCCGCCAGCGCCGGGCGCTCCGCGACCAGTCCAAGCACCCGCGCCTCCAGCCCGCGGCGGGTGACCTTGCCCATCTTCAGCCCGAAGTTGCGCAGCGTGCCCCGGATGTTGGCCTCGGCGTCGCACAACTGCTTCAGCATGAACCTGCGGTTGGCGAGGAGCATTCGTTTCTCCTGGCTCGACACCGTCTTCACGTGCACCGGGCGAATCAGGTTCGCGCGAACCAGCTGGGCGATCCCGCGCGCGTCGTCACGGTCGCTCTTGTTCACCGTCGCAGATAGTATGGCCTTCAACTGCCGCGTCTCGGCGCAAACCACCGGGAGCCCGGCCTCGGCCAGGCCGTCATGGAGCCACTGCGACAGCGGCCCCGCCTCAAGACAGATGCGCGTCACGCCGAAGTCCAGCCCGGTGAAGAACGCCGCGAGGGCCGCGGGTTCGCTCGCGACCTTCGCCTCCCGGACGATCCCGCCGTCCACGTCCACCACGCACACGCTCGTCCACTCCAACGACACGTCGAGTCCTGCAAAGTAGTTCATGACTGCTCCTCCTGCGGGCGCGTAGAGACCGGACCATCCCGGCCTCGCCTCGATCATATGACAGAGGAACATCCCCTACACGCGGTAGTTCGAGGGCCGACCCGATTATCCCATCTCGCATCTCCTTCGGCTTATTGTTTTCACCAGCCGGTTCCGCGGGCGCCTGCCGGGTTCGTGTCCGCCATGGGGCGCTCCCGCCGCCGTGCAAGCCCGGCGACGGACCGGGGTCTGGATTTTCATGCTGGCCGTCCCCTTTCCAGCGTTCTTGCCCACGGGCAAGAGCAGGATCTCCCAGGTTCCCTGGCGACCCATCCCCGTAACTTTGCGCCGGTCCACGACCCCGGACGACCCGTTGCGCCTCGCCGATAGCGGCGCTTCCGGTGCTGCCCCCACACGATTAACAATGAAGGCGTCGTCGATTCACCGATTTCGAGGCTTACCCCACCGCTTCGTCACCTGCTGTCTACGCTTCACGACGCACGTTGCCGCACGCCATGCAAGACTCGCTTCCGGCTGGCTGGCTTCGCCTTTGCCGGGCGGGAGTCGAACCCGCTGGGTCGCTACGAGAGGTTTCAGGTCATGGCGTCCTCCTCTCCAGGGCTTAGCCTGGCGCAATAAACGTTCGGCGACAGGGTGATGGCGCCGGGTTTACTCATTCCGGACTTAAGCAAAAGGTTCTTGTTGAGGGGCTGGTAACATCATCCGGCATGTGGTAATCATGTCGGCATGAAGATTTGCACGGAAGGTGTCGAGACGAAGCCGGCGTTGGTCGAGAGGCCGAATGAGCCATGGCCTCATTCCCCTGATTTGTCCACAACCGCAGAGGCGTACTGGCGTTCGCAGTACGAGCGCGAGCGTGCGCGCGCGGAGGCGGCGGAGGCGCGCTGCGAGGAGTTGCGGTGGGCGGAAGTGGATTCGCGCGCCCGTGCGGGTAGGCTGAAGCGGCAGTTCGACGTCTGCCGGAAGAAGCTCGAGGAGGCCGCCGGTGAGGCGAAGGAAGCCCGCCGCGCGGCGAAGGACGCGCTGTCGCTCAAGACGGAAGTGGAGCGGCTGGAGAAGCTGCTTGCGGAAGCAGGGGTCGAGCCGCGCAAGCGCAGCCCGCTCATGTCGCTGCGCATGGAGGTCGTCCGGCTTCGCAAGGAGCTCTCGGGCGTGCCGTCGCCGGGGGAGGCGGGGCGGGTGCGCAAGGCCCTGGAGGAGCGCAGGGAGACGATTCATGCCCTGCGCAAGGAGGTCGGCCGGCGGGAGAAGGAGGTCGCCCGGCTGGAGGAGCGACTGGACCGGGAGAAGCAGAAGTCGGCGGCTCACAAAGAGACCATCCGGGGCCTGGACGAGGAGGCCATCGGGCTCTACAGGAAGTTGCGGCGATTGCGCGACCAGGCGGAGGTGGTCGAGTCGTTGTCCGCGGAGGTTTACCGTCTTAAAGTCTCCCTGGGAGCCGCAGGCATCGCGACCGAACGACTGAAGGCGCGGTTGTTGCGCGCAATGGAGGCGGCGCGCTCGAGGTCGCCGTCCCGTGCGGACGAGGAACTGCGCAAGGCCCTGGGGAGGTCGCGGCGCCAGAAGACGGCGCTCGGGTCCCTGTCCAGGGAGAATGCGCGGCTTCGCCGGGCGCTACGCAAGTCAGAGACCCGCCGGGCGCGTCTGGAAGCCGAGCTCGCGAAGCTTCGCGCCACGGGAGTGGTGCTGGCGAAGAGGCTGTTCGGGCGCAAGAGCGAGCGGCAGGAGAAGCCGCGCTCGGAGCGCAGGCGCGGCGGGCAGCCCGGCGCCCGGGGCCATGGCCGCACCCCTCGTCCCGCGCTCGAGGAGAGGACGGAAGTTCGCAACCCGCCGCCCGCGTCTGCGCCTGTTGCGGGCAGCCCTACGTGGCCAACGGCGCGCGTGTATCGAGCCTCGTCGAGATCGAGGTCTCGGCCCACAAGCGCGTCATCCGCCGTCCGCGGTGGCGCCGGGGGTGCGGTTGCGCGTCGTCTCCCATGGAGGTGTCGGCGCCGCCCGCGCCGCGCCTGTTCGCGGGCACGTCCTTCGGGACGAGCGTATGGGCGCGCTTCCTGTTCGAGCGCTACGCCTGCTTCCGCCCGCTGCGCCGGGTTGCCGCGTGGCTCTCCGACCAGGGGCTTACCGTCTCGGCGGGGACGCTGGGTGACAGCGCGCACCGCTTCACGCCCCTGTTCGAGCCGCTGGCCGGGGCGATCCTCGCCCGCCAGAACGAGTCTACGCTGCGCCACGGGGACGAGACGACCTGGCGGATACAGTCGCTTCGCGAGCAGGGGCGATCGAGCCGCGCCTGGCTGTGGACATCGGTAAGCACGGACTCCGTCTACTTCCACGTCGACCCCTCGCGGGGCGCCGGGGTCGCGATGAAGCTGTTCGGCGCGGCCGGCCGCCATACGGTCCTCGTCTGCGACCGCTACAGCGCCTACAAGAAGCTGGCGCGCGAACTCGACGGCGCCGTAATCCTATCCTTCTGTTGGAGCCACCAAAGAAGAACCTTTATCGACAGCGCGGCCGGCGAGGCGCGCCTGACGCCGTGGTGCGAGAGATGGATCGGGCGGATCGCCTTGCTCTACCGCCTGAACGAGGCGCGCCTGGCCCGTTACGACTCAGGTCTCGAACACCAGGACGCGGCGTTCGACGCGGCGCACGACGAATTGAAGAAGGCGCTCGAGGGCCTGTTCGCGCAGGCCCGACGCGAACTGGCCGCCCTGTCGGCGCAGGCGCCCGAGGGCAAGGCGCTTCGCTCGCTGCTGAACCACCGCGAGGGGCTGAGCGTCTTCCTCGAGCGCCCCTGGGTGCCGACAGATAATAACGCCATTGAGAGAGTGCTCAGGGGTCCCGTGATCGGGAGGCGGCTCTCGTTCGGCTCCGACAGCGAGGCCGGCACCGGGTTCACGGCGATGATGTACTCCGTCCTCGGAACGCTCTCATCGAACGGCATCGACCCGCTCCGCTGGCTCGATGCATGGCTCACCGCCTGCGCGCAGAACGGCGGCCGGGCGCCCGGGGACCTCTCCGCATGGCTGCCCTGGTCGATGAATGCGGAGCGCAGGCGCGCCCTCACGGCGCCGGGATGACGCCGTGATCGAGTGCCGCTACTACGGACGCGACTTCACGACTGATGAGATGACGCTGCTGCGCGCGCTGATCACCGGCCCTCCCGCGCTCAATCGCAACGTGCTCTCCAAGGAGTTCTGCCGGCGCATCGGCTGGTTCAAGCCCGACGGCGGACTCAAGGACATGATGGCCCGGGTGACCATGCTCGCCATGCACAGAGACGGCCTGATCACGCTTCCCCCGCCGAAGCGCCCGCGGCACCCGGCCCGGCCGATCGTCTTCGGGCCAGACACCGAAGCGCCTCTCATCCCGGCGCCCGAGACCCTCGACGAGGTCCGTCCCCTCGGGATGCGCATCGTCGTGCGTGGAACCCGCGAGGGAAGGCTCTGGAACGAGTTCGTCGCCCGCTACCACTACCTCGGCTACAAGACCCTCGTCGGCGCCCAGATGCGCTACGCCGTACACGACCGCGACGGCAGGCCCCTCGCCATGCTCGGCTTCTCCACCGCCGCGTGGAAGCTCGCCCCGCGCGATGCCTTCATCGGCTGGACGCCCAGGCTGCGCGAGAAGAACCTTCCCCTCGTGGTCGACAACCCGAGGTTCCTCATCCTGCCATAGATCAAAATCCCCAACCTCGGCTCGCATCTCCTCGCCATCCTTCGCAGGCGACTGCCCGACGACTGGACCGAGCGCTATGGCACGACCCCCGTCCTCATCGAGACCTTCGTCGAGACGCCACGCTACACCGGCGCCGTCTACAGGGCTTCAGGATGGATTCACGTCGGAACCACACAGGGACGCGGACGCTACGACAGGTACAAACGCCACGACAAACCCAAAAAGGATGTCTGGCTACGTCCCCTCCGCAACAACTGGAAGAAAGTCCTCAACCGCTGAAACAACTCCCATCACCCTGTCGCCGAACGGTTACCTACCCGGCCCCCGACAGGCGCACCCTTGGATACGCAGGCGTTGTAACGAATCCGCTTGCGGTTTGATTACGGGTTATGGAGGGTGGATCTCGGAGACTCGGTAAAAGAAAATGATATCAATATGTTAGATGGATATGTGTCCAATCGAAACTAGTGGATGCACCTGATTTCTCGAAAAACCCCGTGAATTTGTCTAATTTTATCGATATTTCCAGATATTATTATTTGCATATTTCATGATCTGCGCCTGGACGAATCGCTCACCCGCCTCCATCGGTCCGCGCCCGCTCCATCTCCTGAAAAACCAATGGCCGACGGACGGCCTTCTCAGCATACCCCATCGCCCCGAAAATCCCGCCACGGCAAATGCGGGTCGAACCCGACCGAGGAGGTCAGTTCCGACCGAGAAGGGAGGAACTGACCGACTGAGAAGGGAGGAACTGACCGACCGGGGAGGGAGGAACTGACCGACTGAGAAGGGAGGAACTGACCGACCGGGGAGGGAGGAACTGCTTCGCCGGCCGACCGGGCAGGTCAATCGTGGCTGGGGAAGGAGCGGTTGTTGTTTGCGCGCACCGACCCAAACGATCGGCCCTTCCAACTTACAGGCGCTCCCCTCCTCTCCCTTCACCGCGAATGCCCTCCCCGGTTCCAGGCCGGACCACCCACTCCATACGCATGAAACGTGGCGGCGCTCTCCGGTGAAGCCGCATCAAACGCCCCACCAGATACGATTTTGTCTCACCGAGGCGTTATGTTAGATTCATTCCATCATCTGGATTTAAAAGTTCGGCGAAAGTAATTCCGGGAGAAGACGAACTTCACGTCACCGCGCAGAAGCAGGCGGTGGAAACCCGAGGTTTCACGTGGACCGAACCGACGCCCAAAAATCCCTCGACGCCCAGGACGTGAAACGCATCGCCCGCGAGTTGGGCGCAGACCTCGCAGGCGTCGCATCGGCGGAGGATTTCGCGGAAGCCGCTCCCGGCTGCCGACCCAGAGACTTGTTCAACATGGCGAACAGCGTCGTCGTCATCGCCAAACGCATCCCCTTCGCCGCGGCCACGCCCTATCCCAGCATCGGCGCGATGGAATTCGGCGAATACATCCCGGAAAATTTCCTGAACGAAGCCTGCTACCGCCTCTCGCTTCATCTCGAAGACGCGGGCTATCTCTCGGGCGCCACGCCATGCGGGCGCGACATCACGAGCTTCCGCGTGGAAGAAGAAGACCCCGAGCCCAGGGTTTTCCTCCAGGGTTCCTTCGATTTGCGGCTCGCGGCGGTCAAGGCCGGCCTCGGGCATATCGGAGCCAACAACTGCCTCATCACGCCCAAGTACGGCTCCCGCGTCCGCCTGGGCGCGGTGCTCACCGAGGCGCGCCTCGCGCCTGACCCGCCCAACCAGTACGGCGTTGTTCCTGAGTTCTGCCGTGAATGTGGCTTTCGCTGCGTGGAGGCCTGCCCCGCGAACGCGCTCCCGGGCGACGGCACGGTCGATCACTACCGCTGCATGGTCATCCGGCCGGATCTGGTCGCGCCCGAAAAAGCCCTCACCCATTTCAAAAAACTGTTCCGGGGCAAGCCCCTCATCATGGCGGCCAAAGGCCTCTCCTACACTGACAGCCCGCCGCATGCCTGCAGCACCTGCATCGCCCTGTGCCCGATGGATCAGGGCCGCGATTTCGCAGATACGCCTTTTCACCGTGAATCCTGGTCCGATGAAGACGCGCGCAAGGTCATCGACCCGGCATTACTGGAGAATCCCTAGCATGGAAAACGGCCACGGAACCGGGATTTCCTCCGCCGACGTCAAGGCGCAGGCCCGTGAGTTCGGCGCGGACCTGGTGGGAATCTCATCGTGTGCGGGTTACGGAAAAGCGCTGCCCGGCTGCAAGCCCGAAGACCTCGTAAAGGACGCCAGGAGCGTCGTCGTCTTCGCGCGCCGCATGCCCTTCGGCAACGCCACCTCCCGGCCTACGGTGGGTTATCTGGAATTCGGCTATTACGGGCACGAGGCATGGATCAACAAGCTCTCATACCGCCTCGCGCTCTGGTTGGAGGATCAAGGACAGATGGCGCTGCCCACCCCCGCCGGGCGGGACATCCCCTCGCTCCGCATCCTGAGCGAAGGCGCGGAGCCCGAGGTCTTCATGCAAGGCTCCTTCGACTTGAGGCTCGCTGCGGTGAACGCAGGCATGGGCGAAATCGGCGTGAACAACAACCTCATCACCGCCGAATACGGCTCGCGCCTGAGACTCGGAGCGGTCATCACGACGGCGGCGCTCGAACCCGACCCGCCCAGGCAATACGGCGTGGTGCCCGATTTCTGCGTGGAGTGCGGGTACAAGTGCATCAAGCCCTGTCCTGCGGGCGCCCTCCCCGGAGACGGCGCTGTGGACCACTACAAGTGCATGGTGATGTATCCCCAAAAAGTCTCGCCGGAAAAAGCCGTCGACGTCTTCAAGAAACGCTACGGCTACCCCGAACTCCAGCTCGCCGGGCGCATGATGGCCTTCACCGAGAACGCGCCGCACATCTGCGCGACCTGCATCACCCTGTGCCCGATGGACGAAGCGCGCCGCGTCAAAGAGAAGGCGAACGGCGGCGGGGACTGAGACTTTAATCAGAATTGCCAACCGACGAGAGAGAGGTGAACCACTTCCCTCTTGAGGTAGTTTCTGAAAAAGCCCTACTCGGTCGCAATTGACGAGCGGAGAGGAGCATGTTTGTAGGGGCCGCATACATGCGGCCCTGGTTTTTACGCCCACTAAATGGGACGCATTTATGCGTCCCCTACAACACGAATAGCGCTCGTAGGGGCTGTTCGCGAACGGTGAGTATAACGGGCGAAGGCCGATGACGTGGGGGATCAATCCCGACTGAGAAAGGAGGATTGCGGTTTTGTTCGTCATTCCGGCGTCGAAAGCGATTGATGAATGAGGGTTCGACTGAATCCATTATTTGCTTTTTTTACTACTTGATTGCTCCCCGCCAATGACGGGCAGATGTATAGCCCGTAGGGACAGGTCGCGACCTGTCCCTACAACTGGATTCCACAATCCCCCCTTCACTAGTCGGGACTGACACCGGAATGACGGCAGTTAGCAACTCCAAGCGAGGCCGGGTTATTCAACAATCCTCCTCATTCGCATTCGACCCCCAAAAAGGGAATGATAAACACACCTGCTGGATACATTTCTGAATCAACCAACAAGAAAACTCACCAACTTAAGTATATAATCCCCTTTCTTTTCTTAGGAGCATGCAATGCCGAAACCGCTGGAAGGATTCCGGGTGCTGGACTTGACCCAGTTCTACTCGGGTCCCTGGACGACGCTCCTGCTCGCCGGTCTGGGGGCGGAGGTCATCAAGGTGAACCACCCGGCCACGGGCGACGTGGTGGCCATGGGGCCTCCTTTCGCGGGTCCAGAGGGCGTGTCCTTCCACCGCCAATCCGAGGACGACTTGGGCGTCGCTTATCTCAAGCGAACCCGCAACAAGAAATCCCTGACCCTGAACCTCAAGGAACCGCGCGGGCTGGACCTGTTCTACCGCCTGGTGGATGAGGCCGACGTGCTCGTCGAGAATTTCTCGGTGGGCGTCACCGGGCGGCTCAAAATCGACTACGAGACGCTCAGCAAGCGCAACCCCGGGCTCATCTACTGCTCCATCACCGGCTACGGGCAAAGCGGCCCCGACGCGAAACTCAAGGGGTATGACGCCGTCACCCAGGCGGTCTCGGGCCTCATGAATCTCACGGGCTTTCCCGACGGCCCCCCCACCAAGGCTGGCTCCGCCATCGCGGACAGCATCGGGGGCACGTTCGCCTACGGCGCCATCACCACCGCGCTCCTGCACCGCGAGCGCACGGGCGAGGGCCAGTGGATAGACGTCTCGATGGTGGACTGCCTCTTGTCCCTGGTATTCGATGAGCCGATGGACTGCTACGACTCGCTGGGGCTGCCCGATAGGCTGGGAAACCGCATCATGCGCCTCTCCCCCTTCAACGCGTATCAGGCGAAGGACGGCTGGCTGGTGGTCGGTTCGGGCACTGACGCCCACTGGAACAACATCCTGCGCGCCGTGGGGCGCGAGGAACTGCTGGGCGACGCGCGCTATGCGGACCTGAGCGGCCGCATCACGAACAACGACGAGGTGGACGCCGTCATCACCGAGTGGACGGAAAAGCACACCGTGGATGAGGCGCTCGCGGAGTTGCGCTGCTTCGACGTCATCTGCGGACCCGTCCACACCATCAGGGACATCCTCGCCTGGCCGCACCTGAAAGAGCGGGAAATGATTGAAGACCTCCCCCACCCCACGCTTGGCCCTCTGAGCGAAGTCAAAACGGCCGCTTTTCCGCTTAAATTCAACAAAACCCCCGGCGGCTACGACGCCCCCGCTCCGCTGAATGGTGAGCACAACGAGGAGATTCTGGGCGACCTGCTCGGCCTCTCGAAAGAAGAGATCGAAAAGCTCAAGCGAGACGGTGTTATCTGAGAAATTACTCCTCAAGGTGTGTTGGAAACCCGGCTTCGGATGTGGGCGGTTTATGGGTGTTCGCTTAGGGGAAGGTATTGCCGACCTTCGAGATTACCCACCGTCATTCCGGCGCATGCCGGAATCCAGAGCCGATGAGAAGGAGAAAAAGCAGCACTCCATTTTTTCACTCATTTGCGATGAATGATGGTAAAAGAACAAAAACAAAGTCACTGGATTCCGGCATGCGCCGGAATGACGAACAAAACCAAACCTTCCGTATTCTCTTCCTTCTCGTTCAGCAAGGTCAAAAAAAGGGGGGGGGTAATTATTAAATTCACTCCGGTGGGGAGTGATCTCTGCAGGGATCGCAAGTCTGGCCTCTGCTAACAGGCTAGGTTTCCGTCGTAGTCTCGGGTTGCCAGTCCGGCGCCGTTCCACAGGCGGCGGCGACCAGCGAACGTGGGCGGATTCCGGGAGGCATGCCCTCGGGCTGGAAGTTGGTGCAGAAACCGAACGCCATGTTCCGCGCCCTGTCACAGAACGTGAACGCCCCGCCGGAGCCGCCGTGGCCGAAGGCTTTCATGTTGCTTCCCATCAGTGTGTTGGGCGGGCAGTTGTGCATGAAGCCGAGGCCCATTCGCCGGACCGAACCGGTCATCGGGCAGATGCCCTCCCACTGAATTTTGGAGAGTTGCTCCACCGTTTCAGACTTGAGCAGGCGGACGCCGTTGATTTCTCCATTATTGGCCAGCATCGCGTACACGCGGGCGATGGCGCGCGCGTTACCGTGGCCGCCCGAGGATGGGTTCTCGCCCACGCGGTTCTCACGGCAGTTCACCAGATCGACGCCCAGCGGCCGGCTCCCCCATGCCCTGTTCAGCATCGTGCCGGACTTTTCGCCCAACTCCCAGAATTTGTTCTCGGGATTGCGGTGCATGGGCGCGACCCGCGCGAGTTCTTCCTCATTGAGCCCGACGTTGTAATCCGCACCCAGCGGACCCGTAATCTCCTCCCGGATGAAGTCGCGGATCCGCTTGCCGCTCACCCGGCGGACGATTTCGCCGTGGATGAACCCGAAGTTGATGGAATTGTAGGCGCCCTGCGAACCCGCGGGCCAGGCGGGTTCCTGGGCTGCGATAGCGGCCACCTGGGCCGGGTAATCGAAAAAGTCACCGGGCTTCGCGGCGTCGCAGAAGATGACGCCGCATTGATGGGAGATGGTGTGCCGGAGCAGAATGTTTTCCTTGCCGCTCTGGGCGAATTCCGGCCAATACCGCGCCACCGGTTCCTCCAGCGAAACCAGGCCCCGGTCCACGAGCATGTGGACGGAGAGCGCGGTGATGCTCTTGGCGATGGAACTCATGAGCACGATGGTGTCTTCCGTCCAGGGCTGCGTGCGGGCCTCGTCCCGGTGGCCTCCCCAGAGGTCCACGACTTTCTCGCCGTCCTTGTACACGCATACGGCGGCGCCAATCTCGCCCCGGCTCGCAAAATTTTCCCGGAACGTATCTTCCACCGCTGAAAAATCGCTGTGGCAATGCCCTTCCACCCGGATATCGGCAACGCTCATATTTTCCCCATCACTAAATGAAAATCCATGTTTATCGTCTGGATACGCCGCTCAAGACTATTATGAATTCATCCAGAACAACAAATGGAGCATCCAGATATATCGATATGGAAATAGTCTTTTTTCCGAAAACGCAAATTATTAGCGAGACGGCCCTCAAGGGGCTGTTGAAAAAACCTTAACTCGCTTGAGATTGACCTTTGCCTTTGCTCGTCATTCCGGCGAAAGCCGGAATCCATTTTCTCCTTTGTCTTTGGCCTGGACGTCCTCGCTCCCAGCGAGGAAGATACGGACGCCGCCTCATATATCAGACTAATCCGTTCCGGATTCAGGCGCGGCGATCCCTCCCGCGAGTCGGAATCAAATACAAAAACGCAAGCAAAATCATAAAATGGATTCCGGCTTTCGCCGGAATGACGGTGGTTTTCCCGCATCAAGGGTCTTTTTCAACAACCCCTCGGGCGCCGGCCTCCACCCCCGAAGGTTAATTACTTATCCTTCCCTTCGTACACTTCGATGACACGGCTCGCGTCGTCTTTGCCCCAGCCGGCGGCCTCGGCCCGCTCGAACATCTTGCGCGCCGCGGGAACAATGGCGAGTTCAATCCCGTGCTCCTCGGCAAGCTTGATCGCGAGGCCCATGTCCTTCACGAATATTTCCACCGCACCGCGCGGGGCGAAATCCCGCTCGAACATTCTGGGGGCAGTCTGTGAAAGCATGGAACCTTGCACGGAACCCTTCGAGAGGCAGTGCTGCATAATCTCGTGCGAAAGGCCCGCGCGCTCGCCCACCACGATCAACTCGGCGAACAGCGCCGTGCACGAGTTGACGAATAGGTTGGTCACGACTTTCATGGTGGCCCCGGTTCCGCTCGGACCCGTGTGGGCCGCATCCGCCGCCAGCGGATCGAGAATCGGCTTTACCCGCTCGAAGACTTCTTTTTTGCCGCCCACCATGAAGGAAATGGTTCTCGTATCGACCCTGTTGTGAGAACCCGATATCGGCGCATCCAGCATCTCGATGCCCCCGGCGGCGAGCCGCGCAGCCAGATCGGCCTGAAAGGAGGGCTCCATGGTGCTCATTTCGACGTGAATGTGGCCCTTCTTTCCGGCGGCGACAATGCCTTTCGGGCCGAACGTGTTTTCCTCGATGTGCTCTGGTTTCAGGAGTATGCTGAAAGTGATGTCGCTTTGCTCGGCCACTTCCTGCGCCGAAGCGGCGGGGCGTCCGCCTTCCTCCTCCAGCATCTTCATCCGCGCGGGGTCGATGTCGTAGCCGACGATCTCGTGGCCGTCCGCCATCATCTGCCGCGAGAGCGGGAGCCCCATCTTTCCCAGTCCGATCATTCCAAGCTTTTCACTCACGATTTTTCTCCTGTGCTAATTAATTAGAGTCATTCGATTATCGGAAATTTACGCGGCAACCGAGGGCGTGTCGGCAATGAATTGGAGGAGGAGAAAAGACCGACCCTCGAGAAGGACTGTTCCACGCCCGCGAGTGGAGAATCACCCGGCTGCAACGGTTCTGACGCCTCGGGCATATCGTCGACGAGGCTTCCACAACCGGGCGAGCGCCCCCATCTATCCCGCCTATTCGGCGGAAGTTCCCCCGGTAAGCCCGAGTTTCGCCGCTCGGAACATGGCGGCCATGCTGTAGACCGCGGTGATGAGGGAGAGCACGAGAATGGTCGCCGTGATGGGGCTGGACAGGAGCGCCCACATGTCCCCGCCCGATATCGTGAGCGCGCGGCTCAGGTTGATCTCGATGATCGGCCCCATGATGAACGCGAGCACGATGGGCACAACGGGAATGTTGATCTTCTCGAAGAAATAGGCGAGCGCGCCCAGGATGAGCACCATGACGACGTGGGACGTGTAGTTCGCATACACGAAGCTGCCGACGACGATGAGGATCAGGACGAACGGCCCCAAGATGCGACGGGGCACCTTGGCGACGAGGCTGAAGGCGCGGGTGCCGACGAGGCCCGTGCACAGGAGCATGAGGTTGATCACGAAAAGGCCGATGAACACCGTCATCACGAACGTACCGTTGTCGCGGAAGAGCAGCGGCCCGGGAACCAGCCCCTTGCTGATCAGGACGCCCAGTAGAATGGCCGCGCCGCCCGAACCCGGAATGCCGAGCGAGAGCGAGGGCACGAGCGTGCCCGCGACCAGGGCGTTGTTCGAACACTCGGGCGCGGCGACGCCCTCGATAATGCCGGTGCCGAATTTATCCGAGCGCTTCGACCACCGCCTCTCCTCGCTGTAGGCCAGCATGCCGGCGATGGAGCCGCCCGCTCCCGGCACGGCGCCGACTCCCGTTCCGATCAAGCTCGCGCGAATCCAGGTGGGAATGAGACTGCGCACTTCCCACCGCTGAATCCGGTTGCGCTCATCGGCGGCGCCTTGAGAGGCGGTTTCTGTATTCTCAATCGTGCGCCGGTGCTCCACCAGGAGATGGAACGCCTCGGGCCCGGCCAGGAAGGCGATGATGACGACGACGAGCGGGATGCCGTCCATCAGGTAACCCTGGTCGAAGGTGAACCGCAGTCCGCCGAAGCCCGAACTCCCGACCGTGGCCAGCAGCAATCCGATGCCCGTCGCGAGGAAGCCGCGCGCGGCGTCTTTTCCGAAGAAGCTCGCCACTATCGACAGGCCGAACACGCCGACCGCGAACAACTCGCCCGGTCCGAACATCAGGGCGACGTTGCCGAGCGAGGTGCCTGCGATGATGAAGATCAGCGTGCTCGTAACGCCGCCGATCACCCCCGAGTAGAGGGAGACGCGCAACGCCTTGCGCGCGAGTCCGTTGCGGGTCATCGCGTAGCCGTCGAGCACGGTGACGGCGGACGCACCCGTCCCCGGCGTGCGGATCAGGATGGCCGGAATGGAGCTTCCGTATTCGACCCCCGAATAGACGGCGAGGAAGAACATGGTCGCGTGCTCCACGGGCATCGTGAAGGTCAGGGGAAAAAGAAGGGCCAGCGCCTGGGAACTGCCGAACCCCGGCATCGCGCCCATGAGGACGCCGATGGCGACTCCCCCCAGCATGATCGCAAGGATGGCGGGCGAGGCGAGTTGGCTGGTCGCTGCGAATATGTGCCCGAGAGTTCCTTCCATCTATCACTGCCCTTCCATCGAATACGGCCCTAGAGGATATAGATCGGCAAGAATTTGAGCGGCAACGGGATGTTCAGCATCGGCACCAGTCCCAGATACAGGATGAGCATCGTCGCCAGAGACAACAAAAAGCCCAGCACCAGCGCGCCGCGCGGTGCCGATTCCGCCCGCATGCGCGGGACCAGCAGGCACATCATGAGCGCGACGGTCATGATCTCGAACCCTATCGGCTCGAGCAAAAGCGCGTAGAGGTAAACGAACACGACGATGGAGACGAACTCCGCCCAATGCGTCTGGAGGTATGGGTCCTCGCCGCCTGCGGACTGCGCCTCCGGGGGCAGGAAAAACCCGCGCCCCAGGACGATGAGCGCCCAGATAATCGAGAAACCCAGAGCCAGCCGGGGGAAAAAGGCGTCGCCCGGATACCCCGGCTCGTAAGGAGGCTGCATCGCATAGGTTTCGTAGTAGAGATACACGAGTCCCCCCAGGATGAGGGCGGTGGTGGTCAACACCGCCGCCCTCATCGGAACCTTCAACTCATAGGGAGACGACGCGCTGTTTTCATTTTCTTCGGTCATGTTCGCGCCTTACCGACGGCGGAGCCTTCCGCCGTCGGCTCAAATCCAGCTACTTCTTGATGATATTGTGGTCGAGCATGAATTGTTTCACGACCGCCTGGTTCTTCGCCATGTCCTTGTTGAGCCACTCCGAGCCCGTCTTGACGTCCAGGACGATGTGCGTCCCCTTGGAGAGATAGTCCTTGTAGTCGGGCGAGCTGGTCACCTTGTAGACGGCGTCTTCCAGTATTTTCATGACTGCCGGAGGCGTGCCCCGCTTGACCATGAGGCCCTGCCAGTGAAGCGGGAGGTCGTATTTGAGGCCGACTTCCACCGCGCTCCGGACGTTCTTCCAGATCGGGTCGTGCGAGAGGCGCTTATGGGTCTGCGATACGAGCGGGCAGATGGTTCCCGCCTCGATATGCGGCCGCCACGTACGCGGCGAGGCCTGCCCGCTGGGGAGATGGCCGCCGAGTACGTCCTTCACCACGTTGCCGTCGCCACGGTAGAAGATCGTCTTGACTTTGTCACCGATGCCCGCGGCCTTCAGGAAGGCGAGCTGATGACGGTGGTGCGTGGAGCCCCGCTTGTTGGAGCCCATCGACAGTTTGCCGGGGTTCTTCTTGGCGTAGGCGACGAGGTCCTCGAACGTCTTGATGCCGTACTTGTTGTTGCACTTTACTGCGACGCCGTAGACGTGCTTCTCGACCTGGGCCAGCGTCTGGAAGTCGTTGTACGTCCTCCTGTAGTGCGGCAGGTGGAAATACCCGTAGAAGCTGGCGCTGATGTGCATGATGATGTGACCGTCGGCGGGCTTGCCCGAAACGTAGAGAACCGGCTCGTGCTGCGAGCCACCGCTCTTGAAGGTCACCCGCATGGGAACGCCGAGCACCTTTGGAAACTCCTGGGCGAGAAGCTGGCACCAGACCGCCACGCTCGAACCAGGCGAGGTCGTGCAGATCAGCTCCATCGGTTTGGAGGGGAACTTCATTGCCAGCGCGGGAGCGCTCCATAAAATGAGAACGGCTGCGAGTACGAGTATGCGTTTGAAGCTCGACATCGTTTTCCCTCCTTCAAGGGGTGGGTATGATGGGGTAGGTAGGAACCCCCACTTTCTGTGGGTAATAGGTATTAAAGCTTATACCATTTCCCGGTGGAACATACAAATTTTTGTTTTTCGGGTGGGCCGCTTCGCATGGCGTCCGGGGAAAGCGCCACGACGACGGGCGGCGCAAATGGTCTGAACGGGGTGCAAAAGCCTTTCGAATCCTGTCTAATGTCGACATCTTTAATTTCGACACCATGAAAATCCCGAGGCGCGAGGGACCCCGAAGAGCGCGAAGCAGCGGCGGCGCTTGGCCTCAGGATAACCGGAGGAATTCATCCATGACCGACAGCAGCGTGTTGTCCTACAGCGGCGTCACGGATTTGGGCGGCGGCAAGGCCTACGCCCTCCACAACGTCTTCGAGCTCGACGGGCGCATCAGCGCCTATCCCAAAAGCGCCAGGGGCTTCGCTCCCTCGAACTGCTACCTCCTTTGCGAGGATGACGGCGCGATCCTGCTCGACACGGGCTACAACGGGCACAAGCAATCCCTGTTCGAGCAGATAGGCTCCATCATCACGCCCGACACCCCGCTCTCGATCTACCCGCTCAGGCTCAACGAGTTCATGTCCGTCGGGAACGCCGCGGCGCTCGCCCGCGAGTTCAACGTCGTGGAGTGCTTCGCCCGGCGGCCCGACATGGACTTCTGGCTCGATTTCGACGTGGAGAAATTCGGCCCCAAGAGCGAGGAGGAGCAGATATTCCCGACGACCGTCCTCGGAAACGAACTCGAATGCCGCGTCGGCGGGAACGAGAGCCGCGTCATCAGCGGCATCAACGCGCCCATCCGCCTCATCACCACCATGTGGATTTACGACGAAGCCACCCGCACCCTCTTCTCCTCGGACATGTTCAGCCACATCTGGGGAGACGACCCCGAAGGCCCCTGGTCGGTGGAGGAAGATTCCGTGACGACGCCTGAGTTCGTGCGCTCGTTCCTGCTGAACACGCGCTACTGGTGGCTCGAGGGCGTGGATACCGGGCATGTCCGCAAAGGCATCGCCGACGTCTTCGACCGTTACGACATCGAAAACCTCGCCCCCGGCTACGGGGCCATACTCATGGGACGCGAACTGGTCGAACGCCAGTTCTCGGTGCTCGACGATGTGCTGCGCGATCTGGATCGCTCCGTCGTCGACCCGCGCTACGTTCCCCGCGACATGGAAAGGTAATCATGAACCCCCACGAAAATCCCCTACCGCGCGAAATCGCACCCGGCATCTTCTGGCTCGGCATCTGCCACGAACAGCACCACAAGGGAAAGATTTACCACAGCTACAACGCAGCCTTCCTCCTCATCGGCTCGGCGGGCACCATGCTCGTCGAAACGGGCCACCAGGGGGATTTCCCCGTCGTCTCCCGCCAGGTGAGCGAGATTCTGGCCGAGCGCGGCTCCACGCTCAAATACCTCTTCTTGTCGCATCAGGAAACGCCCCACGCGGGTGGGCTGGGCAGGCTGCTCGAAACATACCCCGAGATGACGGTCTACTGCGACGTGAGCGACTACCATCTCTCCTACCCCGAGCACGCGGACAGGATGCGGCAGATGGAAATAGGCGACGAGATCGACCTGGGCGACAGACGCTTCATCGCCGTCGAACCGGTCATCCGCGACTTGAGAACCTCGCTCTGGGGGTTCGACACCGGCGCGCGCGCCCTCTTTCCCGGCGACGGCTTCGCCTACAGTCACTACCACTGGGACGGCCACTGCGGAAAAATTGCGGAAGAGGCCGACTCGCTCGACCTGGCGGAAGTCCTGGGCGTGTTCGCGGAACGCGCGCTGTTCTGGACGCGCTTCGCCGACATGAACATCTATTCGGACCGCCTGGAAGCGTTGCTCGAAGAACTCGACGTCACCGTCGTCGCGCCCTCCCACGGACTGCCGATTCTCGACCTCGCAGTCACCATGCCCAAGGTGCGCGAAGGTCTCATCGCCGGAAAGATTTGAGGAGCGCCGATGGATTTTTCCCTGACCGACGAACAAAAGGCGCTTCAACGACTAGCGCGCGATTACGTCAACCGCCACGTGAAACCCATCGCCGCCGAGTACGACCGGAACCCGGATCCGCTCGACTGCATCCCCGCCGACGTCGTCGAGGAGGGTTCCAGGCTCGGCCTCCGCACCCTGGCGCTGTCTGATGCGCGCGGCGGCGGCGGGGCCGACATGCTCACCCTCTCCATCGTCGGCGAAGAGCTGGGCGCGGGCGACTTGGGCGTGGCCGCCACCTTCGATCAGACCTGGAAGTTCACCCCCATCATCGAACACTGGACGAACGACGAGCAGAAAGAGCGCTTCCTCCCGGCGTTCGTCTCGGATCACCGTTTCCATCTGGCGACGTGCATCACCGAGCCCGACGCCGGTACGGATCACGTCCTGCCCTACGCCGCTCCCGGCGCAGGCGTGCAGATGCGCGCCGAGCGCGAGGGCGACGTCTACCGGCTGAGCGGCGTCAAGCGCTTCATTAGCAACGGCGGAACGGCAAAGCTCTACATCGTCTACACGCGCACCGACAGGACGAAAGGGGGCCTCAAGGGCATGACGCCCTTCCTCGTCCCCGCGGACACGCCGGGCTTAAGCATCGGGCAGATCCACGACAAGATGGGCCGCCGCCTCCTGAGCAACGCCACGCTCGTCTTCGAGAACGCCGAGGTACCCGCCGTCAACCGGCTGGGGGAAGAAGAGGGCCAGGCCGAGTCGCTGCGCACCAGCCGAATCGCGCGGGGAAGAGGCGGCTACGGAGCCACCGTGCTCGGCTCGGGCCGGGCCGCCTTCGAAGAAGCCGTGCGCTACTCGCAGGAGAGGGTGCAGGGCGGAAAACCCATCGGGGGGCACCAGGCCGTCGCCCAGATGATCGGGGAGATGTACACGAAGCTGGAAATGGCGCGCTCCGTGCTCTGGCGAACCTCATGGGCGGTGGATTACGCCGAGGACTATGATCCCAAAATGTCGTGGCTCACCAAGGTGGTTTGCTCGGAAGCCGCGTATGATGTCTGCCGCCTGGCGCTCGAGGTGCACGGCGGCGTGGGCTACATGCGCGAATGCCCCGTCGAGAAATACCTGCGCGACGTAATCTCGTTCCTCCACGGCGCCGGGAACAACCACATATTCCGTATCAAGATCAGTTCCAGGATCACCGGCCTGCCGGCCGAATAGCGCCCCGGAAAACGACTCAGGGCGAGACGGCCTTCGGAAAGTTCTGTTCCCGGCCCCTCGATCATGCCTGAATGAGCTCGATGGGCATTTCCTCGGGACCCTCGACAAAGGCGGCGAACTTGCCGCTCACGTGGACGGGCATCTCCTGGATAATTGTCACCCCGTTGGCGCGCATATCCTCCAGCAATCCTTGCAGGTCATCCACGACGAAGCAGAAGTGATGGATTCCGTACCCCTTCGGGCGAGGGCCGTCCGCTTCCGTGAGTCCGTCCGGGGGACGGGGGGTGCGCACGCTGAGCGTCCCCTCCCCCACCCGGAGGACGAGGTTGCGCGCCCCGGCCGGAAACTGCTCGGCCACTATCTCACTCCCGAAGAAGCGCTCGAACCAATCGGCTACCCCGTCGGGATCCCTGCTGATCATATGGACATGATGAAACGCGCCGACTATCGCCATTTTTTCATTTCTCCTCTGCGCCAAAACCAACCCCGTATATCCAGCCGCACTCCCCTCACTACCACCTTATCGGGGTTGTTGAAAAAACCTGATTTCGTGATTCGGCTCGACGGATGTGAAGTTGTAGGGGTCGCATATTATGCGACCCTGCATTTTGCACCTGCCGACCATAGGCCGCATCATATGTCAGACATATATGTCTGACCTACACACCCTCCGATATGGCGGTAACCCGTCACCGTCATACCGGCATCGCAGGCTTTCCCAACAATTCCTAAAACCGGCATTCGGAAGGGAATCGTCATCCAGTTTGTATTTCACCATCTGCAGGTTAAGGAGAATCCATCCAGGGAGCAAGGTGACGAAACACCTGTATTCAAAATAGAATCATCAATTCGCCAGGTTCAAATCCGGGAACAGGGAGCACGCCGCTTGAATCGATCACCTGACCCGATTTTAATCGCCGTGTACAAACCGAACATCCCATTTTCTTTCCCGCAAGGAGACCCAGGATGACAAAGCAAATCGAATCCGTGGACTGGCCCGACAGGCTCGACGTCTGGACGCCCTACTCGATGGCCATCAAGGCGAGCGGCGGGACGACCGTCTATTTCGCAGGGGTCACCGCGGCCCCGCCCTATCATCACCATCCCCACCGGCCCGAGGAGTTCGACACGCTGCCGGGCGACTTACCCACCCAGACGCGCATGGCGCTCGAGAACCTCAAAAAAAGCTTGGAGGCCGTGGGCGGAACGTTCCGGGATATCGTCTTCTTCCAGTTCTTCTCGACGACGATGGAAGGCGCAGAGGAGGCGGGGGCCATCCGCAAGGAGTATTTCGGCGAGCATCGCCCCGCCTCCACCACGCTTCAGGTCGTGCGCCTCGCCACCGACCCCAGGTGCCTGGTGGAGGTCAACGCGATAGCGGTGATGGACTGAGGAGGGCTTCTGTCGTTCTTGCAGGGCGCGGCGCAAGCAAATATCCGCCATTTTTTCATTGCCCGCACCTGCCGCACTTCGCTATTATCCCGTCCTGTCGAGTCAAGACTGCGAGAATCAAACGAGGCGCGCCTGCCCTTTTGCAGGGAGTGGCGCGGCGGACCTAATCCAAAGGAGCCAAGGCTGTGGACATCATCAACGAGATCGGCGCGACCGCGTTCGTCATTTCCTGTATGCGGGCGATGGAAAAAAATCAGGAGCACAAGCTGTTCGACGACCCCTATGCGACGCTGTTCGTCAACGAAGCGATTGAAGAGAAGGTTCAGGAGCAGATAAGGGTTTTCCCGCCCTCGCTGGAACTGGTTCGTTTCCGGGTGTGCGTCATGAGCGAGGTTGTCGAGCGCGGCATCGCGGACGGCATGAAGCAGATCGTCTCGCTCGGCGCGGGTTTCGATATGCGCGCCCACATCTATCAGACGGAAGGCGTCAGGTTCTGCGACGTCGACCAGCCTGCGGTGCTGCAGTTCAAGAACAAGGTCCTGGAAGCAGGCGGCGTCACGCCCTGCGCCGGAATCGATTGCAATTACCTCGAAGTCGACCTGCCCTCGGAACTGAAAAAAGCGGGCTTCGACCTCGAAGCGCCCATACTCTTCATATGGGAAGGCAACACCATGTACCTGCCGGTCGACCTGATCCACGATTTCCTCGCTCGAATGCGCGCGCAGGTCCCTCGTATGACCATCGCTTTCGATTATTTCTCCGAAAAGATCATCAACCGCACGTCCGGCGACGACAGGATCACCGAAGTCACGGATTTTTTCGAGAACAACTTCAATGTGAAATGGGTGACGGGCTTCGACGACCTTTCCGTCCTCACGGAAAAGCACGGCTTCGAAGTGGTCGAATCCGAAAGCCTGATGGCAGTCGGCGAGCGACGCGCGCCGCAGTCCGTGGCGGCTGTCAAAGAGTACATGGACTTGGCGGCCAGTCTGTTGGAGTTGTATTCCTACTGCGTGCTCAAAGCGTCCTGAGCTCCGTGGAAATCAACGAGGTCGGCTCCACGGCCTTTTTCCCCGCATGCGTCCGGCAGATGGAAAAAGACGAGGCGCGTCCCCTGTTCGAAGATCCCTACGCGGGATGGTTCATCGACGAGGAAGCGACGGCGAAGTTCCGCGAGCTCATCCGCACCTTTCCGGCTGTCCGGGAGACGGCGCGCTACCGCGTGTGCATCATGAACGAGACGCTTAAGCGCGCGATCGCGGACGGCGTAAGCCAAGTCGTCACGCTGGGCGCCGGCTTCGACATGCGCTCGCAATTATACGCCACCCCCGGCGTCAGCTTCTGCGACGTCGATCAGCCTGGGGTCCTCGAATTCAAGCGGAATGTTCTCGAAACGCACGGCGTCGCGCCCTGCGCCGCGGTTCCAGGCAATTACCTGGAAATCGACCTCCCCGGAGAACTCGGCCAGGCGGGCTTCGACCTGGAGGCGCAGACCCTGTTCATGTGGGAGGGGAACACCATGTACCTGCCGGCAAATCTCATCCATGACTTTCTGGATAGATTGCGCGCGCGGATTCCAAGCCTCATCGTCGCCTTTGATTATTTCTCGGAAAAAATCATCAACCGCACCTCCGGGAACGAGACGATGACGGCGACTTCGGATTATTTCGAAAGAAATTTCGGGGCGAAATGGGTGACGGGTTTTGACGATCTCTCCGTCTTCGAGAAGAGAAACAATTTCAAGATCATCCGCTCGGGCGCCATGCTGGACGTGTGCATGCGCTATGCGCCCGAATCCGCTCCGGCGCTCGCCGAGTGGACGGGGCTGCATTCCTACTGCGTGCTCGAATCCGCCTGAGTCTCACTTCCATCTCGGGGGTGTTTCGAAAAAACGCAGACATTGCAATCATTCCCCCCTTGAAGGTCATTGGCGACTGATGAAAGAGGAAGAATCACTCCCCCCTTGGGGGGGGAGTGGTTGGTTAGTGTTCTACAAGGTGGGGGCAGTAGGGACAGGTCGCGACCTGTCCCTACCGGAAACACAAAAATCGACAAACAAATAAACGATCGAATCCGCAGAATCCCTACAGCGTAATGACGAGGTCGGGCGCGGCGGGGGCGAGTGCGGCGTAGAGCTGCGGGAAGCAGCCTGCGCCCACGCCGGCCACCAGGCCCTTCGCCTTGACGTCGCCCGATCCGCATTGCTCGAACGTGCCCTCGGCGAGGTTGCGCCGCACGGCGCACTGATCGCAGACCATGAGGAGGATATTCTGCTCCGCGGGGACCTTGGCCAGGCGCTCGCCCACCTCGTCGCCCTCGCGCAGGCAGAACAGGTTGTCGTCGAAAAAGAACATGCCGACGACGTTCACACCGTGGTTGCCGGCTTCGAGTTGCGGCAGGATCATCGTGCCCAGTTTGTAGGTGGCCGACATGTCGGTGGCGAAAACGTATGCGATGTTCATTGTTTCAGTTCCTCCTCAGGTGTGTCTCTCGACTGGTTGAAAATGACCCTGCTACCCCTGTTCACATCAAGTAATGTGTATTTTACGCTTGGAAACGGGGGTGAGCCTCTCATCCCGCGCAACCGGCGTCAACGCCAGTTTCTCGTTTCGAGGATTTTCCTGAACCCAGGGATTTCCACCGCTTTTGAGGCTTCGACGCGCTCGACCTCACCTGCCTTCACGATGAAGAAAAATAACTTTTTGTAGATGCAGCCGGCGGGGCAATCCCCCCACGCCTTGCGGACAACGACATGCCAGGCGTCGCCCGTTTTCGACGCTTCGATGTCAGAGCCGTCCCCCAGGTGCGCATCGGCTTCGGCGTACTCGACGCCCGCTATCTTAATGTAAGACTGCTGCGCCGCCCGGATGTTCAGGCGCTCGCTCAAGTGAATGACGAGGACGCCCGTATGTCGATAAGGACGCACGGCCCGAAGCCCGAGCTTGGCGTTCAAGGCGTCGAACGCGCGATTCCCGGTGCGCAGCTTCACGGGTCCGTTTTTACCTTCAAGAAGGCTGGCGACAGCTTTGAACAAATCGGGTTTTACGCCCAGGAGAAGCACTCCGGGCAGGTGGTCCGCACGGACGAAAATTTTCGCTATCTCAGGGTGCGCGTATCTCAGCCGCTTGAGCACTCCCTCGATCTCGCGGGCAAGTTCGCGCCGCTGCTTCTCATCAAGGAGCAAGTCCTTGCTTTCTCTCGCCAGGATGCGGTGGGCCAGAACGGCCGCCTCGGAGAACGCCGCAGACTTTGTGGAATCGGCGCGTACGACCATCGGAGCCGTAGCCGCTTCCGAGGCTTGCGCCCTGGAGGAAACAACCCAGGCTACAGACAGAAACAGGCAAACCGCCGCGAAGCGTAACCACTCCTTCGGGAAGGGATTTCCGCAATGCGTTCTATGGTGAGACAAACCCCCTTTCATCTTGTCGAACCTCCATTAAGGGCCTTGCTATCCATAGTATCCTCTCATCCAGCAGCCCGCAGGCGGGGTCCAAGCCATATTCCCCAAGCCGCCAGCACGAGCAACCCCGTAAATGCGGCCGCCCACGCGACCCCGCCAGTGGGGAACAGTATGACGGCCACGGCTACCACTCCATAAATCGCGCGCTCGGGGAGACGCAAAGGGCCTTTGAGATATCCGCTGAGCGCCACCGCCCAGGCGCCCGTCGCGCAGAACAGCGAAACGCACGCAAGGGCGACCCAGCCCAAATCTCCCTGCCCCAGCAGCCTCGGGTCGAACGCGAAGGCGAAGGGTATCAGGAACGAAACGAGGCTCAGGCGAAAGGCGATGAGGCTCGTCTCCATCGAGCCCGCTCCTGAAATTCCCGCTGCGGTGAACGACGCCAGCGCCACCGGCGGCGTGACCATCGAGAGCACGCAGTAGTACATGACGAAGAAATGGGCGGGAAGCTCTGCTATGCCTAAATCCTTGAGCGCAGGCGCGAACAGAATCGCTCCGATGATGTAGGCGGCGACCGTCGGCAGGCCCATCCCCATGATGAGGCAGCCGATGATGATCAGGAACATGGCGAAAAACAGCTTGCCGCCCGATGCGCCAATGAGCCCCGAGGAGAACTTGAGCGCCAGGTTCGACTGGATGGCGACGGCGATGATAATCCCGATGGCGGCGATGGGCACGGCAATTTCTGCGGCCTGTCGCGCGCCGTTCCGCACAACTTCGGCCCAGCCTGCGAGGCTCAGCCAGCTCCTGCGGCGAAAGTATGCGACCACGGCGCACGAAGCCGTACCGATGACGGCGGCGTAGGTGGCCGAAAAACCCGCGACCAGCATGGCGATCAGCGCAAGCGGCGGAAGAAGAAGATAGAGCCTTCCCGCGATGGGTTCCTCGGGTGTCAGTTCGCTCGCCCCGAGCGCGAGCGCGCCCTCGGCCCGTGCCCGCAGGTCGATGAAGATGAAGATAGCGGCGTAGAACGCGAGTGCCGGGATGAGTCCCGCCACTGCGATGCGCGCGTAGGATATCTGCAGCAACTCCGCCATCACGAACGCGGCAATGCCCATGATGGGCGGCATGAGCTGGCCGCCTGTCGAAGCGATGGCCTCCACAGCGCCCGCGTGCGCAGGGCCGTAGCCGGTCTTTCGCATCAGCGGGATGGTGAAGACGCCCGTCGTCGCCACGTTCGCCACCGCGCTGCCGCTGATCGAACCCATCAGGCTCGAACTCACGACAGCGGCCTTCGCAGCGCCTCCGGCGAAGCGTCCCGCCACCTTGAGCGAGAGGTCGATGAACAACTGCCCGCCGCCTATCCCTGAGTAAACCGCACCGAAGAAAACGAAGTAGAAGACGAACTGCAGCGAAGTCGCCGTCGTGATCCCCAACACGCCGTTGGTCGTCATGGTCATGATCTCGACCACTTCGTCAATCGTGAAACCCCGGAAGCCGAGTGCGCCGGGCAGCATCTTGCCGACGAACGCATAGGCGAAAAATACGAGCAGAACGCCCAGAAGCGGCCAGCCCACCGTGCGGCGCACCCCCTCGAACAACAACACCATGATGAGCGCGAAGGCCGCCACGTCGACGGCGAGGACCGGGTCGATGGTCTCCATGCGTTCGGTGAGGCGTGTGGATGAGAGGGCGTAATAGGCGAAAACAGCCGCCGTGCCGGCGAGCAGCAGACCGTCCGTCAGGCGATTGCGCCGCGCCTGAGCGCCAGTTTTATTCAGTGGGTTAAAGAGCAGGACGAGCGCCAGCGCCAGAAGCAGGTGGATGGGCCGCTCGACCAGCGGCGCCTGCGGGTAGAAGACGATCCACATCTGGAACGCCAGCCAGACGCCGTCGATACCAAGCTTTTCCATGCGCATGGTTCATGAAACCCCGATGCGAGGAAACGGAGCGGAAGACGAAACTCGTCGTCCCCCGCCCCGTCGTGGTCGGTCTACAGCCAGCCTTTTTCCTTGAAATACTTCGCGGCGCCCGGATGGAGCGGCACCCCGACGTTCGCCGTTTTGCCACCATTTTTGGGCTTGAAGAATCTCCAGGCCGCGTGGGCCTTGCCCATGGCCTTCTTGTTCTCGGCCAGCGTTTTCGTGATGGTGTAGGCGAGTGAATCCGACATGTCCTTGTGCGCGATGAGCACCGTTCCGAGGTCGACCGCCATTACCTTGCCCTTGATGCCCTTGAACCACTTGCCCGGCACGGCCGCCGTCCGCAGGCCATTGGCGGCGAGGGCCTTGAGCGCCTTTTGGGGGAAACTCAGGAAGCGCATCGCGTTGGTGGTCGTGACTTCCGTCACCGTCGGGTGCCTCGGGATGGCGACCTCGAAGTAGAGGTCCGCCCTGCCGTCCTTGATGATCGCCGGAATCTGGTTCGCGGCCACCTGGATAATCTTGCCGCCCCGCGCCTTCATGTCCTTGCGGCTGGTTCCCAGCGCGGCCATGAGCATGTCGGCGACGACGGGGACGGTGCTGCCCGCAGGCTTCATGACGATGCGCGCGGGCGGCTTGGAGAGCATCGCTTTTTCGAGCGTGTCGTTGCCCGTCCGCTTGATGTAGCTCTCCGTCACCATAGCTGTGACGCGCACCTTGTTCAGTCCGCCGATGAGCGCGCGGATGTTGTTGTGCTTTTGCTTGTATACACCCTTCAAGCCGTTGTATGCCCAAAGTGCGGAGGCGACGTTCGAAAGCGCGATGGTCGCCTTTTTCTTGTCCACGGCGGCGGGATTGCTCACGCCTCCGCCGCGCGCGATCACTTCGGGGTTGCTGCCCTTGGGCAGGCTGGGCTTGAGCAACTGCGCCAGCGTGGCGCCGAAGACGTACCAGGCCGAACCGGGCCGCATCGCGCCGATACTGAAAGAATCGGCGGCGTATGCCGCAGGGCCCGCGCCCGTTATCAGGGCCGTCAGTAAAAGGCCGAGCATCAACCCCTTGAAGCGCATTCTTTTTCTGAGCATGGGTTTCCTCCCCTCTTTGGTTTGTCCTTGAGAGACGAATGTTTATCCGGTAGTCGCGGTTTCGAGTTTCAGCAGGCCCGATTGCTCCACGGCGTTTTTGATCGCCTCGAACGTGCGTCCCTTGGCCACCTCGCTCGGCGGACGCACGACGGGCGATTTGAAGCGCCCGGCGAGCACCATCGCCGTTTTCATGCGCGCGTGCGCCTCCCCTGAGGGCTCGCCGCTCGAATATACGACTTCCTTGAGCGGTAGAATCTGCGCCTGTATCTCCTGCGCGCGGTGCAGGTCGCCCGCCTTGACGGCCTCATAGAGCGCCACGATGAGGTCGGGAATGAACGAGGCGAACCCGACGAGCGCGCCGTCCACGCCCTGCACCATCGAGGCGAGGAGATATTCGTCGTGACAGGTGAGGATCGTCGTATCGGGCGCGTTCTCGCGGATGGAGGCGATGTCGCGCGCGTATTGGGACATCTCGCGCGTGCCGACCTTGAAGCAGGTCACCCAGGGAATCCTCCCGAGTTCGCCCAGAAGCTCCGAGCTGTAGCTCGCCTTCGTCCACGCGGGATACACGTGCACCACCAGGTTCAGGTCGGACGCCTCGCCGACTGCCGTGAAGTAGTCGATGACGTGCTGCGGCCGGTGTCCGAAACGCAGCCAGTGGTGAAACGGCATCACGAGCAGCCCGTCGGCACCGGCTTCCCGGGCCATCTTGGCTTGTTCGATACCGTCGCGGATGCCCTCGCACGCAAGACCCGAGATGACCGGCACGCTTCCGCCTACGGCGTCAGCGACGATCCGCGTCACCTCGGCGCGTTCGCGTGCGGTAAATGAGAATACCTCGCCCGTGTGGCCGTTGGTGACGAGCCCGTTCACACCCTCGAATCCGGCCAGCCACCGGGAAAAACGGCGAAGCTCGGCCTCATCAATATCCATGTTGTCCAGCATGGGAACCTGCATCGCGGGCAGGATTCCCGAATAGCTTCTGCGTTCCACCATATCGTGCTCTCCTTCTTGACGTTTCCGCCGCCGGGTTCTGCGGCGAAATAAACGGATTTTTCAGCGCCGGGGCGCTCATCTGTCGAACCAATGGTAGTCGGTTATTTTAGCCGAGCGGATATGAAATGCAATCGGGAGACTCGATCCTCACTTCATCTACAGCAAGGAATTCCCGGCTCACGCCTCTCGACCGGCCATTTTCTGTGAAACCAGTACGCCCGCCTTAGTCATCGATAACGCTCACCTCTGGCTCCAGTTCCATCAGAGCGGCCAGGGCCTCGAAGCGGCGCACGACGACCTCGCCTAGCATATTCCGGTCGCGGCGGCGGTACTTCAGCTTGAGAGAACCCCGGCGCGTCGACGGCTTGACCGAAAAACGCCCCAGCAGGCCGGGAACGCCGCCGCACAGAGTCTCGCCCAGGCGCACGGCGGAGCCGATGATGCGCGCGCGACCGGCGGTCTCCTCATCCAGCAGCCGCACGACGGTGCGCAATTCCCCTTGGGTATCCCGGCTCGTATAACGCCCGTAAACGGCCAGCGCGAGAAACACCCGCTCCTCGTGGCTGACGTGTAATGCGCGCGCATGCAGCACCTCGGCGCAGGCCTGGGCGGCCCGGTAATCGGGGTGCACCCGCCAGCCGACGTCGCTGAGCAGGCAGACGGCGTGACGCAGGCGCAGCTCGGACGCGCTCTCGCTGGGAAAAAGGCTTTCCGTCCACTCGAGCAGTTCAGGAGCATGGTCGGGAAACCGCGCGGTGCGGGAATGAATGTCGCCCACCGCACTGAGCAGCGGGTCCTCGTTCCGGACCCGCTTCCCCAGACAAGCATAAGCGAGTCCCTCGCGCAGACCGTGCGCGGAGAAGACGACGTCACGCGGCGCAGTGACCGCCAGCAGGCGTTCCATCACAAGTGCGGCGAGCGGCAGCAAATCGAGCCGCCTGCCCGATACGCCCCGAATTCCCGTCAGCGATTCCCGGCTCTGGCGGGATATCAGATCGGCGATTTGCTCGAGGTCGCCGCGGCTCAGCCGGTAATGATGAATGATGTTGAGCGGATAGCCCGAATGCGACATGTGGGCGTGCGCCAAAGCCCGCCAGTTGCCGCCGACGGCATAGAAAGTACGCTTGCGCATTTTGGTGAGCCAGGGCAACTCGGCCAAAGCCTCTTCGATAATCTTGCGCGCGCGCTTGCGCTGGCCGCCCGAGGCGGCGAAGAGGTTGAGCGGCCCGAGGGGCAGCGTCGCCTGCTCGGATATAACGCCATCGACCAGGTGGACCAGTTCGAGGCTGCCGCCGCCCAGGTCGCCCACGACGCCGTCCGCCCCCGGCGCTCCGCTCAACACGCCGAGCGCCGCCATCTCCGCTTCTTCGGCGCCGGAGAGCACACGCACGCGAAAACCGCACCGCCGCTCCACCTCGTCGACGAACTTGGCCCCATCCTCGGCGTCGCGCACCGCCGCGGTGGCGATGGCGTCGAAGCGCGTCACCCCCATCGCGCGCAACAGGACGCCAAAGCGCTCGATGTTCAGGAGCGCCTGTTCGATGCCTTCCGGATTGAGCCTGCCGGTATCGTGTAAATTGCGGCCCAGGCCGCACAGGATTCTTTCGTTGAACAGAGGCAGGGGCGCGCGCAGCAACCCCTCGAACACGACCAGTCGGATCGAGTTGGAACCAATGTCGATTACGCCGTAGCGTTCGTGAGAGCCGGTCGCCTCATCGACGAGGCCTGGTCGTTCAACCGTCTTCCGCAATACGCAACCTCGCCGGGCCGCCGGCCCGCCTGAGCGCGCTTCCGCGACCGGACAGACTCGGATTTGTCATGAAATAGGTGTGCGCCGTAAAATCTTCTTCCCCGAGCGGCGCGCGCTCGTAGTCGCCGTCGCCGGCCATGTTCCAGCTTTGCGCATCGTCCTTGTAATTCGCCACCATGATCTGGTCGAGCACCTGCTGGTGCACGGTATCGTTCTCTATCGGCACCAGCACCTCGCAGCGGCGGTCGAAATTGCGCGGCATCCAGTCGGCCGAGGTGATGAACACCTTCGCGTGAGGCGAGGGCAGCGGGTGGCCGTTGGCGAAACACACGATGCGCGAATGCTCCAGAAAACGCCCGATGATGCTCTTGACCCGGATGTTCTCCGACAAACCCGGCACGCCCGGACGCAGGCAGCAGATGCCGCGCACCACCAGGTCGACCTGCACGCCTGCGGCGCTCGCCTGGTAGAGCTTGTCGATCACCGTCCCGTCGACGAGAGAATTCATCTTCGCCCACACCCCCGCCGGCCGGCCCGCTTCGGCGTTGGCTATCTCATCGTCAATCATCTCCAGGACGGATTTCCGAAGCCCCGAGGGCGCCACGGCGACGCACTCGAAACTTGCCGGCAGCGCATAGCCGGTCGTCAGGTTGAACACTTGCGCGGCGTCATGGGCGAGACGCTCATCGCAGGTGAAAAACGAGAGGTCCGTATAAATGCGTGCGGTAATCGGATGGTAGTTGCCTGTGCCGAAGTGCACGTAGCTCCGCAGATCTTCTCCCTCGCGCCGCACGACGCAGGTGACCTTGGCGTGGGTCTTGAGCTTCATGAAGCCATAGACCACGTGGACGCCGGCGCGCTCCAGCGAGCGAGAGAGCTTGAGGTTGGTCTCCTCATCGAAGCGCGCCTTGAGTTCCACCATCGCGGTGACCGATTTGCCCGATTCCGCCGCCGCAATGAGCGCCCTGACGATGGGCGACTCGTCAGTCGTCCGGTAGAGCGTCTGCTTGATGGCCAGCACGTTCGGGTCGGCCGCCGCCTGCTCGAGAAACTGCACCACCACGTCGAAACTCTCGTAGGGGTGGTGGACGACAATGTCCTTGTGGCGGATCGCCGCGAAGCAATCGTTGTCGTACTCGCGGATGCGCTCGGGAAAGCGCGCCCGGTACTCAGGGAAAATCAGGTCCGGCCGCCCGCAATCGATTAGCTCATCGAGTTGCGCCATGCCGATGGTGCCGGTCAGTTCCACGATGTCATCGGGCTGCGCGTCGAACTCGTCAATCACCAGCTCGCGCAGCGAATCCGGCATATCGGCGCTCAGGTTCAGGCGCACCACACCACCGAGCCTTCGCCTGCGCAGCATGGTCTCGAACAACAGGACGAGGTCTTCGGCCTCTTCTTCATATTCGATATCGCTGTCGCGGATGAGGCGGAACACGCCGCTGCCGACGATCCGGTAGCCGGGGAACAGCTGATCGATGAACAGTCGCACCAGATTCTCCAGCGCGATGAAGCGGACCTCCTCTCCCGGCAGGCGTATGAAGCGGCGCACCTGATCGGGCAGCGGCACCAGCGCCCGCATCTTCCGGGCGCCCTCGATGGCTTCGAGCTCCAGCGCCAGGGAGAATCCGCGATTTGCAATGAAGGGAAACGGGTGCGCCGGGTCGATGGCGAGCGGCGTCAGCACGGGGAAGACCTGCTTGAGGAAGTAGTCGCCCAGCCATTCGACCTCCTCCGCACTCAAGTCTTTTGCAGCGACCACCGATATACCGACCTCGGCGAGTTCAACTTGTAAACGCCGCCACACCGCTTCCTGTTCGCGAATCAGCCGCGCGCTCTCCCGGGAGACTTCGGCCAACTGCTCGGCGGGCGTGCGGCCATCGAGGCTTTTCTGGGTCACGCCGTTCGCCACCTGTCCCTTGAGGCCCGCCAGACGCACCATGAAGAATTCATCGAGGTTGCTCGCCGAAATCGAGAGGAAGCGCAGGCGCTCGAGCACGGGGTGGCGGGGGTTGCTCGCCTCAGCGAGCACGCGCCAGTTGAAGGAGAGCCAGGAAAGCTCGCGATTCAGATAGCGGCGGCGCGGATCGAGGATAGGCTCGGCGGCGACGGCGGAGGATTCATCTTCGGCCAGGCGCGACATGCTCTGCGTCCTCTTTGGATGCCTTGTGGAACATACCGAATCAAGGCGACGCGAACCCGGACGGATTGTTCGTAACAACCGGAAAGACCCGGGCGACGCCGCCTCGAAGTCGGACGCATTGTAATCCGCGTGAATTGCGGAATGCAATGGAGCGCAGGGCTAAGATGGTTTGGAATTCAAGAGAATTGGGTGAACATGGCGGTGAACGTAAAGATGTGACCACATCACGGCCACCATACTAGTTTCCGAACAGGCGCTGATTCACTTCATCCCGCGTCAGTCCAAAGCGCACAGCGACATCGGATACTATCGCGCTTAAAGTGCCCACACGTATATGGCTATGTTTCGGGATAGTGACGTTATGCTCCGCCCCCTGGACTACGGCAGTCAGTGTCATGTGACTGCCTTTCTGGCGAGCGTGTCGATAGCCGAAGTGGCGTCTTAACAACCCGGCCAACTCATCACCGGATATATCACGGGGCAATCTCATACTGCGATAACTTCGTCCTTGACGAGATGTAACCTGACTATTCCGGGCGCGTCCTCTTCCCCGAAATGGCAAAGCACCGCTTCTCTGACCATAGACTTCAGGTCGTCCCAGTCCTTCCCCTGGGTGAAGATACTGTAGCCCAGCGCCTTGGCGTCATAGCCGCCTTCTACGGCTTCGGTCACTTCGAAAATTACTTCGCTTGGTTTCATCATCAGCCTCGCGTTCACGAAAAACAAAATATAGCAAGTAATGGTTTAGCAAACTAGCCCAAATGAGGATGCCTGAGCCAATACTTTCATCTCAAAAACTTACCCATCCTCATTGAAACCGGTTTGGAGGGCAGTATGAAGTACGATGACCTCCCCTTCATTCGGCCCGGACCGGCCGGGTTCTGATCAATGCGAAGCTCACACCGGCCGACACGCATTTTCTCCATATTGACGGAGATTCGTCTTGTTCCCGTATTTCATGAATCACCCGCATTCAAACCCGCATCCCGGCGCATATTCGGGGTCGACGTGAATAAGGTTTTCCGGCGCCCGGCGGTCCCGACAATCCTGACCTCGGTTGTAACGCTCGCTGCTTCGCAGAAAGGACTTTTTCGCCTACGATGGGGCTATGCCGAGAGAGAGGCGGAAGCCCCGCCCCCGAACCTCGATCATATCGCCGAGCCCGGTCTAAAACGTCTTAAGGAGCGAGAAATGCAAACGAGACCGAACGTCCTCTTGATCAATACCGACCACTGGTCCTCGCCCCTGCTTGGGGCGGCGGGGCACCCCTGCATCCTGACGCCGACGCTCGACACCTTCTGCAAAAACGGCGTGCGCTTCACGAACGCTTATTCCGAACACCCGTTCTGCATACCGGCGAGGCGGTCGCTCATGACCGGCGCCAGCGCCCGCGCCCACGGCGACCGCGTTTTCAGCCCGACGATGCTGATGCCCGACCACCTGCCGACGATGGCGCAGACCTTCCGCGACGCGGGCTATCAGGCGTACGCAGTGGGGAAGATTCACGTATATCCCCAGCGCGATCGCATCGGCTTCGACGACGTCATCCTGGACGATGAGGGCCGCTCGATTTACAACGTCGCGGATGATTACGACATTTATCTCGGCGACATCGGCTACACGGGCCGCCAGTTCGATCACGGCATGGGGAACAACCAGTACACCTACCGGGCATGGCATCTGCCCGAGGCGACGCACCCCACGAACTGGACCACCCGCATGATGGCGCGCACAATCAAGAGGCGCGACCCGATGCGGCCGGCTTTCTGGTATCTCTCCTACCGCCATCCGCATCCGCCGCTCGTGCCGCTGCAGGCCTACCTGGATATCTACCGCGATATTCCCATCGACGAGCCGTTCGTGGGCGAATGGGCGCGCGAGCGCGACAGGCTCCCCTATAACGCGCAGGCCACCCAGTCGCGCGGCGACCTGTACGGTGAAGGGGCGATTATCGACGCGCGCCGGGCGTTCTACGCGCTGTGCACCCATATCGAGCACCAGATCCGGATCATCATCGGCACCCTGCGCGAGGAAAGCCTCACCAACGACACGATAATCTGCTTCACGTCCGATCACGGCGACATGCTCGGCAACCACGGCATGTGGGCCAAGCGCGTCTTCTACGAATACTCCGCCGGGATTCCGATGATCCTGGCGGGTCTCCCGGACGATGCACGCGTAGGCTCGGGCCGCGTCGACGACCGCCTCGTCTGCCTGCAGGACGTCATGCCCACCCTGCTCGACCTATGCGACATCGATATCCCCGAGACGGTGGAGGGCCTCTCGATGGTCGGCGAGGAGAAGCGGGAATTCCTCTTCGGCGAGGCGGGCGAGGATGCGCATTGCTCCCGAATGGTTCACGACGGGCGCCACAAGCTCATCTACTACCCGGTCGGACACTTCTTCCAGCTCTTCGATTTACAAGTTGACCCGAACGAACTCGTGGACCTCTTCACGGACCCCGACTACGCTGACGTACTATCCCGGTTGAGTGAGACGCTGGAGGGACAGATGTACGGAAGCGACGAAAAGTGGCTCGAAAACGGAAAGCTCGTCGGCGAGCCGGGCCGGCGGTTCAAGCCTGGCCCCGACCGCACGCTGTCCGCCATGCGCGGAGACCAGTGGCCGTTTCCCCCGGCCACCGAAGAAGGCTTTCTGGAGTGGTTCCCGGAGACGAAGAGCAAGGAGACCGACGACGCCGGTTGAGGGGCCTGAGTGAATCTCGGCAGGGGGGGTAATTACACGGCGTCTTTTCGTTCCTGAGAAGTCAGTTTGGTTGTATTTCTGGTGGAGACGGCGGGGAATCGCGCAAGGCTACCGTCGCGGGCGTCTTCGCGCGCCTATTCGTCGAGTTGCGCGCTCTTCACGATGTATCCGCCGGACTTTTTGTCGAATTCCAGTTTCAGCATCCCGCGGGCTTTCGCGTCTTCGAGCAAGTGTTTGAACGTTTTGTATCCGTGATAGGATTCGCTGAATCCCGGTTTGCGGCGTTTCAGGGCCTGCTTCACCATCGATCCCCAGACCTTTTCTTCCTCGCCCCGCTCCCGGGACAAGTCCTCGGTCGTCTCCAGGACCAGATTGAGCCCTTCCAGCCGTTTTTCCTCGTCGCCGTCGACGACTTTCTTTCTTCCGGCGCGGGCGGTCGGCCGCTTCCGTTTGGCCTTTCCCTGTTTTTCGGTCTCGCGCATCAAGTCGTCGTAAAAGATGAACTCGTCGCAGCTCGAGGTCAGCAAGTCGGAGGTCGAGTTCTTTACGCCGACGCCGACAACCACCTTGTTGTTCTCGCGGAGCTTGCTGACCAAAGGCGAAAAATCGGAATCGCCGCTGATAATCACGAAAGTATCGACGTGCGCCTTGGTATAGCAGAGGTCCAATGCGTCGACGACCATGCGGATGTCGGCGGAGTTCTTGCCGGACATGCGGACATGCGGTATTTCGATCAACTCGAAGGCCGCCTCGTGCATGGGAGCCTTGAATTCCTTGTAGCGCGCCCAGTTGCAATATGCCTTCTTGACGACAATGCTGCCCCTGAGCAGTAAGCGCTCCAGCACTCTTTGAATATCAAAATCCGCGTATTTGGCTTCGCGCACGCCAAGGGCGATATTTTCGAAATCACAAAACAGAGCCAAGTTCTGAATCGTGCTTTTTTCGTTCATTTAAACTCCTGTTCGATTGGCGGCGCATGGCGCCGCCAGTATTGTATTTTGGTGGAGGCGGCGGGAATCGAACCCGCGTCCGCAAGGCTTCCGTCGTGAGCGTCTACGCGCGTAGCCGGTGGAAAGGGTTTCGCCCGGTCTCAAGCCCACCGGCGGGCCATCCTCCGGGCTAGTCCGATTAGATTTCGCCTAGCAGGCTCCGGACCGAAACCTGGGTCGGCTAGTCCGCATCATGACGTTCCGCACCTCCCCCGCGGACGAGGCGAGGGGGAACGCTCGCTAGCGTTTAAGCAGCGAGAGCCAGCTCGTTGTCGGCTGGTGTGATTTTGCCACATTGATAACGGGGCCAAGTGGCGTCCCCGGCGCGCAGCTCAGACTTCAAATCCTCCCGTCGAAGCCAGATCGCCCCCATAAGAAATGAAGCAGAGGCTCCGAGGCGGCGATCATGGCCCCGGGCCCGTTTCTTATACGCTATTTACGTCTCCTCCACATTTCGGGATAGAAGTCGTAGCTCAGATATGCGGCGGGGAGCAGGAATACCAGCCATATCCACAGCAGCCAGCCCTCGAAGGCTCCCGGCCAAGTAGCGCCTATGGCCAGACCGAACGCGGCCAACGAGATTTTCAGCAGACTCACCTGCCACCAGCGCATCGTGTAGTCCTTGAAAATGTGCATCATCCCCGGTTCCTCTCCCTCAGCGCGCGCTCAATCTCGCGGTTCGCGGTGCGTTTTTTCAGCTCCTCGCGGCGGTCGTGGAACTTCTTGCCCTTCCCCACGCCAATCTCCACCTTCGCGCGGCCCCGGGCGAAATACATCTTCATTGGCACGAGCGTCATGCCCCGCTCGTTCACCCGGCCGATCAAGCGTCCAATCTCGCGCTTGTGGAGCAGCAGCTTTCGCCTGCGCGTGGGCTCGTGGTTGTTGATGTTGCCGTGTCCGTAGGGGCTGATGTGGCAATCGACCAGCCATGCTTCGCCGTTGATGATGTCGCCGAAGCTCTCTTTTAAGTTCGCGCGGCCCTCGCGGAGCGCCTTCACCTCCGTACCCGTGAGGACGAGGCCCGCCTCATAGGTCTCATCGATCGCATAATCGGCGCGGGCGCGCCTGTTCTCGGCAACGATTTTTATCCCGCCCGCCATCACGACACCTCACGAATCCTGAGAAAAAGAAAAAGGAGCGCATCGCTCCCTGAGTCTCTCCCATATCGAGAAACAATATAGCCCTTCACGGAATTTTTCGCCACAAGGAAAAATTCATGGCTGAATCAATTATCGCCAATCAGACGTCAAGGAGGCTGGGAGGCTCAGGAGCGCTTTCTCCGCTTAATCGCCGCTTTACCCTTCTTCTTGCGCCGTGGGCTCGAGGGTTTCTTCTTCCCGGAGCGACGACGCTCGGTGGAAATCGCCGCGCGGCGCGATTCCGCCGCATCGCCGACCAACTCCCTCGTCCCGCCCGCCATCAACTGGAACGTGACGCGTCGCGAGGCCAGCTCCACGCCCTCCACCCGCACCGTGACGGGATCGCCCAGGCGGAATCTGCGGCCGGTCCTTCGGCCCAGCACGGCGTGTTCCTCTGGTATATAGGCGTAGTAGTCATCCGTCATGAATTCGAGCGGGACCATGCCCTCCACAAAAATATCCTCTAATTCCACGAAAATCCCGAAATTCGCGACGCCCGAGACGTGTCCCCGAAAGCGCTCGCCGACCTTATCGCGCATGAAGAGCGCCTTCATGAAATCGACCATCTCGCGCGAGGCGGCCTCCGCAGTCCTGTCTCGCTCGGAAATATCTTGGCAAAGGGCGGCGAGCGGCTTCACCTGCGGCTTTCCGCCTTCGCCGTGAATGAGCCGCGCGAGCCTTCTGTGGACGCACAGGTCAGCGTATCGGCGGATGGGCGAGGTGAAATGCGTGTAGCGCTCGAAGCCCAGTCCGAAGTGAAGGGCGGGCGCCGCCTCATAGCGCGCAAGCTTCATGCTCCTGAGCGCCGCGAAGTTCACATAACGCTCCACGTCCGACCCCTCCACGGCGTCGAATACCTCCTGAAGCCCGCCGGGACGCTTGAGTTCCTCCAGACGCGGCGCTTTCATGCCCAGTTTTGAGAGAATCGCCCTTAAACCCTGGAGATTCTCCTCCGCCGGCGCCTCATGGACGCGGAAGACGGAAGCCCCGCCCGCGCAGGCGATATATTCCGCCACCGCCCGGTTCGCCGCCAGCATGCATTCTTCAATCAGGCGGTGCGCGGAAGTTCTGGGAGCGCGCTCTATGCCCGTCGGCAATCCCTCCTTATCGAGCAGCACCTGGGCTTCGGGCAAATCGAAATCGAGACTGCCCCAGCGCATACGACCCGCGTGGAGCTTCTCCGCAAGCGCCGATAACTCCCGGAGCGGTTCTTCGAGCGCGCGTGCGCTTTCCGCCTCGTTCACCTCTGGAATCTCCTCGCCTTCCAGAACCGCAGCCGCGCCGCGATAGGTCAAGGATGCGCGCGAGCGAATGCGCGCAAAGGTGAGGCGCATTTCCGATTGGTTCCCGTATCGGTCAAAATCGATGAAGACGCTCAAGGTCCTGCGAACGGCCCCCTCGCCCAGAGAACACACCTCGCCCGTGAGGCGGGGCGGCAGCATGGGCACTGCCCTGTCCGGGAGATAAACGCTCGTCCCCCGATCGAGGGCTTCTTTGTCTATCGCGCCGCCTGGTTTCACGTAATGGCCCACATCGGCGATGTGGACACCCAAGCGGCAGCCGCCGAACTTGAGTTTTTCTATAGAAACCGCGTCGTCACGGTCACGCGCGTCGAAAGGATCGATGGTGAACGCGCACAGATCCCTCAAATCTTCCACACCCTCCGGGAAAGGAGTATCCTCCCCCGGCGGAGATATTTTCTTTTCCTCATCCAGAACTTTTTTTGGGAAATCCTCGCGTATTCCGTGCTTGGCGAGCACCATCCGCCCCTCCGCGGCGGGGTCTTCGGGATAGCCGAACGACCTCAGGATACGCCCTCTGGCGGGCTCTTTCTGCGTGGGATAGCGGGTAATCTCCACCTCCACCCACTCGCCCCGCTTCGCTCCTCCCCGCTCACCTGCGCCCAGCACCACGAGGTGCGGTATGCGCCCTCCCTGGGGCTCCACCCACGCGCTACGTCCCTCCACGCAGAGCCTGCCCACCAGGGTTTCGTGCGCGCGCTCTATCACGTCGAGCACGGTGCCCTCGAGCCTCCCGTCGGGATGGACCTTCTCCACCCTGGCGGAGACCGTATCGCCGTCCATTGCGCCCCGTGTGCGGGTTTTCTTGATCATGATGTCGGGAGACTTTTCTTTATCGCCGGATTGGCCTGGAGCCACGAACCCGTAGCCTTGCGCGTGTCCCCGGAATCGCCCCTGGTATATGGAGAGGGAACCCGGCGTCGAATAGCGGCCGCGCACGCGGACGAGCGCACCCTCTTCCGCCATGACGCGCAGGCGTTTTCTGAGCGCAGGCCGCGCGTCGGAGGGTACTTCGAGCAGGCGCACGAGTTCTCGCACGGCCATCGGCCTGTCCTCACGGGCGATCAGGCGGAATATCTTCTTATCGTCTGGAATTGCTGCCTGGTTGCGCCTCATGAACGATTCAACTTATTCGACATCGTGGACGAACACCTGGTGGCAGTCCACGATGCCGGCATCGGCGAGCTGCACGCAGGTCAGGCACCCGCCGTTTACGGCGCGCGTGTCTATCCCCAAATAATACGGGAGTCTGTTATTGAGCCCGTCTGTCTGCGTGTGCCCGAAGATGACGGGATTTCCGAAATCATATTCCGCGTAAAGGAATTCCTCCCGTATCCAGACCATATCCATCGGGTCCTGTCGGTCGATGGGAACGCCCGGCCTCAAACCGGCATGCACGAAGATGAATCCGCGGCTCGTATGAATCCACTCGAGGGCATTGAAGAATTTCAGATGCTCAGGCGGCACCAGAACGTCGCCTCCCTCATCACGGTAGTTTTCCAGCGTCGCGTCGCCGCCGTTCATGAGGTAGACGCCCGAATAATAGTTCCCGCCGCCCGCGAGATAATCCAGGAGCATGTCCTCATGATTGCCCCGCAGGAAAACGGCTTTTGGGTATTCGCGCTTGAAGCGGAGCAGCAAATCGACCACGGCCTTGGAATCGCGACCCCTGTCAATGTAATCACCGAGAAAGACGATCTGGTCCTCCTCCTGGAAGGGCACGCGCTCCACCAGGGCTTCGAGCATGTGAATCTGGCCGTGGATGTCGCCGACCGCGTAGAGGTTGGACATGACGAACGTGCACCTCCGCTACTTGAGCTCGCCCCAGTTATCGCCCGTGCTCACGTCCACGTCGAGGGGTACGCGTAATGGCATCGCGCCGCGCATCTCCTCTGCGACGAGGGCGGAGACGCTTTCGATCTCTGCGGGCGGTATCTCGAACAAGAGCTCATCGTGCACCTGGACGAGCATGCGCGCTTCTTTTTCTTCGCTCTTCAGGCGATCGGCGATGGCAATCATCGCGAGCTTGATGATGTCGGCGGCGCTGCCCTGGATCACCGAGTTCACCGCCGTCCGTTCGGCGGCGTTTTTCGCGTTGCGGTTCCGGCTGTTCAGATCGGGGAGATACCTGCGCCGCCCCATGATGGTGGAAACGTAGCCGCGCGTCCTGCCGCTCTCGATGGTCTCATCCACGAAGGCGGGCACGGAGGCGAAGCGCTCGAAATAGGTGTCGATGAACGAGCGGGCTTCTGACTGGGGGATGCCGATGGCCTGGGAAAGGCCAAAGGGCCCCTGCCCGTAGATGATCCCGAAATTCACCGCCTTGGCGACACGGCGCATCTCCGAGTCCACCCCGTCTAGGGCCACGCCGTAGACGGCCGAGGCGGTCGTTGCGTGGATGTCCTCTCCCTTGCCGAAGGCGTCGACGAGGGCCGGGTCGTTCGTGAAATGCGCCAGCACCCTCAGTTCAATCTGGCTGTAATCCGCGGATAGGAGCTTCCAGCCCTCCTCGGGCAGGAAGGCCCGGCGAATCTGGCGGCCCAGATCCGTGCGGATGGGGATGTTCTGCAGATTGGGGTCCGAACCGCTCAGCCGGCCCGTGGCGGCGACCGTCTGGTTGAAGCGCGCGTGGATGCGGCCCGTCCGCGGATTCACGAGTTCGGGCAGGGTATCCACATAGGTGCTCTTGAGCTTGGAGAGCTGTCTGAAACTCAGGATTTCCTGGGGCAAGGGGTGCTGCGGCGCCAGCCTCTCCAGCGTGTCGATGTCGGTGGAAGGCCCCGTTTTCGTCCTCTTGATCACGGGAAGGTTCAGCTTTTCGAACAGGATGACGCGCAGCTGCTTGGTGGAATTGATGTTGAACTCCTCGTCCGCCAGCCCGTGGATTTCGCTCGTCATCTGCTCAAGGCGCGTTTCGAGCTCCTTGCCCATGTTCTGCAGGAATTCCCGATCCAGCCGGATGCCCGCGCGCTCCATTTCGAGCAGCACGCGCAGGAGCGGGACTTCGAGTTCCTCGAAGAGGCTCACCAGCCCGTCGTTTTCGAGTTGCGGGGCCATCTCCTGGGCCAGGCGGTACGTGATATCCGCATCCTGGCAGGCGTAAGGGGCCGCCGCCTCGACCGGCACGTGGGAGAAGGGAATCTCCTTGGCACCCTTGCCGCAAAGATCGGCGTATTTGATGGTCGTCACCCCGAAATACTCCAGCGCCAGATGGTCCATCCCGTGGCTCCGGCGGCTCGAGAGCAGGAGGTAAGAGGCGAGCATGGTGTCGAACAATGGGCCGCGAACCTCGCGGCCGGCCTCTTTGAGCACCGCGATGTCGTACTTGATGTTCTGGCCGATTTTCTCGATTTGAGTCGATTCCAGCAGCGGCGAGACCTCACGGAGCACGTCTTCGAGCGGAAGCTGGGGGCCTGCGTCCATCATCTCGTGTCCCACCGGCACGTAGAACGCGCGGCCGGCGGCGGCGGAGAAGCTGAAGCCCACGATGCGCGCCTTCATGGGGTCGAGCGATGTGGTCTCCAGGTCGAACGCGAAGCGCCCTGCCTTTTCGAGTTCTGCGAGCATCGACTTGAGATCATCGAGAGTTCTGATGGTGTGGTAGTCGCGCTCCTCCTCTACCGCTGGAGTAGCCGCCTCCTCTGCCGCGGCTTCTTCCCCCTCTGCTGCGCTGTAGCCGGGGAGTTGCTCGACGATGTTCTTGAATTCAAGCTCCTCGAGGAAGAGTTTCCTGCCCGCCTCGATGTCGGCGTCGCCCAGACGGCACGATTCCAGGTCCCCTTCGAGCGCCAGGTCACGCTTGATGGTGCAAAGCTCCCGCGAGAGCTTCGCCATCTCGACGTTTTCCTCGATGTTCTCCCGCTGCTTGGGACGTTTTATCTGATCCGTGGATGCGAGCACTTCTTCCAGCCCGCCGAACTGCTGGATGAGGGCGACGGCTGTTTTCTCCCCGATGCCCGGCACGCCCGGAATGTTGTCCGCCGTATCGCCCATGAGCGCCTGGATATCCACGAATTTCTCGGGCGGCACGCCCCATTTCGCTTCGATCTCCGCAGGCCCCATCTCCTCGTCCTTCATCGGGTCCCAGATGCGCACGTTTTCAGTAACCAACTGGGCGAAATCCTTATCCGCCGTCACCAGGACGACCTCGAAATCCTCCGCCTCCGCGCGCGCGGCCAGCGTGCCGATGATGTCGTCGGCCTCGGCGCCCACCTGTACGAGCAGGGGAATCCGCAGCACCTCGACCACACGGTGCATGAACGGGATCTGCTCGACCAGGTCTTCCGGCGCCGCGTCGCGGTTACCCTTGTAGGCAGGGTAAATCTCGTGGCGGAAAGTGGGTTCGGGGCGATCGAAGGCGATGGCGACGTACTCGGGCGCGCGCTCGCGAATTACCTTCAGGAGCATTCTGGCGAAGGCCAGCGTACCGCCCGTGGGCACGCCCTTCGAGTTCGAGAGCCGCTGGCGCATCGTGCCGTAATAGGCGCGGAACATGTAGCCCGAGCCGTCTATCAGAAAGATTCGTTTTTTATCTTCCGTCATGTCTCAACGCGTGAAAGAGGAAAGGAGGCGGTCCGGCCCCAAGTTTGCACGGAAGCACTTTTCCCGCAACCCGCAGCGGCGAACCCCTGTTCGCCTCGCCGCAGGGGTCTCTGCGGGCGGCCCATCCGTTTGCGGGTAAGGCTCGATGAGTGCGTACACCCGCAATTTTCAGAGGTGGAGGAGACCCGATAATTACAAGGCGCAATGGTTCCCGAAGTAAAAATCGTCTTCTCGCCGGCTAACCGATGACTTCGTCCCCCGTAATGGCCGCTTCGCCATAAACTTCGGGGTTGAAGACGTCATACGGCCGCTTTCCGACGATAAAACGCTCGATATTCATCACCGTGCGCAAGGCCATCTCCTCGCGCGTCTCTCGACCCGCGCTGCCCATGTGCGGGGTAAGGACGACGTTCGGCAGATCTTTAAGCCCCGCTATCGGCCCCGGATTGGGCTCGGGAACCTCGGTCTGATAGACGTCCAGCCCGGCGCCCCGGATTCGCTTTTCTCTCAGGGCTTTCTCCAGGGCCGCCTCGTCCAATACGAGGCCACGCGAAGTGTTGATCAGGATGGCGCTCGGCTTCATGAGAGAGATGAGGTGTTCGTCGATGAGACCCACCGTCTCTTTGGTGAGCGCCGGGGTCAACGCGATGAAATCCGCTTCTCTGAACAAATCGTCCAGGGTGCGGAATTCGGCTGAACCGAGGACAAATTCCTCCGCCGGGCTCAGCGGGGTGCGCTTGTTATAGGTAATGCGCATATCGCATGCGGCGGCTTTGCGCGCCACCAGTTGCCCGATCCGGCCCATCCCGACGATTCCGAGCGTCTTGCCGAAGAGGCGCGTACCCATGAAAGCCATCGACTGATTCTGCCGCCAGCGGTCCTCCCGGAGGAACGTATCCGCCTCCGGCAATCGCCACGCCGTCGCCATCAAGAGGGCGAACGTGAATTCCGCGGTTGTTTTCTGTGTCATGCTTTTTTGGCCCGAGACCGGAATGTTGCGGCGCGTCGCCGCTGCAAAATCGATGAACTTCGCCGACCCGTGCATGACGGAGACGAACTGCAACTCTTTCGCCGCGTCGAACACTCGCTCGTTGAAGGGAATCTCCCCGATGCCGAACAGAATGTGTTTGTCGCGCACGGCTTCGAGCAGCTCTGCTTCCGGAATCATGCGGTCGACGTGCGGATATGTGGTCACCTCGCCCAGAGTATCAAGCTTGGCGGCAGCGGCCTCCGGAATCGGTTGCGGCACAAAAATTCTTTTCATGATTTTCCTTTCCATTATTTTGGAGCCGAAAAAAGTTCATACACAGAAAGTCGATCGGCCACATTTGCCGACGCGCGAGTCATCCTCAATTCTGACTTGGTCGGCGGCTCCCGGCTATTCGGCTCCGCGACGGAAGCGCATGAAGGGCGGTTTACCCATTGCCGAGAGATGTCTAAGCAAGGTTCCGACTGCACCGCCGGGTGTCGCAGACGCGATCTCCTCGAGCCCATCGACGTAGAACAGGCCACCATCCCTCCCTGCACGCTCATACCAAGACTCGAGGAAAACGGTATGCATGGATACAATGTACATGTTATCCACCCGGCTCTTGAACCACCCTACTCCGAGCGGGGAAGAATGACTACCTCTCCTCGGTATACTCGACTCCCCGCACCGTAGTTAGCGGCATCGGGCATACTTGGAAGTGAGGCGCGATTCCCCCTCTATCAAAAAAATTCCACTTCCCCTCTCCCCCGCATCCTTGCTATCCTGAATACGTTTCAATGAGTCGACTCCAAAAGCGCAAGACCAGTGGCAAGGAGGTTCCTGTCCATGTCCGCAGAATGCTGCGATAATGTAGGGCAAATCAAAAGCGCCGTTCGAGAGCTCTATGCGAAAGTCGCCGCCGGGGAAGTTTCCTGCTGCGGGGAGGCGGACGCCGAGATGCCCATGGGCGCCGAAAACGTCGATTGCATCGGATATTCGGCAGCGGTCGTGGAGGAACTTCCCCCGGACGTTTTAACCGCCAACGCGGGATGCGGGAATCCCATTGAGGACGCGCATCCCAAGCCGGGCGAGATGGTGCTAGATCTGGGCTCGGGCGCGGGGCTGGATTGTTTTCTCGCCGCGAAGGAGGTGGGGCCGGAGGGGAGCGTGATCGGCCTCGACATGACGGACGCCATGCTGGAAAAAGCCGAGAGAAACAGACGGAACATGGGGCTTCAGAACGTCTCGTTCAGAAAGGGCGAAATGGAGAATATGCCCTTAGAAGACCAATCGGTCGACGTCATCAGCAGCAACTGTGTCATCAATCTCTCGCCGGACAAGACGGCTGTGTTCCGCGAATCTTTTCGCGTCTTGCGTCCGGGCGGGCGCTTCGTGGTGTCGGACGTCATACGGTCGGGCGATGCGTCGGGAGACGAAACCACCGAGTCACCCACAGAAGCCTCCATCGAGGATTGGTGCGCTTGCATCGCGGGCGCCATCAGCGAGGATGCGTACACCGCCGGTTTGCGCGAGGCCGGTTTCACCGACGTGGAAATCATTGGGCGTAAACCTTACGTTTCGCCTGAACTCGCGAGCGCGACCATCCGGGCCGTCAAGCCCTGACTTATCTACCTCCAGCCGAAGCAAAAAAATTGTGAATCCACAACCGGGCGGAAAGACGCCTTATCATTGACACCCCTCGTTCGCGGGTGCTAACAATCCGGTTCGGCTTTTCCCATCATGGAGACGACAAGAATGCACATCGACGCTCATTGCCACATATATCCCGATGAATACTTTGAGATCCTGGAAAATGAGGGCCCGCGCTACGGAGTGAAGCTCACCACGAACGCGGATGGCAAGCGCATCGTGGACATCAAGGGCATGATACACCCGCCCATCGAGCCTTTCACCAACGTGGACTTGAGGCTCGAGACCATGGACGAGATGAGCCTGGACATGAACATTCTCTCCTTCTCATCGAACCCGGGTTGCTACTGGGCGGACGACGGCCTGGCCGATGAACTCTGCAAGGCGGCGAACGACGCCTACGCCGACATCATCGAGAAACACCCCACCAAATTTCATGGCCTGGCCTCCCTGCCCGCGCAGAACATCGACCTCTCGGTGAAGGAGTTGGAGCGCTCCGTGAACAAGCTTGGGCTCAAGGGCGGGTTTTTGAGCACGAACGTGAATGGCCGGTATCTCGATGACGAGAGTTTCTATCCCATCTACGAGGCGGCGGCGGGCATGGACGTGCCCATCATCGTTCATCCGGCCAATCCGGCGGGCGCGGCGCAGATGAAGGATTACCACCTGTTCAACCTCGTCGGCTTCCCCACGGAGAGCGCGAACAGCATCGGACGCCTCATCTTCTCCGGGATATTCGAGAGGCTGCCGAACCTCACCTTCATCTTCCTGCACGGAGGGGGAACCGTGCCCTATCTGGTCGGCCGCTTCGCACACGGCTGGAAGGTGCGGCCCGAATGCAAGAACATATCTCGCGCGCCCATCGAGTACCTGCGCTCGAACTTCTATCTGGATATGCTGGTCTTCCATCCGCCCGTCGTGCGCTTCCTGGTGGACGTCATGGGAGGAGACCGGGTCGTGCTGGGCACGGATTTGCCCTACGACATGACAGACACCGATGCGGTCGAAACGCTCCGGCAGTCGGGACTGAGCCAGGAAGAATACGAGAACGTCTCGCACAAGAACATTCAGCGCTTGTTGAACCTCTAGCCGGAATCGTCCGTACCGATGTGGCCAACCTGGGATATCACGCTTCTTGTCTTCGCCGCGGCCTTCTTAGAGGGAGCCGCAGGAATCGATTTCGGCCTCCTGGCGACGCCTGCGCTGGGCGCCCTCATCGGGGTGCGCGATTCCGTGCTCACACTCTCACTGCCAAACTTGATCCTGGTGGCGATTCGCGCGATCGGCGGCGGCGTTCCCACCCCATCGCTCAAACGCCTCATGCCTTTCCTGGGTGCGGGTGCTGCGGGCGCCGCCGTAGGCGTGCTGACGCTCATATCCAGCCCGCCCACGTTCCTCAATTGGTCGGTGGGCGTCCTCGTCCTGTTGTTCGCCGTCTACAGCATCTCGCGCCAGAGGGTCCAACTCGATATGCGCGATGAGACCTTTTTCAACTATCTAGCTGGATTTTTCGCAGGCGGCCTGAGCGGCTTTTCATACGCGGGCAACCCCATAAGCATCATGTATCTCGATAGCACGGGCGCCGGCCGCGCCCGGATGATGCGACTCGCCTACACGAGCGCGCTGGTATTCGCGAGCGTTCAGATAATCATCCTGAGCGGCTCGGGCACGCTGGGGGCCTTCGAATCGGCGCGCTCCGCCGTATCGATCCTGCCGGCAGTCGCCGGATTCCTCATGGGAAGGCTGCTGCGCGGACGCATTCCGCCCGCCATCGGCTTCACGGTTGGCCTGGGGCTGATGATAGCCGCAGCGCTCGCCCTTTTAATTTTCGGGCCTTCGGGGTGGAAGTGAGGAACGGGCCGAGGCAGTTCCTGGAAGTTCTGGAAAAATTTCCCTGACTCTTTCACGGGGAAACGGCTACACCACGCTTGCCCGCAGTAGATGGTGCAGGTGCAGCACACCCGCCAGACGTACGTCCGCGCCCGCGGTGACCGCCAGGCACGTAATGGCGCTCGCCTCCATCATCTGAACCGCGGCGGCGGCCATTTCATCCTCATCAATCGTCTTCGGAGTTGTCGTCATCAGATCTTTGGCCGTAAGCCCGGGCAGATCTCCAATCTTCTCCATCGCGCGCCTCAAGTCCCCGTCCGTAATGACACCGAGTAGTTCCTGCCCGGAGCCCATCACGCACGCCATCCCCAGCCTCTTGGCGCTCATTTCGCGCACGACCCGGCCCAGGGAAGCCGCCTCGTCCACGCGCGGCACGTCATCGCCCGTGACCATCAACTCTTTCACGCGAATGAGCCTTTTCCCCAAAGCCCCGCCGGGATGAAAACGCGCAAAATCCTCGGGCTGAAACCCCCGCGCCTCCAGCACGGCCATCGCCAGCGCATCGCCCATCGCCAACGTGGCGGTGCTGCTCGCCGTGGGCGCAAGCTGAATCGGGCAGGCTTCTTCTTTCACGTGAATGTTCAGCACGGCCTGCGCCGCCCGCCAGAGGGTGGAATCCTCGGTTCCGGTGATGGCGATGAGCGGCGCGCCCAGACGGGCGAATACGGGCAGGATGCGCACCACCTCGTCCGTCTCGCCGCTGTAGGAGAGCGCGACGATGACGTCGTCTTTCGTCACCATACCCAAATCACCGTGAACGCCCTCTGCGGGATGGAGAAAATAAGAAGGCGTGCCCGTGCTCGCGAGAGTGGCGGAAATCTTCTGTCCGATCAGTCCGCTTTTCCCCATGCCGGTGACCGCGACCTTGCCCTTGCACCCCAGAACGATATCGACCGCCTCGATGAACCCCTCATCCAGCCGCTCGATGAGACCGGAAAGCGCCTCGGCTTCGATACGAAGCGTCCGCACACCCCTTTCGACGGGATTCATGGAAGATACTGTTTTTCGAGAGATCAGAACCCATCCTCCCCGGAAACGTCTGGCGGAAAAATATCACCCCGTCACCAAGGTGTCCACGCGGGGCTTTTCGAGACCGGACCCGGCAGGCCCAAGTCTTTACTCTCACCGCCCCCCATGCTAGAAATTATAGTCAGAATGCCTCATGAAGACGAATGCCCTTCGGATGGAGAGGGATAGAACCCCACCGCAGGAGAATCGCAGGAGTACCCGTCATGTCCGGTCATTCCAAATGGAGCACCATCAAGCGGAAAAAAGGCGCACTCGACGCCAAGCGCGGCAAGATATTCACCAAACTCATCAAGGAAATCACCATCGCGGCCCGGCTCGGCGGAGGAGACCCCGACGGCAATCCCCGGCTGCGCACGGCGATTCAGACGGCGAAAGGGGCCAACATGCCCCAGGACAACATCGCACGCGCCATCGCCAAGGGAACGGGCGACCTCGAAGGCGTGAGTTACGAGGAATGCGCCTATGAGGGCTACGGCCCCAACGGGGTGGCGGTTCTCATCGCGGTGCTCACCGACAACCGCAACCGCACGGGCGCGGAAATCCGCCACATCCTGACGAAGAACAACGGCACCATGGCGGAGCCGAACGCCGTTGCGTGGAACTTCGAGAAAAAAGGATTGTTCCTCGTACCCCAGGAAAGCGTGGATGAAGAAACGCTCATGGAACTCGTTCTGGAAGCGGGGGCGGAGGACTTTGAATCCACCGACGATCTGTTCGAAATCCATACGTCGCCGGATGCGTTCGAAGACGTGCGCGAGGCGCTCGAGCAGAGCGATATCCCGACGGAATCCGCCGAGCTCGCCATGCTGCCCAAATCGACGGTGAAGCTCGAGGGCAAGGAAGCGGATCAGATGCTACGCCTCATGGAAGCGCTAGAGGACAACGACGACGTACAGAACGTCTACGCGAACTTCGACATCTCAGAAGAACAGATGGCGGAAGCTTCTGCATAAACGCACAACCCACCGCCCGTGGGGTTCTTTTTTGAAGCAACCTGAAAACACATTTCGCGTGCTGGGCGTGGACCCCGGTCTGGGCGTGACGGGCTACGCCGTCTTGCGCCTCGATGAAGGCGAATACGAACCGCGCCTGGTGGACGGCGGCGTCCTCAAGAGCGACTCAAATGCGCCCCTCGAGAAGCGTCTCTACGAGTTGCACAAGGATCTTGCCCAGATTATCGAGGCGAACGAACCCCACGTAATGGCCGTGGAAAACCTCTACAGCCACTACAAGCACCCCCGCACCTCCATCATCATGGGACACGCCCGGGGGGTGATCTTCCTCGCCGCCTCGCAGGCGGGCGTTAAGGTGGTGAGCTATGCGGCCACGGAGATTAAAAAATCACTCGTCGGCGCCGGACGCGCCACGAAAACGCAGGTGCAGCACATGGTCCAGCAACGCTTGGGATTGCACGATTTACCGGAACCCCCGGACGTGGCCGACGCCATCGCCGCGGCGTATTGCCACATCGACCGCAGCCACTTGAGAAGTGCGCAGATTATCGGGAGCAGGTCATGATCCGCCAGATATCGGGAGAGATCGTCGACGTCCTGGCCGAATGCGTCATCCTCAATACGTCGGCCGGCATCGCTTATGAAATACAGGTGGGCGGGTATGCGATCCATGAGCTTCAGGCGCTCATGGGCGCACGCGAGGCGGTGGAACTCCACACCCACCATTACCTGGAAGGAAACGTGGCCACGGGCCAGCTTCTGCCCCGATTGGTGGGGTTTCTCTCCGTGGAAGAAAGATCTTTTTTCCTCTCTTTCATCAAAGTGCCCGGCATCAGCCCCAAAAGCGGGGTCCGGGCGATGAGTCTCCCTCCCCTTCAAATCGCAGAAGCCATCGCGACGGCGAACACCGTCATGCTCACCAAACTGCCCGGCATCGGCAGAAAAAAAGCCGAGCAGGTAATATCTACGCTCAGAGAAGAAATAGCGGAACTTCAACTGGTGGGAGAGGCTGCGCTCCCGACTGGGGAGCGTCAAGACGCCACGCCCTTACACGGGGACGTCATGGCCGTGCTGGTGGGGCAGTTGGGCTACCGCACGCCCGAGGCGGAGAATCTCGTGGAGCGCGCCGTCGCCTCGCTGGGAGCGGAGGCCGAGGCCGAGGCCATCTTGCAGGAAGTGTTCCGGCTGAGCCGATAGGGAGAAAACCATGGTCATCGAGCGGCGCGTGAGCGCGAAGGCGGCGAGCCCGGCGGAAGAGCGAACTTTCACCTCGCTGAGGCCCACGCAGCTTGAAGAGTACGTGGGCCAGACCGACCTGGTGGCGAAACTGCGCATCGCGCTCGAGGCCTCGCGCAGAAGAAACGAACCCCTGGGCCACATTCTCTTCCACGGCCCGCCGGGTTTGGGAAAAACCACGCTTTCGCACATCATCTCGGAAGAAATGGGCACGCGCCTCGTCAAGACCTCCGGTCCTTCCCTCTCCAGACCGGCCGACCTCATGGGAATACTGACGGGCTTACAGCAGGGAGACGTGCTATTCATTGACGAGATCCACCGGATGCCCAGCGCGGTGGAGGAATTCCTCTACCCCGCAATGGAGGACTACCGCGTGGACTTTGTCGTCGATAGCGGACCCATGGCGCGCACCATCAATTTTCCGCTCAAGATATTCACGACCGTGGGCGCCACGACGCGTCCCGGCGCCCTGACCGCCGCCTTGAGAGAGCGCTTCTATCTCGTCTACCACGTGGATTTTTATTCCGAAGAAGAACTCGTGCAGATTCTCCTGCGAAGCGCAGTGCGTCTCGACACCCCGATTGAAGAAGAGGCGGCGCGCGAACTCGCCCGAAGAAGCCGGGGTACGCCACGCACGGCGAACAGGCTCCTGCTCTGGACGCGCGATTTCTGCCAGGCGCGGGGCGACGGGGCCATCAGTCTCGCCATGGCGCGTGAGGCGCTCGCTATGGAGGGCGTAGACGAACTGGGACTGGACGGGCTGGACAGGAAGTATCTGCGGACGATCATCGACCAATACGGCGGCGGCCCGGTGGGGGTGGAGGCCATCGCCGCCACCATGAACGAGGAGTCCGACACTCTCGTCGACATGGTGGAGCCATTCCTGTTGCGATCGGGTTTCGTACAGAGAACACGCGGCGGGCGGCGCGCGCCCTCGGCGGCGTATTCACACCTTGGTGTCGCCCTGCCCAAAGGCGTTCAGCGAGAACTTTGGGACGCCAGCGCGACGGATGAGGAAACCGAAACATCCCCTTAAGAGGAAAGATCGTAGATGGAGCCTTTCGGCGGTTTTGGGAAAACGCTGATTCTGCTCGGCGCGGTTCTGATGGTCTTGGGCGTGGTGTTTCTTGTGGCGCCCAAGATTCCGTTTCTGGGGAAACTGCCGGGAGACATACACCTGAAGGGTAAGAACTGGAGCTTTTCCTTCCCGGTCGTGACCTGCATCGTCATCAGCGTCGTACTGACGCTGCTTTTGAACCTCTTTTCGAGAAGATAACCTGGCGCGTCCTACTTCCACCCCCCGCCGCCGTTTGCGTACACGGTGTCCGCCGTCATGAACTCACACGCATCCGAACACATGAACAACACAAGTTCGCCAATCTCTTCCGCCGTGCCGAAGCGGCCCATCGGTATCTGAGCGCGCATCGACTCCTTGAGTTCCTCCGAGGAGACGTCGTGAAACGGCGTGTCGATGGGGCCCGGTGATATCGACATGCACCGGATGCCCCTGTCCGCAAACTCGCGGCCCACGCCCATGCTCATCGTCACCACCGCGCCCTTGGCCGCCGCGTAGTGCACCGAGTGGCCCGGCCCCCCGCGCTTGTGGGCCATGCTCCCGATGTTGACGATGACGCCACTGCCGTTTTCGAGCATTTCGGGAATCGCGGCCTGCATGCAGTAGAAAACGCCCTTTACGTTCAGATCGAACGTCCGCTCCCACAGGTCGTCTTCAATGCCCAGAAAATCAGAACGGCGCAGCGCGGCGCCTGCGGAGTTGAGCGAAAAATCGACCCGGCCGAACCGCTCCTTGGCGCGCCTCGTCATCTCGAACGCTTCTTCGCGCGAGGTGACATCCACCTTCATATGCACGCCCCGGCCACCGTTCTCCGTTACGCGCTCGGCTATTTCGGCGGCGCCTTCCTCGTCCAGGTCCGCGCAGAAGACGTTGGCCCCCTCGCGCCCGAATATGAGCGAGGTCTCCTTGCCGATGCCGCTGGCCGCGCCGGTGACGATGATAGTTTTTCCATTGAAATATTCAGGTGTCTTGGGCATCTATGAACTCCAAAAGTTAGAAGAGTCTTTTCCCGGTTTACGCGTTCGCATCGGCGGTGATGATGCGCTGCATCTCGTATTCCTCATCCGGCACGAGCCCAGGAATCGGCTTGCCCGCCAGGAAGCACAGGACGTTTTCCGTCGCGTCGAGTTCCATCTGCAACCGCGAGGAGCGCGCACGCGCGCCCAGGTGAGCTGTGAGAATGCAGTTGGGCGCTCCCACGAGGACACCCCGGTAGGGTTCTTCTGGGAAAACGTCGATCCCCGCACCCCCCAGATGGCCCGAGCGCAGCGCGCGCGCAAGCGCCTCATCGTCCACGATGACGCCGCGCGCCGTATTGATGAGCAAAGCGCCTTTTTTCATCATCTCGATTTCGTCTTCCCCCAACATGTGAATCGTCTTCGGCGTAGCGGGTACGTGTAAGGAGACGGCATCGGCGCGCCGGTAGATTTCTTCTTTCTCGGCCCATTGCACGCCGTAGCGCTCGCCGAATTCCGCATCGGGAGCCAGGTCGTTCGCGATGATTTTCGCACCGAAGCCGGATACGTGGCGTATCACCCGCTTGCCGATGCGCCCCACGCCGATGACGCCCAGTGTGATCTCATCGAGCGTGCGGCCCATGTATTGGAGCCACTCTCCGCGCAAAAGCGCGTCATGCGAGTGATGCACACCCCGCAATAGCGAGAGCAGGAGGCTCAGCGTCAGTTCCGCCACAGCTTCCGAGTTGGCCCCGGGAGTATTCGCAACGAGAATGTCCCGCTCGCGCGCCGCATTCAGGTCCACCGTCTCGAGACCCACCGTGGCCCGCGATATGAACCGCAGTCCCTTCGCCAAATCCAGTATCCTCGGCGTGAACGGTTCCAGGCCCGCTATGACGGCGTCGAAGCCACCTAGAATCATCTCGGCGAATTCGTCTTCATTCGGCCGCTTGCCCAGCGTGTTGCGCACGTACTCCACGCCCGCGCTCTCGAGCATCTCGACGGGCTTGGGGTCGATTTCACCGAATGGCGTCGTGGAGACGAGTATGCGGGTAGCCATGGGAAATCTCCCGAAAAACACGAGAAACAAAACCAACCCATATAGCGGTTGGTGCAAGAATTATCTCAATGGGTTAAAGTGTTTGAAAACCCAGCGGAGATTATATGCCTCGATAAAGCGCTGTCAAACTCAGAGAGGCATCTGACAGAATCGAATATCATCCCCCGGTGGTGGAGGTGCGCTTATGCTCATTTGGCGCTCACCCTAAAAGTCGAGCCGGTGAATATATGTGATGAAAATCGTCTATAGATGGAGCTTATAATGAATTGAACACGAGATGCGTCGGGCATGTCCTCCCGCTCGGCCCTTTGCAGAACGCCGTCTGGATGATCGAGGCGAGGCGCTTTTCACCTCGATGAACAGGAGGAATAAAATGTGTCCCAAAACCGCGGCGAGTAAGTCATACGAAACGCTGATGGATCTGAAATACGACAAAACTATCATCGACAAAATCAAAGCCCTCACGCCACAGATGGCCGAGATGGCGGCCGAGATCGACCGAGAAGGCCGCTTTCCCACCGAGAACTACAAACTGCTCACCGACGCGGGCCTGAACGCCCTTTGCATCCCCGAAGAATGGGGCGGCTCGGGCGCGAATTCCCTCACCTACAACATGGCGCTCGCCGAACTGGGCAAGGCGTGCGCCTCCACCGCGCTGACCTGGAACATGCACCAGACCTGCGTGAGCCTCTTTTTCGACCTGGCGAATGAAGAACAGAAAAAACGCGTACTCCCCGACATCGTCGAAAACGGCAAGCTGTTTTCCTCCGTCACAGCGGAACGCGGCATGAGCTTCCGCCACCTCGTGACGCTCAAGTCCATTTTCTCTCCCGTCGAGGGGGGCTACCGCCTCAGCGGCAGGAAGATTTCCGCCTCGATAGGCGAGCACGCCGATTATTACTTCACCACGGGGTTTCTCGAAGGGAAGAAGACCGCTGCCGAGGCCATCATGACCGCCGTGCTCCATAAGGATTACGGAGGTTCATCCGTACAAGTGGTGTGGGACACGATGTCGATGCGGGGAACGGCGAGCGACGACATCATTTTTGAGGATACATTCGTGCCGCACGAGGATATCCTGGGAGGTGAGAACTTCATCGGCGCGCTGGGGAAAATCGACATCACCATGTTCCACTTAGGCTTTGCCGCCGCCTACCTCGGCATCGCGGAGGGAGCCTACAATCACCTGGTAGAATACGTGAAAACAACGCAATACCCGCCCAACCCCGAACCGCTGAGCCACAACGAGATGTACCAGAGCAACATCGGCGAGTTGAGCTCCGAGCTCCGGGCCGCGCGGATGCTCCTCTACGAGGCCTGTCACGTGAAGGAACAGGGCGACGGCATGGCGAACCAGAACACGGTGAAAACAGTCATGCAGTCCAAATACATTTCGTGCGAGGTCTGCGCCAAGGTGGTGCAGCACGCGATGCGGCTCGTTGGGGGTCGCTCCATCGCGCGGCGTTATCCCTTCGAGCGGTTCTACAGAGAGGGCATCACCGGCGTGGTGATGCCGCCTGCGAACTCGCGCTGTATCGAGGTGGCCGGCTGCATCGAATGCGGGATCACCGGCATGGTACTGCAATACGGCTAGGGGGCATCTGCTCCACCACCAAGAGGCGCACGTTTGTCCGGCGTGAGCCGTGGAAGTTACTGTTTTTCAGGAACCGATCAGAATCGCGACAAGGATTAACAAGTCTCATTCCAGCAGCGAAATGGGACGGCGGCCGGCGAACCCCGCTTCGTAGCGGTGAAAATGTTCGATGTCGTCTTCACCGAGTTTCCAGCAATAATAATAGCCGTCTCCCGAATCGAAATCCGCCAGCCACAGGCCTTTGACTTCAACCCCTAAGTTTCTGACGGCCTCGACCCACTCGCCCACCGCGTCGTTCATGAGTCCTTCGAGGCGCTTGACGTCTTGCGACTCCTCGATGTTTTCCAGTTGTCCGCGCATCTCCTCGACGACGTCATAATAATGCTGCGTCACTTCCTTGACCTGCGGCAGCAAATCGCGGGCTTCCTGCAAGGTAAAGATAGCCATCATGGTTCCTTTGCTATAAGTACAGGATTTATCTGCTCTTTCCAGGGACATTCCAGCCCCAATATGCCAGGCGGACGCGAGCCGCTATCATGAGTCACACCCTTTTGATCGGTGTTTTCTCACTCTCCCCGGCGCTGCGAGAATTTTCTCCCGAATATACCCGAGGCGATCACGTTTCGCTGCGCCTGGGTGGTGCCGCCGCCGATGGTGAACATCCGCACGTCGCGCGCCATGCGTTCGATCGGCAGATCGCGCGAATAGCCCGCGGCCCCGAAAATCTGGAGTGCGTCGTTCGTCACCTTGATCGAGGCTTCCGCCGAAAACGTCTTGGCGATGGCGGCGAGGTGCATGTCGGGAAAGCCCGACTTTGGATCTTCTTGGACAGCCGCACGGTGGAGCAGGAGCCGAGCGGCGTCTAGCTGAATGCGTCCATCCGCCAGAATCCACTGAAGCCCCTGGAATTCCGATATCGGGCGCCCGAACTGCTCGCGCTTTTTTGCATATTCCACCGCCTGCGCAAATGCGCCTTCGGCAAGGCCCAATGCCACCGTGCCGGCCCCCACCCTTTGGGCGTTATAAGCGGCCATCAGGCGGCCGAAGCCCACCGTCACCAGGTTTTCACTCGGCACACGGCAGTTCTCGAAAATTTCCTCGCTCTCAGGAATTCCTCTCAAACCCATCATGAAGGCGCGCTCCCCGATGCGGAAGCCCTCTGTTCCCAATTCCACGATCAGCGCACCGATTCCCTGCTCGTCCCCCCCGTGCACCACGCGGGCGAACACGAGGTTGATGTGGGAGACGCCCGCGCCGGTAATCCACTTCTTCTTGCCGTTCAGGATGTATTCATCGCCGTCGAGCACGGCCCGCGTCGTCATGTCGGTGGCGGCGCTGCCCGCTTCGGGCTCGGTAATGACGATGGCGGGCTTATCCCCCTGGAGCACCATGGGCAGATACTTCTTCTTCTGCTCCTCGGTCCCGTATTTGATGATCGCCCCCACCACGCCCATGTTGCTGTCCACCACGATGCGCCCCGTGATGCCGCAGACCTTGGCCATCTCCTCCACCACCAAAACAGCCTCGATGAGCGGGCGTTCGGGGCCGCCGAATTCCTTGGGGATGTTCATGCCCATAAAGCCTGCATCTGCGAGAATTCGGGCGTTCTCCCAGGGGTATTCCTCGGTCTGGTCCCAGAACGCCGCTTTGGGCGCTATCTTGCTGGTGGCGATTTCGCGGGCTTTTTTCTGGATTTCCCGTTGAGAGTCGGTGAGGTCGAAGTCCACCTCGGCCTCCTTTCAGTGATAGTGGAGGAAGGCTTGCGAGAATCCGTTATGCAACGACTCGCACGAGCGCGCAAGGGGGGAGTGGGAACCAGCGGGGTGACCCCCTAGGATTGTAGTTGGGACAACCCTTTTGGGTTGTCCTGCCCCCTATAATTGTCCTTCACGAGGACAGGCACAGGGGCCTGTCCCTACGGAATACGTATGGCCAACCCATCTCCTACTTCCCCGTAAATCGCGGCGGTCTTTTCTCCTTGAAGGCGCGTACGCCTTCTCCTGCGTCCTCGGTCTCCAGAAGGCGTTTCAGGATCACGTCGCCGAAGCGAAGGGCGTCTTCCATCGTCATGTCGCGCGCGCGAACGGTGATCTCCTTGATGGCGCGCACCGCAAGCGGCGCGTTCGCCAGGACCTGCCGCGCGATTTTCTCGGTCTCCTCCAGTACTTTCTCTTTCGGCACCACCTTGTTTACGAGGCCGAGCCTGAGCGCGGTTTCGGCATCGATGGGCTCGCCGGTGAACAAATGGTAGTGCGCGAGATTGAAGGGCAGTTGCTTCGCCAACAGAATCGGCCCGCTGACGGAAGAGATGCCGCGCATCACCTGGGGCCAGCCGAGTTGGGTATCCTCGGCCATCACGCGCACGTCGCAGGAGAGCGCGATGCCTGCCCCGCCCGCCAGACAAAACCCGTTGATCGCCGCGAAGCAGGGCTTAAAAAGCTCCATGATGACCTGATAGAGGTCGGAAACGGGTTTCACTTCCCTGTCCTCGGGCGGCGGCTCGGTGAGGTCGTGCCCACTGGAGAAGGCCTTTCCGTTTCCCGTAATCAGACAACCCCACACATTTGGATCGCGCTCCATCTCGTCGAAGAGCGCGAAAATGCGCTCGCTCATCTCGTGGTTGATCGCGTTCATCTTCTCCGGCCTGTTCAGCGTGATGCAGGCCAGCTTGTCTCTCACTTCATATTCGATCAGCGCCATGTCGTTCTCTCCGTTTCATGTGTCTAGCCGCCCGGCAGATGCGGCATCAGTTCATCGAGCGTCTTGACTTCCAGGTCCGCCGTCACGTCCGGGTCCCCGGCAATCACGCCCCAGCGGTTCACCCATACAGTGTCCATGCCCACCTTCTGGCCGCCCGCGATGTCCGTTCTCAGATTGTCCCCCACCATCACGGCGTGGCGCGCCTCCACGCCCAGTTCAGCGAGCGCTTCTTCAAAGAGAAAAGGCTCGGGCTTCCCGAAAAACACCGGCTCCCGGCCAGCCGCCGCCTGAACCGACGCCATGATGGCGCCCCCGCCGAGAGAGAATGAACCGTCCTCGCTCGGCAATCGAACGTCGGGGTTCATGGCAACGAAATGCGCTCCCCGGCTCACCGCCCGCGCGGCTGCGCTCAGTGTCCGGTAGGTGAGATCCTCATCGAGACCGACAAGCACAACATCGGCCTCATCTTCTTCGTCATGCCCCAGTATCTCGAATCCGCCCGATGCGACCGCACGTTTAAGCGAATCCGTCCCCAGCACATACGCCCTTCCCGAGCCGAAGTTCTTCCTCAAAAACGAGCCGACCCGGTCCAGCGCGGCCACGATGAGGTTCTCCCCCGGGTCCAAGCCGATTCCCGCCATGTGGGCGCGAATTTCCGCAGCCGTGCTGCGGCTGATGTTCGTGATGAAGCGATGGGGGAGGTTTCTCGACTTGATGGCCCGCATCAACTCCCGCCCGCCGGACATCACCTCGTCTCCGGCGAAGAAGACCCCTTCCAGGTCGAACACGAAAGCCTTTTTGTCATGAAACATGACGGGCCCCTTAAATCGCCTTGCGTGCTTTCAGCCTTTCGATTTCCTCATCACTCAGATCGAGCACTTCCATGAGCACTTCTTCGGTGTGCTCGCCCATCAGGGGAGGCGCCGAGGGCGTCGCACCCCAGGTACCCTCCATCTTGATAGGCGTGTTGAACGTGCGCATCTCGCCGAGTTCGGGGTGGGTCATCTCCACCACCATCTCTCGCGAGCGCGTCTGAGGATCGTTGAGCGCTTCGTCGATGCTCTGGATCGGCCCGCAGGGAACGCCGTGCGCCTCGATTCTCTCTATCCAGTGTGCGGCGGTGTTCGTCTTGTAGACTTCCGATAGCTTGTCGTCCACATATTCTCGATTCTCGAGGCGGGTGGGGCGATCCTTCATCCTCGGGTCGTCCTTCCATTCGGGATGACCCAGCGCGTCGCAAAGACCATCGAAGAAATGATCCAGAATGGCGTCGAGCACGAGCCACTTGCCGTCCCCGCACTGGTACGCGCCGATGGGAACGGCGGATGCGTGGCCCGTGCCCATCGGCTTGGCCACGTCGCCCGCCGTCAGATAGTACTGCGAACGGTAGCTTGCGAGATACAACTGGGAATCCAAGAGCGAGACGTCCACCTTCTGGCCCACACCCGTCCGCTCGCGCTTGTATAATGCCGCCAGAATCCCGTGGGCGGCGAACATGCCCCCGCCCATGTCACCCATGGGAACGCCCAGGCGCACAGGCGGCCTGCCCGGCTCCCCTGTGAAACTCATGATGCCGCCTCGCCCCTGGATGATGAGGTCGAGCGCGGGCTTATCCTTCTGGGGGCCGGTGAGGCCGTAGCCGGTGACGGAGGCGCTGATGATGCGCGGATTCACTTTCTTGAGCGTTTCATAATCCGCGCCCAGACGCTCCAAGACGCCGGGGCGATAGTTGTCATAGACGACGTCGGAGCGCTTCACCATCTCGCAAAAGACGCGATAGCCCTCCTCGTCCTTCAGATTCAGGAAAATGCCCCGCTTGTTCCTGTTGAGCGCGATGAAATAGGCGCTCGTCTCCCCCACGTAGTGCGGCGGCATGGTGCGGACGAGGTCGCCCCTGCCCGGCACTTCTATCTTGATGACGTCCGCACCCAGATCGGCCAGCACCATGCTGCCGTAAGGACCTGCAAGCAGGGCGGAAAGATCGAGTATGCGCACGCCCTCCAGCGGCTTTTCCAAAACTGATTCCCCCACGAAAGATGCGCCGCCGCTAAACCGCGCCGGCAGCTGCGTTGTTCCTGATGTATGAGACGACTTCGGTCATTTCCGCATGGTGGTTGAAGACTTCAGCGACGCCTAAGGATTTAAGCCCCGCTACGTCACGCTCGAGAATGTTCCCGCCAAAGATAACGAGGCAATCATCGAGGTCCTCTTCCTTGATTCTCGCCATGAGCCTGCGCGCAACCCCCATGTAGGAGCCAGAAAGGATGCTCAGGCCGATGACGTCCACGTTCTCCTGGATCGCGACGGCGATAATCTGCTCGACCGTCTGACGAAGCCCTGAATAGATCACCTCCATGCCGGCGTCTCTCAACGCGTGGATGATGACCTTGACCCCCCTGTCGTGCCCGTCGAGACCCGGTTTCGCCATCAGCACCCGTATGCGCTTATTTGTGTTCATCATCAAACGACCGACGGCTCCACGTAGGCCCCGAAAGCGCCGCGCATCACTCCTGTCATCTCCCCCACGGTGAGACGCGCGCGTGCGGACTCCATGAGATAAGGCACCAGATTCTCTTTCGATTCGCACGCCCTGGCCAGCTTTTCGAGTTGCGCAGCCACCTCGCCCGCATTGCGGGCGGCCTTCACTCGCGCGAGACGCTCTTTTTGTTTTTCGAGCGCCGAATCGTCCACCTCGTAGAGGCCCTCGCCCGCGCTCATGCGGTCTTCCTCTTCAGAAGTAAACTTGTTCACCCCCACCCACACCTGCTCGCCATCGGCGATCTTTCGCTGATGCTCATAGGCCTGCCGCGCGAGCAGCCTCTGAATTTCGCCGCTCTCGATGAAGGGAACGATCCCTCCGCGCGATTCGTAATCATCCACGATGGCCTGAATCTCCTCTTCCACCTGTCCCGTCACGGCTTCCACCGCATAGCTGCCCGCCAGGGGGTCCACGGTGTCGGCCACGCCACTCTCATGGGCGATGACCTGCTGAATGCGCAGCGCCGTGCGGATGGACTCGTCCGAGGGAATCTCAAAAGCCTCGTCGAAACACGCCATGTTCACCGAGCGCGTGCCCCCCATGACAGCGGCCAGTGTGTAGAGCGTCTGGCGCACGATGTTGTTGAGCGGCTCGCGCGCCGCCATGCGGCTGCCGCAATTGCCGGTCGAGAACTTGAGCTGCATGGTTTTGGGGTTTTTCGCGCCGTATTTCTCCTTCATCGTGCGCGCCCAAATGCGCCGCGCCGCGCGCAGCTTGCCGATGGATTCGAGCAGGTTGAACGGTCCGACGCCGCCGCCGACCGAGAGGTGAAACGACATCGTGGGCACGAAGTCATCCACGTGGAGGCCGCGCCCGGTCAGCTCTCGTATGTAGGCCAGCGCGTTCAGGATGGGAAAGGCGACGTCCTGCGCGAGGGTGGCGCCCGTCTCGGCGATGTGGGTTGCCGAGACGCTGATGGCGTTCACCCGCGGGCAGTGCTTCGCGTTGTACTCGATGATATCGGCCACCAGGCGCATGGAGGGTCTCGGGGGGAATATCCACGTTCCCCGGCCGATGTATTCCTTGAGCATGTCATTCTGGAAGGTGCCGCGCAGCTTATCGAGCGCGACTCCCTGGCGCTCGGCGGCGATGAGCCAGAACGCCTGGATAATGGCGGCTGTGGAGTTGATGGTGTGAGAGACGCTTACCTTATCGAGCGGTATCCCGTCGAAGACGTCCGCCATGTCCTGGGCGGTATCCACGGCGACGCCCAAGCGGCCCACGTCGTCCTGCGCCGTCTCGTCGTCCGAATCCAGGCCGAGTTGCGTGGGCAGATCGTAAGCCATGGAGAGGCCCGTCTGGCCGTTTCCGAGCAGGAAGTGGAACCGCGCGTTGGTGTCCGCAGAGGTGGAAAAACCCGCGTACTGGCGCATCGTCCACAGCGAACCCCTGTACATCGTGGGGTATATGCCCCGCGTATAGGGGTATTCCCCCGGCGCGCCGAGCTTTTCCCGATATTCCTCATCCGGCGCGTCCGGCCCATAGACCACGGGCACGGGCTTGCCCGAGTTGTAGGCCGCTTCGCGGATGGGACGCTCTTTTTTCGCGCCGTTATCCTTGGGCTTAGCCATCGTCTACTCCCGCGCAAGGGACCACAAAACCACTCTCATATGAGAACGAAAAGTAGCAGAAATTCTCCCTATTGATTATCACACTCTCCCCCCAAGGCCAACGAGAGGGACCTGCGCCCATTGACCCGGAACGCCCCGGTGGAGAGAATCGAGAAAAACCCGACACCCCTAAAAAGGAGAACCTAAACATGAGTCAAACTCTATTCGATCTGAGCGGTGCGAAGGCGCTCATTACAGGCGCCGCGCGCGGCATCGGACGTACGCTGGCCGAGGGCTTCGCCGCCGCGGGTGCTGACGTCGCCATCGCGGACATCGACATCGAACCCGCCGGCGAGGCGAAGGAAGCCATCGAGGGCATGGGCCGCAAGTGCGCGCTCATCCAGGCCGACGTGACCAACATGGAATCGGCCGAGCGCATGGTGATAGAAGCCGCTGCAGCATTGGGCGGCCTGACCATTCTGGTGAACAACGCGGGCACGAACGTGCGGAAAACGCTCTGGGACATCAGCGAGGCGGACTGGGACAGGATCCTCGACCTGAACCTGAAGAGCATCTTCTTCATCACGCGGCGGGCGGGTGAGGAGATGAAGAAATCGGGCGGCGGCAAGGTGATCAACATCTCATCCTTGATGGGCTGGTCCGTCTTCAGGAACCCCCGGCAACAGTGCTACGGACCTTATACGTCCTCGAAGAGCGGCCTCATCGGCCTGACGCGCGTTTTCGCCCGCGAGTATGCGACGGACAACATCCAGGTGAACGCCATCTGCCCCACCTTCATCGAGACGGAGCTCACCGCTTCCCTGCAGGAAGACGAACTCATCTACGACGCCATCTGCGAGAGAACGCCCATGGGCCGATTCGGACAGATGAGCGAACTGGTGGGGCCGGCCATCTTCCTGGCTTCCGAGGCAAGCAGCCTCGTTACCGGCACATCGCTCCTGGTGGACGGCGGGTGGTATGCCACCTGAAGAGGGAGAGCGCGTTCTCCTGTTGATGACGACGGCCACCTACCGCGCGTCCGCCTACATGGCGGCTGCTCAGGAGATGGGCGTGCGGGTCACGGTGGGAACCGACCGGCCCGACCTTCTGGCCGAGTTGAACCCGGGCGGCTCCATTACGCTCGATTACAACGAACCCGAAGCGGGCGCGGCCTTTATCAGCTCGTTCGCAAGTCAGTTTCCGCTCGACGCGATAGCGCCTGTGGACGACGACACGCTCATCTTGGGCGCGATGGCCGCCGAAGCGCTGGGGCTGCCTTACCACCCCGTTGAGGCCTCCCGAACGACGCGAAGCAAGTACGAACTCAGAAAAGTACTCTCGGAAGAGGGTCTGCCCTCGCCCTCGTTCCGCCTGGTTTCCGCGCAGGAGGAACCGGAGAAAATTGCAGAGGGCATCCGCTATCCCTGCGTGCTCAAGCCTACCTTTCTCGCCGCCAGCCGGGGCGTGATTCGCGCGAACGACGAAGCCGAATTCGCAGATGCCTACCGCCGGGTCGGCGCGATACTCGAAGATCCAGAAACCATCGCCCGCGGCGGCACCGAGGCGGGGATGATCCTGGTGGAGGATTACCTTGAGGGCATTGAAGTGGCGGTCGAAGGCCTCGTCGTCCGTGGTGAGGTGCACATTCTCGCGATTTTCGACAAGCCCGATCCGCTCGAAGGTCCTTTTTTCGAGGAAACCATCTACGTCACGCCCTCAAGACTGCCGGATGAGACGCAAAACCGTATCCGCGAGGAAACCGCCCGCGCCGCCCGCGCCATCCGCCTGCGTGAGGGGCCCCTCCATGCGGAGCTGAGAATCAACGATGCGGGCGAAATCCGGGTGATCGACGTGGCGAGCCGCTCCATCGGCGGAAAATGCTCGGGCGCGCTCGAGTTCGGGGGCGGCACCTCGCTCGAATGCCTCATCCTCTCCCAGGCGCTGGGCGTTGCGCCCCCCTCCATGGAGCGTGAGAAAACCGCATCCGGCGTCATGATGATCCCCATACCCGGCGAGGGGGTGCTCAAGAGGGTAGACGGCAAAGAGGAGGCCCTGGCCGTGCCCGGAATCGTGGAGGTCGACATATCCATCCACATCGGCGGGCGCGTCGTACCGCTGCCCGAGGGAGAGAGATATCTGGGTTTCATCTTCGCCAAGGGAGAGCAGCCCGAAGAGGTGGAAGCCGCCCTCCGCGCGGCGCATGAGAAACTCCGCTTCGATATCGGAGAATAGGCCCAAAGAAAAAAGGCCGGCCAAGAGGCCGGCCCTTCATCTTCCAGTGAGGAAAACTTACTTTTTCGTCGGCGCGTAGTAGGGGTTCGCACCCGAGGCGTGGTCGGTGGTGTCGATCACCTGAATCTCGGGGTCGAGCTGCTGCAGGCGCGCCTCGACGCCTGACTTGAGCGTCACGTCCGCCATGCCGCAGCCCGCGCAGCCGCCGCCCATCTGCACGAACACGCGCTTTTCCTCTACGTCCAACAGGTTGATAACGCCGCCGTGGGACGCGACGGCCGGGTTGATCTCCGTGTCGATGATCTCCTGAATCTGCTCCAGGAGGGACGTATCGCCCTCCGTCATCTCGCGCGTCACCTTGAACCCGCTCGTGGGGCCTTCGGTCACGAACTCGATCTGGGCCTTCTCCGCTCTGTCGACATGATCGGGCGAGGCGAAGACACCCAGCAGAGGGTTCTCCACCCGGATGTACTCGGCCGCATCCTCATCCTTCACCAGGTCGAGCTTGTAGCCGCCCTCGAAGCTGATGAGAATTCCGGCGAAGCCCCCGCCGTTTTGCTCCATGATTTCCTTGACTTTACCGGCTGCCGCCTCGGTTATCTTCATGACATCACTCCCGAATGATTTGTCTCGTATATATGCGCCAATTCCCCATACCCCTCAAGAATACCACGGCGTGCGCAAAAGGCAAAAGATAAAACACATGGCGCAACGAATCCCAAATTCCGCCGACCCTGGAATGCGTAGATGATTGGCTACAGCGGCGTACGCGCCTTGATGTCCTCTTCGGTCACGTCGCCCATGTAGACGTAACCCGTCTCCTCCACGCTCCCGCTGCCGATGTAGATGCCCACCGCCTCGATGGGATCGGTATCGCTCAGGTTGTGGAGCCAGTGCTCCACCCCTTTGGGGATATAGTGGAAGTGACCGCCGCGCACCTCGACGCGGTCGGGCCCCGCGCCCGCCAGGCCGTGGCCGCTGATGATGTAGTAAATCTCCTCGCAGTTGTCGTGCCTGTGCTTCTTGTGAATCGCGCCCGGGAAGAACCGCGCGCGGAACAGCGTCGTATCGCTGCCGTTGTGACTCCCCAGAGGGAGCCTGAAGTCGGTGATCGACCAGCCTTCGCCCTCGTTCATGTTCTCGGGGGGCACGTCGTCGAGGTGCACGAGGATTCCCTCGGTCAGCCCCTCGCGCGGCATGTCGAGGTCGGCCCGGGTCACGTCGCCGTGGAACTCATAGCCCGTGCCCGCCACGCTCGGCGCGCCGAGGTAGAAGCCGACCACCATCGCCTCCTCGTCTTTCGTCTCGTTGTAGAAGAAATGCGTCGACCCCTTCGGCATGAGGCGGCAGTGGCCCTCGCGCACCTCGGCGCGTTGGTCGCCCTGGCCGACCACGCCGTTTCCCTTCAGGTAGACCGCGATTTCCTCGCACTCGGTATGGAGATGCTTCGCGTGGGTGGAGCCAGGCCGGAAGATGGAATGAAAGACCGTCGTCGAGCTTCCGTGCGCGCCTGTGATGGGCAGGCGGAACTCCGAGATCGCCCAGCCTTCCTTTTCTTCCATCTTCTCGGGCGTGACGTCGTCGACGTGGATCAGGGGGTATTGAAGCGGCATAGACAAGTTCCTCACAAAATGGATGTTCTACAGGGAATATCTATTCGATAGCGCCCGTTCGCTGTTTCAGGTCTTCATCCGTCACGGGGCCTAAGTATTCAAAGCCGCTCTCATCGAGTCCGCCCACGCCGATGTACCAGCCCGGCGCCGAGAGGTCTTCGGTGTCGCTGATGTTCGCGAGCCAGTGCTCCACTCCGGCGGGCATGTAGTTCACGTCGCCTGCGAACACTTCCCCGCGATCTTTCCCGATTCCCGCGAGTCCGCGGCCCTTCAGGATGTAGCAAATCTCCTCGCAGTTGTTGTGGCGGTGCTTCATGTGCACGGTTTTGGGGCCGAAGTAGCCCTGCATCCAGCACGAGCCCGCCCCGTGGCTGCGGTTGAGCGGCTCGTTGAAATAATCCTGCGTCCAGCCCTCCTCATGCGATACCTTGACGTGGGGAACCTCGTCGTTGTGAACGAGGGGATGCTGCAGGGCAGCGGCGCTCAGCGTGCGCGGGGCGGTGATGTCGGCCTCGGTGACCTCGCCCAAATAGACGCGGCCGGTGTCCTTGAAATAGGGAACGCGGTCGTAGAACCCGATGATGACGAGCGGATCGTGCCTGCCCAGGTTCACGAGCCAGTGCTTCACGCCCTTGGGAATCTGGTGGAAGTGGCCCGCATGCACCTCCACGCGGTCCTCCCCCGCGCCCGCCAGGCCGTGGCCGCTCACGACGTAATACTGCATCTGGCAGTTCTCGTAGCGGTGCTTGTGGTGGCGATCACCGGGGGCCAGGGTGGCGTGGTACATGATGGAGGAGGAACCCTCCTTCCCGCTGACGACGACACGGAAATCGGAGACGCTCCAGCCCTCTTTTTCGTCGAGCTTCTCGGGCGTCACGTTGGCGATGCGAATGTATGGGTGCTCAAAAGACATGACGACCTCCTTGATTTCTGGAGACAAGCGCGGGGTTGTTGAAAAACTCCCCCCGAGGAGGGGGTTTGTAGGGGTCACATAGATGCGACCCGGATTTTTCACGCCGCCCCCGAACGGGCCGCATGATATGCGGCCCCTACCAAACCAACCCCCCGGCCCCTTGCCACGGGGGTAAAGGCGACGCCCCCTGCGAGGGCTCTTTCAACATCCCCGCCCGCGCAAGTTGGCGGGCGTCAGTTCGCTATCTCTATTACCGCCCGGAGCGTGCCGCCGTCACCCCCTGAGTCGACGAACTCGAAGCCCTCTTGAATGTCATCGAGCGCGAAGTGGTGCGTGACGAGGGGTTCCAGGTCAATCTGCCCGGTCGCCACCAGACGGATGGCGCTCTCGAAATCCTCCGGCAGACCTGCGCGCGAGCCGATGACGGTCAGGTCCTTGAAGTAATAGGCCTGGCCCGGCACCCCGTCTACCTGCGCCGGCCCGATGCCGAACTGCAAAATCGCGCCGCCGGGCCGCACCATCTCGTAGGCCTGCACCATGGTCTCGGCAGCGCCCGCCGTCTCGATGACGATGTCCGCCCCCAGGCCGTCGGTAAGCTCACGCACGGCTTCGACGGGGTCCACCTCGCCCGCAGGCACGATTTCATCCGCACCCATCTCTTTCGCCACCTCGAGCTTCCACTTGCTCCTCGTCACGGCGATGACGGACGAAGCGCCCGACACTTTCGCCAACTGCGTGTGGAGCAGGCCGCTGCTCCCCTGCCCCAGGACGGCCACGCGCGAACCCGCGATGTAGGGCGCCTTTCGCTGGCTGTAGACGACCGTGTAGAGACCCACGAAGTTCGTCGCCGCGGCGAAACTCACCTGCTCGGGGAAGGCGAACGCTTCGGTCTCGCGCACGGCGATGTACTCGGCGAAAGTGCCCGGCACCTCGCGACCCCTGAGCCCGCCGTGCAGGCAAATGTTCGTCAGCCCGCGCACGCAGTAGAAACAAGTGCCGCAACTCGAAAGGGGGTTCAGCACGACCCGGTCGCCCACTTTCAGGCGCGTGACGCTCTCGCCGACCTGCTCCACCGTGCCCGTGCACTCGTGGCCGGGAATCAAGGGGATGCGCGCGGGCATTTTTCCGGCCCAGATGGATACGTCCGTGCCGCAGATGGCCGAAGTGGCCACACGCACCAGCGCGTGGTCGGCGGGCAGGCCGGGGTCGGGCTGATCGCCCACGCTCATCACGCGCGTTTTTTCAAGCAAAGCCGCTTTCATGAAATTCTCCGCCAGAACATGAGGTTACGTTTCAGGAAAATTGAGATTCGATTCGCCCCAAGAATACGGCATCGCGCCGATATGGAAAAGCGGGTTTGGTACTAAAACCACAAGCCCGCGAACCACACCGGAAAGAAATTCTCCTCAGCGTGCCTCGAAGAAGCGGCGCACGGCGTGGTCGGGGGTGAAGCGGCCCTCTATGGCGTCGCGGAGCCAGTCGGCCACCATGAGGTAGAAATCGGGCAGGCGTCCGCCCATCGTGTGGGTTTCGTTCTCATACACCCAAAGCTCCCTCGCGCCGCCGAGGAGGTCGAAGAGTTGCTCGGCGTCCTCCAGGGGACAAAGCTCGTCGAACTCGCCCATCGCCAGAAGCGTGGGACACTCGATGTCGCCCGCGATGTGCTCGAGCGTCATCTGCCCGGCCATCGCATCGAAGGCGTCCTCATCATAGGTGTCGGACATGTACTTGTAGTTCGCCCGGTAGGCGGGCTTTCCGCTCTTGAAGATGGAGTCCTTCTGGAGGTAGACGCCCATCGCGCCCACGCAGGCTTTCAGGCGTTTATCGTGCGCCGCCACGCACGGCCCCCAGTAGCTGCCCATGCTCCAGCCGTAAAGGCCGATTTTCCCTGAGTCCACCTCGGGGCGTGATTCCAGGAAATCGATGGCCGCAGAACCCGCGCGCTCAAAGTTATCGAGCGTCACCCAGGTCTCGCGCGTGTTGCTCTCCCCCTGGCCGGGGCCGTCGATGCTGAGCGTGGCGAGGCCGCGCCGCCTGAAGTGGTTATGGTAGGGATTGGGGAGAAACTCCTTGATGGTGTCCATCCCCGGCACGATGATAACGCAGGGCGCGTTTTCGACCCCCGGCACGGTCTGCAAAATGCCGGGAATCGTCTTGCCGTTCTCGAAAGGAATCTCCACGCGCTCGACTGGAGCCTCATCGAATAACTCGATGAACTTTTTGTAGCAGGCGATCATCTTCCCATAGATTTCGAGCTTCTGCGGTGTGTTCTTGTGGATGACGCCGCAGGCGGGGCCGTAATAAAGGGCGGCGCGGTGGTAGAACTCCGCCGCCGATTCTCGGTGGCCCGCCGCTTCCGCTTCTCTCGCGAGCGCTTCTTCCTGAGCGGCGGTGCGCGCCCACTCCTTGGGCACGGAGCCTGGCGTCTTGATGCGCTCGGTGGTCCTCCGCACGTCGGCGGGACGGAAACCCCACTCCACGTACATCACCGAGCGGAAGGCGTAGACGTCGTGAACCTTGTAGAACTCCTCCGTCACCCACTGCTGGCCGCGGCGGCTCCCCTCGCTCACGAGAAAACCTACGCGCGCCGGGCAGTCGCGAGATGCTCGCGCATCAGCGCGCCGCCTGCGGAGGCCGCTTCGTCAAAACCCGCCACCCGGAGCGTGTGCCACATGGCCGTTGTGTTGCTCGTGAGCACGGGCTTTCCGAGCGCGGCTTCGAGCACATCCACCGATTCGAGCGAGCGGAAGTTCGTGCAGCTGATGAAGATACCGTCCGCCTCCGCGCAATCCACCTCGCGCGCGAGAGCTTCCGAGTTCTCGGGCGGCAGGAAGGCGGGGCACTCGACGTTCTGACCCCGCTCGGCCACGACTTCGATTCCCTTGTCCTTTAAGAATACCGTGAGCCTCTCGTTCAGCCATTCTGGATAGGGGGAAGCGAGCGCCACCTTGGCGACGCCCATCTCGCGCATGGCCTCGGTGAGGGCGGTGGAGGTCGTGGTGGCGGGGATGCCGGTTCGCTCCTGGATGACCGCGATGATGTCGTCATCCATGCCGGGGCGCACGAAGCTGCCGCCGGTGCAGCCGAAACAGATGGCGTCGAGACTCGCGTGGCCGAGCAGATCGGCGAGTTCGGGCACCACCTCTATCATGTGCAGGAGGGTTTCTTCCTCATCGTCCGTGTGGGCGATGCGGGTGAAGTGGACCGAAACGCCTTCGGGCGCCATGCGCTGGCATTCGTACTCCATCACCGTGTTCCAGGATGGGACGATGAAGCCGAGCTTTTTCTTCCAATCCGTCATGGGGATGTCCTCCATCAGGAAAGTCGAAATCCGTTTGATGCGGAAATGATAAAGAAGGCGAAGTTATAAGTCCATCGCCCGGAAAAGATCCCGTGATTGGGTTTTTGAGAAAGCTCTATGAACGAAGGCTTGACGCGTCTAATGAGGGAAAAATTACTTCCCCCTTGAGGGGGTTGTTGAAAAATACCGGACTCTGCGGTTCGGTTCGACGTATGTGAATGTGTAGGTCGGACATATATGTCCGACATATATGCGCCCCGCATTAATTTCCCACCAAAAGGGCCGCATACTATGCGGCCCCTACACACGTTTTGACATCCCGACCAAGTGGAATTGGATCGATCCGATCCGCTAGGGATTTTCGACAACCCCGTATATCGGGTGTTCTTGGTCCCTCGCCCGGCGTTCGCGCAAAAAAAGGGCGGCTCATTTCGAGCCGCCCTTTCCGTACAATCTTCAACCCGCGCATCGGGGCGGAGAGCTTGAAGCCGCTGGGTCCGGCCGGCGAACCGGCGCGGCCTAGCTCATCCGCCCCCGAGCGATGCGGGTTGAAAACTAATTCGCTCCCGCCAACTCCTTGAACTCGTCCATCGTGAGCAGGCGATGGAGGCTCAGGGATTTTTCCTTCACGTCCATCAGGAGCGCCATTTTCTCTTCCTCAGAAGCCGTGATGCCCAACTGCTCCAGGAACAGGTTGATGGAATCGATGCCGCTGCCCTTGCCGATGACGGGCTCGGGTTCGCTCTGACCGACGAGGCCGGCGCGGAAGGGCACGAGTTCGGTCGGGAAGTCCTTCTCGCAGTTCTTGAGCCAGCTGACGATGATGCCGCTCTCGATGTCGTAAAGGTTATCGCCCACCACGCAGCGGTTGGGTGCCAGGCTGATGCGCCCGCATTCCTGCACGAGGCGCGATACCTCGGTGAACTTCTCCGTCTTTAAGCCCATATCCACGTCGTACATGGTGAGCATGGCCAGGGCGAGTTCCTCATACGCCGCGTTGCCGGCGCGCTCGCCGATGCCGCTAACGGAAGTCTGCGCCACCTGGCAGCCCTCGGCCATCGCCATCAGCGTGTTGGCGACGCCCATTCCGTAATCATCGTGGAAGTGGGGCTCGAAGGGCTCGTCCGGGAAGACCTCGCGCATCTTCTTGATGACGTAGGGCACGGTGTGCGGGCTGAGCACGCCGAACGTGTCGACGATCGCCAGCGCGTCCATGTGGCCTTCGGTCGCCACCTTCTTGAGCAGGCCCAGCACCCAGTCCAGCGGGGCACGGGAGAAGTCGATGGGGAAGAACACGGTGTAGAGGCCGCACTCTTTTGCCACCTGCGTGGCCTTGACCGAGGTTTCGATGGCCTTGTCGAGTTCCCACTTGTAGGCGCGCTCGATCATGTGCGTGGAACTGGGCACTTCCATGACGACGCCCTTCACGCCCGTGTCGGCGGAGCGCTTCACGTCGTCCGCCATGCAGCGCGCGAAGCTGAACACCTCGGTGTCCGTGCCTTCGAGACGCTTGACGATCTCGCGGATCGCCGCCTCGTCAGACGGCGAGACCACAGGCATACCGGCCTCGATGCGGTGCACGCCCGTCTCGGCCAGGGCTTCGGCGATTCTGATTTTCTCGTCCTTGTTGAACATGACGCCCGCCTGCTGCTCGCCGTCACGGAGCGTCACGTCGTGGATCTTGGGATTGGGGTCGAAATTGATATTGGAGGTCACCTCGCCCTCGAAGTTCCACGGGCTGGTGAACCACATATCGTTGTTCCAGGGTTCGCTCATCTCATGATTCTCCTATTCGCCTTTTCGGGAGGCGATTTCCCCTGCACTGCGAATATGAAAAAACGCTCCCGCCCGCGCCCCAGGCGGCAGGGACGCGGACGGGAAGCAAAACCGTTACGCGGGCAGCTCGAAGCGAGGCTCGCCGCGCGATTTCGCCGAGAAGTCGAAGTACGGCGAATCCTCGATGCACTCGTCGTAGTGCGAGGAACCCGTGAAGACGACGGGGCCGTCGGGGCCGACGAGGACGTTCTCTTCCAGGCGTACCGTCTGGGGAAGCCCGGGGTGACCGGCGAACGTCTCGATGGCGAAGTACATGTTCTCCTTGATCTCCACCGGATAATCGAGGCTGTAGGCGCGGCTGATCCACATGCCCTCATACAAGTCCAGGCCGATGGAGTGCGCGAACTGCTGGAGCGTCACCGTGCCGTACTTGTCATCGGCGTAGACGGGGAACTGCTCGGCCACGTCCTTGGACGTCTTGCCCGGCACGAGCTGGCTCATGCCCGCGTACATCGTGTCGTAGACCTCTCTGTAAAGCTCTTTTTCCTTCTTCGTCCAGCCGCCGCCGCACTTGAAGCAGCGCACGTAGTCGACGAAGTAGCCGCCGGGGCCGATGGCGTTGATGTCGACGACGACGAGGTCTCCGTCGCGGATCATCTTGTCGGTGTGCCAGCGGCGGTAAGGGCTGGTGTTGCCGCCCGAGGCGACGATGATGTCGTAAACGAAATCGAAGCCCTCTTCATAGAGCAGGTTGTTCACCCACGCGGTGAGATCGCACTCGCGAATGCCGGGCTTGAGCCACTCGTTCCTGATCTTCCACATGCAGGTGTCGCCGATGGTCGAGCTGATCTTGAGGCACTCGATCTCCTCGGGCGTCTTGATGACGCGCGCCTCGCTCATCGCCGGCCACGCGTTCACCAGGTTCACGCCCTTTTCGGTGAAGGCGCTGTAGGCCTGCATGTCCATGATGTCGATGCCGATCCGCCCGTTGAGCGGAATGTTGTTCTCCTTGAGAACGTCGATGACCGAATCCGCCATGCGGTTCACCATCATCTGCTCAGCGGTCTCGGACCACTTCCAGGTGATGGCGGGACGGATGTTGCCCTCGAGCCAGGGCGCGTCGATCCGGGCGCACTCATAGTCCGATCCTGCGGTCTCGAAGAGCACCGGCGTTTCCGCACCGCGACAGAGCACGGCGTAGCGGATGAAGATGTTGTTCTTCCAGTTGCCCTGGAAGACCGACGCGGTGTAGCGGATGTTCTCGCCCTTGTACATGATGATGGCGTCCATGTCGTGCTTTTCCATCATCGCCTTGGCGCGGGCGAGCCTGTCCTTACGCATCTGCTCGAAGTCCACGCGGCGCTGCCAATCGCTGCCCGTCTGGCTGTAGACGCGCCGGGGGGACTGGTAATGCTCTTTCTGCAGAAAGTCCATCGGCATGCCTTGTTTGCTCATTTCCACCATGAAAATTCCTCCTATTCGGAAATGGGGTTGAAGCGTTCAAAAAACGACATCAATAAAACGTCCGACAACTACGACAACCATAAAGCGCGCCCGCACTTCCTCAGACGCGCAACCGTCCTCCGTTTCGCGATACGGCCAGCGCCTCTTTGAGCCGCGCGCCCTCCGCCGCCATGTGCTCGCGCATGGCGAGCGCGGCTGCTTCCGGGTCGCCCGCATCGATCGCAGCCAGGAGCTTCTCGTGCTGTAGAAGCGCCTCGTCCGGCTGTCCGGGCGTTCCGATAATCCTCCGCTGGCTCTTTTCGATAAGACCCGCGATGGCCTCCCACACCGTCCTTAAAACGGCGTTTTCCGCCGCCTCGCAAAGCGCGCGGTGCCAGGCGACGCCCGCGCGCACGAAGGCTTCGGGCTTGTCGATGCGCTTTCGCATCTCCTCGGTGTGGCTCCTCAGGCGCTCGATATGTTCTTCGGTTCTGCGCTCCGCGGTCAGGCGCGCGACCTGTTCTTCCAGCCCCTGCCGCACCTCCCAGAGTTCGAGCAGGGTGTCTTCCTTCACGTCGAGTAGAAACGCCAGGCTCTCGCGCACCGTGGCGAGATAGGGGTCCACCGTGAGGTTGCGGAGATATGCTCCCTGCCCGCTCCTCACCTCGATGAGCCCCGTTGTGTCGAGCGCGCGCAAAGCCTCCCGCACCGAAGGCCTGCCGATGCCGAGCGTCGCCGCGAGTTCACGCTCGGACGGCAACCTGTCGCCGGGCGTGAGCTTTCGTTTGCGGATGAGCTGCTGAATCTGCTCCACCACGTCTTCGTAGAGCCTCGTTTTTCTCACCGGCTTGAGCAAGAAACCGCCTCCTGGGGACGCAAACCATCCCGAGCGATGAGGGAAAACCACGCGGGGATTGTTATTTTTTTGTACGAGACCGGAAGTCCTGGTCAGATGGTATGACCAATACTAGTCTGCACGCCCCCTTGTCAACAGGCTCAAGTCCTTTTTTCATCCGGCATTAACAAGCATCCGCCCCCGCGTTGCCGCTCCGGTATTCCAGGGCGTATAATCGGCCCCCATCAAGCGCGCGTTACCGCCCCCTTCATCGAAGGAAATCCCTTGTCACCCGACTACGCCCTCTCGGCGCATCTGTTCGCCTATGAACCGCTTCGCTTTGAGCACCTGAAAGAGGCGGCCGAGGCCGGTTTCCGGAAAATCGAGCTGTGGGCGATGACGCCCAATTTCGACGTAAGCGATGTCGCGAAGCTCAAAACCCTCAAAAGTCGGCTGGCGGACCTCTCCCTCACGACATCCACCTTCCATGCGCCCTTTTACGCCGATCTGAGCGATGCGAGAGCCGGACGCTGGCTCTCCCTCGCCGATCCTGAGGCAGATGCGCGTGAGGCGGCCATCGAGAAAACGATTCGGGCTCTTCGCGCATTCCGCCCCCTGGGCGCGCGCGTGGTTATCATTCATCCGAGTGCGCCGGGTAAGGCGGGGGATGGGGATACCTACGAAGCCCTGGAAGATAGCATCGAGCGGCTCCTGCCCGTGGCGGAGGAGACCGACACGGTTTTGGCGCTCGAAAACATCCCCTCCGCCCTGGGCCGTGCGGAACCGCTGGCAGGGTTCGTCGGGCGGATCGACCACCCGAGACTAAAAATCTGCATCGACACCGGCCACGCCCTCATCACCGAGTGGGAAAACACCAAAAGCGCCATCGAGCGGCTGGCGCCCTTTTGCGCCGCAACGCATCTGCACGACAACGACGGCAGGAACGACGCGCACCTGATTCCCGGCGAGGGCGCGTTCGAGTGGCCCTCTTTCTTCACGACGCTCGACGCTCAAAACTATTCGGGAACGCTTGCGCTCGAACTCAGGAGAAAAGAAGAACCCTACGCCAAGACGCTGACCGACGCAGCGCGCGCCATAAAGGCCCTCGCCTCACACATCAAGCCGAATCCCGCATGAAGGCGAACATCGCGGAGCAGACACGAGCACACGAGCACCTGAAAACCTTGGCGCGCGCGCATTTCGGCGTCGGCGTTTCTTCTATAACCCCGCTTACCGGCGACGCATCGACACGCGACTACGCCCGGCTCATCCACGCAGGCGGCACTTACCCAAGTTCTATCGGGATGATCATGCCGGAGCCTTTTCGCAAGGAGACGCTCCCCTTCATCGACGTGCAGGCGCATTTGGGGGAGATCGGCGTGAAAGTACCTGAAATTTACGCGGTGAATGAGGAGGCGGGCGTCATACTGCTGGAGGACTGCGGCGATGAATCGCTCGAAGACGCATGGCGGGGCGGCGGATGGGAGCGGGCGGAACCGCTCTACTCAACCGCCATGGATATAATGGCCGCCATGCAGGAAGCTCCGGGCGCGCCCGCAGTCGGGAGAATCGCGCTCACGCGGCGCTTCGACGCTGAATTCTTCACGAACGAACTTCACCACACCCGTAAATACGCCTTCGAAAGCCTCCTGGGGATGGAAACGGATGAGCGCACCCTGGATGCGGCGTTCCGCTCGTTGTGCGAAGAGATCTGCCGGATTCCGTTTCGCCTCACGCACCGCGACTACCACAGCAGGAACCTGATGGTGCGGGACGATGCGGTTTTCGCCATCGATTTTCAGGACGCGCGCATGGGGCCCGCCACCTACGATTTAGCGTCTCTCGTCTTCGACAGCTACGTCGATCTCGGAACCGAGGCGCGGGATTACCTCACCGTCCGCTACTGGGAGACTTGCGGCCACCGCCTCTTCTCGGCTAAAGAAGAATACGAACGCGCCCTGCGGGCTACCGCCATACAGAGAAACTTGAAGGCCATCGGCACTTTCGCCTATCAAAAGGCGGTGCGCGGAGCGGAACGCTATCTGGAGAGCATTCCGCATACCGCCAGGATGGTGGAGAAACATTTCGAGAAGAGGAAGGACTTGGGACCTCTCCACACATTGCTCGAACCTTTCCTCGACGCGCTTCTCAAATAAAGGAGTCATTCTCAGTTGGATTTCCTGAAATCGACATTTCTCACGTCGGTGGAGCTTTGTCTCTATGATTTTCCGCACCCCACCGAAATACCGCCGAGCGAGGCGAGAATCGAGGTGGAGCACATCATCCTCGACGAGGCGTCTGAGAATCGCCACCTGATAACCGAGGTTCAGGGCGAGAGCCTGACGGGGAGGCGCTTCGAGCGGGGCGAGAAGTGCTTCGTCGCGCTCGAAGACGGCAAGGCGGTGAGCTACATCTGGGGCGCGCGCGGCGTGGTGGGCGTCGAGGAAATCGACAAGGGCGTGAAGCCCGAGGCCAAGGAGATATACCTCTACGATGCTTTCACCCTGGAGCCCTGGCGGGGAAAAAACCTCTACCCCGCCGTGCTCAGGCGCGCGCTGGAATACGGCGAGAAGCTGGGCCTCACGCGCTCGCTCATTTTCGTGGAGGCGAAGAACACGCCATCGAGGCGCGGGGTGGACAAGGCGGGCTTCATCCAGTTTCAGACGCTCTACCACAACCGGTTTTTCGTCTTCACCCGCTCGAACCTCTCGGACCCCCTGGAGGGGCACCCGTCGGCCACGTTCGTCGGTCTGGAGTTCGCGTAGCGGACAAAATCAACGCGCCCACAGGCGCGATGGATGCGAAGGAATCCCGATGTCGCAAAGTTCATGCTCCTCATTGCAGTTAGAAAAATACACGTCGCCCGAGGCGTTCACGGAGTTAGAAGCCGAGTGGCGCGCGCTCATGGCGCGCTCCGCCCACGCGCACCCGTTCTACGACCCCGCGTGGCACGCCGCGTGGTGGCGGAACTTCGGCGCGGGCGAGCTGCGCGTCTACGCCCTGCGGGATGAGAACGGCGCGCTCGCCGGCGTGGCGCCCTTCGTCCTGAGCGAGGGCGGACGCCTGCGCTTAACAGGAGGGGACGACCTCTCGGATTACCTCGACATCATCGCCGCAGACGGTGCGCACCTCGCCTGCTGGCGGGCGGTTCTCGCAGCCCTGGGTGAGCCGGACGCGCCCGATTGGCGCGAACTCTCCCTGCGCGGGATTCCCGAGACCTCCCCTACCATCGCGGCTATCGAGGAGTTGACGGGCGGGGCGGCCTCGATATCCGAAGAAGAAGTCTGCCCCGTCATCGCGCTTCCCGATTCATGGGATGAATACACCGGGATGCTCGCCCCCCGGGACGAGCGCGACCTGAGGCGGAAGATACGAAAAGCCAACATGGAGGCGGGACTGGAATACGAGAGAACCGAATCGGCGGACGCGCTGGCCGCCGATCTGGAAGACTTCATCACCCTCCACGCACTGAGCCAGCAGGAAAAGGCGGATTTCTGGAACGCCGACAGAAGGGCCTTTTTCGGTGACGTGACACAGGCGATGCTCGCGCTTGGCTGTCTGGACTTGAGCGTCATGCGTGTGGACGGCCATCCCGTCGCCGCCAATCTCTCGTTCGATTACGGCGACCGGATATATCTGTACAACTCGGGCTTCGACCCTGTGGAGCACGAACTGAGCGCGGGCCTGGTGCTGCTCGCCCACAACGTGGAAGAGGCGATTCAGGCGGGGCGCGCGTCGTTCGACATGTTGCGGGGCGATGAGGCCTACAAATACCGCTACGGCGCGCAGGATGAGCGCGTGATGCGCGCTTTGATCGAGAGGAGCGGACTATGACCCCTGAGTCGACCCGTCTCGCCATCCTCTCGATGCACACCGACCCGCTCGCTCCCCTGGGAGGGGACCTGACGGGCGGGATGAACGTATACGCCCGCGAGATCGCAAAGGCGTTCGCAAGCCTCGGCGTACAGGCGGACGTCTTCACCCGCCTGGAATCGGACTCGTCCGCCAGAGAAGTTCCCATCGCCGACGGCGCGCGCCTCATACGGGTCGAAGCGGGACCAAAGGATAGGCTCGACAAGGACGCGCAAGTCGAATGGACCGACGACTTCGCCGAGGGGATTCTCGCCTTCGCGGAAGAAGACGGGGCGCGTTACGATGGCGTTTCCGCGCATTACTGGCTTTCGGGCCTTTCCGGCGAGATATTGGCCGAAACGTGGGGCGTTCCCCTCGCAGTTCGCTTCCACACCCTGGCCGCGCTTAAAAACGACGCGCTGCCCGCAGACACCAGGCGCGAGTCGGATATACGACTGGCGAGCGAACCCCGGCTCGCACAGTCGGCGGATTCAGCTTTCGCATCATCGCCCGACGAGGCGCGTGCGATTGGGGAGATATCGGGCGGGGCGGAAGTCCACGTCGTCCCCTGCGGGGTGGACCTCGAAACCTTCTTTCCCCATCCCAAGACAGAGGCGCGCGCGCGTCTTGGCTTCGAGCCTTATGACACATACGTCCTGAGCGTGGGCCGCATCGAGCGCGTGAAGGGACTGGATCGCCTGATCGAGGCCTTCGCCGTCATGCGCCGGGAACGACCGGGGCTGGATGCGCGTCTTCTGCACGTAGGCGGCGAGATAAGAAAAGGCGCGGTGAGAATCGGCGGAAGTTACCACGCAGGGGATTTCGCCTCGCAAACACAGGGAGCGGAAGTCGCTCGCCTGGAGAAACTCGCGCGCAGGCTCGGCGTTGCGGACGCCGTCATCTTCACGGGCGCAAAGCCGCAAGAGGCGCTCCCGCTTTACTATTCCGCAGCCGACGTCTTCGCGCTGCCGTCGCGCTACGAGAGCTTCGGCATGACGGCCGTCGAGGCGGCCGCGTGCGGACTGCCCACACTCGCCTTCGACGTGGGCGGCATCTCCCAAGCTGTGAGCGAGGGCGTGAGCGGCCACCTCATCGCGGACGGCGACACGAACGCCTACGCGCGGAAAATGACGGAAATGCTCGAAAACCCCCCTGAGCGACCCAGCCGGGCGGCTACCAGGTGGGCGGAATCGTTCGCCTGGACGCGGATCGCGGAGGCGGAGTTCGACGTATGGGCGCGCCTGCGTCACGAGGCCGCGCTCTCATCACCCCACGCATCATAGACAAGGAAGGAAACGCTAGTGAGTCACACGGAATTCAGGAACATTCTCGTCATCGTCGCCCACCCTGACGATGCGGAACTATCCTCGGGAGGCAGCATCGCCCGCTGGACGCAGGAGGGCGCCACCGTGCGGACGGTCGTCTGCACGAACGGGGACAAGGGCACGAAGGACGACATCAGCCCCTTCGACCTGGCCAAGATACGCGAGGCGGAACAACTCGAAGCCTCCCGCATTCTGGGCGTTGCGGAGACGATCTTCCTGCGCCACCGCGACGGGGAGCTCGAGGACACGCGCGCGTTCAGGAACCAGATCGCCTTCCTGATCCGCCACTTCAAGCCCGACACCATCCTGACCCACGACCCCTGGCGCACCTACTACCAGCACCCCGACCACCAGGCCATCGGACACGCCACGTTCAAGGCGGTGGTCTACGCGCGGGATCACCATTTCCTGCCCGAACTCACCTACGCAGGCATCGAGGCGCACCACACGAACAACCTCCTCTTTATCAATACGCGCGTACCCAACTTCTTCGTGGACATTACGGAGACCTTCGATACGAAAGTCCGCGCGGTGTGCGCGCACAAGTGCCAGATCAAGAATCCGAAAGCATTCGAGAAACGTACGCGCCAGCGCCTCGAAGACGCAGGATCCGCGGCGGGCCTCCCGATGGCGGAGCCTTTCGTCATCACTAGGATGCGCGAGGGCTAGGGCGCGCGCATGAACGAAGAGGCGCCCGAGGTCAGAGCCGGGCAGCACGTCATGGCCGGTTTCGAGGGGTCAGCGGCCCCGGCTTCCCTCCTGGCTCGCATAAGAGCGGGCCGCATCGGCGGCGTCATCCTCTTCAAGAGAAACATCGAGTCCGCCGGGCAAACCGCCGCGCTCATCGCCTCCTTGCAATCTGCAGCCCTCACCTCACCGCTCGAAGCGCCCCTGCTCGTGGGAATCGATCAAGAGGGCGGACGCGTGAGCAGGCTCTCTGGTGACTTCACCACCTTCCCGGCGGCACGGAGTTTCGGGGACACAGGCGCCCCCGCCCTCGTAAGGGAAGCGGCAAGGGTCACCGGGGCCGAGCTGGAGGCGGTCGGCGTGAACGTAAACTTCTCGCCCACCGTGGACATCTTGACGAACGCAGATTCCGCCGTCATCGGCGACCGCGCATTCGGGACTACTCCAGAGGTCGTCGGCCTGATGGGTGCGGCCACAGCCACCAGTCTCCAGGAGGAAGGCGTCGCAGCCTGCGCCAAGCATTTCCCCGGCATCGGGGACATGGCGCCCGACCCACACGACGTGCTGCCGACTTCCGGCCTCACGCTCGATGATTTGAGGGCTCGCGAACTGCTGCCATTCCAGCACCTCATCCGCCGCGCACCGCCCGCCTGCGTCATGGTGGCCCACGCGGACTTTCAAGAGATAGACGCTGCCGCGCCCGCGAGCTTATCCCCCCTTTTCTTTCAAGAGGTTCTGCGCGAGGAACTCGGTTTCCGGGGCGTCGCGATCACCGACGACCTCGACATGGGCGCGATAGACGACCCCGCAGAGGCCGCGCTTCGAAGCATCGTCGCCGGGGCCGACATCGCCCTCATCTGTCATTCGGAAGATGCGCAGGAGAGCGCCTGCGACGCCATCGCGCGAGCCATCCGGGAGAATTCCATGCTCCCCGAGCAGGAGGCGGCCTCATCGGACCGGATACGCAGGCTCAAGGAGAGCTATTGCCGCCCGAACTGGCGCGCGGAGATGCTCGAAGTAATCGGGTGTGAGGAACATCAAAGAGCGAGAGAGAGGATTCTCGCGGCTTTGGAGAAAGCCAGGCGGTGAGGGGGTTGTTGAAAAAGTCCTCCTCAAAGGGAAACTGCCTGTAGAGCATTCGTCGCCCTTGCCCGTAATACCATCTTCATCCCGAGTAGGCGCGCTTGCGCGCCGTATCGAGGGGCGCCCTTCGATACGCCGCCTTCGGCGGCTACTCAGGGTGAGGTCAATACGGCGGCATGTAAGACGATGGCTTGACCCGACCGAAAAGGGAGGGTCAAATGCCCCCGCTCCCAATACCGGCTTTTTAACACCCCCTCTGCCCATCACACGTTGAAGCGTACGTGAAAGATGTCGCCGTCTTTTACGACGTATTCCTTGCCTTCCAGCCTCAAGGTTCCCCTGTCCCGCGCGGCTGACAACGAGCCCGCCGCCATGAAGTCGGGATACGAGATGACCTCCGCGCGAATGAAGCCGCGCTCGAGATCGGAGTGAATCGTCCCCGCCGCATGGAGCGCGACCGTGCCCGCTCGAATCGGCCAGGAGCGAACCTCATCCTCCCCCACGGTGAAGAAACACCTGAGATTGAGCAAGGAGAACGACGCATGAACCACCTTGTCGAGCGCTGAGGATTCGAGGTCGTAATCCGCCAAAAATTCCGCCTGCTCCTCACCGGGCAACTGCGCGAGTTCCTCCTCAAGACGCGCGGCCAAGGCGACGGGCGTCTCGCCTTTCAGCTTGGCGAAAGCGTCCGCCTCTCCCAGTTGCTCCTCGCCCACGTTCACCACCACGAGGAGCGGCTTGGCGGAGAGAAATCCAAACCCTTTGATAATACGCGTTTCATCTTCACCCAGATCGAGCGCGCGTACCGGGCGGCTGTCTTCGAGCACCTCGCGGATGCGGCCCAGCAGGGCGAACTCGGCAGCCTCGGCCGCGTCTTTCTTGACGCGCACCAGCTTCTCCAGCCGCTCCATGCGGCGCTCGACGACCGAGAGGTCACGCAACATCAGGTCGAAGCGCACGTCCGCCAGATCGCGCGCGGGGTCGATGCTCTCCCTGGGATGCGGAACGCCCGCGTCCTCGAAGGCGCGCACGACCACCAGCAGCGCGTCCGCACCCTCCAGCGCCTGCGGGATGGCCTCGGCGTTCTTGGCAGCGCCCCCGTCTCCCACGCCGGCATCCACGAAATTGACGCCCGCGTATGTCGTTTTCTTGGGGCTGAAAACCCCGCTCAGGGCGTCCACCCGCGCGTCCGCCACCGCCGCCGCGCCGATGTTCACGCGCGCGGCGCCGTAGCCCCCCGTGGAGGCCGCGCCGCCCGTGAGCGCGTTGAACAGCGTCGTCTTGCCGCTGGCTGCGGGACCGATGATGCCTATCTTCAAATTCAAGCTCCTGATTGAACCATGAACGAACAAACGCGCGGGAGTGTATGGGAACGGGGGCAAGAGGTCAAAAGGGTCAGCCCCGATGGGAATGTAGGAGCGGACCCGCGCGTCCCTCCGCGTAACAGGGTTTTTGCCACCTGAACTTTCCGCAGCACCATTAATACAGCCCCTTCCGGTGTGAGCCGGAAGGGGTTTTGTTGTTGTGTCAAACTCGACTGAGGATGGGTTGTTGAAAAATCCGGCCCTAGGAGCGGGCGATATGTAATCTCACGCGGCGGTGAAGGGGAAGCCAGCTCGGAGCGAGCAAGTGTGATTGGTGTGTAGGTCAGACATATATGCGACCCCTTCAACTTCACATCCGTCGAACCGATTCACGAAATCAGGGTTTTTCAACAACCCCGAATAAGGGAGGGTACTGATAGATAATAGAGGGGGCGAGACTCACTCCTCCTTGAGGGGTTTGACGATGAATATGGTCAGGATTCAACGAGCGCGATCCTCGCGCAGCATGACTACGCTGTCGGTCTGCCGCATATCGAGCGTCCGGGAGAGGAGTTACCGTGTGCGCTCTCAAAACCTCCTTCTTCGGTCGGTTTTGACCCTGACAAGGGGGGGTAGGGGGGGTTGCTTTTACTCACTCAAGAACTTTTTCAACAGCCCCCTCAAGGGGGGAGTGGTTCCTGGTAAACTCATCTTGTCGCAAAAGAAAGGGTGATGGGGTGTGCTCTCTGATAAAGCTTATTGTTCGTCGAGTTTTTGAAGCTCCTGCTCCGCCAAGGAAATCAGGCTTTCATCACCGGCATTGCCAGCCAAGTCAAGTGCGGTCGTTAAGTCTTCTCGCGCTTCATCTGCAAAACCCAATTCAGCTTTCGCTATCCCCCGGCTGATGTAGCAGGTTTCGACACAGTGAATCATCCAAAGGTCTTTATTAGAGCGTTTTTTATTCCTATAGCTAGAAATAGCTCTATCAAAATCCTCAACAGCAGCCTCGTAATCACCCATCATGGCCTCTGCGAGACCACGATTTCGGTATGCTTCGCCTAAGTTTCGGTCTAGTCGGAGAACCTCGTCGAAAGCCCTGGTAGCAGCTTGAGGATGGGCCGACTCCAGGTAAACGCGACCCGCTGATATCATACGTTCAATTTCGAAACCCGGAGCTGTCCAACTGGCAAGGATAATTATGCCAATCGATGTAGTTAGAAGAATTACCCCTATGACGACCAGCAACAAGACAAGAATGCCTGCCAGAGAATTAAGCTCTTGCAACCAAACATTTACAGCCACCCCCACTACTATAGAAACAGAAACAATTATACTGATAAGCGTCGACTCTCTCGAAGTCAACATCTTCCATATCCACCACCAAATTTTTTGATGTTTTTCGTCTAAAGCCATTATCCTTGACTGGGCACTCTTCTGAAAAAAGTGCAAGATTTCGACAATCCTGAATTCATCATCAACCATCTAACTCGTTGTCTCCATCAATCGACTTTCTGAAATGGACTTCACATGCGCGTCAATCTGAAAACACCCCTCACCCCACCCTGTTCACGTAAATCGGACTCGACCAGGCCTGGCCACCGTCGACCTGCAGGACGCGCACCCAGTAGGGGTTGCCGGCGTCGGTGGAGGCGTCCTCGTCCGTGAACTGAAAGCGCGCGCTCCAGTCCTTGAGGGTCGGGGCGAGTTCCGAGACAAGTACGCGGATGTTCACGCCGCCGGCTTCGATGATGGTGGGAGTCTCTGTGATATCGCCCAGGGGAATATCGAAACTCTTGACGCTGCTGAAGAAGGAGAGCGTGGCGTCGGCGGGGGCGTCCAGGTCGATGAGCACGCCGTCCGGATCGCCCGAGGTGGCGGTGGCGAAGCGGAGCAGCTTGTTCGATACGCGGGTGATCGCGTCGTCGTACTGATCGAGCGCGTAGGGCGTGTGCGAGAGCATCGCGCCCTTGTCGAGCGCGATGCCGCCGCGCCATTCGACCTTCTTGTCGCGCCCGCTCTTTTGCGTCACCCCGCTCCACTGCACGCGGACCCGCCGCGCGCGGGACTCGCCCTGGACGGCGTTCAAGGGATGGCGGTGGATGGTTTCCCCGCCGCGCTTCAGTTCCACGTCCAGAAGCGGCGCCGTGCCGTGGACTTCCACTTTAATCGTCGGCGGTCCTTCGGCCTCCACCTCCCCGCCCATGAGGGCTTCGCCGCATGCGGTCTTCAAGTAAATGCGCTCGCCGTTCGTGGCGTAGGTCCTCCTCGCGCGCATCGCCTCCCAGACGGCCTCGCGCGTGAGTTCGCGCGCATAGAGGCCCATCAAGCCGCCCTTCACGTCGAAGGTGACGACGTTGTTAGAACGCCTGTTGGGATAGACCAGCCCCTGGCGGCCCGTGTGATCGTCGCTCCCGCCGATGAAGCCGACCCTAAAGCCGCGCGCGAGCACTTCTTCCGCGAACCACTCGAAGGTGCCGTGGTGTGAGTGGATTTCCGCGAGATGCACGAATTCGGGATCGAAGAAATCGAGGTTGCACGCCCGCCCCCCCACGTGGGCGACGCTCATCACGTCCGCGCGGCCTCGGAAGGTCTCCCAAAGCGCCGAGATGGGGAACCTGTCGTCATGAACATCCGATAAATCGTCCACGCCCGCGTGTGAGCTTCTGTGGATTACTCCAGCATCGCCCGCGTAGTAAATGTTGTAATCGCCGCCGCCCGAGCGCGTGCCTGACCATTCATAGCCCAGGAGCGTGACGAAGCGGCCCGGTTCGTTGAATGCCTTACACTCCCGAACGACCTCCGCCCAGTCTTCCTTGCGGACCCTGAAATCGTTACCCTGCCACGCGGCGACATCCACCCCCGCCTTGTCGCGCGCGAAGCGGAAGTATTCCTCCACCGTGCCCGTACCGACCGTGGAGCGCGTCTGTCCGTGGATGTCCCCCCAGAAAAGCGAGTAGGGATCGTCAGGCGCTTTTGGCAGAATCGGCGGACTTAAAGAGACCAGCCCCGCCGGGTCCTCGAGTCTTAAGCGATAAGGACCCTCGCCCGTCAACCTCGCGCCGCCTATGCGCTTCACGCCGCCGTCATCCGAGGTGAATTCCACTTTACCTGGGGCCTCATCCTCATCGCGCCACCGCGTAAGACTCTTGTTGACCGATACCTCTCCCGTGAATTCCTCCGCCGGGTTCCCCCAGCTGTCCACGCCGCGCACGATGGCGGAGAACGTCTCCCCCCGCACGGGCGTCTGGGGACACGCGAGATGCCAGGTTTCTGGCGCACCGCCCACGACGCGGATGTCCGGATCTTCGGCCAGCTCGTAGAAATGCTTTCTGTTGAATGTGTCCACCACGATCTTGAACGTGTGGCGCGTCTCGGGAAAAGTCTGCGCGCGGATGCCGGGACCGCCGCCTGTGGTATCGCCCAGGATGAGCGTTACCTTATCGCCTTCGCACAAGAAACCTTTCGACACGCGGACCGCGACGCCGGAGCGCCAATCGTCCAGATAGCCCTGTTCCTGGTAGGAGAGTGCAAGGCCCACATTTTCGTTCGAACACGTGACGCTCACATAGCCCGACGCCGCCGGGTCCTCGAACTGGGGGATTTCCATGTCGCTCGAGAGCCGCTTGCACACGAGAATCTGCGCGCCCTCATCCACCCCGTACCTGCCCGCCGTGAAGATGATTTTTCTGGTGAAGAACGCCCCCGCCACGATGGGGGTTTCGGGCTCCACGCGGGCGCTTCCTACGTCGAAGCGGTAGGGGTCGAGTCGCTTGTCCATCAGGATGGTTCCTCAGGGTTTGTGATGTTCAAGAAAGTAACCGCCCGGCCTCACGCTTCTTAATCCGAGTAGGCGCGGGCCTCGTCCACGAAGCGGGAGAAGAGTTGCGCCGCTCCGTCCATATCGGCGTAGCCGTAGGCCGACATGGATTCGGGGTGCCACTGTACGCCCACGACGAACTGGTGCGAGGGAGACTCGATGGCCTCGATGACGCCGTCTCCGGTCTTGGCCGATACGCGCACGCCCGGCCCCACCTCGCGCGCGCTCTGGTGGTGGTGGCTGTTCACCACGGACGAACTCCCGAGCACCTCGCCCAGGATGGACTCGCCGATCTCGATTTCGTGGAAGGTGTAGGTGTTCTCGTCCGTGTTATCGGGGCGGTGCGTAAGCGCGTCCGGCACCTGGGAGGGGATGTCCTGATAGAGCGTGCCGCCCGCCGCGATGTTGATGACCTGCATGCCGCCGCAGATGCCGAGCACGGGCATGTCGCGCGACATGGCTCCCCGGCAGGCCGCCATCTCCGCCGTCTCGCGCTTGGGGTTCGTGGGGCTGCACTCGGGAATACGCTCCTCGCCGTAAAGCATGGGGTCGATGTCGTGCCCGCCGCCCGAGATAATCAGCCCGTGGATGCCGGTGAGCAAGGAGACGCTCGCCTGCTCATCCTCCACCGCGGGGAGCAGCAGGGGCGCGCCGCCCGCCTTGATGACGGACTCCACATAGGCGTCCATGAGAACGTGACGCGGGCGCACCTTGGGTTCTTCGGGGTAATTCCTTTTGCCCACGTCGCAGGTGATTCCGATTCTCGGCCGTTTCATTCGTTGCTGCCTCCCTTGCCAGAAACACAAAAAAATACTGAAAACCCATCAAAAGCGCACGCACCTATGAATCTCAGACGGAATGCGAATATCACCACATTTCGGGCGAAACGAAAACCACCCGCCCCCGAAAGCCGAAAACGGGTTACGCCTCAGGCCTACTGCGGCGCAGGGGTGGATTCCGGCGTCCGCGCACTTTATAGTCCGAAGCGAGTGTTCCAAGACACGCTGCCGGATAAATCCCGCGCCGGATGCGGATCGTTTTGTTCGAGGCTGTATGGAGGTTTATCACACTTGTTCCGTCTTTACTTCACGCGCCTGATACTGCCCATCGTCTTCGTGGCAGGGATGGTGGCGATTCCCTTCGTCTGGCTGCCGGAAATCACGCCGCCGGAGAAAACCCCCGCTGCGCAGAAAGCCTCGGGCGAGGTGGATAAAAAAACCAGGCGCGCCACGCCGTTCCAGAAGACGATGACGATAGGCTTCGCGCTCATCCTCGTCTCGGTGACGGCGGGGGGCTACATGCTCTACCGCATCACGCGCTCCCAGACGGCGAGCTGGCGGCGGCGCTTCGCGCCCGCGAAACGCCGGGGGCGGTGAGGGCGCGAACCTTCCCTTCTCGGGGTTACCCCACAGGACGCGACTACAGATAAAGAGCACATGATTGCAAGTGCGTATTTTTGCGCCCGTCCTCTCCCGGTTGATTGCGGAGGGTGGGCGATCGGATATAATGAAATCAACCACAGCCGCCAGGGGACCCAACTCAAAGGAGAAAGCACATGACAACCTTTGAAAGTTGGAGTCTCCTCGCCGCCTATCTCAACCTCATCGCTTCATTCGGCGGACTCGGGCTGCTCTACTACGGCATCCACGTGATGGCGCGCGGCGCGGAAATGCGGGCGGCGGACTCCGAGAGCAAACACAACGAAAGGATGGCGGAGTCCCGGCGCAGGGACGAAGAAGCGAAGCGCAGGCACGACGAGTGGATGCGCAAGCATGATGAAGAGTCCGCGAATTCCAGGCGCAGGCATGAGGAGAGAATGACGACCCATGCCGAAAGCCGCGATACTTTACGCGCGCTCATCGACGGACAGGCCGAAAGCCGCATGGCCCTGCGCGAACTCATCGAGCGAACCGGTTAGCAACGGCGAGCGGATACAAAAGCCCTCCCCTATGAACGCCGCATCCCGAGGGACGCGCCGCTCAGCACGGACGACCCCGCCGCGAAGGCCAGGCACATGAGATGGGTTGCGGTATGTTGACCTGCCCCAAGAATGTGATTATTTTTATGGAAAGGAGGCGCGACATGGCCGACACGGAAATGACCCGCACCCCGATTCCAAACGAGGAAACCCGCGAAGCCATTCGGCAGGCGCGCGCCGGGGAAGGGCTGAGCACGTATAGCGGCGTCGAGGAGTTGATCGCCGAACTCGACGATGCGTGAACTTCGCGCAACCACGTAGTTAAAAAGAGACCTCAGAATAAACGCTCGTATAATCTGCGATTTTTCCGTATTCCGAACGACGCACTGCATAATATTCGCTAAGCGCGAGTGATATCCTTAACCATCACGTCTGCAGTGATCAGGTACTTGGCTAAAAGCGGTAGTTCCGGCGAAACACGTTGTGACACTAGAAGGTTGCCGCAGGTTACGCCCCGCACTTTTGCACCGTAGTATTTCCCTATCAATTTAACAAAATTTTTACGAGAATTGGTATTTCTGTGCACAATATGGTTGCGGATAGACCGAATCTCGGTTAAGAAACTTGCGTAATTCTTGAGCAACTGGTGGCACTGATCGGCGGAGTCGATCAGAAATTTTATGTTGTCCCGGATCTCGGCTCCGTTATTCCATGGAAGTGTGTAGCGGAATTTCGGGCGGTTAAGGCTATGCATCGCCTTTATCGCTGCTGGGATGTTCCTTTGTTGGGCGAGAATAATCGGTGTGCTTCCATCGATATATGTTGCACCACAAACAAGTTTGCAAAATACGGACCTCATGGTGTTTTCAATTAGGATTGCCAACCGTATCAATGCGATCTCGGCAATGAACTTGCGGTGCGCGGGTACCAGCGAAGACGTCGACGTTAGTATACCAGTCAGACGGGCGGTTTCCTTCGTAAAATTAGTGAAGTCATTCGTGAGCGACGGCATGATTTAACTAAAAGCATCGGTCAAAGCTTTATTACGGATCCCCCGCTTATTAATGCGGTGCAAATTCCCTCCACTGAAGCCCTCAAGAAAGGTTGTTTGTTCGTCAGTCTTAACGTCGAGGTCTCGATAGGCGACCACTTTTGCGTCAATGTCGTACATGCACTGCTGGATATTGGCAACGTTGACGTTTTTTCGATTTCGTAGTCGATCCACAACTACCATCAAACTGAAGGCAAGCTGTTGCTGCTGGAACACTGTGTCGGAGAATGCAGTCGTTGGAATCGAAGCGAGCTTTCCAAATAAATCCTCCAAGCGCTCACTTAGTTCTTCCATTTTCGGGAAATCTACGTCGTAGTCTTTGTAGTATTTGGTGATTTTCGGAGCGCTGAAGTCGACTAAACCCTCAGCTAAGTTAATTACGAGATCTGATACAAATTGGACCTCCTGCATGCGCGAAATCTGCGCTGCGGAGAAGATACCGGTCGAACGCCAGAAAGGTAGCCGCATAGCCGCCTGGCTGAGGCAAAACTGCTTAAAATCTCCACTGTATTGAGCGTTCCTCTTTTCTTGTGGGTTCAGCGTTTTGGAGATTGAGTTAATACGTCCAAATATTTCGATTACATCAGGTTCTTCGGCACCAATGAGATAGCCAACCGAGAGCGCGGTACCGAGAAACAATTTCTTCTGCGCGTTCGTAAGTTCTGAGTATTTGACCTTCTTCTTGTGATCGGGATGCCCTGCCGCGAATTCATCGTTTCGGTACGAGATGATGGATCGAATGCGTTGCTGCCCGTCCACAACCTCTTTTATTGATTTCTCTCGCTCTACGTCAATTTGGTGCCGAATATAGATGCTCGGCACTGGCTTCCCCTCGAAGATAGTATTAACGAGGTATGCCTTCTGTGGGTTCGACCAAACTGACCGGCGTTGATACCAAGGATCTATGTTAAGGCTACCATTGTTATAAATGTTTAGCAGATCTTGGATGACCAACGATTGGTAATCGACGCGTTCCATCATCTCTCCTCAGGACTGTCTAATTGAACGTGAACGATCATGACTCGAAATTGGGTGAGGCGCAACTCAAACTAGGAGTGAATATGTTAAGTTTTTAATATGTTGAATCAAGGTATGAATAAGCCAGTATTTCAGCAAGAAGGTCGAACAGTGATTCGTACGATTTCAACACCGAAGGCGGTGAGAGTCAATCCCGCATCCCGAGGGACGCGCCGCTCAGTATCGACGACCCCGCCGCGAAGGCCAGGCACATGAGGGCCAGGCTCTCCACGCTTACGCCGTAATCGATCAGCCAGCCCATGACGACGGGCGAGAGCGCCGTGGACACCACCATGAACGAGGTGGCGAGCGAGCGGATGGCTCCCAGGTTCTCCACCCCGTAGATTTCCGCCCAGATGGCCCCGCCGATGGTGATTCGCACGCCGACGGTGACGCCCGTCATGATCATGTAGATGAGGGCTACGACCCAGTGGTCGGAACTCGCCAGCGCCAGAAGCGCGACGCACATGGGCGCGAGATGCCAGGGGAGGATTTTGACCGCGCCGACGCGGTCGATGAGGGGGCCGGTGAACAGCGTCAACGTGACGGAGAAAAGCGTGTAGAGCGTGTACGCGCCCGTGAAGAAGGCGAGGCTCCACCCCTTGGCCTCCACCAGATGCCCCATGTGAAAGAAAAAGCCGGTGCCGATGAACGAGGGGGCGAGAGAGACGGGCATGATGAGATAAAAGCGCGGATCCTTGAGCACCTCCCTTCTTCCCCACACCCCTTTGGTTCTCGCCGCGGAAGCCGCCTCCCCCGTGCGCGCCGCGCGAGCCAGGTGCTCGTCTTCATGGCCTTTGAGCAGCCAGGCGACGGCGGGAATCAGCACGAGGGCGGAGAAGGCCGCCATCACCAGCCAGGTCTGCCGCCAGGAGAACCATGCGCTCAAGGCGACCGCCACGAGCGCCATGACCGCCTGGCCCGAGGGTCCGCCCATCGAGATGATGCTGACGGCGCGCCCGCGCTCCGCCGTGAAATGCCGGCCGATGCTCGTCACCGAGGTGTGGACCATCAGCCCCTGGCCCGTGAGCCTGAGCGCGAAAAGCGTGAAGAGCAGGGCCGGGAAGGCGGGCGCCGCCGCCATCAGGACGCAGGAGGCGACTAACCCCGCGCAGACGCACAGGGCGAAAACCTTGAGCCGCGTCTTGTCGATCATCCGGCCTATCCATATCAGGCACATGGCGCTCGATACGGTGGCGACGGCGTAGGCCAGGCCGAACTCCCCGTGGGAGAGTGCGAAGGCGGCGCGGATATCGGTGTTGAAAACGGCGATGTAATAGGATTGCCCGAAGCACGAAAAAAACGTGAGCAGGAGGCCAAAGGACAGAAAACGGCGGTTTTTCCACGCGAAGGAGAGATATTCCAATGGCGGCCTTCATGAAGGAGCGGGGGGTGTCGATACGAGGCGCAGTATAGCATGGGGGCGAGGTATGGAGGAGACGGCTCACCTTGACACCACTCAGACCGCCCCATACCCTGACCCCACACCCAAACAGCGGAGGCATCGAGCGCCATGCGATTCCAGATCGGCCTTCTTCTCTTCCCGAACCTCACCCAACTCGACATGACAGGCCCGTACGAGGTCTTCACCAAGTTCCCTGAGTCCGACGTGCACCTCGTATGGAAGACGCTGGACCCGGTAAAAGCCGGCGGCGGCATGGAGCTTCTGCCGGGCATGACGTTCGATGATTGTCCGCAGCTCGACCTCATCTGCGTGCCGGGCGGCGCGGGCATGAACGCGCTCTTGAACGATGAGGAGACGCTCGACTTCGTGCGCAGACAGGCGGCCGGGGCGCGCTACGTCACCTCCGTGTGCACGGGGTCGCTCGTGCTGGGCGCTGCGGGGCTTCTGAAAGGAAAGCGCGCGACCTCGCACTGGATGTCGCACGCGATGCTGGCCGCCTTCGGCTGCGAGCCCGTGGCCGAGCGCGTGGTCGTGGACGGCAACGTGATCACCGGCGGCGGGGTGACGGCGGGAATCGACTTCGCCCTGACGGTGGCGGGCGAGTTGCTGGGGGCGGAAGCCGCCCGCAAGATACAACTCGGCATGGAGTACGACCCGCAACCACCTTTCGATTCCGGCTCTCCGGAACGGGCGGACCCGGCGATGGTCGCCGCCGTGCAGGAAGGCGCCGCCGCGCGCCAGAGCGAGCGGGAAGAAGCGGTGAATGAGGCGGCGGGTAGGCTGGGAAGCGGTTGATGATGCTTGGAGTTGGGGTCGCGCTCCTTATACATCACTCAACTTAAGTCTGTAGTTATTCCTGTGATGTGAAAAATTACCCGACACTCCGGCGCCGTCCGACCCACCTCCTGACGCTTAGGCAATAGGCTTCGTATCGTTCGCCGAATTTCCGACGCATCGCGCGCTCCTCATATGCGATGTAGCAATACCGGACAATGACGGCGAAGAGGGCGCTCAAGATGAGTGCGGCCAGCGTTCTCGAAACCAGTGCGGCGCCGAACACCGCCAGCACCAGACCGAGATACATCGGGTTTCTACTCATGCTGTAGATACCTTCGGTCACCAGTTCTCCGGGTTCCTCGAATGTATACACATTCGTGCCGATACGTTGGAACAGCTTCTTTCCGGCGACCGAAACGCCGATGCCGAATATAAATACCGCGATACCTCCCCATAAGAGCAACGGTTCCGTGAAACGCATCAACGGGATGAAACGCTCTACCGTGAAGATTGCGGCTATCAGAATCCAGAACAGGGTAGGTGGATTAATTTGCATGCGCCTTGTCCTTAAAGACGTCATCCGCCGGTTGCAGCAGGTAGGCTTCGCCGGCGGTGAGCATTCTGAATGACCTCCCAGGAATTCGAACGATACAACAGGAAGTGTAAGGAAACCGTTTGGAAACGAACAAGATTCAGGAATACTTTTGGTTTGTGGCGTCCGGCTTGACGAATAGGGAGAGCCCAAAAGAAAGGAACTCCTAAGAAATTCACCAAGGAATAGAAGAAAGACCGTATTTCAATTCACTCCCCTTGAGGGGGTCGGGCTTCCCGAGGGGGAAAGCCCAATGAAAAAGTTCCTTTTCAGAGGGTAGAAGGGACGCCTTTTTCGACTGGAAAAGCAACCCCCCAACCCCCCTTGTCAGGGGGGTAAAATCAAAATGCCCCCCCGACAGAGGGGGTAAAGGCGATGCCCCCCGAAAAGGGTGTGAAAGAAAAGCCCCCCTGACAAGGGGGGTTGGGGGGTTATTCCCTTGGCAAAGGTTTTTTTACAGCCCCCATAGGGCAGATCACGACCTCGGGCCGCTCACGAGCGGCCCCTACATACATGCTGATCTCACAACAAAGGCCGCCCTGGCGGGCGGCAACAAACCCGCGAGGACGGCCCCTGGTTGATAAAACTGCTAGGCGTCGAAATACTCGCGCGTGACCTTGAAGACCATCGGCGCGAGCAGGAGCAGGCCGATGAGGTTGGGCACCGCCATCAGCCCGTTCAGCGTGTCAGACAAGTTCCAGACGAAGGCCACCTTCACGTTCGCGAAGCCGAGCGCCGCCAGCACCCACAGGCCCCGGTAGACCATGAGGCTGTTCTCGCTGAAGAGATACTGCCAGCACCGCTCGCCGTAGTACGACCAGCCCAGGATGGTGGTGAAGGCGAATACGGCCAGCGCAAGCGTGACGATGTAGTTCCCGCCCGCGATGGTGCTCTGGAAACCCGCCGAGGTGAGCAAAACGCCCGTCAAGCCCTTGCCGGCCGCGTCCTTCAGCACCCATGCGCCCGAAGTCAGGATGACCAGCGCCGTCATCGTGCAGACCACGATGGTGTCGATGAAGGTGCCGAGCATGGCGATGACGCCCTGGCGGACCGGGCTGTTCGTCTGCGCCGCCGCGTGCGCGATGGCCGCCGAGCCCAGTCCCGATTCGTTCGAGAACACGCCGCGCGCGACGCCGAAGCGAACCGCCGCCGCCACCGCAGCGCCCGCGAAACCGCCCGCTGCCGCCGCCGGGGTAAAGGCGTGCTTGAAGATGAGGCCGATGGCCGCCGGCACTGCGGTGATGTTGATGAGAATGATGATGAGCGCAGCGCCCACATACAGCACGATCATCGCAGGCACGAGCTTGCCCGCCACCTCGCCGATCCGCTGGATGCCGCCCAGGATGACGAAGCCCACCAGCCCGGCCACGACGACCCCCGTCAGCCAGGTGGGGATCAGAAAGCTGTCGGCAAGCGCGGTCGCCATCGAATTCACCTGCACGGCGTTACCGATGCCGAAGGCCGCCACCGCGCCGAACACGGCGAACGCGAGCCCCAGCCACTTGGCGAGTTCGGGCGCGAATTCACCCACGCCGTTCCTGAGATAATACATGGGACCGCCCACGTACTTGCCCGCCGCGTCCACCTCGCGGTAGGTGACCGCGCAGACGGCTTCTGCGTATTTCGTCGCCATGCCGAAGAGCGCGATGAGCCACATGTAGAAGATGGCCCCCGGTCCGCCCAGGGCGATGGCGGTGGCGACGCCGGCGATGTTCCCGGTGCCGACGGTAGCGGAGAGCGCCGTCATCAGCGCGTTGAAGGGCTTGACCTCACCCTCGCCGACCTCCCCCTCCGTGTCGTACAAGAGCCTGAAGCCGTAGCCCACCTTGCGCCAGGGCATGAATACCATCCCCAGCGTGAGCAGCACGCCCGTCACGCCCAGCATGCCGAGCATCGGCGGCCCCCAGGCGAAGGCGTTCACGGAACTAATCATGGAATTCAGCCAATCCATCGCATCTACCCCCTCTTGGTGCTACGAAGTTGGCGGCCAGATGGTGTCCCACTGGTCCGGGCGGCGGACGCCATCCCTCTTAAAAAAACTACCAGACAATATTCGGGCGGGATATATATTTATACGGCGGGAGAGGCCTAGGTGAAAATACTATAAAAAAACGATGCGCCTCGCAAACAATCGAAAACCGGCCTCCGCGCGGCGTCCGGGGGTTGTTGAAAAAGTCCTTGCTGTTGAGTTGGGATTCCACCTGTAGGGGCCGCATAGTATGCGGCCCTTCCCGTCCGGCATTCGGGACGCATGTATGTCGGACATATATGTCCGACCTACACGGAAACGGCAATGATGCCGGAATGACGGCGGTGGTTAATTCCGAGTGAGGAGAGGGGAAATTCACTCCCCCCTTGAGGGGGAGTCGATGAAGCCGAGCGGTATTTGCGAAGGCTGAATCGGTGGGGGGTAAAATGCGTATTATTGCCATTCCGAATTATACCCCCCACCAGTTCACTTTCGGGCTTACGCCCTCAGTTCACTGTCGGTCTTCCCCGAGGGAGACCGACCCTCAAGGGGGGAGTGAATTCCCTCTCTCATCGGTCAGTCAGATACACCGAATCGCGAAATCAGGGTTTTTCAACACCCCCTTTTTCCCTTGCGCGGCCTCCCCGGTGGCGTTCATAATCAGGATATTCAACGAAACGGGAGGCGCGCGATGAAGATGCCACCGGCGGCGCTTGCCGATGGAACGCTCTCGCGGCATGCCCTAAAATGGACCGGCTTCGATCTGACACCACAGGAATGAACGAGATGAGCGAAGAGACGACACCCCAAGCCGATCAATCGCAAGAGGAGAGCGCCCTCGCCTACACCCGGGCGGGAGACGCCGCCAAGGCACCGCGCCGGAAGCTGCCCAAAAAGATGTACGAGGCCGAACTCTTGAGGCTCCAGGAAGAACTCGTGAAGCTCCAGGAGTGGATAAAGGACCAGGGGCTGAAAGTGGTCGTCATATTCGAGGGACGGGACGCGGCCGGCAAGGGCGGCGTCATCAAGCGCATCACGCTGAGACTCAACCCGAGGGTGTGCCGGGTCGTGGCGCTCGCCGCGCCCACCGAGCGCGAGCAGACGCAGTGGTACTTCCAGCGCTACGCGGCCCACCTTCCCGCCGCGGGCGAGATGGTGCTCCTGGACCGCTCCTGGTACAACCGCGCGGGCGTGGAGCGGGTGATGGGATTCTGCACGGAAGAGGAATACCGCGAGTTTCTCTACTCATGCCCCACGTTCGAGCGGATGCTCGTGCGCTCGGGGATCATCCTCATCAAATACTGGTTCTCGGTGAGCGACGAGGAACAGGAACGCCGCTTCCAGGCGCGGCTTCAGGACCGCACGAGGCGCTGGAAGCTCTCGCCGATGGACCTCGAATCGCGCACCCGCTGGGTGGAGTATTCCAGGGCGAAGGACGAGATGTTCGCCTACACCGACATCAAGCAGGCGCCCTGGTACGTGGTGGACGCGGACTCGAAGCGCCGCGCACGGCTGAACTGCATCAGCCACCTGCTCTCCCTCATCCCCTATAAGGACCTCACGCCCTCGCCCATCGAACTCCCCCCGCGCCGGGACTCGAAAGCCTACGTGCGCCCTCCCTTGAGCGAGCAGACGTTCGTGCCGGATCGGTATTAGGGGCGTATTGCTCGAAGTTTCATGCAACGCCATTAAGACTTAAGAGCTAATACTTAATAAGAGTGTGCGTTTTGCAGTTATATTGCGCGAACGCTTCATAAGGGAATTCGTTATTAAGGGTTATGGGGTAAGTCTTAATAAGGGGATTTTGAGAGATTCCTTATTTCGTGATTTGGCTATGGAGCCGACCGGGGAGGGAGAAGATTACGCAATCCCCTTGCAGAACGCCAACCAACCACTCCCCCCTTGAGGGGGAGTCGAAGAGCTGAGGGCGTAAGCCCGAAAGCGATTCGGTGGGGGGTATAACCCGGAGTGGCGATAAAACGCGATTCACCCCCCACCGATTCAGCCTTCGCACAAACCGCTCGGCTTCATCGACTCCCCCTCAAGGGGGGAGTGAAATTCAGAGCGCTCCCCCTCCAGGCATTTTCAACAACCGCTCGCGAGCGGCCCCTATTTAATAAAAAGGGGGACACGAAAATCGGATCCCCCCTCACACCTCCGTGCCCTCGTTCAGGATCGAGAGATATTCCTCGTAGCCGAACAGGCGGTTGCGCTTCTTGCCCGTGAGTTCGCGGACGATACCCAGCCGCTCGAGCGCCCGCATACCGCTGGACGCCGCCATTCGGATTTGCGCTGTTTTACATGAAGGGCGTGGCCTCACCCCAGGTCTAGATCCAGCAGATCTACACCGGAATCATTTCGTTCGTACTTATGCAACTGACCGGACTGGCGCTTATCATGGCATTTCCGGAAATCGCCATGTGGCTGCCGGGACAGCTGCTCAATTGAGCTATTCCTGGGCCGGTGCGGCCAGATCGGGCCTTCGGTCGGCCCACGGTCTGGCGGCCTCGAATGCGGCGGCGGCGCGGAAGATGTCTTCCTCGTGCAGGATCTTCGAAACCATCTGCATGCCTACGGGCAGGCCGTCCCGGGTCCATCCCGCCGGCACCGAGGCAGCCGGCTGGCCCGTCAGGTTGAACGGATAGGTGTAGTAGACCCAGGATACGATGTTGCGGTCGGGCAGCTCCGGGGGCGCGTTGCAGTTCACGTCGAAAGCCGGGACGGGAAGCGTCGGCGTCAGGAGCAGATCGTAGTCCTCGAAGAAGAGGCGTATCTTCTCGCGTAAGTCGTAGCGCCGGAAAACCTTGCCGTAATACTCGTCCAGTTCCTGATCGAGGGCGCCGGCAAGCACGTCGGCAACCGCCGGGTCGAGCAGGTCCGGCTTGTCGGCGAGCACATCCTTGAGCCGGGTTCCGACGCCGGCGTAGAACTCGGCCATCCAGATGGGGAGCGGATCCTCTTCCATGACCTGTTCGACCAGGTCCACGGTGCAGCCGAGATCCTCGAACACCCTGACGGCCTCCTCGACGATCCGGACCACCTCGCCGGTAGGCTGCGCGTAGCCGAGCGTCGGGCTCCAGGCCAGGCGCATGCCCTCGACCGGACGCTCGCAGGCGGCCAGGAAGTCGGGCACGGGCTGCGCGACGCCGAAGGGATCCCGGCGGTCGTGCCCGGCGATGGCGCTCAGCAGGAGCGCCCCGTCGCGCACGGTGCGGGTGAGCGGGCCGACATGGCCGAGCGTCGGCGTGGCGCTCGCCGGGTAGACCCCGACGCGCGCGAACTGCGCCTTGATGCCGAAAAGGCCGCTGAGCGAACTCGGGATGCGGACGGACCCGCCGCCGTCGGTTCCGAGCGCGAACGGCGTGACCCCGGCGGCAACGCTGGTCGCGGCGCCGCAGCTCGACCCGCCCGGCGTCTTGGCAAGATTCCAGGCGTTCGGCGTCACCCCGGTCAGCGGGCTGTCGCCGACCGCCTTGCAGCCGAACTCGCTGGTCGTCGACTTGCCGACGATGCAGCCGCCCTGCCGCCGCAGCCGTTCCACCGAGGGCGCGTCGACCGCCGCGACATTGTCCGCCATCACCCGGGAGCCGAAGGTCAGCTTCAGGCCGTCCACGGCGATCATGTCCTTCACCGAGATAGGCAGGCCGTGCAGCAGTCCGAGCTCTTCGCCGGACATGACGGCCTTTTCGGCCTGCCGCGCCGCTTCGAGGGCGAGGTCGGGCGAGGTCTGGACGAAACAGTTGAGCGTCGGCTCAAGCCCGTCCATGCGCTCCAGGGACGACCCGACGAGTTCGACCGGCGAGATGTCGCCGCCCGCGATCAGGTCCTTCAACTCGATTGCCGTCATGAACGCGAAATCGCTCATCGTTCCCCTCCGTCGAGCCACCCGCCAAGCGTCTCGAGCGTCTTCGTAACGGCAGGCTGGCCGACTTCCACAGCCGCCGCGATGTCCGATATGCGGCTCCCTCGCCGTGATCGTTGCCTGACGATGTGATGCAGGATGCCGGACTGACCCAACGTCAGACCGTGGGGTTCCAGCAAAATGGTCATGCGTGTTCCGAAAAGCCGGCTGACATGGGACAGCCAGGTTGCACATTCGGAAACCGGCGGGCCTGTGAGATTCGACATGGTTTCACTATTCGCTTGATTTGCATTCCAAAGAATATAAAAAAATATTCCAAGGAATACAAATTGAGATAGCGGAATGTTCCTGAAGCTGCCGGACCGCGTTCAGCGGCGGGAGAGGTTGGACGATCTCTTTGGCTGATTACGGCTGAGACTGCTCGCGAATCCGGGCCGCTCGCGAGCGGCGCCTACAGTCAACCGCGCGGCTCATCCTCCGCGATGCCTTTAAGCACGACCGGGGCGCGGTCGGGAAATTCGGCGACCAGCGAGAGGCGCCCGCCCATCGCCTCGACGGTCTTTCTGAGCGTGGAGAGCAGGAGGTCGCTTCGCTTCTCGAGCCTCGATACGCCGTCCTGCGTGATGCCCAACTCCTCCGCCATGCGCGCCTGTGTCAACTCCCGCGCCTTTCTGAGATCGCGCAGGGTCATCTCCTCCGCGACCAACTCCGCCGCTCGCGCCTCGACCTTCTTGCGTCGTGCGGGGCTTAGCTTTTTGATCTTTTTGTTTACGTTTACGGGCATGGTTCTTTCTCTCGAATGTTAGGTGTGGACGTATGATATGTTGTGGGAGACATATGTTGTCAAGTGCATGTTCTATAAAAAAGAAAGCTTTTTAGATGTAGATTTTCTGGAGGTTGCAAGTGAAAAATAAAACGATCAGCAAGCTCCATCTTCGAGTAAATGACTAGACAAGTAGAAGTTTACCCGATAGGCAAGTTTGCGAAGAACAAAAACCACCTAATCTAATCAAGACAACTGGAGACATAAGAGTGAATGAATTGCCAGCTATCGTCGTACACTGCGACTGGAGCGTGGAGCAAGGAAAAAGATGGATGGCTTGTGCAGTCCGCAACGGAAACCTCTGGGAACTCAAGCAACCTGAGTTAGTTGGAACTACGAAGGACTTGTTCCAGAGGTTACAAAATCGAAAAAAAACACCTGGATGTTTATTTGTAGGTTTAGACTTTCCGATCGGCTTGCCAAAATACTACGGCGAAAAAACAGGATTCTCTAATTTTCGTAACGCTCTTCGAAATTTTGGTTGTGATAAATGGAAAGATTGGTATTCCGTTTGTGAAACTCACGAGGAAATATCAATTACTCGCCCATTCTATCCAATGAGACCTGGAGGCACCGAGCAAAAGCATCTTCTGGACGGGCTAATGTGCGAAACCCCTGAGCAACTCCTGCGTATTTGCGAGAGAAAAACAAGTAATCGAAACGCAGCCTGCATGTTGTTTTGGACCCTTGGCGGCAATCAAGTTGGGAAAGCTGCTATTTCAGGCTGGCGTGAACTTCTTGCACCAAATTTTGATGTGTTAGGACTTTGGCCGTTCGACGGACAATTGCATGAACTGTTCGCTCAATTCGATATCGTCATCGCTGAGACATATCCTGGGGACGCTTATGGGCAACTGGGCATCCCACGATATCCCCGATGGAGCAAACGAAAGCGTGCCGGTAGACAGTCAATATCCCAACATCTTTTGAACTGGTTAAGCTCACGTCCAGTTTCATTTCATGCAAGACTGGATAGCAACATCAGGCATGGTTTTTCAGAGAATTCACAAGGAAAAGACAAGTTCGGTGAAGATAAATTTGACGCAACCGTGGGGCTATTCTGTATGCTTGATGTGGTATGTGGCCGCATTCCCGAAAATATTCCAGGCAATAAGTCTATTACTCGTTGGGAAGGGTGGATCCTTGGGCAAGAATTCAATATCTGAAATAGGCAATGGTCGCTCATTACAATGAGAGGTTTCCGCATGATCGAGTGACGGCATACGGATCACGGAAAATCGTCACAGCCGGGTGTACCACACCGAGGTTGGCTCTGCGTCGGAATCGAAGATTTGGAAGAACCATCCCAAATTTGTGAGATGTGTGAAAGTGTTGAAATTCGTTACGTGCATTTAATGCAACACTCTGACTACCCTGAAACATTAGGTGTTGGTTGCATTTACGCCGAAAACATGGAGAACGACAAAGTAAATCCGGGCCGGAGAGAGAAAAAGCTGAAGACTAAGGCGCGGCGGCGGAAGAAATGGTCGAATCGTGAGTGGCGAACCTCTATCAAGGGTAATCCCTATCTCAACACCGAAGGTTTCAATTTGACTATTTTCCCGGCAACGGGCAGTAGAGGCTTGTATTGGATGCTCCTAGTGACCCACCGAGAAAGTGGCGCCTCTCAGTTTGGCCGTCGACGCTATAGATCAGAGGAAGAAGCAAAAAAAGCCGCTCTCGATGCTTTGATCTGGACCAAGGAACATCTTGGATACTGATCTCCATCCACACGCCTCCGTCTCTTTGCCCAGTATCGAGAGTTTTCCCATAGTTGATCAGGCGAGTTGCGGTTTTTACAAGTATGTTCTGGGACGTTGGCCGCTCGCTTGAAAATTCTCATTCCGTTGAAAACCCTAAGAAAAGAACACCCCCCTACTCCACCTTTCTCCTCATCCTCTACTTCTCGGCGCGGGCGCGTTTATCCTTCAAGCGTTTTTGCAGGGGAGAGTGCCAAAGACAACAATAGCTTGCCAAAGTTTGCCGCAGTACTTGGTACGGTGCATTATAATGAAAAAGATGCGGAAGTATGGTAGACAAAGCATCGAAACCAAACGAGTGAGAAATACAGTCTCAGGATACGTCGTTAAACTATTAAAGCATGTTGAAGGCTAAAGGTGAAGGATTTATGGAGGGAACCCAGCAATTCCAATCCGAAACCATGCGAGCCGCACTAAACCTGCCGAACGGCGCGCGGTTTTATCGTTGCGCCTTGCAAGTGAACCCATTCGCCTATCTCGCCAGACATAATAAATCAACATCATTTCAGTCCGAAGACGAATACAACGAAGCAATCATTGAGGCCTGCCTTAAGACAGAAACCGAGGTGATTGGCGTTACGGACCATTACCGTATAGAGGATTCCAGGAAACTAATCGCCTCCGCTCGCGAAGCCGGTTTATGGGCTTTTAGCGGATTTGAAGCCATAACAAAGGACGGCGTTCACTTTCTTTGCCATTTCGATCCCGATAAAGACAATAATCTGGAGAGATTCATCGGCGACTGCGGTATTCACGATTCTAGCCAACTCTCACCGATAGGAGAACTAGACTGCACTGAGCTTCTGGACCATTCAAAGGAATGGGGGGCTACTTGCATTGCTGCGCATGTGGCGTCGGAAGGTGGTCTTTTAAGAAAGCTGTCAGGACAAACACGGATCAAAGTCTGGAAATCGCCTAACCTGCTTGCCTGCGCGCTTCCCGGACCCGCTGACGACGCACCGCAGGGGGTCAAAGAGATACTTAAAAATAAGGACGCTCAACACAAGCGCGGACGCGCAGTAGCTATCATAAATGCGTCAGATGTAAGCGATCCCGAAGACCTGAGGAAGGAAAGCGCGTCCTGCTTCATCAAGATGTCGGATGTCTCTGTCGAAGCATTTCGCCAGGCATTTCTTGATCCGGAATCCCGTGTAAGGCTACACAGCGATCCCCAACAAGAACCCCATGCCGAACTTCTTGCTATGACTTGGGAAGGCGGTTTTTTACAAGACACCTCAATTCATTTCAATGAGAATCTCAATGCCGTGGTCGGCGGACGCGGCACGGGTAAATCCACGATGATCGAGAGCATCCGTTATGTGTTGGGTCTTGAGCCACTCGGAGAAGACGCGCGCAAGGCGCACGAAGGAGTGGTTCGCAACGTATTGAAAGCGGGGACAAAAGTTTCGCTGATGGCGCGGTCACACAAACCACCAAAACGTTGCTACAGCATCGAGCGCTCAGTGCCTAACCCGCCGGTCGTCAAGGACGAAACTGGTGAAGTGTTGCCTATATCACCACGAGACGCGATGCCCGGCGTAGAAGTTTTCGGCCAACATGAAATCTCGGAACTCACCAAAAGCCCCGAAAAACGCACCTTGCTATTGGAGCGGTTCATCGAGAGTGATCCGTCGATGGCCGGACGAAAAGTGAAATTGCAATTGGAACTTGAGAGGTCGCGAAGCAGGATTGTGGACGTAAGGCGAGAGATGAGAACGCTCGAGGAGCGACTTGCAGTTCTGCCGGGTCTGGAAGAAACCGAGAAGCGCTTTCAGCAGGCCGGCCTGGAAGAGCGGCTCAAGGAAAAAAGCCTTCTCATTAAGGAAGAGCGCCTATTTTCAAACCTTGCCGAGCGGATGCAACCGTTTCGGACGCTTCACCATGAACTGATTGAAGCCCTTCCGATCGATACAGCATTCGTGTCCGACAAGGCGCTTGATGGATTACCAAACTCAGAAACATTGCGGGAACTAGAAACAATTCTTAAAACCCTGAGTACACGCCTCAAAGTGGTTAGCGTGCATTTTGCCGAAGCTTTGGCCGAGACCGATACTGCAATCGAGAACCTTAGGGCGAGATGGGATAAACAACGCTCGGCAATTGAGGATAATTACGAGCAGTTATTACGAGAACTTCAGAAATCGAATATCGATGGCGCGGAATTTATCCAACTCCGCAGGCAGATCGAAGAATTGCGTCCGCTTAAAGACCGAATGGAAAATCTTAATCGCGATTTGGGCACCCATGAAGCTCACCGCCGCAACCTGCTCTCAGAATGGGAGGACGTCAAAGGTAGTGAATTTCGTGAAATTGAGAAAGCCACCAGAAAAGTTTCAAAGCAACTCAAAGGGCGAGTGCAGGTCGAAGTTACGATGGCAGGCAACCGCGATCCATTGGAACGAGTCTTAAGGGAGGTTGGCGGAAACCTCGCTGCCGCTATCGAGCGTCTTCGAGAACTGGAACAACTTTCCCTCCGCGAGTTTGCGCAATGCTGTCGGGAAGGCAAAGAATCCCTGATGGAGAACTACGATCTCCCCTCTGGCTCAGCAGAACGGATATCGCGGGCCGAGCCCGAGCTATTCATGAGAATCGAAGAACTGGAACTTCCCGCGACAACTCAAATTGAATTAAATACTGCTGCGGAGGGAGACCAAGCGGTATGGCAAACGCTGGAAGCGCTTTCCACCGGACAAAAGGCAACCGCCGTTCTGTTGCTCTTGCTCTTGGAATCCGAGGCTCCACTTGTCGTCGATCAGCCCGAAGACGACCTCGACAACCGTTTCATCACCGAAGGCGTCGTACCGATCATGCGACGGGAAAAACGTCGACGGCAATTCGTCTTCTCAACGCACAACGCGAATATTCCCGTGCTGGGTGATGCCGAACTCATCTTGGGCCTTTCCGCTTCCGGCGAGGCGGAAGAAGGGCAGGCCAGGATTGCTCCAGAACATATGGGTTCGATTGATTCCCAGCCGGTTCGGGAACTGGTCGAGGAAATCCTCGAAGGCGGGAAAGACGCCTTCGAAATGCGTCGTTCCAAGTACGGTTTCTAGTCATGACTACGCGGACGGAGCTATTGGAAATAATCGCAAACGGCGAAAACTCCGGCATTGATTTCAAGCGAGATGTCTTGCAAAACCAAGACCTCGCAAAAGAACTAGTCGCCTTCTCGAATTTAGATGGTGGAATGGTTCTGCTGGGAGTAGATGATGATGGGAATATTACCGGCTTAACTCGGCCTCGCTTGGAAGAGTGGGTCATGACTGCATGCCGGGACAAGATCAGGCCAGCCATCATTCCATTTTTCGAGACGATTAAGAATGTGGAACAGGGAAAGGACGTGGCGATTGTACGTGTTCCGCGCGGAGGCGACGTACACAGCCAGTGGCATAACAACAGGAATACTTATTACATCCGGGTAGGTTCACAAAGTCGGGAACCGACGCCACAGGAACTAAGCCGCTTGTTTCAACAACGCGGCGCGTTTCGCGCCGATCTAAGACCGATTTCCGGTGCAACCATTGAGGATTTAGACCGCCGTCGACTCAAGGATTACTTCAGCCGGGTTCGTCAACAAGAAATTCCAGCAGACACAAACGACTCGAATTGGCATTCCTTGCTAATCAATACGGAAATCCTGCTCGAAGAGGGCGTAACCCTTTCAGGAATGCTGCTCTTCGGAAATACGCCGAACCGGTTTCTGCCACAGGCGGGCATTGATGCGGCGGCGTTTCCGGGAATGGAAAAAGATTATGCGGCGAAAGAGCGAGTGGCACTGCGCGGACCTATGACACCACTCTTGGATCAGAGCAATACTATTGTGGAATCTGGCTTGGTCGAGCAGGCACTGGATTTCGTCAGACGCAACACTCCCGTGACTGCCGTTCTCGAAGATGGCGCACGTCGAGTGGAAAAAAGAACATATCCAGACAAGGTCATCCGAGAAGCCATAGTAAATGCCCTGATCCACCGAGACTATCTTCTAGGAAACGTCGATATCGAACTGGCGATTTATGAGGACCGGCTGGAAATTATCTCGCCCGGTAAGCTCCCGAACGGAATCACGCCGGATCGAATGCGTGTTGGAACACGCGCGGCACGAAACCAACTCCTGAAAGACGTTATGCGTGACTACGGGTATCTCGAACATATGGGAATGGGCGTACCCCTCATAATAATTCGCGGAATGATGGAACACAACGAGACCGACCCCGACCTTGCCGAAGAAGATGAAAGGTTCATGGTTCGGCTCTTTGCGGGGAATCAATCTAAATGCGAGTAACAACCTAAATATTTGCGTACAGTTCTCCTGAAAAAATTCACCCCACCTTCCCTCTCATTCTCTTCTTATCGGCGCGTTGGCGTTTGTCCTTCAAGCGTTTTTCTTGCGACCCTCGGGTGGGGCGCGTGGGGCGGCGCGGCCGGGGCGGGTCGGCGGCGGCGGCGAGGGCGGCGCGCAGCTTCTCGAGGCAGTCGGCGACGTTCCGGCCCTGATCGCGAAAGCGGCTGCTCGCGATGACCACGTGGCCCTCGCGCGTCACGCGGCGCGGGTGGAGCGCGCGGAGCCTCGCCTTCACGCCCTCGGGCGCGCTCGGCGAGGCGGCCATGTTCCAGCGCAGCACCGCCTTGGAGGAGACCTTGTTGACGTTCTGCCCGCCGGGGCCGGAGCTTCGCGCGAACTGGAAGTGGATTTCGCGCAAGGGGATGCGGAGCCTCTCGTTCACGATGAGCATGTTGATACTCCCGGGGGCGTCAGGGGGGCGGCGGGTGGCGATTGCGGGGGCGGCTTGATTGAGACGGCAAGCGCGTCAGGGGTTCGGGGCTGTTGAAAAAGCCCTTACGGATCGCGCCAAAACATTCTCCCCTTGCAGAGCCCCCCAACAACCACTCCCCCCTTGAGGGTCGGTCTATCCTCCTCGGGTAGACCGACGAAGAGGCCGAGCGGTTTATGCGAAGGCCGATTCGGTGGGGGGTGAATCGCGTTTTATCGCCACTCCGAGTTATACCCCCCACCAGTTCACTTTCGGGCTTACGCCCTCAGTTCACTGTCGGGCATTCCCCTCGGGATGCCCGACCCTCAAGGGGGGAGTGAACTTCAAAAGTTTGCGCGCAACCCAAAATTGCTCTTAGGGCTTTTTCAACAACCCCACCCCGCTAGTGTTCGGCCCTCTTCCGTCGCGTTAATCACTCCCGCATTGGTCGCGTTCGATTCCTTCCTCTTCAGGCGGAATCGACCTCATTCTTCAATCGCGATTCATCATCCGCATTTGCCCGCAGTTGCGCGTCGGTCGAAACTTGCCGACTCGTGTAGAATACACCACGGGCCGCGCCGCGAGAAAGGACGCGTTGCGGACGGCCTTCAAGAGCGTGCAGCATGAATGGTCCGGGAAGCCACGCCCGGCCCCGCGAATCGAAACGGGAAAAACCATGAGACGAACAAGCATCCAAAGCGCACGACCGCAGCGCACCGAACGCCTCTGCAACGCCATCAAGAATAAGTAAACAATTCGATAAATATCGATAAATTCACGGGGTTTTTCTGTAAATTACTGAAAATTAACGAGGGGAAATGCGCGCAAATGCGGGGAACTGCGGAGGCGGGATGTGCGCAGATGCGGGGAGTTGCGGGGAAAATTCGCGGATGAGTCCGCTCCCCCCGCCCGCCAGGGGACAGGGGCGTTCCGAGACAAGTGATTGTTTACTGATGGGTTATCGTGATTACACGACTTTATCGGTGCGCAGGCGGGCGATTTCCTCCGCAGAGTAGCCAATCTCTGCGAGAATCTCCCCGGTGTGCTCGCCAAGAACCGGCGAAGGATTTGATAAATCAGGCGTTACGCCGCCGAACGCAACCGGGGAAGCGGGCAGGAGGCCCGGCCCCGCCACGGGGTGATCGACCTCCACGAAGGCCTCCGGGAAGCGCTCCTTGACCTGGGCGACATTGTTGATGGCGCTCACCGTAACCCCTTGAGGAATAAGGAGTTTCTCCCACTCGGCGGTCGTCTTCCGGGTGAGGATATCTTCGAGAATCGCGCGCAGGGCGGCGTCGTTCGCCACGCGATCCTTATTTTCGCGGAAGCGGGGATCGTCCGCAAGCGCAGGTTTTTCAAGGGCTTGGACGAATACGCGGTAGCGGTTCGTGTTCGAGATGGCCACGTATATGAGGCCGTCCCTGGTGCGGTAGCCCGAGAAGGGAGAGACCACCGGATGGGAAAGTCCTTCCGGTTCAGGCACTTGGCCGGTGAAGGCGTGGCGCGACACGGGGTTTTCCATGATGTTGACAGTCGCGCCCATCATCGAGGCGTCCACGCGGGTACCCTCACCGGTGCGCTCCCTCTGGAAAAGCGCGGTGAGAATCCCGGAAAGCAAGTAAAGTCCGCTAGTTACGTCGACAATCGAGACGCCCACGCGCACGGGGTCTCCGCCCGCAGGCCCCGTCACGCTGATGAGGCCGCCCGCCGCCTGCAAGAGGCTGTCGAAGGCGGGGCGTCCGGCGTTTTTCCCGCTCTGGCCGAAGCCGGACACGGCGGCGTATACGAGCCGGGGATTATCCGCCCTCAGGGCCTCCCAGCCGACGCCCAGGCGGTCCATCACGCCCGGGAGGAGGTTTTCCACCAGAACGTCCGCCTCCCGGCAGAGTTTCTTGAATACCTCCACGCCTTCGGGTTTTTTGAGGTCCAGCGTGATGGAGCGCTTGCCGCGGTTTAAGCTCATGAAATAGCTGCTCTCGCCGTTTTTATATGGACCGATGGCGCGGCTGTCCTCCCCGCCGGGACGCTCCACCTTGATGACCTCGGCCCCATAGCCCGCAAGATATAGGGAAACGATGGGACCGGCGTTGAACTGGCTGGCGTCGATGACCTTCAGACCCTGGAGGAGTGGCATCGGATGCGGGGGTGCTTTCTAGCGGCGTTTTCTGGTGGTTTTTAAGGCCGTTTTCTTCTGCGTGGTTTTCTTCGGGGCTGCTTTCTGAGGAGCTTTCGCCCTGGCCGCCTTGCCTGCGGCGGCCTTCTTGGCGGTCGTGCTTCTTTTCGTCGTATTCGCGGCCCTGGCGGCGCTCGACTTCTTTTTAGCCGCCGTTTTCCGCGTCGCCGCCGTCTTTTTCTTCACTCCGGCCGCTCTCGAACTGGCCGTTTTGCTCTTCGCCGAGGCGGGTTTCTTGGGAGCGGCAGCCGCTTTTTTCTTCAAGGCGGGAGATTTTTTCCTGGCCGGCGTTCGTTGTTTCTGCGCCGCAGCTTTTGAGGCGGCTTTTTTCCGCCGAGCACGTTGTTTTTTCGCTTGTTTCTCATTTTCGATACGCGCCGCCTCAGCCGCCCGTTTTTCTTCTTCGGTGGGCGGGAAAACGGGTTTTCTGCGTCCCGTTATCAAGCGAAAGGCATAGCCCACCTGCGTTTCGCGCCATTCATTCTCTCCGAGATCCTGCAATACGAGCTCTACCGGGGAGCCAGGAACCAGCATGTCCCGATAACCTTCCCAGCCAATCAGGTGGGAATTTATCTTTATCCCCTCATCCAGGAGTATGACAGCCGAGGCGTGTTCTTCATCGCCATCTACGGAAGAATGTGTGATTGTGGCCGAAAGAAGCTTACCCTTCCCGCTCAAAAGCACTTCACTCGTGCTGCGGGGACAAACCGGATTATCGCAAGTAGTTTTCGCGCCGGTCTTTGGGAAAAAATACTCCTCGCACTCCCTGCAAACGGACCCGATGAGCTTGGGTTTATGACGAGAATTCCTGGGAATCGTAAAAACATCGCGCATAAATGGAACGACAACTTTATTTTTATCAGGAACAAAAATCGAAGGCTCATTCTGGCGGAAGTTCATCTACTACCCTGCTTTTGAAGTTTCGAAGTGCTAAATCAAATTGAATTAAATGCAAACGGCTAGTTAAATCTCAAAGGCATGCCGGGATTAGTGCGCGAACACTACCAAAGGGGTTCAACGAGTGTCAAGATGAATTCAAATTGATGAAATTCCCAAATACACCGTACAAGATACAACCTCCATTCATCACAAAACGACCCCTGCGCCAACCTTGATATTGACGACTTGACCATTCAAAACCTGCAATCTTATAGTCGACAATCGTATATATATAAAGGAAGCGGTATGACATCTCCGGACGCTCGAAATTTTCAATCCAAACTGCTTCGATTATTACCCTCGGTAGATGAAATAGTTACCCGTCTCAAAAGTGAAGGTGCCAACGGCTCATCAGACGCTGCCCTTTCCGATGCCGTCAGAAAAGCCATTGGAATGAAGAGAAAGCTTCTGCTTGAGCAAATGAGTCAAGAACTTCCCAACATTTCGGAAAACGCCTTGCTGTGCGAACACACACTTCGGGATATCGTTTTCGATGAGGCGAAACAAATCCTTTCTTCGAATAAACAACTCGGATTGAAAAAAGTCATCAACGCCACAGGAATCGTACTGCACACAAATCTGGGTCGAGCCCCGTTAAGTGACGCCGCAAGGGCTGCCCTCGATGATGTGGCCCAAGGATATTCAAATCTGGAATTCGACTTGAACCTCGGCCAGAGAGGAAAAAGAGGGTCCGAAATCGAATCTCTCCTTTGCCAGCTAACAGGAGCGGAGGCCGCACTGGTCGTAAACAACAACGCCGCGGCCGTGATGTTTGCGATTCACACAATGGCCAATGCCGCCGAAGTGGTCGTTTCAAGAGGCGAGTTGGTTGAAATTGGCGGTTCTTTCCGAATCCCGGATATCATGCGCCAAAGCGGCGCAAAATTGGTTGAAGTAGGAACAACCAACAAAACGAGGATATCCGACTACCGCAATGCCATTACCCAAAATACGGCTTTGTTCCTGAAAGCGCATACAAGCAATTACAGGATAATCGGCTTCACGGAAGAAGTATCTCGCGGTGAACTCTCTGAACTAAGCAAGGAAACAAGTATACCTACGCTGGAAGATCTCGGGAGCGGTTTACTTCTTCAAATTGAAGGGCTTCCGCATGAACCCACCGTCATTGAATCAATACTTGCGGGAATCGATGTCGTTACTTTTTCCGGAGACAAACTTCTCGGTGGCCCACAAGCAGGTATCGTTGTAGGCAAGACGGCATGGGTGGGTAAAATGAAAAGACACCCGCTCATGCGCATTCTCAGGCTCGATAAGCTTACACTAGCCGCCTTGGAGGCAACGCTCAGAGCATATCTCGACCCTGGTACCGTCCACACCCAGAATCCGACCTTTAAAATGTTGTCCACAAACCGCGAGAAACTGAAAATACAAGCTGAACGTCTGATCAATCTGATGGGGGAACATACTTGTTCCGTACTCGGCGCAAAGGTGGAAGAAACATCGGGGATGGTAGGCGGCGGAGCCATGCCCATGGCAAATCTCGAAAGTTATGCTGTGACATTGTCTTCCAAAAACTATTCCGCCAAATCGTTGGAAACTCGTCTACGCCAAGGTTCTCCACCTGTCGTAGCACGAATTCATGAAGATAAAGTAATACTTGATCTGCGGTGTATTCAAAATGATGAATTAAATCACCTTGGCGTGATTCTCAACGAATTTGCAAAGTAGTTTTGAACCTTGTCTGAATATCATTTCACTCGCCTACGCGAAAACAGGGGACGATTTACCTATGCCTACAGTTAATTCCAAAGGTGTTGCAATTGATTATGAAGTCATCAATCCCCACCATTCCGATACGCCCGTATTCCTGATCAGCGGGCTGGGAGGAATTCGCGCATCATGGACGAAGCAAATCGACGCCTTTTCCGCTACCAGGCCCCTCATCCTTCATGACCATAGGGGAACTGGAAAAAGTGCAAAACCGAGCGGGGTATATAGCGTTCCGAACATGGCGAAAGATATCACCGCCATCATGGATGACCTTCAAATAGAAAAAGCGCATCTCGTTGGCAGTTCAACAGGGGGCGCCATCATCCAGGTGATGTGTATTGATTATCCCCAACGTGTCAAAAGCGGGTCTATCGTAAGTTCCTGGCCCAGGAGCGACGCATATTTCACTCGCCAATTCAGTGTACGAAAAGAAATTTTACTCGATATGGGATGGGAAACATACACTAGATTTTCCACATTCACCTTGCATAGCCCAAAGTTTTTCACCGACAACTTTCAGGGTATTCAAATGCAGGAAAACCAATCGATCGCCAACGCGCCTCCGGCTGAGATCATGGCCGAGAGAATCGACTGCATTATTGCGCATGATCAGTTAGACCGCTTGGGTCAAATCACAAGCCCGGTACTGGTGGCCGTTGCAAAAGACGATGTAGTCACTCCGCTGTATTATTCTCATCAATTACGTGATGCCATCCCTGGCGCTGAAATAAAAATTTTTGATGAAGGCGGCCATTTCGTATATATCGAGAAACCGGTTGAATTCAATGAGTCTATCCTCGAATTCATCCATCGCCATGATTAATCGATATTTTCATCACTCGCCTATCAACCACGAAGGCGAAACCACCTTATGAAACATGTTGTCATCGGAACCGCCGGCCATATCGATCATGGCAAAACCTCTCTCGTCAAGGCATTGACCGGCACAGATACCGATCGCCTTAAAGAGGAAAAAGAACGAGGCATCACCATTGAGCTCGGGTTCGCCGAGTTGATTCTCGATAACATCCATGCAGGAATCGTGGACGTTCCTGGCCATGAGCGATTCGTTAAAAACATGCTGGCGGGAGTCGGGGGCATCGATTTGGTTATGCTGATTGTTGCCGCCGATGAAGGCATCATGCCGCAAACGAGAGAGCATTTGTCGATATGCCGACTTCTCGGCATAAAAACCGGTGTAATCGTGCTCACGAAAGCAGATCTGGTCGAACCGGAATGGGTCGAACTAGTTACTGATGATATTCAGGATTTCGTGAAAGGTTCTTTTCTGGAAGAAAAACCCATTGTGCCAGTTTCGGCTCACACCGGGGATGGTCTGGATAATCTCAAAATTACATTAAGCGAAATCGCTAATCAGGCTCCTTCAAAAAGCGAAACAGGTATCTTCCGAATACCGATTGACCGCGTCTTCACGATGCGAGGTTTCGGAGTCGTGATTACAGGTACCCTGTTCAGTGGGAACGTGGCTGTAGGCGAGCAGGTTGAAATTTTTCCCAAAGCCCTTCAGGCGCGCGTTCGTGGCTTGCAAGTTCATGGGGAGTCTGTGGAAAAATCGACTGCCGGACTCAGAACCGCCGTAAATCTCCAGGGCCTCGAGCGCGCCGAAGTGTTCAGAGGAGACATCATCGGTCATCGTGGTGAACTGAAGACAACTTATATGCTCGACGTTCATCTGGAACACCTCGCCGACGCGCCCCGCCCGCTGAAAACCCGCAACCGGATCCGGTTCCATGCCGGGACCGCCGAAATCATGGGCAGGATCTCACTCATCGGAAGAGATGTACTTGAGCCGGGAGAGAGCTCATTTGCCCAAATACGGCTGGAGGAACCTATCGTCGTACTGCCCAGAGATAGATTCGTCATCCGGAGTTATTCGCCAATCATCACGATAGGTGGTGGGGAAATCCTGGATATCATGCCTCGCAAGCATAGGCGATTGCGGAGTGCATCCCTGGAGCACCTGAAATCACTTCATCAAGGGAATGAGACGGAAAGACTACTCATATTGCTCCAGGATTCACGGTTGAGCGGAGTTGAACTCGCTGACCTCACAGGCCGCCTCACATTAAAGCCGAGTGACATTCAGAAAACCATTCAGGAATTATCGTCCCAAGGAAAAGTGCAAATTATCGACCAAACCAATTTCTTCTCCATGACTACAGCGCATTTCAACACCGCCCAGAAAAATATTCTCTCATTTTTGGGTGATTATCACGATGAGAATCCACTTCGCACAGGGGCGCCGAGGGAAGAAGTTCGAGGCAAGGCAGGCGAAATCAATGAAAAAATCTTTGCAGCCGCACTCAAAAATTTAAGCGAATCAAACGATATCATTGAAAATGGCGCCATATTAAGACTCGCCTCCCATTCAGTAGAAATTGATGAAACGCTAGGAGAAGTGAAAACGAAACTGGAATCGGTTTTCATGAGTTCCCACTTTCAACCACCATCCATCGAAGACGCATTCTCACAAAGCCGCGGCAAAGGCAACGCAAATCGAAATGCTCTGCAAATCCTCATCGACGAAGGTGCTTTACTGCGACTGAAGGACAACATTATCTATCATCGACAAGCTTTGAGCGAAGCAGAAAACCTTCTGAAAGAGCATCTATCGCACAACAACGAAATTACGGCTGCGGAATTCCGAGATCTGCTGGGCATTACACGAAAACACGCCATCCCTTTGCTTGAATATTTTGATACTGCGCGAATTACGCTAAGGGTGGGAGACAAAAGAGTGCTTCGACCAGACGCAAGATAAAATCCCTCTAAAAGGAATGAAAAATGCCTCTCGATATTAATAAAATCCAACGTTTGCGTTCAGATGTCCCGGCTCTGAAAAATCAAGTTTACGTAAATTGGGGTGGCGGGGGACCATCGTCGAAATCGATTATTCGTGAAATGGACAAGTTCACAAAGCGCGATATGGAACTCGGCTCGTTTCACCCGACAGTCAGGAATGAAACCACCAAGGCCTTAAAACGCACTCGAGAGAGTTGCGCAAAACTCATCGGCGCAGATGCTTCGGAAATTGCCCTGACCAATAATACGACTGTCGGAATCAACATCGCCGCCGCCGGATTAACCTGGGATGCAGGAGACGAGGTGATTGTCTCGGATCTGGAACATCCAGGCGGCTACCTTCCTTGGTTGGTATGGCGGAAGAGAATTCCCATCAAGGTGAAATTAATCAAGACTGGTCATAATGATGAGCAACTCCTCAAAAACTTAGAAAAAGCTGTCACGTCAAAAACAAGGGTTGTTTGCGTGAGTCATATTACGTGGCTCAATGGCAGGAGGCTTCCCCTTGAAGCAATCGGCCAAATTTGCATCTCCGCAGGCGCCCTCCTCATCGTAGATGGCGCCCAGTCCGTAGGACATATACCGGTCAAAATAAAAGACACCGGCGTAGATGTATACACCATATCAGGCCAGAAATGGCTGATGGGTCCGGATGGCACAGGCGCCGTGTATATTAGGAGTGGAGCAGGCAAAAAGATTCAGCTTTCAGCTGCAAGTTTTCGCTCAGCACAAAAAAAGAGTTTAAAATCCCTTTCTTTTTCCCCTGAGCCGAGCGCGATGCGCTATGAAGTCGGAACTCTCAATACAACCGGGTTCATTGGATTCCGGGCTGCGGTCGAACATTTCAGGAGAACAGGACCCGTATCCATCGAAAAAAGAATTCTGGCGCAGGCGAATCGCCTCCTGTCTCAAATACGTCCAATCAAGAATGTTGAAGTCATTACGCCTGAAGGAGAGGCTCAGTCTGGTCTGGTTTCTTTTCGGATTAAGAACGTCGAATCTCAAAACGTGGTGAACAGGCTCTACAGGAAATACCAAATCATCCTCAGGGCGGTGGTCACGGAGCCTCCCGCCGTCAGAGTCTCCATTCATTATTTGAACACGGAACAAGAAATGGACTCGATAGCAAATGCGATAGACGCAATCGCGGCCGGCAGAAAATAGGGACAAATAGCTCAAATTCCAAACACAAAAAAAGCGGCGGTTCTTTCACCGCCGCTTTTTCTCGTTTCGTTCGAAATTATTTTTTCAGCGTTACGTTCACCGCCGTGGCGGCGCCGCCCTTCACCGACACATTCATGGATTTCTTGCCCAAAACCTCGTGCCAAATCTCGAGGGTGTAAGAGCCTGCGGGAACATCCTTTATCTCGAATTTGCCCCCGGCGCCCGTGATGCCGACATAGGGGTTATCCGCCACAACGATGTAGCCCTTCATCCAATCATGAACGTCACAGGTCACTTTCAGGATGCCGGGCTTCTTGAAGTAGCGGGTCGACATTCTCAGTTTTTTCTTGAACTTGGGCTGCGCGATATTCGCTACCGAGTTGCCCGTCTTGCCAGGATGGGTATGGACGTTGTGGAGAATCTTGTCGCTGTTTTTCATCAGCAGCTTCGACTTTTGCTTCATCACGACCACTCGAGGCAGGTAGACACATCCCTTCTGGTCAACCACGGCTTTTTTCTGGCTTTTCGACCACTTCTTGCCGGATTTCACGCCTTTCAAAGAGACGACGGCCCAGACCACGCCGCCGTCTTTCACGACCAGGCTCTCGTCCTTAATCGGTTTTTTCGCGCAAACCTTTTTATCTTTATTCACGGATAATGTTTTGGATTTCGGGGCCGCGCCGTCGAACTTGATTGCTCCGGTAATCGAACCTCCACCGCTTACCTTCCCTTCCTTGTAAGCGTCCGCGGAGCCAGCTAATGCGATGCTCAACATCACCGCAAACATCCAGCACAATTGAAAACGTTTGGGAACCATGCCTACTCCTCTCAAATAATTTTTCAGGTTGTCAGCAACTGTTTGTAAAAAAAAGCGTGCACGCATTCATTCGTACACGAAATATCGGTGATTTCAGATGCAGGACCTCTTAAAATGACTTCTAATCAAATCGGAACCGCAAAGAATTCACACCTGCTCCATTCAAGTAATCCACCTTTCACTTTAAGTCAACCCTCTTGTTGATTGACTCGGAAATTCGCCTGCATTCATTACGCAAACAAGCTGAATACCGCATGAAAGAAAGCGTAGGTCCCGCCGTCAGAAGAGGCAAATCCATCTCGCTAGCGCAAGCGACCCCACTGCCGCGATGTTTGCAACATGGCGTACTCTGGGGTATCTCTCTAAAGCCTGAAGCCGACTTATGGCCGATATGATTGATTCTCCGGGAGTAAACTGTGAATCCGAACCTAAAAGACGCCAAAATGCCCGAAACGCTCGATGGATGGGCGATTCTGCACCAAATCTTCAGGGTGAACTGGCCCGCCTGGAACCGGCTGGAGAGCGCCCGGCGGCACCGCATCCTGGATGAAGCGACGGAATTCTTCGCCTCCATCGCCCGTCCCGAATCCGGCGAGAGCGCGCTTTTCAGCTTGCTTGGCCACAAGGGCGATCTGCTGTTCCTGCATTTCAGGCCCACGCTCGATGCGCTGGGTGAAGTCGAACTGGGGCTGCGGCGGCTGGCGCTTGCGGAATATATGGACGAGGCCACGTCCTACCTCTCGTTCCTGGAACTCGGCCTCTACGAAATGACCGTAAAGCTCCACGCCCGGTTCGTGGATGAGGGTCTCGAGCCGGGAAGCGACGAGTGGAAGTCGAAATGGGCCGAAGAGATGGAAAACCAGCGCGAGCGCATGAAAGAGCGCCTCTACATGGATATACCGAAGACGAGGTATCTGTGCTTCTACCCGATGAACAAGCGCAGGGGCGAGGAGAAGAACTGGTACGGCCTGCCCATCGAGGAGCGCCAGCAAATGATGCGCGAGCACGGCTTCGTCGGCAGACGTTACGCCGGCCGCGTACAGCAAATCATCACGGGCAGCATCGGTTTTGACGACTGGGAGTGGGGCGTGTACCTGTTCTCTGAGGATCCGCTCGTATTCAAGCGCCTCGTATACGAAATGCGCTTCGATGAGGCCAGCGTCTGGTATGGAGAGTTCGGCCCGTTCTACGCCGGCCTGCGCATCATGCCGCATCACCTGAAAAGCATATTCTCAGGCTCGGTTCCCTCCCTCGAAGCGCCGTAAGTCATACGATTTCAAAGAATAAGACCTTCATGGCGAATGTTCTCATCGTGGGTTGCGGCTATGTCGGCGCTGCGCTCGGAGCGGTGCTCGCTGGTGAGGGCCATCTCGTCTGGGGCATGCGCCGAAACCCCGATAAGCTGCCCGAATCCATCAAGCCGCTGAGCGCGGACGTTCACGACAAGAACCTGGGTGGCCTGCTCCCCGAAGGCCTCGATTTCATCTTCTACACCCTCTCCTCGGGCGGCGGCGGCGAGGCGGGCTACCGGGCGGCGTATGCGGACGGCCCGAAAAACCTGCTCGAAGCGATTGAAATGAAAGGGGAAAGACCCAGACGAATCTTCTTCACTTCGAGCACGGCCGTATACGCGCAAACAGACGGCAGCCGGGTGGATGAGGAATCGCCCACGCAGCCGACCCATTACGCGGGCCGCATCCTGCTCGAAGGCGAGCGTACCCTGCTGGAGAGCGGCTACCCCGCCACAATCCTTCGACTTTCAGGCATTTACGGTCCCGGCCGCACACGCCTGATAGACTCCGTCCGGGCGGGTCGGGCCGAAGTCCATGAGGGCCTGCCTCGCTACACGAACCGCATCCACCGCGACGATTGCGCGGGCGCGCTGGCCCACCTCATGAAGCTGGACGCGCCGGATGCGATATACGTCGGCGTCGACGATGCGCCCACCGATCGGCGTAAAGTGTTGATTTGGCTGGCCGAACGGCTCGGCGTCCCGCATCCGCGCGAAGCCGGGGGCGGCGAAGCCCCCTCCGCGCGCGCGGCGACGAACAAGAGATGCTCGAACGCCAGGCTCGAATCCAGCGGCTACCGCTTTCTTTATCCGTCTTACCGGGAGGGCTACGCCGAGATGATCGAAGACTTGAAAACAACGTAACTATCTGATGAATCAATCATTTAGAAGGACTCTCAAATCCTTCCTCAGCTTCTCGAGAGATTCCGCGTCGTTGCTGTGGTAATAGCCCCGGATGGTGAAGTTCCTGTCGATGAGCACGAAACGCGAGCTGTGGGAGATCAGGATTCCCGGCGTCTTCCCGCCCTCTTCATGCCCGGGATGATGCGCGTGCGCGCTGGGGAGCAGAAGCCGGAAAGCCCGCTCACCGATGGAGCCGGAGGGGAGCGCGGCTTGCTTGGTCGCATAACTCAGGCGAAAGCCCTTCAGCGCTAACTCTTTGATTTCTTTCTCTTTACCCGTCAGAAAAAACCACCGCGCCCTGTCCGCGCCGAACTTGCGCGCATAGGCCGAAAGGAGCGCCGCCTTATCGTGCGCAGGGTCGGTGGTGATGGAGATCTGCCGGAAATCCTGATGCCCCGAAAACGCCCGCTGGAGCCGCCGCATCTCGCTCGTCTGGAGCGGGCAGGTATCCTCACAGCGCGTATAGATGAAGTCCGCCACCCAGACCTTACCGCTTAAGCGCTCTCTCGCGAACTCGCGGCCCGATGCGTCAACCAGCGCAAAATCAGGTAGTTGCGAGTAGACGGGCAGGCTCTCGAAGAAGCTTCTCTCGAGCCAGCGCCAGCCGGGCGCGCCCGCCAGGCCGACGAGAACGCCCAGGGTCAACACCAGAATCATGCGCCGCGCCATGCTCGCCTCTCCCAGGAAATTCACACGAAACCAACCGCGCGCATTCTGGCAAATCGCGCGCGTCGGTGCAAAGCCTGCGGGGCGTAATTCCCCGCATTTGCCGTCATGGCGGAACTGGCGGCCCGTGGCAGAATTCCCCTGCGCTGCGACCCGTCGGCGTCATTTCCCCTGAAAACAATTTATATTTATTTACCAAAAGACACGTTCATGATTTCATCCCGTGGACAATCGTACTACCGTATACCCTGAAGTACGATAAACTTCTGTATTAAAATCATTAATTGATACATTTTCTTTTTCGCCTCTCCTTGCATTTACGACATGCTTACGCTTTAATAGCCTCACGTTTGATGCTGGACGTATGCGATTTGATTACGGATTTCCCATATCCTCCGGCCTGCAACACGATTTTCAGGGAGCGCCCATGCCCAGAAGAAGCGAGATCAAGCTTACCAAACGCGTGGTCGACGCGTTATCTGTCGAGAAGAACGACGCCGCCTTCTGGGACCGGGAGCTGGCCGGCTTCGGGGTGCGGGTCTACGCCACGGGCCGGAAGGTCTACGTGGTGCAGTCGAGAGGGCCGTGGGGTCCCAAACGAGTGACGCTTGGACGCCACGGCGAGATGTCTTGTGAGGAGGCGAGGAAGCAAGCCGCACTCGTCATCGACCGCATCAAGCGGGGCGAGGAGCCCGAGCCCAAGCCGCCTGAGGCCGCGCCCACGGTGGCCGGTCTGGCCGAACGCTTCATGCGCGACCACGCCGAAACACACTGCAAGCCCGACACCGCGAGGTCGTACCGCTCCCTGATCGAGAACCACGTCGAACCGGCGCTTGGCGGGATGGCGGTGGCCCAAGTCGGCCGGGCAGAGGTCGCCGCGCTCCATCACGGTCTCCGCGATACGCCCGCCGTGGCCAACGCGGCGGTGGGACTGCTCTCTAAAATGTTCAAGATGGCTGAGGCGTGGGGCCTGCTTCCTGCCGGAAACAACCCGTGCCGGGGGCTTCTCCGCTACCGGACGCGGAAGCGGGAGCGGTTCCTGACGCAGGATGAGTTCCGCCGCCTCGGACGTGCGCTCAGAGAGTTCGAGGCGGAGGGAAGGACGTGGGCGGCCGCGGTGGCGGCGATCAGGCTCCTGGCGCTTACCGGGTGCAGGCGGAGCGAGATACTGGACTTGCACTGGGACGACGTGGACCGCACGGCGGGGGAGCTCAGGCTTAAGGAAGCCAAGGCGGGCCCGCGCATGGTTCCGCTGACGGCGCCCGCGCTCAAGGTGCTGGAGGGGATCCCCCGCTCGCCGGAGGACCCCTGGGTGATCTCTTCGAAGTACGGGAGGGGCCGCCTGGGGAACCTCTCCTACTACTGGGGGTCCGTGAGGGAGCGGGCGGGGCTGGACGACGTTCGAATCCATGACCTGAGACATAGTTACGCCTCGCGGGCGCTCGCGCTGGGCGAAAGTCTGTCTGCGATCGGCCGGCTGCTCGGCCACCGTCACGTGGTGAGCACGGCGCGCTACGCGCACCTGATGCGCGATGCCGAGAAGGCGGCGGCCGCCCGTGTGGGGGAGAGCATCGGCGTCCACGTCAAGAGCCGGGGGAGGTAGAGTGGAAACGATGCAGCCCAAAATTAAAACGCTCTCGAACCGCGCAGTCGCGAAACTCACGGTCGAGAAAGACACTGTCTTCTGGGATCGTGATCTCACCGGCTTCGGGGTGCGGGTGTATCCCACGGGCGGCAAGGTCTACGTCGCCCAGGCGCGGGGACCGGGAGGACCCAGGCGCGTTACGGTGGGCCGCTACGGGGTCATCCATGCCGATGAGGCCAGGAAGCGCGCCGCCCACATCATCGCGCGCATCAAGGCGGGCGAGGAGGCGGTTCCCGAACCGATCAAGCCCGCCTGCGGTCCCACGGTGGCCGAGCTCGCCAAGCGCTATCTCGCTGAATACGTCTACGTGCGCTGCAAGCCGCGCACCGTGAAGACGGTCCGCTCCGTGGTTTGCAGGCACATCGTGCCTGCGCTCGGAAAACTGCCCCTCGCATCGGTCGAGCGCAAACACGTGGCGGAACTCCACCAGCGGCTGAGCGCCACGCCCGCGGCCGCCAACCAGGCCGTCCGGGCGCTGTCCGCGATGTACAAACTGGCCGAGAGCTGGGAACTTGTGCCTGACGGATTATCAAACCCCTGCCGCGCCATCTCCGAATACCCCGGGCGCCGTCGGGAGCGGTTCCTCACGGAAGCGGAATTGGACCGTCTGGGGAGTGCCCTGGACGAGGCTGAGACGAAGGGAGGCGCGTCGGCGTCCGCGGTGGCCGCGATCCGTCTCCTGATACTGACCGGCTGCCGTAAGTCGGAGATCCTTAACCTGCGCTGGGAGGACGTGGCGCTCGATCAAGCGGAACTGCGGCTTGCAGACTCCAAGACGGGCGCGCGGGTCGTTTCGATCTCGGAACCCGCGGTCAAACTCCTCGCGGGTCTGCCACGCCTCCCCGGCGATCCATGGGTGATCCCCGGCAGGAAGCCGGGAACGCACCTCAGGAAGCTCGATGACGCCTGGCAGTCCGTCCGCTCGCGCGCGGGGCTTCACGACGTGCGCCTCCATGACCTGCGCCATTCGTTCGCCTCGAGGGCTCTCGCGCTCGGCGAGGGACTCACCGTGATAGGCAAACTCCTGGGCCACGCCCGGATCGAGACCACCTCGCGCTACGCGCATCTCGCGCGCGATTCGGTGCGCGAATCCGCCGAGCGGGTCGCCGCGAGCATCGCCGAAGACCTGTTGTAGGGCGCCTGCGATTTTTCTATAGCTCCAGTCCTCGATCCGATCGGCTCTTCTCCATCGCCTCGTTCTGCTTCTCCGCCCCGATGCTCCCGGTTTTGCCCCCTCCGAGTACCTCCAGGGCTGCGATGCGCTCCCCCGGGGCGTCCTCTCCCTGAACCCGCTGCCCCGCTTCCGCCGTATTCTACCAGCGCGCGGTGAGGTCGACCCCGACGCCGTGGTCGGTCGTATCGTCCGCGGCCTCTCGCCGCGTGGCCTTTACGGCGAGCGAGAGGTCGGGGGCGCCTGCAGCCTCGGGTTCGAGGCGCCAGCCCACGTCGTAGTCCCGCGCCCCGGCCGAGAAGCCCCAGGCGAGGAAGGGAGAACCCGTGAAGCGTCCGCCGAAGGCGGGCAGCCCCCAGGCCGCCTCCGCGCGCCAGCCGTCGCTCCGCCCGCCGGAGCGCTTCGCCAGCGGATCGGAGGCGAACAGCGCGTCGAGCCCGTCCGCGGCCGAACCGCCCAGGTCGCGCCGGAGCGCGAACGAAGCGCCCCGTTTGCTCCCGGGGTCCGGGTCATAGGTAAGCGAGGCCGATATCCCCCGGTCCTTCAGGTCCTCGTCCTCGTGCGCGAGCAGCGTGCGGCCCGATACGTCGAGCACGAGGCCGAGACGCCCGGCGGTGAGCGATACCCCGGCGCCCACCTCGACGCCGAAGCCCGTCTCCGCGCCGCCCCCGTCGTGGCGCACCCCGAATTCGACCCGAGGCGCAACGACGCCGCCATCGAGCGTGAATTCACGGCTCCCCTCGATTCCCAGCCGAAGCCGGTTCACCTCGGAGCGCGAGGCCGAAAGCTCGCCGGTCTCATCCGAATCCGTGCGCGTCCACAGCGCGTCGGCGAGAAGGGCGAGGCTGAAGCTCCCGGGCTTCAAAAGGCCGCCCCTGAGTCCCGCCGCCGCCATGGACCACGTCGTGTCCGCGTCATAGCGGTCGCCCATGGCCGTCTCGAGCGTCACCTCGCCCGAACCGTAGCCGAGCGCGCCCCAGAGCTTCAGGCGTTCCGAGACCCGGAGCGAGGCATAGGGAACCGCCGCCGCCAGCGACGCCTCCACACTGCCGTCGCCCTCCCGCACGGCGCCGCTGCACAGGACCCTCCGCATCTCGGCATCCAGAGGCTGGGGACAGCGCACGGAATCCGAACCGCTGCCTGCCCCGGAAACCGGTCCGCTGTCGGCATAGCCGCCTTCTCCGCTGCTATGCATCAGAGCCATGCCGACCAGCCAGTCGCCGCGCGCATAGTCCGCGCCCAGCATGGCCGTGGTCGCCTCGCCGTCGAGCGAGAAGCTGCCCTCCCGGCCGTCGAAGCTCGACTGCGCCGCCCGGCCCCAGAAGGCGAAGCTGCCGCCCGTGCCGTCCTTCTCCCCTGTCTGCGTGAAGTTCGAGCCTAATAGCAGGTCCCGCGTCGTCAGAAGGCGCTCCGGCGCACCTGCGCCGGAGCGGTACGACTCGCTGGCGAAGACCTCTCCCTCCCCGAGGGCGATGTGGCGGCCGCCCCCGGCCGTAATCGCGTGCGCCGCAGGCGACGCGCCGACAGGCTCGAAGGCGAGCGGCTGCCCGGCGATCGCGCCCTGCACCCCGGCGCTGCGCGAGGCCGCGATGCGACCGGCAATGCCGTCCAGCGCCTGCTCCGCCGCCGTGCGGCCGAAACGCGCCAGCCACGCCGCCGGCATCGGGTCGTCGTTGGTGATCGTGCCGACGGCGACGCCGTCGGTGATCGACACACCTTCATCGGCGTCGAACAGGACCACCTCGAAGGTCTCCGGATCCTCGTCATGGCTGTCGTTGTAGATGTAGACGGGAATCCGCGCCGTCGTCTTGCCCGGGAATATCGAGATCCGTGCCCGCCAGGCCCGCTTCCATTCGAAGTAGTCCCGGCCGGCCCTGGCCGAGACCGGTGTCGATTGGCGGGTCGCGTAGAGGATGGTGATTGTCCGGTCCGCGGGCTCGCTCATCGTCACCGTGAAATACACCGTGCCCTGGTTTTCCTTGAAGGTGGCGTCGGCGATGGAGATCGTCGGCCCAGACGACGCCGCGTCGTTGTCCGACACCGCCACCGTGGCCGCATTGTCCGGCGCCGCCGCCACCGTGTAGCCCGCGCCGGCATCCACGCTCGCCGTGATCGAGCCGTCCGGCTCGTCCGCCGCGTCGTCCACCGTGGCGACCTCCACGTCCACGCTGCCCGTGACCGGGACGGTGACCGTCCTCGAGCCCGTCTCGCCCGAAGCGGCGAAGGCGCCGCTCTGGCCGACGGTCAGCGTTATGTCGAGCGGCGCCGCAGGCGCCGGCTCGGCATTGACCGTGAAGCCGGCCGGGGCGCCTTCCGTCACCCCGCCGCCGGCGACGATGCTCACCACCGGCTCGTCATCGTCGCGCACCGTCACCGCGGCGCTGCCCTTGCCCCCGGCCACCGTGTATCCCGCGCCCGTGCCGAGGGTGACGCTCACCGAGCCGTCGGCCTCGTCCGCCGCATCGTCCACCGTGGCAACGGAGAGCGCGACGCTGGCGGCCCCTGCTGTCAGGACCACCGTCCGGCTGCCCGCGCCGGGCGCATCCAGATACTCGCCGCTCTGGGCGACGGTGAAGGCAATCGTCAGGTCGGACTGCGGCGCCGGGTCGGCCGTGACCGTGAAGGCGGCATTGCCGCCCTCGTCCACGGCGGACCCCGCCGAGAGGCTGAGCGCGGGCGTGGCCGGCGTCGCCGGCTGTTCCTCGGCCTGTTCCGCCGGCGCCGCCGCCAGGCATTCCAGCGCCTCGAGCACCGGGGTCCAGCGCTTAAGGCCGCGATCCGCCTGCGCCCGCGCCTCGGCGACGGTCATCGGGTTGTTGCTGTAGGCATTGCTCTCCCCGAAGGCGGCAAGCACCCGGCTCCAGCGCTCGACATGGCCCGAAGTCCGCCAGGTTTCGCTCGCAGCCTTCCGGGCGTCGGCAAGCAGGGCGCCGGAGACGCAGGAAGGTGTCTCAACCGACGCGGCTTCTTGCTGGGGTGAGCCCTGGCCGTCGCCGACGGTGATGGTGACCCAGGCAAAGCCGTCAAGGATGCCGCGCCGCCTGCTCGTCGTTGACGTGCCGCCGCTCGAATTTGGACGTGTCTCGAGCAGCACCTTTGGTATCGCGGCCAGCCTGAAATGCATGACCGTGGGCGCCGCCGGGGCGGGGAAGGTGGCAGTTTGACCGTCCCTCTGCACGCCTCCCTGGACGACCATGTCCGAGTCCGGGCTGTCCACTTGCCGCCACCGCCAGGCAAGATCGGTGCTGGCCCAGGGCCCGGAGGCGGTGCCCGACAGGGTGACCTGCTGCCCGGTGGCGACCGTCTGGTCGGTGCCGGCATTCGCCGTCGGCCTGAACGGGGCGCCGGGGTTGTCTTCCAACCAATGTGTCGCCAACGCCAGATTGTTCTTGAACACGCCATCCGGCAGCGCAGCGAGCCTGTTGTTATTCAGATACAGAACCCTGAGATTTGTGAGATTGTCAAAGACGCTTGGCCGCAGCGTCGTCAGCTGGTTTCTGTCCAAATCCAGCGTCATCAACCCCGCGAGGTCGTCGAAGATGCCCGCCGGCAGCGTTGTCAGGCTGTTTCGATCAATCCGCAGGCGCTTCAGATTGGTGAGCCCGTCGAAATCGCCCGCCTTCAGACTGCTCAACCCCTTATTGAATAAATTCAGGGGGTTGCTGTGGACGTCGCCGCTGATGGCCGCCAGATGTGTGTCGGTCACGTCGCGGCAGTGGCTGACGCTGCCGATCATGCGGACAATCTCGTCGCGCACCGCCTTCGTGCGCCCGCAGATGCCGGCGTGCTCGACCGTGACCGGCCAAGTCGGCGACCAGTGACGACGGGTTTCATGGGCCCAGGTGAAGTCACGTTCCGCCGAGACCACAAGCTTGGTATCGCCGACGCCGACGCCTTCCAGGCGCACCCACTGTTCGCGGCTGGACGGCGTGAAGACCATAGTGTCCATGAGGACGCCGTCAACGCGAGGTTGCCCGTCCCGTCTCGTCGCCCTGAGCACATTGCCGACCGGCTCGGTAAAGAGATGGACATCGACTCTCGCGCTGCTTCCGTTGGGCAGCATCCTTTCGCCGATCCTGATCTTGAAATCCATGGTGGCTCCCTCGGCCAGGGTGATCGTCTGGCCCGCGGGGGGCAGGCCCGACGCGACGATCTCCACCGGCGGCGTCTGCTCATTGACGCGGACCCAGACCTTGCCCCTGTCCTGAACGGATGTCGACTCCATGCGGTGCTCAAGGGGCACCGCATCCGGGAAATGGTCGGTGCAGGCCACCTTGACCTTGACCGTTTGCCACTCGTTCCAGTTGGACGGCGTGAAGGTCAGCGTCGGCTTGCCGATACCGTTACGGCCGTTCGAAGCCCGCCTGTCGGGCCCCACAAAGACGCGGTTCAGCGTCCGGTGGGTGTTGTTGCCCCACCAGATGAGGTCGTTGGGGTCATAGACGGTGACTTTCACCGTACCCGACGGCGGTGACTTCAGCTTGACCTGATAGGTCGGCCCGGGGGCGCTGGCGGGAAGCTCCATGCTCGCCCCCGGGGTGGACATGTATGTGTTGGGATAGGTCGGTCTGACGGCCAGGGCACGTTGTCGGCGCTGTTGGGCGGTGCCGCCGGTAATCTTGTTACCGCTTAGATCGTAGTATTCGAGCTGGCCGCAGCCCTTACTCTCGTTCCAGGTCAGGTGCGTGGTGCTGAACTCCAGGTCGGGGGTCTGCGCCTGCGCGCTCGCGGCGAAGCCGGGCAACAACAGCGGCAGTCCGAGCAACACAGCGGCAAGGCTCCGGCGCAGGCTGCCCGCGAACGCAGTGGAAGCAACGGGACGATCGGAGGAAGAAGCGGGCCGGCGGGTTGTGGGGCAACCGCCGGAAGAACCGAGAGGCTCAGACCGGGCGGCAGAGTACCTCAGGCGGCGCCACCACGGAGATGTAGCAAGAGCGGCTCGGCTCGGCTCGGCTCGGCTCGGCTCGGCTCGGCTCGGCTCGGCTCGGCTCGGCTCGGCTCGGCTCGGCTCGGCTCGGCTCGGCTCGGCTCGGCTCGGCTCGGCTCGATTATGCAAAGACCCCCGGAGCCGGTTTGTCAACCCCCCGGAACGGATTTTCCGGATATCCCCGCCTCGCGCGGCGCAGAACCGGTACCCGGATTCACACAATTTCTTCCATCCCCTGAAAAACGTGCTCAGTGTCTTCATCGTGACCTCGCTCCAATAAGTTCCCGGAAACCCCACACCTTAAAATGAAAGTTTTCAAAAACATAGAACTTGAATGCTTACGTAAATTATAAAACAATGGCGCACGAAAGCAACCCCCCCTGCGCCTCACACCCTGGGCAAGACCCGGAGCGCCGTGGACGCGGCCGCCGGGGAGCGGTCTCCGCCTCCCTGTGGACCCTACGGCGCTCCCGTGCGTCCTGTGGCGGGGGTTTCGCCACGGGGACTGGACGGCCTTCGCCCGCTGCCGGCTCCCCGACGGGAGGGAAGAGCGCTACGCCTGGCGCCGCGAACTGGTGGAGCAGGTACTTCACGGCCACGACCCGGACGCACCCTTCCCGTGAAAGACCCCGGCGCGCTTTGCGCCGCCAAGAGGCCGAGCCGGGCCGGGAGGAGGCGGCGGAAGGGGTCCGGGAGGGAGGCTCTCCTTCTCCGGTCAGTACCGGTCGCCGCCATCATCCACCCATTCCAAGGAGGCCGCGCGATGCATAAACCGAAAAGAGAAGCGAACACCTTCCTCACCCATCTCTCAGGCCGGGGACTGGCGGACGAGCGATACGAGGTAAGGCGCTACAAATCCACGGGCGGGGGCGAGCTCAGACCCCTGCCCGCCGGGGAGAAGGGCGGGCGCAGGATGAAGCGCGTGACGGCTTCCCGCCGTGCGGTCCGGGAGATGCGGCCCGCGCGGGATGAACTCATCGTCTGCACGGGGATCAAAATCCCCGGTAGCGGCCTGCAGCTCTGGGGCGAACACTTGGTCGGGGAAAAATGCTGTGCCGGTGAGGCTTCCCGGCCCCCGCCGGGAGGACGTCCTGCCGGGCGCCGGCCGTACGGATTCCATCCACCCAAGGGAGGGAGAGAGGATGCCCCACAAGGACCCGGAGCGAAGACGCGCTTTCGAACGCGAACGCCACAGGCGCCGGACGGCCAAACGCAAGGAAATGGGCCTTTGTCCAAAATGCGGGAAAAAACCTCCTGCGCCCGGGCGAAGCCTATGCGAGGTCTGCCTCGATAGAAGCCGAGTCGCCGAGCGCGCCCGCTACTTGAGAGCCCGGGCGGGGGGAACTGCATACGGCGGGCGGGATCCCGAGAGCCGCCGGCGCATGGCGCGCGAGAGGGCGATAAAGCGAAGGCGCGAGCGGCTGGAGGCCGGGTTATGCTCTCGCTGCGGACACGAGCCCGTAGAGGACGGCGCCGTATGCGGGAGTTGCCGGGAGGAACGCCGCGCGGCGGAAAAGAGGCTCTATGAAAAAAGACGCTCCAGGAACCTTTGCGGTCGTTGCGGAGGCGCCGTAACCGGAAAGGCTTCGACGTGCGCTTCGTGCGCCAAAAGGGATTCAAAGCGCCGTCCGCTCAAGAACGCCGCCAGCCGGGCGCGCTATCATACAAGGCGCGCCCGCGGGGCATGTGTTGACTGCGCAGCCCCCTCTCATGGAGCAGCCAGGTGTGAGGCGTGCGCCAGGCGATCGTATTTCTCATCGGGCGAACACCGGGGAATGCCCGTCCATCCACCACGCTACACCGTGGTGGAACTGGCCACGGGCATCGAGCACGGACCTTTGGACTCCTGGGAGGAGGTCGCCATGTGCCTCGCCTTCGCGAAACTCTCACGCGATGAGGTCGAGGTCGTGGAGGATGCCTGCGTGATGGCGAAACTCACCGCGGCTCCCTGGTGAGCGCGCCTGCACGTGCCGCCGACGCCGACCTGCTCCGCAGCCGGCCCCACGGCGTCTGGATTCCTGCGGGAGGCTTCGACGGGGGGAGTCGACCTGTATCGGACGTCTCCGCGGGGCCTCAGGACCAGGGGCGGTACGGCCCCTGAGACCTCCCGCGCCCCGGCCGCCTTGACGAAGGGGCGAATCCCGGGCCGCGGGGCCGACGCTCGAGGCGCCACACCGCCATCCATACCGGAAAAGAGACCAGGAGCGCCTGAACGCCCACGGGGAGCGGACCGAGGAAGCCCATCACAGAGGCCGCGCCGAGTAGCAACCACGCCACCAGGGAGGGACCCGGATAGCCCGAGCGGGCAAGTCGCCGGCAGGCGAGCGCGAGGGGGATGCCGCACGGAGCGGCGGGCAGCAACTCCAGGACGTCAAGCAGCGTATCTGCACCCTCCATTGACCCGGTGCGCAGAACCTCCTCTGCGATAATCCCCGCAGGCAGCCACAGCAGCGCCGGCAACCAGAGCTTGAGTCGTTCCATACCTCCTCCCTTCCTCACCTCCGTGCGCTGTCTGACACGAATCCGCGGTAAAGGCAAACACCTTGCGCGAGTGGTTCCCGCCGGGTGAGAACCTCCTCTCGAGAGTGAAAGGGAAGCGGAGAGCCGGGCAAATACCCGGTAGGGGGGAGGGAGACGGTCTCCAGTTCCCGCCGCCGGGGACAACCCGAGAGGAGGCACGGCCATGTACGAGAACGACTACGACGTCGACGTTCCCACCGCGGATGAGTTGCTCGCAGAACTCGGACTCGATGCGTACACGATCCGCAAGCTGCGCGCCGAGGCGGACGGCGAAGTGGAGTTTTGTAGCGTTTAGGACGAACGGGGGGGGTCGGGGAGAGAGGATTTCCGGCTCCTCGACTTTATCATCCACACTACACTTCAAGGAGTAACAAAATGGCATTCGGACTGAACCGTGCGGAACTGATCGGGCGCTTAGGCGCCGACGTCACCATCAACCATCTCGCGAGCGGGGGACGCGTCGCAAATCTATCCATCGCCACCGATGAGGGCTACGTGGACAAGCAATCCGGTGAGAGGGTGGAGAAAACGGAGTGGCATAGGATCGTGACCTTCCAGCCCGGCCTGGTGGACATGTTCGAGCGGCACGCGAAGAAAGGCCGTCTGGTCTACGTCGCGGGCAAGCTCCAGACCCGTCGCTGGAAGAAGGACGAGGAGGATTCGGAACGCTTCTCGACCGAGATACTCGTAGCACCCGGCGGGGTCGTCCAGTTTTTGGACAAGGCGAACGGGAACAACAACGGCAACGGCGTGCCCGTCGCCGCAGGGGTCGGGGGTGAGGAGGAGGACATCCGGTTTTAAGTGCTCACAAGGGGTCGGCGCCATCACGCGCGTCGACCCCTTTTCTTATGCCCGTTGTCCGGAGGAAGTCCACCGCCGAAGCGCCCGCGCCTTTCCCTCCCTGTAGGCTTCTCTCGTCTACCGGGAACACCTCGATAGCCTCCGGTTCCGTGAACGATAAACCATGTTCACGGAAGATCGGCTTGCGCCTGCGATCATTCCATGCTCAAGACAGTGGCTCGGTCCACCCCCCGCTGCGGGAATTCCGGGCCGAATAACGGCCCGAAATGACCCTTTCCGCAGCATGAGAGATTGTTTCCCGATGAGCTTCGCCTTCATCGTGAAACACCAGAAACTCTTGTGTCCCGGTGACGGTACTAGTGTCTCTCTCTTAGCGTCCTCATTTTAGCACGCACGGCGCGGGGTCAAGGGTGCTTTTGCAAATAACGCAAAAGCATCTTTTTTTCAGAAAAAATCGGTGGAGCATGGATTTTTTCCGCTGCGCGCCCTCCGGGTGAAAAAAAGACTGAAAACCGCCCCTGACGCCCACGCCTAGCACGTGCTGAAAATGGGACGCCAAGAAACGCATCCGTTAACTCTCTGGAAAGGAGAAAGGCATGGATACCACCGTGGTGAACTTGAACGACTACGTTGCAGAAAACGGCAGCGGCCTGCTGGTGAGGATCGACCGCATGACGAAGTGGGGGAATCCCTTCCGGCTCGGCGCCGACGGCGACCGCGACGACGTCATCGAGAAATACCGCCAATGGCTGTGGAGAAAAATCCAGAATGAGGAGGTCAACCTCTACGAACTCGCCGACCTCCAGGGCTGCGAGCTCGGCTGCCACTGCCGGCCCCTCCCGTGCCACGGCGACGTCCTCGCCCGCGCCGCTGAATGGGCAGCCGGGTATCTCGACGAGATGCCCAGGGAAGTGGGGCGCAACGAGCGTGGATACGCTCTTCCCGAATTCGACCATCCCCTCGCTTGAGGACTACCAAAGGAGTGAACCATGACCGCTATACACGACCACAAGGAGATGAACATGAACGAGCACACGGAACACGAAGCGCAGAACGAATCTTTCACCGCCATGGTCTGCGAGCAGGCAGCGCTTTTCGGCGCCACGCCAGGGCCGGATGAGTTCGACAACCGCCCCGTGTGGGACGAGGGCGAGGCCACCGCCGCCGTCATCAAGGCCTTCGGCGCACTCGCGGAAGCAGCGCCCGACGGAACGCAACTTGCGGATGAGCGAAGAAACCTTCTCTGGGGCTTCGTCAACGCCCTGGACGCCCAGACACAAAGGCTCGACCGCGCCGCCGACAAACTCATCCCCGGCATCCGCGAACTGCAGCGCGAGCAGGACGGCTCCGAGATCCGCTCGCGTGAACTAGAACTCATGACCGACCGGGCCAACAATCTCACGGAACGCAGGGACGCCTTCGAGGGACTCAGGGACACCGCCGCAGAGGCCTACCGCGACCTGACCGGCGAGGTATGGCGGCCGAGGCGAGGATCGCACGTCAGCCAGACCGGCAAGCTCACCTCCGCCGTCATCGAGGCGCGCGACTTCCAGCGCGCCAGAAAGGACCGCGAGAACACGGCTCATCTTCCCCAGGGAACCCTCGTCGCCGTCGCGGGTGGCAAGGAGGCGAACGATGCGGGGAAAATCATCGCGCACCTCGACCGCCTCAAGGCCAAATACGCCGACGTCGTTCTCGTCCACGGCGGCGGCCCCGGTGCGGAGAAGATAGCGGCGGGATGGGCCGAGAGAAACGGCGTCCACCAGGTCGTCTGCAAGCCGGATTGGGATGCCCACGGACGGGCCGCTCCCTTCCGGCGCAACGACGAGCTCTTAGCACTCCTCCCCAAGGGCGTGGTCGCGTTCCCGGGCAGCGGCATCACCGACAACCTCGTCGACAAAGCTAAAACCCTCGGCATACCCGTGCAACGCGTGGCCGCCTGATGCGAACACTCCTCGGGTCGCGTCGCCACCCCGCCCGGTGGCGTCGCGGCCCGTTGCGTCTCATTGAGCAACGCTTGCGCCGCTTGCGCCGGCAACGATGAAAACTCCGCTGGTCTTGCCGCAGGAACATCTCCCCGCATTTGCTCCTACCGCTCAATCGCCGCGGCGGCTCCCGCTCGCCATTCTCTCCGGCAAGTTTCCCCCATCATCTGTTCTCACGAACTCGACCATCTGACGCCCTTCGGCGCTTCGGGTTACACACCAGACGCATCGCTGATGCAGGTATCGCTGTGGCCACGAATGTCCACGTTCCCCTGCGCCTCTTTTTATGGGTCGTGCCCCCGTGCGTCCCCGTCGCGCCGGGAAATGCAATACCAATCTGGTGGCGCACATATCTTTTTGAAATCACGGCACTTAAAACATGGCGTATGCTATTTGTAATACGGCTGGTATCAGGGCGTTTCCTGCAGATACCAAATTGGTGGTGCTCAGACCTGCGCTACGCTATGATGAATACCGATTTGGTATTACCGAACTCCGGCATCGATTCGAGAACTTCCCGGTTCGAGACGAGCGAATTCGGTGAATGGAAACGAGAATTTACCGATCGTTTTGGACCGGCATCGATGAATATCTTCGAGAAAGGAGCGGCAAAACGAATGGCGCAGACGACACAGAAGAACATCCGTTTCACGTCCGAGGAGTGGAAACGCGTCGAAAAAGAGGCACGGGAGCGGGATATTTCGCCAAACCGACTGGTGGTCGAGCTTACAATGGAGGGCCTGGAGCGTCGGGAATGGCCCCGAACGGAAGCCGAAATCCACCTGTTGCGCTCTACGATGTTCACCGCACAGGCCATCATTCGCGACATGGAGAAGGACGGACGAGATGAAGAGATCGATCAAATCAGCAGAAACATCTCCGAAGTCGCGCCGGAATTGCCAAATGAACGAACTAAAATCGACCAGGATCGGTCACAAACGTGAGGTTCCACGGACGATAATGGATAAATTTTCCGTGTAGAATCTTTCCGTGCCAACAAAAAAGCAGAAAACTATCAACTCCGGCAGAAGTGCTTTTCCTATGTTAGATTCTTGATAATATTGCGTGGGCTGGGTCTCATGGCCTAAGGGGACAAGCTGCCACATAGTCTGTGGCGCATTGTTTCGCATCACTCAACTGGTGTATTTCCTCTTATATGTTAACAACCTCCGAACATCCTTGCCAAGTATGTTGACTTTCAGCCCATAAAGTAATATTTTTTGTATGTCTCACCTGCCATGTGTAGGAGGAGCATTCGAGGCCGCTCAAGTTCACTTGGGCGGCTTCAGCTATATTGGTTTCTCTTCGGCAACCCGATAGGCATCGCGTTCTTTCTGAAGTTGTCTTATCCGGCCACTCTTCTCAGTGCAATACGCGGTCTTGAGCAACCAATAGTTGGGACGTTGCGTGAGCACGACGAGATATTCCTCATGATACCAGAGTAGCGTATTCACCTCGGTGCCGCGTCTATTCTGCCATTCGTTAATTCCTGGGTGCTCGACACCGTTTTCAATCACCCATCGCACCCATCTAAGACGCTCGCATCGCCGCAAATTTGGGAGTCGATCATCCTCTATGCGTCCTTCTTGTAATAAATGCCAAAATGAAGCCCAACGCCCCGCAGTTTCCGGATATCGGCGGCAACCGACACGAAGGCCGCGAAACTGCAACCCTCTTGAGATTTCCTCGATGAAGATGAGGTGGAGTTTCCTTTCATAAGCAGTCCAATCCCCGTCGAAATACAACAGGTCGGGCGGCGTCATCCTGCCGCTTCCCTTGACGACCAGATCAGAATGTTGAATTTGACGGCCTTGAAAGCGGATGTGTTGGTTAAAACATTTAGCCCCAGACTCTCGCGCAACCGCGTTAAGATAGCCATCTTCGCCGAGCTACCGACAAGTTCCCGGTTCGCATAAGTAAGCGCACCGACCAGAATGTCACCAATTTGCAACAACTCACTTTCATGCGAGCGTACCTGTTGCACACGCTCGATGACTTCGCGATCGAAATCATGAAGACTGTTAGCCAAGATTTCGTGCAACATGCGGGTCTTCGGCCCGCCGTGTGTATCTTTGACGTCGAGATAGATGTGATAGCGGTGCGTCGCAGTGAAGAGTGGGCGTAGCATCGTAAAGTACATCTTGTAGTACCAGTCGTCGTGTGACTGGTTGAATGTATTGTGTTTCAAGCGCCTTTTGTCCGGAACAACAAGCCCGCGAAAGCGAAGCCGTTTATCGGCTAAGAACAGATCCACCAGAGCCAGATAAAATTCAGTTTTGGCTGGCGAGACTTTTGTCCACTTCGCTTCAAAGTCAGGAGCGAGGCCGTGTTCGATTTTCAAAATTCTTATGCATTCCGACAATTCCCGGACAACATGTGCCTCGCAAGAAATCGCACCCCAAGCCATGACGGGAATACCATCGCGTTCCATATGGCAGCTTTCGTCACAATAGACGTTGAACAGGCGAGGCTCGGTCATTCTGCTAATTCCATCTTGTGGAAGGAGTCGAGGGCCTCGGCTAGTAGGGCATCGAGCAGGCGGCTTCGGGTTTCTTCCCCGCTGGCGAGGTTCGCTTCGAGTTCGTCGCACAGCGCCATCAGTTCATCCACCTTGGCGACGATGCGGTGTTGTTCGGCGAGGGGTGGGAGGGGGAAGGGAGAACCTGCAAAATAGTCTAGCGGTACGCGCTTTTGACCAGCCGTTCCGGTCATCTTCGATATGCCTGTTTCAATAAAATTAGGGCTCTTTAGAAAGAGCAAAATGTATTCGGGATTTATTAGAAGAGGTCGGACTATGTGTAGCTCGGTCGTTCCACTACCGATGCCACCGGTGAGGTTATGAAATACGGTTGATTTTCCGTTCTCAAAACACGGAGTGATCTTGGCCAGTCCCACATCGCCCTCAGCAAAGTGAGTGTAGCCTTTCCTAATGCTACTCCACACCCGTGGCTCATGCTCGTTAAGTACACCGTATTCGGCAAAGATCATCGGCATTGGTATAAAAGACGCCATATGGTCTGCTGGCGCATTATTTCGTGGATTGATTACGCCAAGGTGAGTGATCTGACTCCATACCCAGCCTTGGGGGAGAGGTGAAGCAAGCTCATCCGGATCGAGTGTTGTAATAATTCTTGGCTTTTTAATCTCTCCCGCTTTCACCAGTCGTGCTTTCTCAGCCGCTATCCGCTTCAATAATTCCAAAGCCGGTTCGTCGTTCGGGTCCTGCTCCACCAGCTTGCCGCGCACGGCGAGGTTGAGGATGGTCCGGCGCAGTTGTTTTATCTGGTAGGGGCGTTTTGTGAGGGCGGGGAGCGCATTCAGCGCGAAGCGGGCGTCGTCACGGAAGGTTTCAGGATCGGGTTCGTTCAGGCAGGCGAAGCTCGCCGCCGCCAGCCGCTCCCGCTTCGTTTCCCGCTCGGCCTGCGCCGCCTCCAGTTCGTCGCATAGCGCCATCAATTCATCCACTTTGGCGACGATGCGGTATTGTTCGGCGAGGGGTGGTAGGGGAATGAAAGAAGCCTTCAGCAGTTTGAAATGGCGACCATACCCTCGATTTTCAAGTGGAAGCCATTGGAGAGCAAGAAAATAATATGGTGTGTGAATAGAGATTGGTTGTAACAGTTTGACGCCATCTGCTCCCACAATGAAATCGAAATCTATCAATTTCGTTTCACGAGTATGATCTCCGAAAAGTACAATGGGTTCTTTGACACGGATTACTTTGTTGTCGTCGTTGTGATACCCCCGTATTAGCATTTTCCCCTGATCCACTACTGGAAATTTGCCAGTCTCAACTACATCCTTTGTTTTAATTTTTTTGCCTTTATCCGAGATTATGAAACAGGGATAAGTTGAAGGGCACCAATTCCATGAATTAGGCAAGCTAAAAGGTATTTCGGTTAAGTCGAGGGCCTGAAACTTAGCCTGTTGTTGACTGATCTTTTTTTCCTTAACTAATTGCTCTTTCTCCGCCGTAATCCGCTTTAACAATTCCTCCGCCGGTTCGTCGTTCGGGTCTTGTTCCACAAGTTTCCCCCGCACGGCGAGGTCGAGGATAAGCCGTCGGAGGCGGGGTATCGCGCTGGGGGCGTCGGCGACCCGCTCGAAATGGGCGAGAAGGCGAACGGCGTTCATCGCGTGAGCGCCTCACTCAGAGCCGTTTTGAGTTTATTCTGCAGGTTCGTCGTTTTGGCCTCGGCGGCATCGAGTTTTTCGAGCAATTCTTCCGGGTCGCCGTGGTCCACCTCGGTCGTGTGCGGATTCTTGAAGTCGAGGTTGTAGCCGCGCGACTTCACTTCTTCCGCCGTAACCTTCCAGGCGTGCTCCGTCACTTCGCGGCCCTTGCGTTTTTTCCCGCCCCACCAGTCGATGCAGGTTTGTAAGTGCTTGAAACGGATCGGTTTAGTTTTGGAATAAGCTTTTTGGTTTTCGGGCACAAGGTGCTCGTAAAACCAGATTTCCTTGGTTGGCTCTCCTTTATCAAAAAACAGCAGGTTAGTGGCTACTGAAGCGTACGGCTTAAAGACGGAATCCGGCAGGCGGACAATGGTGTGAAGATTGCATTCTGCCATCAGGTGTTCCTTGAGTCGAGTCTCGACATTTTCACCAAACATGAAGCCGTCGGGCATTACCACGGCGGCGCGCCCACCCGGCTTGAGCAGGCGGATGATGAGGGCGAGAAACAGATCCGCCGTCTCCTTCGTGCGGAAGCGCTGCGGGAAGTTGTTCTCGATTCCGTCCTCTTCCTTGCCGTTGAAGGGGGGATTAGTGAGCACTACGTCCACACGGTCCCCGCTCCCCCAGTCGGTGTAGGGTCACGACAGTGTGTTGTCGTAGCGGACGAAGTTGGGGACTTCGATATCATGCAGCAGCATGTTGGTGACGCAGAGCATCTGGGGAAACGGCTTTTTCTCATATGCGCGCAGGGCCGCCTGCATGGTCTGCTCGTCTTCGGGGCGCCTCACATAGCGTTCGCGCATGTGGCGCAGCGCGCAGGTCAGGAAGCCGCCCGTGCCGCAGGCGGGGTCGAGGAGAATTTCGCCGGGTTTCGGGTCGATGCGATCCGCCATGAAGGCGGTGACGCCTCGTGGCGTGTAGACTTCTCCCGAGTGTTTCTCTTGCAAGTCGTTCAGAATCTGCTCGTATATGTCGCCGAAGTGCTGGCGCTCGCTCAGATTCTTGAAGTCGACTTCGTTTATCTTGTTTATCACCTGGCGCATCAGTTGGCCCGATTTCATGAAGTTGTGGGCGTCCTGGAATACCTCGCGCACCACGCGGCGACGCTCGTTTGCTGGACCCGTCGGAGGCAAGTTCTTAAGAGAGGGGAAGAGGTCGTTGTCGATGAAGGTGAGAAGTTCATCTCCGGTTCTGCCTTCCGGGTTTGCCGCCCATGCGCCCCATCGGTAGTGCGCCGGTATCGGTGAGGCGTAACCCTCTCGCATCAGCTCGAGTTCCTGGTCCTGATCGTCGATGATCTTGAGAAAGAACATCCAGCAAAGCTGCTCGATGCGCTGGGCGTCCCCGTTCACGCCCGCGTCCCGGCGCATGATGTCCTGAATGGATTTGACGAGGGTGCGGACGGTCATGGTCTATGCGCTCTCCCGGTACAGGGCGGATTGAAGTTCTCGGGCGGCGCGCTCGAAGTCCCCGAGGTCTCCGAAGGATTTGACAAGTTCATAGGGCGTGCCGAGCGTCGTGAAAGGGAGGACTTTGAGGACTTCGGGGTCGTTCAGATCAAGGACGCCGTCGTCCGCGTATTTGTCAAGCAGGGCGCTCAGCACCGCGCGGGCCCGTTCCCCGTATCTGGCGAATACGTCACGCTTCTTCACGTTCGCGGCCCGTTCGCGGCGGGTGAGTGGCCTGGCGTCGAAGGCCACGTGGCAGATGAGGTCGAAGGGATCCAGGTTTTTCCCCACTTCATCGGCCAGCGAATCAAGCAGGAGACCCTCGGCTTCGAGTTCCTCGATTATCGCCGTCTTGCGCTCCGCCGCATCCCAGCGTCTCAGGAAATCGTCGAGGTTGGCGAAGCGCTTCTTGAGCGCCTTTCGGATGAAATCGCGCAGCGACTCGGTGATGAGCCTGCCGTTTGCGTCAAGATACTGCACGCGCTCGGCGATGATGGTCGCGCTTACGCCGTCCACGTAGATTTTCTCTCTCACACCGCCATCGGGGGGTGGAGATGGAGCGGGGTAGGGTGGTTCATCCACGATGGCTTCTTCGTATCCCGGCTCGTAGTCTTCGGAATTATCCGGCGGCGTCATGGGGTCGTCCTCGCCTGGTTCGTAAATCTGCACCGGCTCGCCGTCAAAATCGGGATCGGCGAAATGGCGGGTCGCGCCGCGAAAATCCATGAGCGTGAAGTAGAATTTTTTATCATCTTCATACACGCGGGTGCCGCGCCCAACGATCTGTTTGAACTCGGTCATGGAATTGACTTCACGATCAAGCCCGATGAGCCTGCAGGTGCGCACGTCGACGCCGGTCGAAAGCAGTCGCGAGGTGGTGACCAGAACGGGATATTTCGATTCGGGGTCGATGAAGTTGTCGAGTTCCGCTTTTCCCTCTTGGTCACTTCCGGTGATGCGCATGACGTAGCGGTGGTTTTCGTTCACGAGGTCGGTGTTTTCGTTTACGAGCGCTTTCCGCATTCGCGCCGCGTGCTCCTGATCCACGCAGAATATGATGCTTTTCTGAAAACGCTCGCCGCTTTCTCTCAAGAATTGCGAGACCTTGCGGGCGACGAGCTTCGTCCGTTCGTCCAGCACCAGATTGCGGTCGAAATCCTTCGTGTTGTAGATGCGATCCTCAATCTCTTCGCCGAAACGGTCGAGTTGCCCCGGCTCGGGGCGATAGCCCTCCACGTCGCGGTCGATGTGCACACGTACGACCTTGTAGGGCGCGAGGAAGCCGTCCTGAATGCCTTGTTTCAGGGAATAGGTATAAACGGGTTCCCCGAAGTAGTGAATGTTGGAGTCGTAGTTCGTCTCCTTCGGCGTCGCTGTGAGGCCGATTTGCGTAGCGGAGGAGAAGTAATCGAGAATCTCCCGCCACGCGGCATCCTCAGCGGCGCTGCCGCGGTGGCACTCGTCTATCACAATGAGGTCAAAAAAACCGGGCGAGAACTTGTGAAAAATCTTCTGGTGCTCCTCCGGCCCGGTGATCGCCTGATAGAGGCTGAGATAGATTTCGTAGGAGTGGTCGATTCGGTGGTTGGTTATCTTGGTCATCGCGCCGCCGAAGGGCTTGAAATCGTTGATCCTTGCCTGGTCGACCAGCACGTTGCGATCCGCCAGGAACAGAATGCGCTTATTGCGGCCCGCCTTCCAAAGCCGCCAGATGATCTGAAAGGCGGTGTAGGTCTTACCGGTCCCGGTCGCCATGACCAGCAGGATGCGGTCCCGGCCCTTAGCGATGGCCTCCATCGCGGCGTTGATGGCGTTGATCTGGTAGTAGCGCGGGCGCTTCTCGCCGCCGTCTTCGTGATAATCCTGCAAGACGACGCTCTCGGCTTCGGGTGTCAGGCCCTTCCATGCGCTATAGCGCGCCCACAAATCATCGGGCGAGGGGAAGGAATCGTTGTCGAGAACCGTTTCCCGCTCCGCATCCGTCCTCGTTTTGTCATGAAAAGAGAAGCCGTCCCCGTTCGAGGAGAAGACGAAGGGAACGTCGGCCATCTCCGCATATTCGAGCGCCTGCTGCATTCCGTCGCCTATTGAGTGTTTATTGTCCTTCGCCTCGATGACTGCGAGCCGGATGTTGGGCTTGTATTCGAGGATGTAGTCGGCCCGCTTGCTCTTGCCCCGGCTCACCAGCCTGCCGCGCACGTTGATGCGGCCGTCCGTAAGGCGCACGTCCTCGCGCATCTGCGTCATCTTGTCCCACCCGGCCGCGAGAATGGCCGGTGTGATGAACTTCGTGCGTATGTCCTGTTCTGTGAGGCTTTTCTTGTCCAATCGACGGGTCCTCTGGCTTGGGTCATTGCGATGTTGGAGCATGAAGGGCGGGATCGTCAAGATGGGGAGGTGTTCGCCCGCCGAGAGCACCGACGATGGAGCAATACCGCGACATGGCGGTGAGGCGGTGACGGTTGCCAGCGCATGGCGGCGTCCGCGCGAGCTTGCGGTGGGCTGCGCCGGGTGGTCTGATCCGCCCGAAGCGGCGCCAGTCAGATGTCGACGACGAGAATGTGTCGGTCTCGGCTGTAGCGAGCCATGGATCAATATCCCCCACCTCGGCTTCCACCTCCTCGCGATCGTCCGCAGGCGCCTGCCCGGGGGCGCTATAGCGTCACCCTCGTGCTCATCGAGACCTTCGTCGAGACGCCCCGCTACACCGGCACAGGGCTTCGGGGTGGATCCGCGTCGGTATGGACCAGGGACGTGGACGCTAGCAGCCTGTCTCTTACGCGCGCTCACGGCAAAGCTTCTTGAACGAACCTGTCGGTTGAGGAACCGAGTGCGTCAATCGCGCACGCTCGGGTCTGTGGGGGGCGGGGTGCAGAAATGCCCCCGCCTACCCGGCCCCCGACACGAACTTCCTAGTATACGCACGAGTTGTAATGAACCCGCTTTCGGCTTGATTATGGGTTGGGGAAGGTGAACTCCATCGGAAATAGATAACTGCAATTATATCAATTCCATAAATTGATTTCACTTCCGCTGGAAACCCCCACTGCCTGAAAACGGGCGCAATAAGAAGTGGAGAGTGTAGTGCCCTTGAACAAATCTAAAGAGCGGAGAAAAATTCCTCGTTTGGAGTAATGACCTCGACGGATTCCGTCTTTACGCCAAGTTCTAATTTCTTGAGCAACTCACATAGTTCAAGACCATCAATAAGGTCAATGGCCGGGGCACCGTCTCTAACCGCTTCTCGCTCCGCTTCTTTTGTGAATCTTCCGGTGGTCATGAACAACCCCTTATCCGCGCGGCCAACCATCGCGCCCCTGAAATCTCGAATCGCGCCTGCGCCTACTGACTCTGTATATCTCTTGCATTGAAATCGTACATGAAACGAAAGGAGATTTACGCGCAAGACGCCAGCGCCATCTATGCCGCCATCGCCAGATTTTCCCGTCACCTCTACTTTCGTGAAACCGGACTCCCGAAGGATTCGCTGGCAGAGACGCTCAAAGGCATCAGGTTCAATGCTGCGAACAATATCGAGTAGCTTTTCTTGCCAACCCAATTCAGCTTCATCGATATCTTCTGCATCGTTGTTATCCCTTATTTGCACACCCTTAGCTTTTCGTTCACGCCGTTTCCTGTTTCGTTCTTCTCGATACTTACGAACGCGAGCGTGTAATTCACCTTCATCATGAATTTGGCGACCCTGTTCCGTAATCGTCCAAATACCCCTCGTGGTATTGTCAACCGCAAAGGTATACTTGAGATGTGTACGCGCCCAGCCAAGACGATATTCAAATTCGGATTGAGTACCACCTTCTTTGTGTGGAAGTTCTAGGATTTCATCGGATAATTCCATATCGGACGCAATCTGCTCGGAAAGTTCCTGAATTGACGCGGAACCTCCTTTTGCTTTCAAAGCCTCAAGGGTTGGCCACAGCAAGTCATTATATTTTGGGATGTCGAGTTGCGTCATACATGCTCCATTTCATTCGAGTTTAATCTTATGGGACGGGACAATCTTCTCCAAAGAGTTGGATCATATCGACGAACAAGGTCATGTTAAATTCGATGAGAACACCAACGGTTTTGTTCTCTGGCGCAAGGATACGCGCAATGTGTTTGGTGTCAACAAAGGATACGTGCGAGGAATCTTTCCCGTCGATGAAGGTTGCCAGACTGCATGCAGCCTGTTCAACAACTGTTTTGCTATTCCACTATATGTGGTTGGTGGGGTTAAGCAACAGACGCAACGATATCAACGCAGACGTTGCTCCAGGCGTAGCTGACCCCGCAATGGGCAATACCCTGGCTGTTTCAAGATTCAAAGAGGAAATAGAAAAGCTCTCGGAAAAACCGGACGAAGCACAGCAAGAAACATGGACGAGTGAACGCAAATCAATGAATAGAGAAATTTGGTTTATTCTGGTCGGTTCGGGAGGGTGAAGTCCTAATCTTGCTGGAAAATGAAGAGGGGTGCATCCTCGGCAGAGGAACCACGAAACCGTGCCGGTGAGCGCCGGCATCCAACCGGGGAGGCACCCCCTTGAGGAAGAGAATACAGGCATCTATGCAGACACGCCAAGCCGCTTTCGGATCTGATCGAAGGCCGTCTGTCGAGTCCCGATGCGCGAGCCGACCTGGTGAAGATCGCCACACGACTCATCGTGGAGGAAGCGCTGGAGGCGGAGAGCCGCGACGCTCTCGGTCGGGAGTACTACGAGCATGGAGCGAAGCCCGGCCAGGGCTATCGTAACGGACACCGCCGGGGTCGTCTGAAGACAGCGGAAGGGTTCGTCGGGTGCGCGGCGCCTCAGATTGCCGGGCGCGAGTATGGGTTCCGCTCGGAGATCCGGGAGGGCCTCAAGGGGCGCACCGAGGCGCTCGAAAGGTTGGCGGTGGAGCTTCTGGCGCGCGGCCTGTCGGTGCGCGACATCGAAGACGTCTTCACCCCCAGGCCGAGCGCCACGCCGAGCACGCCGCCGACGACTGTCAGGATGACGGATTCGATCAGGAACTGGCTCCTTATGCTGGCGAGCCACAGTCGGCGCATGGTACGGGGAGCGCCACCCCGGACTCAATCTTGCCCCCAAGCAAACGGGCCACTGGAGGTAGCCTTGTATCTTTACGCCCCGTCGGCCCGCCCGGCGGTTCTTGCGCCAGTTCCGAACCGGTCGGGAATACGGGCAAATCGATGCTTCTGATTTAGCACTCGACATGTAGTGCGAAGCGCACTACGTTACCCTTTGAAATCTCAACTTGAAACCATGAATGGAGAGGCCCCGGCGGCAACCGAGACCTCCCCCGGAAAATGCAAAGGGAGTATTCCATGCTCAAAAATCGCTTCTATGTGCTTGCTCTATGTGTTTTCCTCGTTGCGTGCGGTGGTGGAGGTGGTTCGAGTTCAACGCATATGCCGCCTTCCATTGTTCCCGATCATCTTCCCTTCCCGTTCCGGGGGCGTAGTAATCAGCATTACGACACTTCCATGATTCCAAAGAAAACTTCATCTGATGCTCGACATATGCCCATCTACCATGACGGAACTTATGATGCGCAAGGTGGATACCCGACAAGCCCTGAGGCTCGTGAGCGCAGGTTGTTTGTCGGTATCGACCAAGGCGAGAGCGTCGCAAGGTTGCCGATTGTGAGAAATCGCGGCGATGTAGAGGTAAGGCATGGGAGATTAAACGATGGTATGGGGAGCGATGTAGTGGTTGATTACATCAGCGGCTCCATTGATCCACCTCAGTTTCTAAGGTCAGGCTCACGCTACAATACAAGCCCTGCAGTGCGACTGATTGGGCCAGCCGACGGACGCGATTTGGATATCGTCATCGCTGCAGTTCAGGTGGTAAACGCTGCGCTACCAGAATCGGCGAAGATGCGCGTGGGCCCATCATTACCGAATTTCAGTTTACGGCATACCGTGAATAGCGGAGGGCGTTACTTCACGTCAGGTGAGGAGCGAGACAATACTATCCATATCGAGTTCCTTCAGGCAGGTGAATACTTCGGCCACGGCAATTCAGGCGCTACCACGTGGAGCAATTTCTCTGGAAGCAGGGTCAGGAACTCATACATCCAATTTGACAAGGGAGCACCCGTTTATCAGGACTCTACAGACCGGCGTTCCGTTATCCTTATGGCGCATGAAATAATCCACGCGCTTGGTTTCTATGGCGGAGGTCACGTCTCGCCTGAATTTGACACAATAATGGAAGCAACGAACAATATCTATTCAATCGCGCAGGGCAAACCGCAGCCAATGTCGATTCTCTATCCCGTGGATCGTGAAGCCCTGCAAGCCTACTATCGACACCTTGGAAACGGATTGCGCCCAGAATCACTCGGCCCATGGACAAGCACGTCCATTCACATACATGGCAACGGCCCACACGCGGGCTTTGGTGTCGCATTGAGAAACGGCTACGCTGAGCCGTGGGCTTACGGCTATATGCCAGATACCGACCTTGCTGCAAACCGCTCACTTTCCGGCTCTGTCAGTTGGATAGGCACAATTCTCGGCCTTACGCCCAATGCGGCTTCTGTCGCGGGAGACGCCGAAATAGGCGTGAATCTTGGAACTTTGACTGGCTATGCTGATTTCAGGAACCTCGAAACGTGGGGCAACGGGCTTGCCCCTGGGGAAACCGGAACCGGGACGCAGTGGCTCGACGGCGACCTCGGTTATTCTATCGCCGTGCGCGGCAACACATTCAAACAGACTGTCGGAGATGAGGGAATCATCACCGGGATATTTGTGGGCCGAAGCCATGAAGGCGCGGCAGGAACGCTTGAGCGCCAAGACCTTACTGCGGCATTTGGCGCATCAAGGTAGTTCAACTATTTCTTCAACGAGCGTGTTACGATTGAGATAGTTGACTAGGAGAATATTATGGCTAAAGAAGATGTGTATAACCGATGGAATACGCCAGGTCCATTCATGCAAGACGAGGACCTTACGCCAGAACAGATAAGGAAATCTGATCTTATGATGAAAGCCACGAAGTTGGCGTACGAAGGAGATTATACCTTGGGGGTAGAGGTTGGTATTTTTCCTAAGTCAGCATTGAAGAGAAACAAAAAATCAAATTAGCAGCGCTGCTAATTTGCCAGTCTTTACGCCCCCGTTTCAATATGCAATTATCCTCCCGCTATGTTTGACCGGATGAAGGAATACATACAGCGAGCCTACAAGGGCATCGGCACGGGAACGGGAGGCGCACGCCCTATGGGTGGCCTCTCGAACGCCATGTCCGGTCTTGGCGGTCCTGCGGATAAAGCAAGAAATACTTTCTTCAAACCTACGCATATCTACTGGCGCAATCCTCTTGAAATTCTGTACGTCCAGTCATGGGCCGCAAAGAAAGCAATCGACATTCCGGTTGATGATGCTTTCCTTAAATGGCGCACGTGGTCGGACGAAGATGATACAGGCTCTGCCGAGAAGATAGAAGATGCGGAGAATAAGCATAAGGTGCAGGAAGCGCTTAGGATGACGATGAAGCAGGCGTCGGCATACGGAACGGGATGCCTGCTCATTATGTCTACCGAGGCACCGCAACAAACGCTACAGAAAGCGAGGTCATCCTAACGCCCGATACAAAATATAGGGTTTTGAAAATAGTTAAGGTGGCCAAGGACAAAATAAGTCATTATGGATTCGCAGAACGTATTATACTTGAGGCACTTGAATGATCAACGAAAACGAAATAAGGGTTTGTCTCAATACACGTGGGGTGAAAAAATCGCTAATGATACGCATGAACAATTGAATGGATCACTTCGAAATAATAAGAAATTAACTGGACGACTTAAGGACATAAACGATAGTTTGTATGAACTTGCAAAGCCACTTAATAAAGAAATGAGATTATTTAGAGGGGAAGTGGAATTAACTGATATTGAAGTGGGGAAATTACACTCCTTGGACCAGTGGACTTCAACATCAACGTCACCCAGCATGGCCCGATCTTCTGCGGATAATGGAAGGATTTATGATATAGTTACGGAGAAAAATACAAAAGGAATAATCACAAATGCTGCTCAAATGGAGGTCATTTTAAGACCCGATACAAAATATAGAGTCTTGGAAATACAAAAGGTGCCTAAAGATAAAATAAATCGCTATGGATTTGCGGAACGTGTTATAATTGAAGTAGTTGAGTGAATATAAAAAGAGATAGATATGAGCGATAAAGGAACAAATAGGTTCAATAATTCCGGTCCATTCTTGCAAAGGAGAGGCTTGACGCCAGAGCAGATAAAAGGAGTTAAGCTTCAAAATAAAGCATTCGATCTAGCGGATAAGGGAGATTTCAGGCTTGGGGTAGAGCTTGGACTTTTCCGTGAATCAAGACTAGAGAAAAATGATTAGTTCAAATTAGCAGTTCTGCTAATTTACCCATCGTTACGCCCCCGTTTCAATATGCAATCATCCTCCTGCTATGTTTGATCGAATGAAGGAATACATACAGCGGGCCTACAAGGGCATCGGCACGGGAACGGGAGGCGCACGCCCTATGGGTGGCCTCTCAAACGCCATGTCCGGTCTTGGCGGTCCTGCGGATAAAGCGCGAAATACTTTCTTCAAACCTACACATATCTACTGGCGCAATCCTCTCGAGATTATGTAAGTCCAGTCATGGGCTGCCAAGAAAGCAATCGACATTCCGGTGGATGACGCATTCCTGAAATGGCGTGTCTGGTCGGATGAAGAGGATACCGGTTCTGCCGAGAAGATGGAAGATGCGGAGAATAAGCACAACATCCAGGAAGCGCTTGCTATGGGCATGAAGCAGGCGTCGGCGTATGGGACGGGATGCCTGCTTATGATGTCCACCGAAGCACCGCTTACCGAGCCGTTGGAAATCGACCGCATCAAGTCTGGCGATCTCAAATCACCTCAAAGGTACGACAAGTTCGATATGAGCGTCATTGATTAGGGGATTATGCAGGAAAGTGCCAGCGGGGCTATTCGTTGGTGAAATCCACCTTGATGCGCTTTCCCCGGCCGGTGCGCGCGTCTCAATCTCTCGTGCGTTCCGCCCGTTGACCTCCTGGTCGTAGAGCTTGAGCTTGAAGACCTCCGGGTCTTCTTCCTCGCTGTCGTCGATCGTGTCCACATAGACCTTCTGCTCCTTGACCCCCGAGTTGAAGGTCACGGTTCCGGTGGTCTCTTCGTAATCCTCGCCCTTCACGGCCGCGCCGTCTTGCGTCTTGTACTTGTAGCGCACCGCCCAGCCGTTCAGCGCCGCCCCGAGCTTGACCGTGAACTCCATCGTGTCGCCCTCGGTTGCGCCGGCGTCCGCGCCAAGCGCGGCGCACACCGCCAGCACAACACTTTCGAGACCGCGCAGGAGGAACTGCCGGAAGCCCATCGCCCGCTTGACGATGCCGAACACCGGCTCCACCGTCTGGCGGCGCAGGCGATAACGGGCGCGCTCTTCAGGCAGCGCCATCTTCGCGCGCATCGCCGCATTCCACTCCGCCCGAACCGCCGGACCCGGCCGGGGCGCCACCGGGGGCCGGAAGTCGTGCCGACGGCGTCGCCCTTCGGCTTCCGTGGACACCAGCACCTCGGTACCCCGTCCCTCGAGTTCTTCCACCTCGCTGCCCGTCGCGTAGCCGCTGTCCGCCAGAACCCCGCGCCGGAGCGCCAACCCCAGGCGGGACCGCGTCCACTTCCGCCAACAATTTCCGGCGGTCGCTCGCGTTGTTGCTCACCTGCGCACCCAACACCAACTGGCTGCCCTCGGCATCCACCACCGCCTGCGTGTTGTACGCCTGACGGTACTCGTGCCGCTTACTCTTGCGCATCAAGGCGCTGTCCCCATCCGTCAGGTTGATCTGCCGCCCCTCTTCGGGCTCCTCACGCGGAGGCTTGATGCGCGGACCCTTGCTCCGGCCCCTACGACGCTCCCGAGACGCCACCTTGCGATCATGTTCCGCCCGACCCGCATCGGCCGCCGTTTTCGCCCGGCGCTCCAACTCCGCGCACGCCTCGTCCAGCTTCGATTTCAACTCTTCGCGCCGCGCCAACTCCTCTGGCAGCGCCTGCGGGTCCGCCACCTCCTGCGCATCTTCGCTCTCCGCCCGCTCCTGCAACTCCTCGATCTCTGCGCGCAATTGCTCCCGCAACGCCTGCGCACGGTCATACCGGATGTTTTTGTGATTGTTCGCGTCCACACTCACCATCCCGACTCGCAACAGCTTCAACTCCTTCGCCAACAGCAGAACCTGCTCGAACGTCTCCGCTACTGCCTTGAAGTTCTTCCGGCGGAACGCTCAGATCGTGTCGTGGTCCGGGTGAGTGTTCGACGCCACGTACCGTACCCCGATATCACGGTACGTCGCGCGCTCGATACGCCGCGAACCGAATATCCCGTTCGCATAGCAGTAAATCAGTAGCGCAAGCATCGTCCGGGGGTGGTACTGCACCGAAACCGTGCCGCGCTCGTTCACACGGAATGCCCCCAGAGGGACACGTTCCACCGCCTCCACTACAAAGTGCGCCAGATCGTCCTCCGGAAGCCAATCCCGCATGTCCACAGGCAGCAGATACAACTGCGACTGATCTCTTTCCACAAACTTCGCCACCCCAAGACCCTCCATAGATATATGGAGGATTATAAAAGACAGGGTCTAAGTCCGACAGGCTGTTGATGCGGTTGTTTCTCGATGAGGAGTTACTGTCCCCTAAGATTGTTCAGGCTCTGAACGCCGAGGGGATTCATGTTGCTCTGCATCCGCGCGACTTCGGTGGGTTGGGGGCATCAGCTCTTATATAAGATGAAAGTCGATGTCGATACGCCGCCTATGCAGCGCAAGTGCTTAAAGATTCTGCCGATTTGTATAGGGGCGATCGCTTTGGGCTGGTTCAGTAATGTTCTCACAGGATACCGAACTCCCGCAGTTCTGGGGCTGCCATCACGGCCCGGATAACGATTACGCGGTTGCCCGCGACAGGCGCACCCTTGGATACGCAGGCGTTGTAACGAATCCGCTTGCGGTTTGATTACGGGTTATGGAGGGTGGATCTCGGAGACTCGGTGAAAGAAAATGATATCAATATGTTAGATGGATATGTGTCCAATCGAAACGAGTGGATGCACCTGATTTACCGAATAACCCCGTGTATTTATCGAATTTTTCAGAAATTCCATATCTCTGGATGAAGCGACCGGCTCCGCCATCATACCCGCTCTCTCCCCCGCTCCCGCCACCGCAGCTGCGGGCAAATGCGCGCGCCCGCCTTGTGGAAACCGAAGCCGGACTCCCCACCGAGTGGAAATCGCATCGCACGCAAACCGCTCAGGATACGCCCGCCCGCCTCTTCTCCCGCGACGGCAAATGCGGGCAAATGCGACGGATGAAAGGGTTGTTGAGAAAGTACAACAAAGGAGTCTTGCAGGTTTTGTAGCGGACAGGCCCCTGCGCCTGTCTGGGGCCTCCGTGCCTGTCCTGATTGTAACCATCCTGCAAAAGGACAACCACGGAGGGTTGTCCCTACACCCCCGCGCGTCGAACCCTCTCTCCCCAGTCGGCTCCATACGCCGAATTTCGAATTTGAGGCATTTTCAACAGCCCCCTCAAGGGGGAGTGACCTTCAAAAGCATTCGCGCTATCCAAATTCGCTTGCCGGGACTTTTTCAACAGCCCCTGAATGGGTCGCCTTTCCCTCACCCTGAGTAGCGGCGAAGAGGTCTCTTCCAACAACCCTCATTCGGGTCGTTGCCGTACTTTCCGTAAGAACGCAGGGGTTCCCCCACCTGCGGCTCGGCATTTTCATTCTCCCGCAGGCCGTAGCGGCAACAGGCCCCGGCGCCCGCCCCTCGTCTTCCCCCGGAGGGTGTCGGCGGGGCCGATTCAATTCTCTTGACACGCAATCGTCCATGCCACAAGCTGTACATGCGACACATTATCACGGGTATGGGAATGCGTTGGGGCTCCCCCTCGTCCGGGGTCCGTACCGTCTGGACAAATTCCCTTCATTCCATATACCGGCCCGCGCGCCGACGGGCGCGCGGCGGCGCAGCTTGCGGCTCGCGTGCGAGCGCAGGCCGGGTCCGCGCGTGCGGAATGCGCCCTGGCGCGGACTTCTCCCGTGATACCGATCATCGCGAGGAATGGAACGGTTCTTTTGTAAGTCCAGGAATACGGGGGTAGCGAAATGGAGATTTCGGCGATATTTCATGCGGGTAACGAGGCGGCGCGGGCGGACGGGCCCGGACCCGATGAGGCGATAGCGGCGGCTTCGAAGCGGACTCCGCGCGGCCTGCACAGGCCCTGGGGCGCGATAGGCGTCGCCCTCCGCCTTCTGCTGGCGTGCCTGCTGCTCGCGGCCGTGGCCCTCGCGCCCTCTACCGCCGCAGCTCAGTCCGAAGGCGACCTGCGCCTCATCGGCGGAATCGATACGGATTCGCCCAGAACGGGGCGGCTGGAAATCTACCACACGCAGTCCGGTGAAACCGGTCGGTGGGGACCCATCTGCGACGATGCCTTCCGTATCCACGAGGCCAGAGTGGCCTGCAAGCAACTGGGCTACGGGGACGCAAAGCGCGCCATCATTCGCTACAGCAAGACCCACTCGATGACCACGGCGGATTTCTGGCTCGACGACCTCGATTGCAACGGTACGGAATCGAAGCTGACCGATTGCAAGAGGTGGCAACAGAATGGAAGGGGACATGTAACGGGGCTGCAGTGGGGGCAGCACAACTGCGTTCCCGAAGAGCAGGTGGGCGTGGAATGCACGGCCGACACGACCTCGAACTCCATTCAGATCGACAAGCGCAAGCTCGTGGTGGCCGAAGGACTCAGCGCACCCTTCACGGTCAGGCTGGGCAAGGTGCCGACTGCTGACGTCACGGTCACCATGACCGTGAACAGCGGTCCCGACCTGACCCTAAAGGACGGCGACGATACGATATCGACGCTTACCTTCACGACAGGAAACTGGAACGTGCCGCAGACGGTGACTGTGGCGGCTGCGAGCGACACCGACACCGCCGATGAGGCGGGCATCACGATCGGCTTCAGCTCCACGGGAGGCGGTTACCAGGGAGCGAGTTCGCCAACCCTCAAGGTCGAAATAAGGGACGATGACACCAAAGGGATTACGATCACGCCGACTCGCCTGAACTCCTATGAAACCGATTCTGCCAACCAGATCAAAACCGGCGTCGTGCGCAGCTACACGGTGGAGATGACCGGCGCGCCCTCGGAGGACGTTACGATCAACCTCGCGGTAGCCGCCAATACGCCCGGCGGGGTCGGTGCGACCGATATCACCCTGGAGCCCTCGACCCTCACCTTCACTACGTCGAACTGGAGCGGGCCGCGTACCGTTACGCCGAAGGTGACCAAGGATGCGGACGCAATTTCCGAGACGGTCACGATCTCGCATACCATCGTCACCGAAGACAGCGACTACAGCGCGATGAACCTCCCGGACGTTACGATGGAGGTGAAAGACGTGGGCGGGTACGGCCCCGGGCTTTCGGTGGATGACGTCACGGTGACCGAGGGCACGAATGTAACGCTCGACTTCAAGGTGACGCTGTTTCCGTCGTCCACGGGCACAGTAAGGGTGAGATACAAGACCGTGGAAGGCACGGCGACGGCGGGCGAGGACTATACCTTCACGAGCGGACTGCTCATCTTCGCCCCCGGCGAGACGGAGAAGACGGTCTCGGTGCCGGTCATCGACGATAGTGTGGAGGACAGCGGAAATACGCTGTGGTTCATGCTGACTGTCGCCACGGGCGCGACCATTGACGATCAATGGGGACTGGGCACGATCCTCAACTCCGAGACGAGCGGCGACAACACGGCGCCGACGGGATCGCCGACGATTTCCGGGACCGCGCGGGTCGGGGAGACGCTGACGGCGTCGTCTACAGAGATTGCGGACACGGACGGGCTGACCAACGCGAACTTCGCCTGGCAGTGGATGGCGAGCGACGAGACGGACAGGTCGGACATCGCGGGTGCGACGTCGGAGACCTACACCCTGACCTCTGCCGAACAAGGCAAGACGATCCAGGTGCGGGCGACCTTCACCGACGACGGGGGCACGGAAGAGACGCTGGTGAGCGCCGCGACGGAGGCGGTGACCGCGGCCGTTCAGCAGCAGGTTGCGAGCGATACCGACCCGCCGACCGTGTCGGTGACGAGCGACGCGACGGGAACGGTGACGGGCGACTTCGACGTCACGGTGACGTTCAGCGAGGCGGTGACGGGCTTCGAGATGTCCGAGCTGTCAATCACCAACGGTTCGGCCACGAGGATGCTGAGCAACGAAGCGGGCGACGCGTACACGGTGACCATCACGCCCGATCCCGGCGCTTCGGGAACGCTTTCGGTGGAGGTCCCGGCGGGGGTGGCGAGTGATGCGGCGGAGAACGCGAACACCGCCTCGGGCGCATTCGGCATCGCGGTGAGGACCGCGCTGAGCGCGTCGTTCTCGGAATTGCCGTCGTCGCATGACGGTTCGACGGTGTTTACGTTCACGCTGACGTTCAGTGAGGATGTAAGCGGCCTGAGCTTCCGGACGCTCAAGTTCGGTGGCATCGGGGTGACCGGCGGGACGGTGAGGCGCGCGCTTCGCCGCCCGCCAGGGCGGAACCAGTACTGGACCATCCACGTCGAGCCGGACACGGACGGGGACTTGACGATCACGCTGCCCGAGGCGAGCGACTGCGCGGCGACGGGGGCGGTGTGCACGAGCGAAGGACACAAGCTCACCGGCGCGGTGTCGGCGACCATACCGGGTCCGGCGTCGGAGCCGCGTGTGTCGATCGCGGCGGGGACGTCGCCGGTGACAGAGGGCGCGGCGGCGTCGTTCACACTCAGCCGCAGGGGCGGCCCGACGACGGCGCTCTCGGTGGACCTGAGCGTGAGCGAGGACGGTTCGATGGTGGACGGTACGGCGCCGTCGACGGCGACGTTCGCCGCGGGGTCGACGACGGCGACGCTCACGGTGGCGACGGCGGACGACGAGGTGGAGGAGTCGGCGAGCGTCATCACGGCGACGGTTTCGTCCGGAACCGGCTACGCGCTCGATACGGGTGCGGAGAGTGCGTCGGTGACGGTCGAGGACGACGATGGTGCGTCGGCCAACGCGGCGCCGACGGGTCTGCCGACGATTACGGGCGCGGCGAAGGTCGGCCAGACGCTGACGGCGTCGGAGACAGGGATAGCGGACGATGACGGGCTGACGAACGCGAGTTTCACATGGCAGTGGATCGCGAACGACGGGACGGCGGATGCCGAGATCGCGGGCGCGACGGGCGCGACCTACACGCTGACCGCTGCCGAGGAAGGCAAGACCATCAAGGTGCGGGCGACGTTCACCGACGACGGCGGCAGGGAGGAGACGCTCGAGAGCGCCGCCACGGAGGCGGTCGCGGCGCTCTCGACCGTTCCGGTCTGGTCGGCGACCGTGACGGTCGGGGCGGACGGGAACTTCCGGGGTTTATCCACAATGGCCAATCCGGATGTCGGATCGGCGTCCTTGGTCAGGTTCGATTACGGGTCGGAAACCACGCTCCGCTACACGGTTCAGATCGTGGGCGCCAATACCGACGGCGTGATATTCAAGGTTCGGAGCCGGAACGATGACCTCTCCGGAATGTACCTGGAGTGGGCCGGCGAGACACTGCCGTTGGCCTCCGCCGGCCGCCGGAGTGACGGGCGGTTCATCTGGGGCCAGAGCTGGCTCGCCGTCAACGCGCCTTCACTGAGCGCGTCCTCTTACGTCTCGACGCTGCCGGAGAACGGCGCGGTCTCCGTATGCCTGCGGACCGTGGGACAGAGCTGTTCGGCGACCGTGGCGGAGAGCACCGCCAACGCGGCGCCGACGGGCCTGCCGACGATTACGGGCGCGGCGCGTGTCGGCGAGACGCTGACGGCGTCGGAATCGGGCATCGCGGACGATGACGGACTGACGAACGCGAGTTTCACATGGCAGTGGATCGCGAACGACGGGACGGACGACACGGACATCGCGGATGCGACGGGCGCGACATACACGCTGACCGCCGCCGAGGAAGGCAAGACGATCAAGGTGCGGGCGACGTTCACCGACGATGGCGGAACGGAGGAGACGCTCGAGAGCGCCGTGACGGATGCGGTGGCCGCGGCGCTTCCCCGGGTTTCGATCGCGGCGACCTCCTCGCCGGTGACGGAAGGCGCTGCGGCGGCGTTCACGCTGAGCCGGACGGGCGACGCGACGGCGGCGTTGACAGTAGCGGTGAGCGTGAGCGAGGCGGGCTCCGTGCTGTCGGGGACGCCGGCTTCCTCGGTGACCTTCGCGGCGGGGAACGCGACGGCCGCCCTCAGCCTGGCCACCGAGAACGACGACGTGGACGAGGCGGACGCGAGGGTGACGGTTTCGGTGTCGTCGGGGACGGGCTACTCGGTGGCTCCGGACGCGGCCTCGGCCGGGGTGGATGTCTACGACGACGACGCGGCGGCCTCTGGCGAGGCGACGGTCACGACGCTCTGGTCCACGACACTCGAATGGACGGACCTGAACGGCAATGTGATCGCCAACGCGGCGGACTTCGCGGACGCGGGCTGGTCCGAGGACGGGGACGCCTTCAGGGTCTGGTACTTCGCCTACGATCCGTATGGCGGCGATCTGTGGTTGCGGATGAACTCTTCCCGGTCTGCCGGGGACATTCCCCGGCCGGGAGAGCTGACGCTGCGCATCGGCGACGAGACGGTGCAGGCCGGCGATGCGCTGTCGGCCTTCTCCGCGGGCAATATCGGGACCGTCAGCGGGGTCTGGCAGGACTGGGAGGAGGGCGACCGGGTTTCGGTGCGCCTGACGCGGACGGAAGCGGCGGAGACGACCGCCTCCCTGCCGGGGCTTTCCGTGGCGGACGCGCAAGTCAACGAGTCGTCGGGCGCGCCGCTCTCGTTCAGCGTGACGCTGGGTGCGGCGCAGACCTCTGCGGTCTCGGTGCGCTATGCGACCTCGGACGGCACGGCGACGGCGGGCGCGGACTATGAGGCGGTATCCGGAATACTACGCTTCGAGGCGGGCGAAACCTCGAAGACGGTGTCGGTTCCGGTGATCAACGACGATCACGACGATGACGGCGAGACGATGACGCTCACGCTCTCTTCGCCGTTCGGAGCCGAGATTATCGACGGCGCGGCGACGGGGACGATCAACAACACCGACCCGATGCCGAAGGCGTGGCTCGCGCGCTTCGGGCGTGTGGCGGCGGAGCACGTAACCGGCGCGATAGGCGAGCGCCTGCGCGGCGGGGCGGGTACGCAGGTAACGCTGGCCGGGCAGGCCCTGGATTTCGGCGGGGATCCGCAACTGGTGAAAGACGAAGGCGGCGCGCTTCTGTTCGCGAAGAATGATTCGGCAGCCGCCCTCCCCACGCTGATGCGCGATTCGGGCGAGGACGTGGGGCTGCGCCCACTGGAGGAGGACGGCGAGACCTCGATTCCCGAACTCCTGCTCGCGAGTTCGTTCCACCTGGCGTCTGCGGGAGACCCCGGCTCGGACCGGCGCTGGTCCGTCTGGGGGCGGGGGGCGCGATCGAGCTTCGACGGCGCGGAAGGCGCTCTCACCCTCGAGGGCGAGGTGACGACGGCGACGCTGGGACTCGACATCGAGCAGAGCCGCTGGCTGCTCGGCGTGGCGCTCTCCCGGAGCGCGGGCGAGGGTTCCTACCTGGGCGACGCGACGTGCCGGAGCGGGTGCGACATAGAGAGCGCGCTCACGGGCGTATACCCCTATGCGCGCTACCGGGTGAGCGAGCGCCTTGAACTTTGGGGCGTCGTGGGCCACGGACAGGGGGACATGACGCTCAGCCCCGAGGGGATGGACGATATCGACACCGACATCGAGATGAGCATGGCGGCGGCGGGGGCGCGCGGCGTTGTGCTGCCCGCCTCTGAAAAAGGAGACTTCGAGCTCGCCCTGCGGGCGGACCTGCTGGTGACGCGTACGAGTTCGGACGCGGTGTCGGAAGCGGGAACGGGCCGCCTGGCCGAGACGGAATCGGAGACGAGCCGCCTGCGGCTCCTGCTCGAGGGCTCGCGCAGCTTCAGCTTCGGTGAGCACGCCGTGCTCACGCCCTCGGTGGAGCTCGGCCTTCGCTACGACGGCGGCGATGCGGAAAGGGGCGCCGGCCTGGAACTGGGCGGCGCGCTCCGCTATGCGGCCGGGAGTCTCACCGTGGAGGTGAGCGCGCGCGGTCTTCTCGCCCACAGCGAGAGCGATTACGAGGAATGGGGCGTGAGCGGTTCGGTGCGCTTGGCGCCGGGTACGGACGGGCGCGGCCTCTCGATGCGGCTGGGTTCGGGCTGGGGCGCGACCTCGGGAGGTGCGGAGCAGTTGTTCTCGCAGGCGAACGGGGCGTTCGGGGCGGGACGCTTCGACCCCGACGCGCGGCTGGACGCCGAGGTGGCTTACGGCCTCGACGCCCCGCGCGGTCTGCTGACGCCCTATACCGGCGTGGCGTACTCGGAGAATGCGGAGACGTGGCGCGCGGGCGCGCGCTGGAAGCTCGGCCCCGAATACGAGGTGAGCGTGGAAGCGAGCCTCAAAGAATCCCCAGGCGGGGAAGAACCCGAGAGCGGCTTGCTGCTTAGGGGTTCCAAGCGCTGGTAGGCGGATCCGACCAATTCGGGGTTGTTGAAAAACCCCCGTTAAGGGCAGCGAACGCTCCCTCCCCGGTCGCGTTCGGTCTTCCGTCTCCCGGAGGTTTTCGGCCGGGCCGTCCGGCACCTCGCCCGGCTATGCTTTCAGGCGGGCGCCCTCGGGGTCGAACATCTCAGAGGGCGAAGCCACGGACACGGGGAAGCGCTCGTTCATATATTGCACCTGCAGCTTGTTGCCGGCCACCGCCTGCTCGATCGGCAGATAGGCCAGCAGGAGGTATTTGCCGAGGGAGGGTCCCATACCGGCCGAGGTGACGAAGGACTCCCGTCCGCGGGCGTCGACGAGGCGCTCGCCCCCAAGCGTCAGGATCGGTTCGCTGCTGCCGGCGGGGAACCGCAACATCCCGGATTCGCCGGCGTGATCATCAACCGTCAGTGTACAAAGCTTCGCCGCCGGACCTTCGTCGCGCGCCTGCAGGTAGGCCCTCTTCCCGATGAATTCCGCGGCCTTCACGCGGGGCCGCGCCAGGCCCGCCTCCACCGGCGAGTACTCGGAGGTGAGATCGGCGCCCATGAGCGCGTATCCCTTTTCCAGGCGTCCCGTGGCGCCGTAGACGCCGATACCGACGGGCCGGGCGTCGAAGGTGCGGCCCGCCTCCCAAATCGCGTCCCACAGGCGCGCGCCGTGCGACGTGCGCGTGTAGATCTCCCATCCGCTCTCGCCCACGTAGGAAATGCGCAGCATCGTCGTCGGCACGCCGTCGATAATCACCTCCTGCACCGTCCCGAACGGAAACGCTTCCTGTGTCAGCGGGGAGTCGGCAATCTCTGTGAGCAACGCGCGGGCATCCGGTCCCCATACCCCGATGGTGCAGAACCCCGACGATTGGTTCTCGAGCTGAACCGAGCCGTCCCCGGGAAGATGGCGGCGGAACCAGACCTCGTCGCGCGCACCGTCGAAGACGCCGGTCACGATGCGGAACCGATCGTCCGCCAGCCTCTGGATGGTGAGGTCGGCGCGGATCCCGCCTTCCGGCGTCAGTAGCGGTGTGTAGATCGAGCTGCCCACTGGACGATCGCAGGGGTTGACCGCCAACCGCTCCAGGTAGGGCACGACGCCGGGGCCTGAGGCGTCGAAGATCTGAAAAGCGCTCAAATCCACGATCCCGACTTTCTCCCGCATGTGGAGATGCTCCGCGTTGATGATCGGTGACCACCAGCGGCGGTCCCATTCGTGCGGGCGATCCGAAATGCCGTAGCGGGCGACCAGGTCCTCGTTCGACGCGTACCACTGGGGCCGCTCCCAGCCGTGCGCTTCGTAGAATTCGGCGCCCAGGTCCGCGGTGCGATCGTGGAACGGCGCCCGGTGCATGCCGCGTTCGGACGCCCACTGCTCACGCGGATGCACGATTCCGTAAGTCTTGTTGAAGTGTTCGCGGCATCGCTGCCTGATGTGCTGCTCGGTTCGCTCGTGCGGGTAGAACCGCGTGATGTCCGAGCCGTGCGGATCGCACAGACGCGGATAGCCGTGGGTGATCCACTCGGCGATCAGGCGCGCGGTGCCGGGGCCCTCCTTGATCCAGACGGCGGCCGCCGACCAGAGCTTCTCCACCTCGGCTGTCTCGCCCAGCACCTGCATCGCATCCGGGGTCAGGGAGAGCAGTCCGTTCACCGAATACTGCATTTCGGAACCGGCGAGCAACTCGCCCATAATCGCCCGGGCGTGCTCGAGCTGCGGCGCAAAGTCATCGCCGGTGAAGGGCAGCTCGGTGGGTGTCCGCTCCGCTTCCGCATTGGAAGGAATGTCATCGGGATGCACCAGGATGGGGCGGTGGGCGTACGAGCCGATCTCCATCGCCCCGTGACTCTGCCGCTCGTACATGAAGGTGTCCATGTCGCGGACGATCGGATAGTCGATCTCGTTTCCCGTCCTTTGCAGCAGGTCGATTGAGCCCATGTCGGCCATCTGGTGCACCGCCGGGGTGAGCGGGATGGTCGCTCCGGCGAGCGCGGCGACCCTCGGGCTCCAGACGCCGCACGCGATCACCACCTGTTCCACCTCAATCGCGCCGCGCGTAGTCGCCACGGCCCGGATGCGCGGACGGCCGAACGGCGGGCGTGATACCTCAAGCCCCGTGACCTCGGTGCCCTCCAGCACGGTCAACACGCCCTTGGCCTGCGCCCCCTCACGCATGATGGCGCCCGCCCGGACCGAGTCGACCACAGAGGCGCTCGGCGTGTAGAAGCCGCCCAGGATCACGTCACCGTTCACGAACGGCGCCCTGGCGACCACCTCGGCGGGATTAAGCAGTTCGGCCTCGATGCCCCAGCACAGGGCCGAGGTCATCCGCCGGCGCAACTCTTCCATGCGGGCATCCGTGCGCGCCACTTCGATGCCACCGCAAGTGGTGTTGACGCCGAGCGCGGCGTACTGGCGCTGGCTCTCCAGCGTCAGCATCGTGATTTCGCGATTGTGATCGGTCGGGAATATGAAGTTCGACGCGTGGCCGGTCGAACCACCTGGGTTGGGCAGCGGCCCCTTTTCTATCAGCAGCAGGTCCTCCCACCCAAGCTCCGCCAGGTGTCCCACCAGGCAATTGCCGACGATTCCGGCGCCGATCACGGCAATCGTCGCCCGCGCCGGCGGCGGCGAAGCGCTCTCGGATGGGCTGGTGATGGCGTCTTTCAGAACGGTTCCCCCGCATACGCATGGCGGTCACGACCCGCGGCATGCCCGGCCCCGGAGTCGGAAGGTCAGCCTTGAAACATGGCATATACGGCATATATGGCATATAATCAGCGTTATTTTCAAGGGTTGCGAGGGTCGGGGGGGCACCCCGGTAGCGGCGGCGAACTCGCCCCGCGAAGGGGCTGTTGAAAAAGCCCATTCAAGTTACGGGCGGTATGGAGTCTCACACGATGGTGGAGGGGAAACCGGCTCGGCGCGAGCGGGTGTGATTGGTCATGTAGGGGCCGCATATATGCGGCCCATGGTCGGCAGGCGTAAAAGGCAGGGTCGCATATATGCGACCCCTACAACTTTACATTCGTTGAACCGAATCACGAAATCAGGGCTATTTCATCAGCCCCGGGGAGCGAGCGTTTGCCGCGTCGGAAAACCGTAAGGCGTGAGGGAACAGGAGAAGCCATGAGTGGCCAGCCGCAAAGTGTCGACCAGTCCGACCGGATCGTTCCCGTCAACCTGCGCCAGAGCGGCCGGACGCCCGTGGAGATGCTTATCTCCACGCGGGTGCGGAAGTCGCCCTACTGGCATCTCTCCCACGAGGCGGGCTGCTGGCGGGCCACGGTCTACAACCGCGTCTACCATCCGCGCGGCTACGTGAGGCCGGAGGCGGGCGGCGCAGCCGTCGAGCACGAGGCGCTGACGAACCACGTGACGCTCTGGAACGTCGCGGTCGAGCGGCAGATCCAGGTCAAGGGACCGGATGCGGAGCGGTTCGTCGACTACGTCATCACCCGCGACGCGACCCGCATCAGGCCGATGCAGGCGAAGTACGTCATTCTCTGCAACGAGAAGGGCGGGATTCTGAACGACCCGGTACTGTTGCGCCTGGGCGAGGAGGAGTTCTGGTTCTCGCTGGCGGACTCCGACCTGCTGTTCTGGCTTCAGGGCGTCAACGTCGGGAAGCGGATGGATGTGGAGATCAACGAGATCGACGTCTGCCCGCTGCAGATCCAGGGGCCGAAGTCACTCGCGCTGATGGTCGATCTGCTGGGCGAGGGCGTCCGGGACATCCCCTACTACGGGGTCCTCGAAGGCGAGGTCGCGGGCTGCCCGGTGGTCGTCACCCAGACCGGCTTCTCGGGAGAGAAGGGTTACGAGATCTACCTGCGCGACGCCACCCTGCACGCCGAGAAGCTCTGGCGCGCGGTGATTGACGCGGGCAAGCCGCACCGGCTCATGGTCACCGCCCCCGGCCATCAGCGCCGCATCCAGGCCGGCATCCTGTCCTGGGGGCAGGACATCGACCACGAGACGGCGCCTTTTCAGTGCAACCTGGCCTATCAGGTGCCGCGCAGGAAGCAGGGCGACTACATCGGCCGGACGGCCCTCGAACAGATGCGGGCCGAGATCGACGCGGGGCGTCCGCCGTTCTCGATGGTGATGGTGGGCATGAAGCTGGGCGGCAAGGCAATCGACGACTACGCGCCCGACTTCTGGCTGGTCTCGGATGCCGATGGAGGCGACCCGATCGGCTACCTGACTTCGCCGTGGCACGCCCCGGAGCTGGGGTGCAACATCGCGCTGGGTTACGTGCCGATCGGCAAGTCAGCAGTCGGGACCGAGCTGCTCGTCTGGCTGCCGGATGAGTACGCCGGCGAACCGGGGCGACCCGACCGTGCGCAGGTTTGCGAGGTCCCCTTCCGCCCATCGGTCAACCCGAGTGCGCGCGAGCTGGCGCATGCCCGCGGAGAGGACGCGGCCGACTAACCCGGCCATCAACACCTTGCGACTCTGCTGTCCGCCACACAACCTCCCGGCAATTCCTCACCGATCTCAGGTCTTGAGGCGTTCGATCCACGCCGAACGGTTGGGGGTATGGCGACGGCGCCCTGGCGCCGGATCCCGGCGGATTCCGGGTAAGAAGCGCCCGGTCGGACTATAATCGAGTCGATACCGATTCAAACGGTATGGACGCACTGGGAGGAAATATGAGCAAAGCGTCCACCGGACCCGCCCTTCGTTATGGCGAATTCGTTCCCCTCGTCGCCCTTCTGATGGCGCTCGTCGCGCTCTCGATTGACGCGATACTGCCGGCGCTGCCCGCGATAGGCCACGACCTCGGGGCGCCGCGCAGAAACGACGTTCAGTTCGTCGTCACGGCCGTGCTCCTGGGGCTCGGCCTCGGGCAGATCGTTTTCGGGCCTCTCTCTGACGGAATCGGACGCAAGCCCTCTATCAATACCGGCCTCGTTCTCTTCATGCTGGGATGTGTCATGAGCATCTTCGCACACACTTTCGAGGTGATGATTGCGGGCCGCATATTGCAGGGCATCGGAATCGCGGGACCGCGCATCGTGACCGTCGCCCTGGTGCGCGATCAATACGAAGGACGCCAGATGGCCCGCCTCATGTCGTTTGCGATGGCCGTGTTCATTCTCATTCCCACCGTCGCACCAGTCCTCGGACAGGGGATACAGTGGCTGGGCGGCTGGCGCGCGATATTCGCAGCTTTCTTCATCATCGCCGCGTTCACGTTCGCATGGTTTTCACTTCGCCAGCCGGAAACCCTGCCCTCCGACCTTCGGCGTCCCCTCTCCCCGCGCGTCATCGGTGGAGCCGTCATGGAGGTGCTCAGGATTCGGGCCGCGCTTGGATACACCGTGGCCACCGGATGCGTTTTCGCGCCGTTCGTGGCCTACCTCAGCTCCTCCCAGCAAATCTTTCAGGAGGCCTACAGGACAGGCGCGCTGTTCCCGGCCTATTTCGGCGCGCTGGCGCTCGCTTTCGGATGCGCCTCGCTCGTGAACGGGTGGCTCGTAATGAAGTACGGGATGCGCAAGCTCTCGAGGATGGCGACGGTGTCCATGACGCTGGTCTCGTTCGTTGCGTGGGCGATGGCCTTCTCCTTCGAGGGACTACCTCCGTTGTGGCTGTTCATGACTTACCTGCTCGTCGTCTTTCTCTGCATCGGACTCCTCTTCGGAAATCTCAATGCACTCGCCATGGAACCCCTCGGCCATATCGCCGGAGTAGGAGCGGGAGTGGTTGCTTCGATCTCCACCTTTATTTCGGTGCCGTTCGGAGCGCTCGTGGGTCAAAGTTTCGATGGAACCATGTACGCCCTGATTGCCGCTTTCGGGGTCTTCGGAGCAGGGACCTACGCCGCCATGAGATGGGCTGAGAGAGGTGAAGGCGAAAAGCGCAGCCGAGATACCGCCGCTTGATCGTGATCGTCAATCGTCCGCTGGATATCTCCGGATATCTCAAGAACCACATTTCGCGTCGCGGTAAGTGGGTGCGGTGGTTTATGAATCGACGTGCGCGGCACGGACATAACCATAAGCAAACTGTTCGCGGGCCGGAAGTTGGAGGACGGCCCGAAAGGGACTCGCCGGGATGCGGGCGAATTGTAACGAATCCACTTTCGGTTTGATTGCAGAGCAGAAGGTGCCGATTTCAAAAAGACTCAAATATATTTATATGCTCAATAATATCAATCGGCTACGGGAATCTTGAATTTAATACCCGTGTCAGCCCGTATGAAAATGGCGGAGAGGGAGGGATTCGAACCCTCGAGGCACCTTGTGGGCACCTATACGATTTCCAGTCGTACTCCTTCGGCCTCTCGGACACCTCTCCGCGGGAGCGGGGCCGTCGCGTGAAAGCGTGAACCGGCCACGCGGTGGTTTGTATATCACGGACGGCGCGGGCCTGTCAGTCCGCCGCCGAGATCGCGCCTTGACTTTTCCGCTCACTTTTTCGATGATCCCAAGTACGTCAGAAAGGAGGTGATCCTAATATGAAAATAGACTGTAGGGACGAGGTGGCTGGAGCCTAGGGGAGAGAGCCCTGAGGAGATTCACCGGGTTCATCTTCGCCCAGGCGAATCCCCACCAGGCCACCGAACGATGTGAAACCCCGGTCCGCGAGGGCCGGGGTTTTTCACGTCATCTATTAACGAGAAGTCTTCGTCTTTCACATCATCTGTATTCAAGGATAAGGAGCGCGTTTCATGTCGCAGACGAGTTGGACGGTCTATCTCTCTGGAGAAGTGCACACGGACTGGCGCGAGCGCATCACCGAGGGCGCGGAGAAAGCGGGGCTGCCGGTCACCTTTCTCGCCCCCGTCACGGACCACGACGCGAGCGACGATTGCGGCGTGTCGATTCTCGGCGGTGAGGAAAAACCGTTCTGGAAAGACCGCAAGGGCGCGGGCGTGAACGCCATCAGGACGCGCACGCTCATCGAGAAGGCGGACGTCGTGGTCGTGCGCTTCGGTGAAAAATACAGGCAGTGGAACGCCGCTTTCGACGCGGGCTACGCGGCAGCTCTGGGAAAAGCCCTCATCACCCTGCACGATCCGGGCCACACCCACGCGCTCAAGGAAGTCGACGCCTCCGCCATGGCCGTGGCCGAAGAGCCCGAGCAGGTGGTGCGGATTCTGAACTACGCCATCAACGGAGCATTGTAGCGGGCATCACCTCCCCCGCACCCCGTAGGCTTCGGGATTCACGAGCGTGGAGGGTCGCTCGCCCCGGAAGTACGCGAGAACGCATTCGGTCGTGTGGTGGAGGGTGTTGCGAATCGCATCCTCGCCACGGCCGCCCAGGTGGGGGGCGAGCACGGCATTCTCGAGCCCGAAGACGGGATGATCGTAATCGGGCGGCTCCTCGGGGAACACGTCTATCCCCGCGCCCCGGATGACGCCCTCTTGCAGAGCTTCCGTAACGGCGTCCAGATCGAAGACGGGACCCCGCGAAGTGTTGAATACGTAGGCGTCGGGCTTCATGAGGCTTAAAATCTCGCGGTTGATGATGTGCGTCGTCTCGGGCGTCAGCGGCACGTGGCATGTCAGGTAGTCCGATTCCCTCGCCAGCTCTTCCAGGCTCACGAAGCGCACGCCCAACTTTTTCGCCGTCTCCTCATCTTGCACGATGTCGTGGGCGATCACGTTCATGTCGAAGGCGACGGCCCGTTTCGCCACCTGCTTGCCGATGTTCCCGAAGCCCAGTATCCCCATCGTCATACCGTTCAGGGGGCGCATGGGCGGCTGAATCTCCCGCCAGAGGCCCTTGCGGATGTTCACGTCCAGCCAGCCGATGCGCCGGACGGCGCAAAGCAGCAGGCCGAAGAGGTGCTCCGCCACGGACTGCGAGTTCTGCCCCGCCGAGTTCGCGACGAGTATGCCCCGCTCGGTGGCCGCCGGAATGTCGACGTTGTTCAGGCCCACGCCCGCGCGCACGATAATTTTCACCCCGCGCGCGTTGTCCATCACATTGCTCGTATAAGGCTCCGCCCCTGCGATGACGGCCGTTACGTCCGGCAGGGCCGCGATGACGTCTTCCTCGGGCATGTAGCCCCGGCACTCGTCCAGGCGTACCTCCAGCCCCTCCTCCACCAGGGGCTGAAAAATCTCCATCGGATCGTCGAAATTCAGGATAAATGGGGTTCCCACCCAGACCACGGGTCTATCGCTCATCTGCTTTCATCTCCATTTCATTCGTTCTTTTTATCTAATGAGAAAAATCAGGGTAATTACAGTCTATCTACCGCGCCATTCGGGCTTTCTCTTCTCTCTGAAGGCGAGTAAACCCTCCTTCGAATCCTCCGTGTTCAGGATGCGGTCCGCCACGTCGCGCGACATATAGACCCTGTCCTTATAGCCCAGGTCCTCGCCCCGGCGCGCCGCCTCCTTGATGGCGCAAACCGCCATGGGTGCGGCTTCGAGAATCTCGTGCGCGTAGCGCACAGCCGTCGGCAGAAGCGCCTCATGCGGCACCACCTCGGTGGCTATCCCCAGGCGCAGGCACTCATCCGCTGGAATGAACTTGCCGCGCATCAGGTAGCTCATCGCCTGCGTCCAGGGAATCGCGTGCGCGCACATGGCGGGGCCGCTGACGGAAGATATTCCCCGGAGCACCTGTGGCCAGCCCATGGATCCGCGTTCCGAGAAGATCAGGATGTCGGAGTTCAGCGCAAAGCCCGCCCCCTGAGCCAGGCAGGGGCCGTTGATCGCGCAGATGACCGGCTTGTAGAGATAGCGCAGGTAGAGATAAAGCTCATCGTTCGACATTACATGGGCGTCGTTCTCGGGCATCGTCTCCACGATGTCCTTGCCCGAGCAGAAAACGTCCCCAGCTGCCGTGATGATGGCCACCCAGATGTCCGGGTTGTGCTTGATGTCCACGTACGCGTCCTGCACCTCCTTGCGCATGGCGTAGTTGATGGCGTTTTTCTTCTCTGGCCGGTTCAGTGTGAGATACGCGACGTGGTTCTTCACTTCGTAGGTGGTTGCTTCTCGATTCGCCATGGCCGGGCTTCCTTTTCTGAATAGTTGCGAGTGCGATGCCCCTCGCCTCATTGAATTTTCACTAGATGGTCGCGCATTGTACCCAAAACCGACGGAGTGCGCGCTCCTTCGCTCGCAAATTTCCTTAAAGCACAACTTGTGAGAGACTCACCCCATCGCAAAAAGCAAATCCACCGAACCGATAGGAGAAGCCACATGCGCGTCGTCGACGTCATCGCCGGAATCCTGAAGCGCGAAGGGGCGGAACACCTGAACTGCTACCCGACCACCGTCCAGATCGAAGCGGCCGCGGCCATCGGTATCCGGCCCATCGTCTGCCGCCAGGAACGCGTGGGGGTGGGCATCGCGGACGGCTTCGCCCGCGTCACCAACGGGGCCTCGCCTTCCGTGTTCACCATGCAGTACGGACCGGGGGCGGAAAACGCCTTTCCTGGCATCTCGACCGCGTATTCGGATTCCACGCCCTTGCTGCTGCTCCCTCTCGGCCACGCCAGGGGGCGCGACCGCGTGTTCCCCATGTTCAGTTCCGTCGACTCCTACGCGTCGGTTACGAAATCGGCCGAGCAGATCAACGTGCCCGAACGGGCTGCGGACGCCATGCGGCGCGCCTTTCACGCATTAAAGAACGGACGCCCCGGCCCCGTGCTCGTCGAGTTGCCCGAAGACGTGGCCGGCGCGGAAGTCTCAGAGGATATGCTTGGCGGCTACACGCCCGTGAAGAGAACGCGCGCCCAGGCGGACCCCGAGGACGTGGAGAGCGCAGCCCACGCGCTGCTGGCGGCCGAGCGTCCGGTCCTCCTCGCGGGAGCGGGCGTGCTCTACGCCGGGGCCACCGATGAGCTGCGCGAACTGGCGGAACTCCTCCAGGTTCCCGTGATGACCACCATGGAGGGCAAAAGCGCGATTTCGGAGAGGAACCACCCCCTCGCCCTCGGCGTGGGCTCGAGCGTCATGGCGGGTCCCGCCTATCATTTCCTGAAAGATGCAGACCTCGTGTTCGCCGTCGGCACGAGTCTCACCGACCACGGCCTCGCCACGCGCGTGCCCGGCGGAAAAACCATCATTCACGCGACGAACGACCCCGTCGACATCAACAAGAATTACGCCGCCGATCATCCCGTGCTGGGCGATGCGAAGCTCGTGCTGCGCCAGTTCATCGACTGCTGCGCCGAGCAAGTAGTGAGCGAGGAAAGGCGTGAGGACATGCAGGCGCAGGTGGCGGAGGCGCGGAAGGCATGGCTCGATGAATGGGCGCCCAAACTCACATCCGATGGAAAACCCATCAACCCCTACCGCGTAATCTGGGAGTTGATGCAGAACGTGCCGCCCGCGGAGGCCATCGTCACCCACGATTCGGGGAACCCGCGATACGAGGTCCTGCCCATGTATCTGTGCGACACGCCGAGGTCATACCTCGGCTGGGGGAAATCACACCAGCTCGGCACGGGGCTCGGCCTCGCCATGGGCGCGAAACTCGCTGCGCCCGATAAGTTCTGCGTGAACTTCATGGGCGATGCGGCGTTCGGCATGACGGGGCTTGATTTCGAGACCGCCGTGCGCGAGAACCTGCCCATCTGCACCGTGTTGCTCAAAAACTCCACCATGGCGGTCGAGACCAGTCACATGGCGCTCTCCCACGAGAAATACGGCACGCGCGACGTGGGCGGCGAATACGCAGACATCGCCAGAGCGCTGGGCGGCTGGGCGAAGCGCGTGGAAGATCCGGCGGAAGTGGGCGCGGCATTCCTGGAAGCACGGCGAAAGACCGAAGAGGGAACGCCTGCGCTGCTCGAGTTCATCACGAGCGAGGAGATGGGCTACTCCCACCCCCGTCCGTTCGGGTAGGTTCTAAGAAGCGCGGCTTACACCTCGACGACGATCTTGCCCATCTGGGTGTTCGATTCCATGTACTTGTACGCGCCTACGATATCGTCGAGAGAGAACGTCTTGGCGATGATGGGCTTGAACGCGCTCGATTCCAGGCCGTCATAGATGAATTGCCTCGCCTTCTCTCTTAATTCTTCGTTTCTCGATATTTCCATGATCGTATAGCCCCTGTATGTAAGTCCCTTTCTGATTGACGCGTACAGGGGCAAAACAGGCGCATCGGGCGAGAGGAGGCCATAGAGGAAAATCGCGCCCTGGTAGGCGGCCGCATCGGCGAGTTTCGGCAGAAAAGATCCGGCGACGGGGTCGAAAATGACGTCAACGCCTGCGCCTCCCGTGATATCCATCACCGACTCCGCCAATTCCTCCTCGTCCGTCACAACGACGCGATCAGCACCAATGTTCAGGAGAAAATCCTTCTTGCCCGCTCCGCGCGTCGTGGCGATGGCCCGCGCGCCCAATGATTTCACGATCTGGATCGCCGCGACTCCGACGCTGCTGCTCGCCGCCGTGAGCAGGACGTTGTCGCCCTTCTTCACCCGCCCGTATTCGACGATGGCGCCGTATGCGGTCATGTAAGCCATCCAGATGGCCGCGGCCTTCACGGACGTCAGGTGGGCAGGATAGCGGGCGGCGGCGAACGCCGGCACGACAGCCTGCTCGCCGCACACTCCGTGCTCCACCATCGAAAAACACGGAATCGTGCTCACGCGGTCCCCGACCACAAGGTCCTCCACGCCCGGACCCACGGCGTCTATCGCCCCGCAAGCCTCGTAGCCAATGCGGGAGGGAAACACGGGTTTGTCGTGGTAGCGCCCCTCGCGGAAAAGAATCTCCGCCCGGTTGATCCCGAGCGCTTCCACGACGATGCGCACCTCGCCCTCCGCAGGCTCGAGCTCAGGAACCTCCGCCACGCGGAGCACGTCCGCGCCGCCCAATTCGTCAAAAAGAACTGCTTTCGGCATTCGCTCATCTCCTACGTTTCATACATTCAGCTTCGCATATACTCCCGCGCCCGTCCGTTCGGGCAGATCGGCCTCAGCTTACGCCTCGACGACGATTTTGCCCATCTGGGCGTTCGATTCCATATATTTATGCGCCCCCACCATGTCGTCGAGCGGGAACGTCTTGGCGATGATGGGCTTGAGCGCGCCCGATTCCAGGCCGTCGTAGATGAATTTCTTCCCCCGCTCTCTTTTTTCCCGAAACTTCGTGATCTCCATGATCGTATAGCATCTGAACTTCAGGCCTTTCTTGAGAGCCGGAAGCAGGGGTATCACCGCATCCTCGGGCGAGAGGCGGCCATACAGGAAAATCGCGCCCTGGTAGGCGGCCGCTTCGGCTAGTTTCGGCAAAGACGACCCGACGACGGGGTCGAAGGTGACGTCGGCGCCCGAGCCTCCCGTAATATCCATCACCGATTCAGCCAGATCCTCCTCATCCGTCACGACCACGTGGTCCGCGCCCGCGTTCAGGAGGAAATCCTTCTTGCCCGCCCCGCGCGTCGTGGCGATTACGCGTGCGCCGACAGATTTCGCGATCTGAATCGCCGCGATGCCGACGCTGCTGCTCGCCGCCGTGAGCAGGGCGGTATCGCCCTCCTTTATTCCTCCGAATTCGACGAGCGCTCCGTATGCGGTGAAATACGGCATCCAGATGGCCGCGCCCTCAACAGGCGTCAGGTTGTCCGGGTAGCGGGCGGCTGCGAACGCGGGCACGACCGCCTGCTCGCCGCACACCCCGTGCTCCACCATCGAGAAACAAGGAATCGTGCTCACGCGGTCCCCGACCGCCAGGTCCTCCACGCCCGGGCCCACGGCGTCTACCGCTCCGCAAGCCTCATAACCGATGCGGGAGGGGAACTGGGGTTTGTCGTGGTAGCGACCTTCGCGGAACATAATCTCGGCCCGGTTGATCCCGAGCGCTTCCACGGCGATACGCACCTCGCCCTCCCCGGGCTCGAGGTCAGGCACTTCCGCCACGCGGAGCACGTCCGCGCCTCCTAACTCGTCAAATAGAATCGCTTTCGGCATGTCTTCAATCTCCCCACATCTCATCTACAAGGGCGGCCCGATGGGCCACTCGATAATCGTCACCCCCAGAAACCACAGGGGCTCTATCCGGTATACCCACAAGTTCGCCTCCGTGTCCCCGCTCATGGCGGCGGCGGATATCCACGTCCTGATTTCGTTTCCCCCGTTTCCACCCTCATCGATCTTCGCTTGCGGCCACGCGGCGAGGCCCTTTGCGTCTGCGCGGCATAGCATGTCGATCACCTCGCGGTCCCACGCCTCGTCAATGGCGCCCTGCTCGGGGGTCCCTATCCAGTGAGAAGGCGCGCCCGTCGCCACCACGGCCACGCGCTCGTGTCCCTCATAGCTCTCTATCAATCGCCTGAGCGATACGCCCAGCTCATATGATCGCGCGGCGGGCGGCAGGGGCGGAGCCACCGTATTTTGAAGGATCGGAACGATGGGAAGACCCGTATCGCCCATGAGCACCAGGGGCGAGACGAAGGAATGATCGAGCGCCAGTTCCCGGCACAACAAGGGGTCGAAGCCGTTCGCCAGCAACCCGCGCGTAAGGTGAGAGGCCAACTCCTCGGCCCCTTCGTATATGTCGTCCGGCAGATAAGGTTCCGTCTCCACCGGGCCGAACCGGGGACCCGCGCCGACCGCCAGTGCGGGGTATCTGTCCATGGAAAAGGCGTGCAGATGGTCGTTTCCAAGCAGGACCATCGCCTCGGCCCCTCTGTCCACGATCTCCCGGGCCATCCGGCGGTAGCCTGAGAATACCTCTTCCCTCACATCTTCCGCGGGCGCGTCATGCCGCAGCAGGAACAGGGGCGTATGGCTCGCCGCAAAGGCGCCGACAATCTCGGCCACGCTATACATCCCCCTCATCGGGACGCGGAAAGGAGAGGCCCGCCAGCGCCGCCCGGAAATCCACATCCGATATGCCTGAGCGCATCTGCAGCACCCGCAGCAGGTAGGGGTTCGCGCCGAAGTTCCACAGCGCGCGCATGTCGGAATCGCGAACCGCCGCAAGTTCGGCTTCTGTGACGTCAAAGCCACGCGCGTATTCGGGCGGGTCGCGCAGGAACGCCTCGCGCTTATCGAGCGGCTGGATGTCGTGGATCAAGCGGTTCAGGGATAGTTTCGGCATGGAGGAAGACTACAGGAGTAGGCCGTGAAAATAAACGGGAATTACATCCATGACTCGACCGTGAGGGAGGAGGGTCTGTACCTGACGGGGAATGATGGAATCACGCCCCCTTGGGGGGCTGTTGAACAACCCGGCATCGGCGGCGGGCGGCATGGAGGCTCACGCGGCGGCGGAGAGGAAGCCCACGCCGTATCTTCGCCTCGCCCCTGCGGCCCGCCGAGCCTTCCTGCGGGCGGTTGCGGGCAAATGCGGGGAGAGCCGCGCAATTCATCGCAAATGCGGGCAATTGCGGAGCGCGAAAAAAAATTGCGCTCATATTTGAGTCGCCTGCGCTCAGATATATGAAACAAGTCATTTTATTACAGTGCGTTGCGATATTTTCCCGCTTTCTTTTTTTATCGAAAAACCCCGTGAATTTATCGATATTTTTCGTATTTTTCGGTATTTTACCGAAATTCGCGGCGCATTCTTCGCGATCGGTCCCCGGGCGCGAAAGGGCGGTCCTGATCGCCTTCAGAAGGGTTGCCGCCCGAACGGAGCCGGCCGGTCTTCCTTGATGAGGGGCCGGCCGCCGCTTTCCCTTTTTCGCATTTCTCGCGTCCATGAGAACGTCTCCTCTTCGCTCCTTGGCGGAGATTCTGCCGCACCCCGATGCGGGGCGATAACCGCAAATGCGCGGATATGCGGAGCCAGGGCGCTCTGGCCGATTCCTCTCGGGCGACGGTATAATCCCGCCATCTCATCGAACGAGGAGTCCGACATGGAATGCACGCCGGACCCGGCCATCCCGCCGGGGCGCGGGAAACCGGGCAAGGAGATGACCCCCGAGGAAGCGAACGGCTTCAAGCTCCTGGGCCACTGCGATTTCGGCGGACGCAACAAGGGCGACGTCATGCAGCTTCTCGTGAAGGACGACTTCATACTCTGCGGCCACGTGGGCATGTCCGGCGCGGGCACGAGCGTCATCGACGCCTCCAATCCCCGGAAGCCGAAAGTCGTGAACCAGATTCCCGCCCCGCGCAACACGCACAACAACAAGCTCCAGATCGTCGGCGACATCATGGTCGTCAACAACGAGCAGTTCGGCGGACGCGGCCCCGATTTCGAGCCCTTCAAGGCGGGCATCGACATCTACGACGTCTCGAACCTGCCCGAACTCCGCCCGCTGGGCTATTTCCATACAGGAGGTCGCGGGGTGCACCGGTTCTGGTTCGGCGACGGCCGCTACGCGTTCCTTACGGCGGGGGACGATGATTACATCGATCAGTTCCTGAAAATCATCGATCTCAAGAACCCCACCCGGCCCAAGGAGGTGGGCCGCTGGGCAATGCCGGGCATGCGGAACGACGAGGAGCGCGACTGGTACCAGATGGGCCAGTTCCGCTTCAAGAAAAACAGACAGGGCGAATACATCCCCTTGGGCGGCGAGGCGCCCGAGGGCGTGCAGAAAAAACGCGCCTGCGTACACATGTCCATGAACGTCGGCGATAGATGCTACGGCGCGTGGTGGGATTCTGGCTTCATCATCCTGGACATCGCCGACATCACGAACCCGACCCTCATCAGCCACACCCAGTGGCCGCCCGAGGAGAGTTCGGCCACGCACTCCGTGCTGCCCCTGCCGGAGCGGAACCTCTGCATCGTTTCGGATGAATGCACGGCGGAGGACATGGAGGATATCGAAAAGCAAATCCGCGTGATGGACATATCGGATGAGAAAAACCCGAAGGTGCTCTCCACCTTCCCGCACCCCGAGGGCGATTACGCTGAGCGCGGCGGACGCTCCGGCCCGCACAACCTGCACGAGAACCGCCCGGATTCGCTGATCGACGAATCCAGAGTTTACATGACCTGGTTCAACGGCGGCCTGCGCGTGTTCGACATCGAAGACCCGCTGAATCCCAGAGAAGTCGCCCACTACGTGCCCGAAACGCCCAGGCGCGACCCCATCCGCCCCCTGTGGGGGAGAGACTACGAACTCCTGCAAGTCCAGGTGGACGACGTCTACATGGCCGCCGACGACAGGGCCTACATCAGCGAACGCCTGGGCGCCGGCGTGTGGATACTGGAGTCCGATTTTTAGGGAGGTGTTTTTTCATTATTTCCAATCACATCAGGTGTTGAAACATTTTTATTTGTAGAGTATCTTGATGCTCTGAATTTCGCCCAAATTTTATCTCATCTGTACTAGACCAGTACACATTAGACAGAAAAATTCTATGACTTTCTCGAATCGATTTAATATTGAAGACAATGAACTTCTGCGCATTCCACAGCGCGAAGGGTGGGTACATATCCGTGATTATTATGGGACGGGTGAGGCCACTAGATTTGCCGGAGTCGTCCTTCCTGTCGGTTGTGGAAAATCCGGGCTCATCGCCATTACTCCGTATGCGCTTGATGCTCACCGAGTTCTAGTCATTGCGCCTGGAACACGAATTCGTGATCAACTTGTTGATGATATGAAATCAAGTAGCGCTAATAACTTTTACGAGAAATGCGCTGTGCTCGAAATTGATGACGATTTCCCCGAAACTGTTGTTGTCGCAAGTAGGACGGTCAATCACGATGATCTGCAAAACTCGGAGATTGTCGTTTCGAATATCCAGCAAATTGCAGGTGAAGAAAACCGTTGGCTGGATGAATTTGGAGATGACTTTTTCGATTTAATTCTAGTTGACGAAGGCCACCACAACACAGCAGCGTCTTGGCAACAGGTCTTTGATCGCTTTCCTAACGCCCAAGTGATAAATTTCAGTGCGACTCCCACACGTGCTGACGGACAACTTATGGAAGGGGCTGTGATTTACTCCTTCCCAGTAGTTCGTGCAATTCAAGCCGGATATGTGAAACGTGTAGCAGCCAAGATGTTGAGGCCTTCCGAGTTGACTTATGTTGATCAGAGTTCGGGTGAAGAGTGCACAATCGAGCTGGAAGATGTGATTAGACTTGGCCAAGAGCATGCCGAGTTCCGCCGCGGAATCGTGATGTCAGATGAATCGCTGTCATCCATTGTGGACTGTTCTATTGGTGAGTTGCGGCGTTTACGTGAGGAAACTGAGGAACAACGCCTTAAAATCATTGCATCAGCCTTGAATATCGATCATTGCATCCAAATTGTAGAAGCATTCCGTGCTCGGGGTATGCGAGCAGATTATGTCCATTCCCGAGTAGGACAGAACGCGAATCAGCTTGTACTCCAAAAGCTCGCGAATCATGAGTTAGATGTAATCGTACAAGCACGAATGCTCGGTGAGGGCTTTGATCATAAGTATCTAGCTGTGGCAATGGTAGGCAGCATCTATGCCAATCTCTCGCCGTTCGTTCAGTTTGTCGGTCGGATCATGCGCGTAGTCGAACAGAATATGCCATATAGCCAGCTTAATCGGGGAGTTGTTGTCTTCCATGCAGGTGCAAACGTCGCGCAACGCTGGAACGACTTCCGATCCTTCAGTGATGCAGATCAGGCATATTTCGCGGACCTTCTACCTGAGGCCGAAAATATCGACTTCGACCCCACAGGCCCTACTGAACGTGAGCCTGGCGGCATTGGAAATATCCAACCTATAGATGTGGTCTCTGAAACGGATGTACTAGCAACGGACATGGATCCTATTGGAGATCCAGAAATTATTGCTTTATTACAACAACTAGCTGATCGGGGGATTACTCCAGACCAAGCAGCAGCTGGTATTCGCCGTATCCGACCGACCCGACAAGATAAGAGACTGGCGCGTCGCAATTCATTGAGCCAACGAATTCAGAATGAATCAGGCGGCATCCTAGCTCGATGTGGAATCAATCCTGGGGGACAAACACTGGACCCACGACGACAGAAGGCGAACTACCAATGGGTCGTGAGTGAATTGAACAAACGAGTGAATGCGAGCGTAGCCCAAGAAAATGCCAATCGTGAGAATTTTACTCTAGAACAGTTAGAAACTGCCCACGATGCTTTGGAAGCCCAAGTTGCAATCCTCGAAGAGGAGTTGCGAGATGCCAAAACCTAAGTCCTTACTTAAGAATGTAAAAATCACTAAAGCAAAACGGGCACATAACTGTAAACATAATGCACGACATCGTATTGAGAAAGATGATTTGCGGCTGACCGTCAAAGAGGGCCAAAATAAGCAGAATTACTGTTTAGTCTGCGGTTCTAAATTCGTGGACACGGCGATAAACTTTCTAAGCGAGTTACGTACTTCTCTACCGGATTAGTTAATTTTCTGTCTAATACCTAAGCAGTTGATATCCCCCACTAACCCAGCTTCTCACCGAAAAACGCGAGCGTTTTCTCCCAGGAATCCTCGCTCTGTTCGGCACGGAAGCGCTCGGGGTTGTCCTCCCACTGAAAGGTGTGGCCCGCGCCGTCGTAGCGGTGGAAGACGTATTCGACGCCAGCGCCCTTGAGCGCCGCCTCGTAGTCGCCCACGTCTCTATCTGTGCTATTCTGAAATTGGAATGGAACGCATCAAGAACATCCTCAGCGAGACGAAAAAATGACGGACATGATCACCGACCCCATACAGACACGCCGGGCTTTGTTGACGTGGCAGCGCCCTCTGGAGCAGCCCGGTTCCCGCGACAGGTTCGCGGTGGCCGAGTTGGCGCAATGCGAAGAAGGCGTGGCGTTTTCGTATTTGGATGAGGCGCGCCTCGCGCCTGCCCTGGAAACCGGATTCGGCGGCTATCCCGGCCTCGCGCTGGGCGATCCGCACGAGGCGGACACCGCGCTCGACGTACTGGCGCGACGACTCCCGCCCCGGGGTCGACCCGACTTCCATGACTTCATGGAGACGTTCGGCCTCTCGCCGCAAGCCGATTTCTCCTACCTCAGCCTTCTGGCCTATACAGGCGCCCGCGTGACCAGTGATAGCTTCGGGGTCACCGAGACTTTCGAAGGTTTCGACCGTCCTTTCCGCTACGTTTTCGACGTCTCGGGTTACAGGCATTATCGAAACGATGCGCTCGACTTGGAAGTTGACGAGCCCGTGGTTTTCCAACACGACCCGACCAACGAGTATGACCCTCATGCGGTAGCGGTGGCTCGCAAGAGCGGCGTTCGCCTGGGCTATATCAACCGCCTGCAAGCTCAAACGGTTAGTGAGTGGCTTGAGCACGGAAGCGTAGACGCCCGCGTATTCAGGCTCGGCGGCCGTTCGGTATATCCACGGCTATTCGTCATGGCCGATATCGAACCGGCTTTACAAGGGGTTCATGCGACCTGAGAATCGCTGCGGCGTAATCTCCTTCAAACCTCCCCTCACCCCAGCTTCTCACCGAAAAACGCGAGCGTTTTCTCCCAGGAATCCTCGCTCTGTTCGGCGCGGAAGCGCTCGGGGTTGTCCTCCCACTGAAAGGCGTGGCCGGCGCCGTCGTAGCGGTGGAAAACATATTCCGCGCCCGCGCTTTTGAGCGCCGCCTCGTAGTCGTCCACGTCCTCCGGCGAGGGGTTCTGGTCCTCGTTTCCGAATATGCCAATGACCGGGCACGCGATGTTTCCCGTCAGCTCGATGGCGGGCGGGTTTCCTGCGCCGCGCACTTCCTTCACGCCGCCGCCGTAGAAGACCGCGCACGCGGCGTAGCGCGAATCCGTGCACGCGGCAAGCCAGCTCACGCGCCCGCCCCAGCAGTGCCCGACGACGCCGATCCGGCCCGCGTCCACGCTCTCAATAGTCGCCAGGGCGTCGAAGCCCGCTTTCAAGTCCTGCGCCGTCTGCGCGTCGTTGAACTCATCGCGCTTTATCTGCATGTCGTCACTCTTGGACCACCAGTGGTAGAGAAACGGAACCGACACCGCGTAGCCGTTCGCCCGGAAGCGCTCCGCCGATTTCACCGTGAAGGGGTCGCCCTCGATTCCCCCGTGCCCCGGAATGTGCTGGCAGAGCACCAGCCCAGGATGCGGCCCGTCGCCCGCAGGCTCGTACAGGAAAATCTCCATCTCGCTGCCCTGGACTTCAGTCATCTCGATTCGGTAGCTCATTTTTTCCCTCTCTTTTAAAAAATAAGAAGTCTTAAGTTTTCTTCACATTGCTATAAGTCATTTTAATTTCTGCGAATGGTTGAAAACGCCTCTCGCATGAAATACTCAAGCGTCCTCGAACACCAGGTTCTCAGGCACTCCCCGAATGAAAGCCTCCACGTTGTCCACAGTTATGCGCGCCTCCCGCTCAACCGCCCCCTCGGTATGCGCGGCGACGTGCGGTGTGAGGATCACGTTATCGAGCGTTCTGAGCGGAGAATCCCCCGGCAAGGGCTCATCCGGCTCGAACACGTCGAGGCCTGCGCCCGCGATCCTCTTTTCCCGCAGCGCTTCGAGCAGGGCGTCCATATCCACCAGGCCCGCGCGCGAGGTGTTAATCAGAAACGCCGTGGGCTTCATCCCCGCGATGCGCTCTTTGGAGATGATGCCCTTCGTCTCTGGCGTCACGTGAAGCTGTATCGTCACGAAATCACAGCCCATGCACGCATCGAGCGATGCCGCGCGCGCTCCTTCTTTCGCCGCGCGCTCAGGCGTCATGCGCTTCGACCACGCCAGCACCTCCATCCCGAAGCCCCGCGCCATGGGGACGACCTTGCTTCCGATGTGCCCGAAGCCGATCACCGAGAGCGTCTTGCCCAGAAGCTCCACGCCCTGGACGCGCTCCCACACCCCCGCCCGCATGGCCGGTCCCTGGAAGGGCAGCCGCTTCGCGAGGCCTAAGACCATCATCATCGTGTGCTCGGCCACCGAGGGACTCCCCGCTCCGGGCGTCACGGAAACCGTAACGCCCCGCTCACCAGCACGCTTCATGTCCACCACACGGGGGCGCGTACCCCAGATTGAGATAAAACGCAATTTGCACGCTGTTTCAAGCAATGCAGTGTTCTTGAAATCCGTCTGAAAGCGCACGGTCAGTATGATTTCCGCATCGGCAATGCGATCCGCCATGTCCTCTTCACTCGCAGGCCGCCCGGTGAAATGGGCTACCTCGCCAAGCTCCTCGAGGCGCGCGAGCTGGGGCGAGTCTGTGAAGTTACCCTCGTAGTCATCCGGAATCACGATTTTCACATTCACTCGCCTTAAGTCTCAGTTTCGCCGGAGGCAATTCGCCCTGTCCGTTCATGGGTTTACGCATCCACGGTATACCCCAATATGATTGACAGAACATAGCGTCTCAAGTAGTGGTACGAAATCGGGCAAATCACCATTGACTTGTCTCGCTTTCAGAAGGATGCGCCTAAACGCCATGATGCCGGACTTAAGCCCCGAAGAATCCGAGATGGTGCGCCGCGCGCGAAAGATTGCGCGTGAGGACATCCTGCCCATCGCCGCGGCGAGGGACAGGAACTACGCGCCCGGCGAGGCCTATCCCTGGCATATCGCCGATAAGCTCGACGCCGCAGGCTTAAGAACGCTCACCGTGCCCGAAAAATACGGCGGCTTCGGCGCGCGCCATCTGGTGCAGGCCATGGTGGCCGAAGAACTCGCCTATGGCGATCTGGGCGTCGCCGTCTCGATGGACCAGACCTACAAGTTCGCCCAACTGCTCACGGTCGAGACCACCCAAAAACAGCGCGACTTGTACCTCGATGACTTCATGAACGACTCGAGAGCCCTGCTCGCCCTCGCCACCACGGAGCCCCAGAGCGGGACCGACACCTTCCTCATGCACGACGAGCCGGGTGCAGGCCCGCGCATGACGGCGAAACAAGAGGGTGACTTCTATATCCTGAACGGCACGAAGCACTACATTTCAAACGGCGGCCTGGCGAAGTATTACTTCATCTTCGCGCGCACGGCGCCCGAGAAAAAGATGAGCGAAGGCCTCACCTGCTTCCTCGTGCCCCGCGATACGGAAGGCTTCGAGATCGGTGAGGCGCACTCGAAGCTCGGCAGGCGGCTTCTTCAAAACGGCGAACTCGTACTCAGAAACTGCCGCGTGCCCGCGCATAATCTCTTCGGCGAATGGAACGGCGGCCTCTCTATCCTGAAGCGCATGGTGAGCGGCGCGCTCATCCCGGTGATGGGTCCCTCGCGCCTCGCGTACGACCTCGCGCGGACGGCCGCGCAGGAGAGCGGCGCGGCGAGCGAACAGTGGGCGCAGATGGCGCTCACGGAAATGTATATGCTGATTGAGGCTTCGAGAACCTACCTGTATTCTGCGGCATGGCATGCGGAGAAGCCGACGGACGATTCGAAGCGCCGTCTCATGTCCAAGGTGTTCGCGTCTGAGGCGGGCATCAAGGTCTGCCGCACCGCGATGGAAGTATGGGGGAGGTCGGGCGCGACCTGGCACGACGACAGGCCGACGCCCGAGAAATGCTGGCGCGACGTGCTGAGCTATCTGCACGGCTTCGGCACGAACGAGGCGGTGAAGCTCAAGGCCGCGCCGCTTCTCGCCCCCGCCGGTGAGGATGAATGGTAAACTCAAATTGACGGATGTTTCCGTCACACACCCGAGAAGGAGACAGCAATGCCCTCTTACAAGAAATCGGACTCACGCGCCTACTGCAAGGAGAACATGCGGGGAATCTGGGCCGCCATCCCCTACCCCTTCGATGAGAACGACAACATCGACGAGGCGGGTTTTCGCGCCGATATTCGTCATTACATCGACAACCTCGACATCAAGGGGTTTTTCGTCGGCGGGATGATCGGTGAATTCTGGTGCCTGACGAAAGAAGAGCGCCTGCGCGGACAGGAAATCGCCTGCGACGAGGCGGGTGACGTACCCATCATCGCGCACACCGGCCACACTTCCGCCAAAGAAGCTATCGAACTCACCAACGCGGCGATTGATGCGGGCGCGACTTACGCCATTCTGGCGAATCCCTACCTCGGCGCGCAGGGGATTCCCGAGCGCGTGCGTGCGTTTTTCAAGGAATTCTGCAGCAACGTGGATATCGGCGTGTCCCTGTTCAACACGGCGGCGACCGGCTATTCCCTCTCGGCGCCCCTGGTCAAGGCAATCGTCGAGGACAACGAAAACCTCTGCTGCATCAAGAACGCGCAGCCCAAATACCACTGCGACGAGGTGCGTGAAGCCGTGGGTGAGGATATCGTCGTGAGCGACCCCATGGAAACCCAGTGGTTCTTCAACCGCGCATATCACAAGCAGCAGACCTACATGAGCGGCCCCGACCCGTTCCTGTTGCAGCGCACCGGCAATCTCAACATGCAGCGATACACCGACTTGATCGACGAGGGGAACCTCGAGGAAGCCTGGACCGCGCGCGAGTCCATGAACCCGATTCGCCGCGTGGCCGACAAATGGCTGTGGGAGCCCTGGGCGCGGGGTGCGTTCCCCATCGCCGCGCTCAAGGACTGGATGGACCTCATGGGCATGCACGGCGGCCCCTCGCGCGCGCCGATGATCCCCCTGAGCACGGACGAGAAGGCGGAACTGACATCGGATCTCAAGAGCGTGGGCCTCATCGACTAGCTCGCTGAACTTCTCGCGTTCATAAGGGTTCGGCGCATGGACTTCGCTCCCGCAGAGGCTACTCTCGCGCTTCAAGGCTTGGCGCGCGATTTCGCGCGTCAGGAGATCGCGCCGCACACCGACGCGCTTGATGAGGAAAAAATCCCGGAAAACCGCTTTCCCGCTGATATCCTGGAGAAAGGCGATTCACTGGGACTGCGCACCCTGCCCGTCCCGGAGAGCCGCGGAGGAGGAGGGGCTGATCTGCTGAGCCTTTGCTTCGTGGCGGAGGAGATCGGCTGGGGGGATTTAGGCGTCGGCGTCATCTACGCGCAGGATTGGGCGCTCGCAAACGCCGTATCCCGCCTGTGGGACGAAGTGGGCTTTGCGGCGTTCGCGGAAAAATTCACGCAAGACCACCCGCTCCATCTGGCTCACCTGAAAATCGGCGATTCGCCCGCTGCCGAGGAGAAAAGTCCCTTTCCCTCCGATGCGATCCAGGGCGCGAGTATTGAGCAGAACAGGGACAGCCTGAGTCTTAACGGCGGCGCGCGGCATGTGCTGAATGGCGCGTCCGCCGGCCTGTATCTGCTGGAATCGAGTCCCACGGATGAAGGCGGTTGTCAGATTTTTCTCCTGGAAAACCGCGAGGGGGCGGGAATCGAGGTTGCCCATTACCATGATTTGATGGGCATGCGCTCCTGCCAGGATGTCGATCTGCACCTTAACGACGTGAAACTCGAACACCCGTTCGATTGCGCGGAGGAGGATTGGCGGGACGCGACGCACGCCACCCGCATCCTCCCTGCGGCGGCGGCGGTCGGAACGGCGAGAAAATCCTTTGAGCACGCTCTCGAGCACGCCCGCGAACGCGTGCAGGGAGGAAAACCCATCATCGAGCACCAGACGGTCGGCTTCATGCTTTGCGATAACCTCATGGAGCTGGACGCCTCCAGAAGAAGCCTCCAGGCGGCGGCTTGGGCGGCAGAGCGGGGCGAGGACGCAGACCCTTGGCGGAGTTTTCTCGCAAAAGCCTTCGCGGCGGAATCGTGCGAGCGCGTCGTGCGCCGTTCGATGGAGGTGTGGGGAGGCGCAGGCTACATGACCGAAGCGCCCATGGAACGGCTGGTGCGCGACGTCGTGGCTTTTTCCCATGCTTTCGGCATGGGCCACGCCGCGCGCTCCGCTGCGATGGACCTGCTATAAGACAAAGCGTGAACGACGCGATGATGCGAAACCATGGAGGATGTGGAATTGACTGAGAGAATCGCCTACGTCAAGGGCCGGTTCGTGCCGGAATCGGAAGCGAACGTGTCCATCCTGGACAGGGGCTTCCTCTACGGCGACGGCGTCTATGACGCATCGCGCACCTTTGGCGGCCAGCCCTGGCATCTGCGGGCGCACATCGACAGGCTCTATCTATCGTGCCGCTACGCGCGGCTCGACCCCGGCATGAACGCGGACGAGATGGAAGCCCTCACCATGGAGCTCATCGAGCGAAACCGCGGCGTATACGCCGAGGATGAGGAATTCCGCATCAACCACTGGGTGACGCGGGGGGGCGGCGTCAGCTCCGCCGCCACCCACACGCACGGCGCGCACACGGTGGTCATCTTCACCCTGCCGATGGACTATACGCGCTACGCCCACGGCTACAGGGAGGGCGTGCCCTCGGTCGTCACCGGCGTGCGCCGCATTCCGCCTGAGTGCATCGAACCGCGCGCCAAGGTGGGCAACAAGATGAACCACGTCCAGGCCGACTTCCAGGCCCAGGAGGCGGGCGCATGGCCCATCATGCTCGACATGAGCGGCTTCGTGGCCGAGGGGTCGAGCTACAACTGCTTTTTCGTGAGAGACGGTGAAATCCTCACCCCTACGGATCACAACTGCCTGGTCGGCGTCACCCGCACACACGTCATCGACATGGCGAAAGAACTCGGCATCCCGGTTCGCGAGACGAACCTCACGCGCTACGACCTGCTGATCGCGGACGAGGCCTTCCACACCGGGAACAGCATCTGCATCCTCCCGGTCTCCTCGGTCGACGGAACCAAGATGGCGCACGGCGCGCCCGGCCCCGTCACCAAGCGGCTCATGGACCTGTGGGCGAGCCAGGTGGGATGCGACTGGGCGGCGAAATCCTTAGCAGCCGTCGAGGGCTGTTGAAAAGTCCGCAGAAGGAGGAATGGCGGTTGTAGGGACAACCCTCCGTGGTTGTCCTTTGCAGGACGGTTGCAATCAAAACAGGCGCGGGGGGCCTCGGACAGGCACGGAGGCCTGTCCCTACGTGATCATCATGTCGCCGACCGGACGTATAGTGGGCTTTTTCAACAACTCCCATCGAGGGGGAGCGAGCAGGAATCTACGCTATTATGGAGGATGAATAGCGAATTGCGGTGTAAGGTGAGGCCTACCGCTTGCCCCCAAAACCGGCGGATAAATCGGAGCGCTCGAGAACACCGCCCATCCCCTCGTGCCCGGGACCAAAGAAAGCGCCTGTAACCTCGCCGTCATCCCCACCAGTTTGGAAGAAAGTGTTGCCCCGCACATCAACCGAATAGCCGAGGTTGCCATCTTCCCACATCCCGCCGCCGTCGAACTCCAGACCGGTGAAATCGAGTTGTCCGTCCAGGTCCGCCAGATTGACGTCGAGGCTGGAATCACCGACAACCACCTCTCCTGATGGCGTGACACCTAGCAATGCGCCACTCCAGGTGGCGCTCCCCGATAATCCACCGTTTTGCGCCAGATCCATTGGCGGCTCCGGTCCGGTGGCCCAGGGTTGCGCCAGGCCGTTCCTCAAAGCGACGCCGAAGGAGACCTCACCGCCCGGAATCCCCAAATCCCCACGGACGTGAAACGACGCCTCATCCCAGGGTCCGAGATTTTCCGCCGTTATCTGTTCGGGCTGCGCCCCGGGCCTGTACCTGTCATACGCCGCGAGCAGCGCTTCTCGATCTATCAGGGAAAGGAGAAAAGGAGGCAAATTCGCCGGGACATTGGGATTCAAGGTGGCGTCCGGGAAACGCGCAGGATCGGTATGGCCGGAGAAACCCAGGGCGTGGAGCAGTTCGTGAACAAGTACGTAGACGGTTTTATCTTCAGAGAAATATTGTACTTCCTCGCTGTCAATCAATATATGAGAAGAGTCGGCTTCCAGGATTTCACTTCGTCGCGTTCGGGTATTGTACCAGTAACGAGATTGCGATTGCGTATTGCCGACCGCGTTCTCATCGGGCGTGACTTCTCCCGGCCACTCCGACTGTGGGATGAATTCGATATAGATGTTGCCGCGCGGCACGTCATCGACGTCCAGCGGATCCGGAGCGGGCGTATCGCCAAACGAAAGACGCGCATCCCGAGGCAGAGCGGCGTTAATGATCTGAACGGCGCGCACCGCATAGTCGGTGTATTTCTCGTCCGTTCCCTGGGCGACGCGGACGAGCGGCGGACTCGGGAACGTCGCAAGTCCTGTAAGATCGGTATGAAACGCTGTCGGCCGCACATAGTCAAGAACATCGATGGCTCCCGAGCCATCCAGTACCCGCCCTTGCGAGACTTCCACCCCGTTGTGCTCGCCTGTCTTCTGGAGTTGACCGACCGGAGGCGCGGAACCAATCCCGATATGTAGAGAGCCACCGAGATCGAAAAATGGCGCCTTCGCCGCTCGTGCGGAGGGTAGCAAATCTGCTAGGGGCATCACTGCCGGAGGGGAGGGGCGCGGCGCACTGGTACCGCCTCCGCTCTCCCCACCTCCACAGCCATACAGCGACAAGATGACGAGAACGGCCGTACATAGGATTCCCGAGGACTTCACTTCTATCCCTTTCCGAGAGCCGACCGAGCCCAGCTTTCAGGCAATGTCGACAAGGCGGCGAACTTCGCACAGAGTATATAGGGAGATTCCACCTGTTTCTATTCCCCAGCCATTCCCGCTCCTTTGCTATAGTCATTTGCCGGCATTCCCGATATATTGCCCGCCATCAATCGCACATGTTCGCGCTTTAGCATCGCGCGCGGAGATACTCCCAGAAGGAGACTCTCATGAAGGCCATGGTGTTGAGGAAAAAAGGAGCGCCATTTTCTTATGAGGACGTACCCGACCCGAAACCCGGGACGGGCGAGGCCGTGGCCCGCGTCATCGCCTGCGGCTCGGGTCTCACGATTCACCATGCGCGTGCGGGCCGCGTGGACATCGACTACCCCATGATCATCGGCCACGAGGTGGTGGGCGAGATCGTCGAGACGGGAGCCGGGGTCTCGAACGTGAAGGCGGGTGACATCGTCACCTTCCACTGCTACCTCACCTGCGGGCATTGCCGCTGGTGCCGGGTGAACAGGGAACCCCTCTGCGACAACATGGCCGGCTTCGTCGGCAGGCACTGCGACGGCGGTTATGCCGAATACATCAACCTCCCCGCACAGGTTTACGTTCACCTGCCAGAGAGTCTGGACTACAAGGCCCATCCCGCCGAGGCGGCCGTCATCTGCGACGCCATCGTCACCCCCTATAAGGTGGTGCGCCGCGCGCGGATCGAGCCGATGGAGACCGTCGCCGTCATCGGGGCGGGCGGCGGTGTGGGTATCCACATGGTCATGCTCGCCCGCTGGGCGAACGCGCGCGTCATCGCCGTGGACGTCTCCGAGCAAAAACTGGCCCAGTGCAAAGAACTCGGGGCGGAGGCCACGGTCGACGCCTCGAAGGAAAACGTGAAGGAGGCGCTGCTAGAACTCACGGGCGGCGTAGGCGTGAACGTGGCTATCGATTTCGTCTCCCACGACACTACGCTTGAGGCCGCCGCCGAAGCGCTCGATAAGGGCGGCCGTCTGGTGACGCTGGGCGGGTTTACGCCCAAGCCGTTCCGCCTCTCCGCCGGAAGCCTCCTGAACGGAGAGCTCGAGGTCATGGGCAGCCGCTCGTTCACCAAACAGGAGATCATCGAATCACTCGAGCTTTGCGCGCGCGGCGAAGTCTGGCCGCTGGTCACGGAAACCTACCGGCTCGAAGAAGCCGAAAAAGTGCACGAACGCCTGGAAGCGGGCGCGATTACGGGCCGCGCGGCGATCGTGATGGACTGAGCCGTTTCACTTTAACCAAAAGGCGAGCGATGGATTTCACACTCACCGAACGACAGCTTGAACTGCAGAAACTGGCGCACGACTACGCCAAAAACGAACTGAAGCCCCACGTGCGCGAGCGCGAGCGAATCACCGACCCGTTAGAGAGATTCCCCTGGGACATTCTCGAGACCGGTAGCAGGCTTGGCCTGAGGACGCTCTCCATCCCCGAGGAGATAGGCGGCGGCGGGGCCGACATCCTCACGCTTTGCATCGTGGGAGAGGAGATCGGCTGGGGGGATCTGGGCGTGGCCGTCACCTTCGACCAGACCTGGAAAATTATCCATTTCCTCGACATCGTCTGGAACGAGGAGCAGCGCGCGAAATTCCTGCCCCGATTCCTGGAGGATCACCGCTTCCACCTCGCCGTCGGGATGACAGAGCCGGAGGTGGGTTCGGAGAATTTTATCCCCGAAGAAGGCCCCGATCTCGGCGTCCGCACGAGTGCGGTGCGAGACGGGGAAGACTGGATCATCAACGGCAAGAAGCACTACATCAGCAACGGGGGGGTCGCCAAGCTCTACGTGCTCGTCTGCCGTACCGATCCCACCGTCGGCGTATCGCAGGGCATCACATACTTCATGGTGACGCCGGACATGGAAGGCTTTTCCATCGGCAAGATCCACGAGAAGATGGGCCAGCAGCTCTCCCAGAACGCGGAACTCATTTTTGAGAACTGCCGCGTTTCGGACGACTACCGCGTCACACCGGTCGGCGGGGGCGTGGCGGCCCGTTCGGGTCCTTTCTCGCGCGGCTCGGTCATCGAGTCCGCCGCCACGAACTTAGGCCCCGCCCGCGCCGCTTATGAGGACGCGCTCGAATTCGCCAAAACGAGAATCCAGGGCGGAAAACCCATCATCGAACACCAGGGCGTGGGCTTCATGCTGGCGGATTGCTTCGTCGAGTACGAGGCTTCGCGCCAGTTGCTCCACTACGCCGCCTGGCGGGCGATGCGCGATAACTACGACCCCAAGCTCGGCTATATGGCTAAGGCCTATACTTCTGAGGCCGGTTTCCGCATCGCCACGCGCGCGCTCGAGGTCTGGGGTGGAACGGGCTACATGACGGACGCGCCGATGGAGAAATACCTGCGCGACGTCATCAGCTTCCTCCACTCGGCGGGCACCAACCAGGCGCAACGTATCCGAACCATGAAGTATTTTTAATCACCGAACGCATATTCGCGTCGCCATTCTCATTCTCTTGAGGGCGCAAGCCCCGAAAGGCAAGGTGTAGCATGAACAAGAAAATCGCCGTTCTCGGCGCAGGCGCCATCGGCGGCAGCGTGTCCGCCGATCTGACTGACGCAGGTCTCGACGTCACCGTCATCGACCAATGGCCCGAGCATGTGGAGGTGATGCGAAAAGACGGCTTACACGTCCAGATGCCCGACCTCGACCTCAAAACACCGCCCTTGCGCGCGCACCATCTGTGCGAACTGGCCTCGCTCAGGACGACCTTCGACATCGTCCTGCTCATCGTCAAATCCTACGACACCCGCTGGATGTGCGAACTCATCAAACCCTACCTGAAGAGCGACGGCATATTCGTCGGGGCGCAGAACAGCATGAACAACGATATGATCACCTCCATCATCGGGCGCGAGCGTGTGGTGGGCTGCTGCGTGGAGCTGTCGGCGGAGATATTCACGCCCGGCCTCATCCAGCGGAACACCCCGCGCAAGGGCACCTGGTTCGCCGTGGGGGAACTGGACGGCTCGGTCACCCCGCGCGCGGAAGAAGTACGCGACATCTTCGCGCATGTCGCCGTCACCGAGGTAAGCACGAACATCGAGGGCACCAAGTGGACGAAGCTCATCGCCAACTGCATGACCATGGGGCCCTTCGGCCTGCTGGGCCTCAAGAACGCCGAGACCAAGGAGCTTCCGGGCGTCATCGACCTTTCGGTCGGACTCGGAAAAGAGGCGATGGCGGTAGGCGAAGCCCTGGGCTACGGGGTGGAGCCCGTGTTCGGCTTATCGTCGGATGATTTCGCGGGTTCTGACGATCAGGTGCTCGTCACGGCCATGAAGACGCTGCTCGGCCACGTGGGGCCGCGTTCGCGCACCGCTCCGATTCAGGACCACATCAAGGGCCGAAAGAGCGAGATGGAATACATCAACGGCCTCGTCTCGCGCAGGGCGAGGGAACTCGGCATCCCCACCCCCTTCAACGACGCGGTGACCGAGATCGCGCGGATGATAGACGACGGCGAAATCGAGATGGGCCGCCCGAACTACGAGCTTCTCCAGGCGAAAATCGCCGAACTGGTCTAGACCGTACGTCTCTCGCCTGAAAAAAAGAGGATGCGCTATGCCTTTTTACCGCTGGGACGACATGAAAAAGCGCAACATCGTCTCCACAACGGATTCTCGGGGCAGTATGGTCCTTGGCGCGTTCACCACCCTGACGCGCCAGGAGCAACCGCCCGGAAAGGCGACCCGCCCGCACAGCCACGGCTGCGAACAAATCATCCACATACTGGATGGCACAGGCTGGTTCCGCGTCGGTGACGAGGAGAAGTCCCTGGGCGCAGGCGAGGTGGTCCATATCCCCCTGGGAGTGGAGCATGAATTAAAGAATCCCGGCGATGACGTTCTCGTATATCTGTCTTTCAAGAACCGTTCCGAAGACTGGCCGCCGCGAGAAGCGCTCGCAGACGATGCGGCTGGAGAACAACCCGCAGCGCCGGGCCTTTTGAAAAAGACCTAATTTCGTGATTCGGAGTATGGAACCGAGCGATGAGAGAGGAGACAACACTCCTCCCTTGAGGATCTTGAAGTTCACTCCCCCCTTGAGGGGGAGTCGAAGAGGCCGAGCGGTTTATGCGAAGGCCGATTCGGTGGGGGGACATGCCACGGATAAAAGCTCCCCCCACCAACTCGCCTGCGGGCTTCGCCCTTGTCTTGTTGACTCCCCCTCAAGGGGGGAGTGGTTCTGTCCATTCTCGTGAATTGAAGACGCCCGGAAAGGGGTTTTTCAATAGCCCCTTGCCGAGCCGAATGAAAACTTCCAGAAGGAGAAACCAGCCATGATCGATCAGTTCCGCATGTCCGCCGTGCCGCGCGTGCGCTTCGGCAGGGGAGAAGCCGCCTCTATCGGCGCCGAAGCGAAAAGGCTGGGCATGACGCGCCCCATGCTGCTCGCTGACCCTGGACTTTCGGGCGCCGGCGTTCTCGACTCCGTGACGAAGGGACTGGATGAGGCGGGCGTCCAATACCGGCTGTATGAAGATGTGGAACCCAACCCCTCGGACCCGAGCATCACGCGCGCCCAGGCGTTTTATGAGGCGAACGATTGCGGCGGGATAATCACCGCGGGCGGGGGAAGCGCCATAGACACCGCCAAGGCGATGGGGGCGCTCATCGCAAACGGCGGAAAGATAAGCGACTATTACGGCGCGGACAAAGTGGAGAAATCCATTCCGCCTTTCATCACGGCCCCGACCACGGCGGGCACGGGCAGCGAGGTGACGCGCGCCTCCATCATCACCGACATCGAGCTTGGAACCAAATCGAGCATTCACTCGGACGCGCTTTATGCCAATGTGGCGGTGGTGGATTCCTCCCTGCTCGCCACGCTTCCAAAATTCTTCGCCGCGGGCGCGCTGATGGACGCCCTGACCCACGCGGTGGAATCGCTCGGCTCACCGCGCGCGACCCCCTGGACGCAGGCGCTCTGTTTCCAGGCAATCGGCCTGATCGGCCAGAACGCGCGGCGCTTCGTCGCCGACCCCGCAGATCCGGACGCCGCCGACCCCGTGGCGCTGGGAGCTTGCCTCGCGGGCGCTTCGTTCACCAATACTGGGCTGGGCATCGTGCACGGGCTCACGCACCCGGTCTTCAACTTCTTCGGCGGCCACCACGGCACCACGAACGGAATACTCTTGGCCCCCGTGATGCGCTTCAACCTGCCCGCCATGCGCGACACCTACGCCCGGCTGGCCCCGCTCCTGGCGAACCCCGAAGAGGGAGCGGACGATACGCAGGACGCGGAACTAGCGGTCGACCGCGTACGCGCCCTGGCGGATGATATCGACATCCCCGAATCGCTCGCCGCCATCGGCGCGAAAGAGGAATACCTCGACCGCATGGCGCACGAAGCGGCCGCCAGCACCACGGTCTTAACGAACCCCGTGCCCGCCGACGCGGAAGACATGAAGCGGATTTATCTGGAGTTGATGTAGGCTTCCCGGCGGATCAGGGAACCCAGCGGCGCGCTTCTTCCCGTATCGCCCGCGACTTTTCGGTTCCTTCCATCACCAGGTTCGCAGACGGCGGGCTGCCGCTGAATTTCTCGTTCCGCCAGCAGTGGTAGCGAAGCGCTTTAGGATACGGCGTCAGGTCCATCGCCTCGAAGTAGGACGCGGGCACCTCGCCCGGCTTGTGGGGGTCCATGCGGTCTTTCTCGTATATCATCGTGCGCTTGATGACGCGCCACCGCCCGTCCCTGCGCTCGAACAGATCCACCACGCTGCTCCAGGTCGAGAAATCGAAATCATAGCCGTCCATCGTCCGCCTCTGATGCAGCGTGAGGTAATACTCGCAAACACCGCGCTCACCACTCACGCGGACGCGCGTGTTCCCAGCAATGTGTTTCTGGGTGTCATCGGTGTGATGGCCTTCCATCATATCGCGCGATTCGGTGATGAACGCATGCGCGTTGCCCATGAACCACGAGGTAGTGATGTCCGCATCCGGATGAAAGCAATCCAGCAAACCATCCCAGTCGCCAACGTCCCGGCATACGTGCGAGAACATGCACACCTCCATCATCTCGATTTTGTCCGCCGCCTCGTGCAGCCTCGCCTCATCGCTCATCTTTCGTCTCCTTTTGCGGGCATAGCCCGCTATCCATCACTTCATTAAAGAATGGTCCGCTCGCCGATAGCTGGCTCTCCATACCCCAGGCCGGGCAACTCCCAGGCGCCTGCGCCGCTTGGATTTTGTTCTCCCTGAATGTTCGCGTCGATCACGTAGGGACGACCGGCCTTCACCGCCTCATCAACCGCCGCACTCAAATCCGCCGCCTTGTCCACCCGCACGCCCGTGATGCCTGCGGATTCCGCCATTGCAGCGAAATCGGGGTTATAGGGTTTCTCGGAGGCGTGCTCCTGAAAGTCGGTGGCCAGTTCCCGGCCATCCAGATAGCCGCGCTGAAGCCCCCGGATGGAGGCGAAGGCATAGTTGTTCCAGACGACCCAGACGGCTGGGATGTCGTACTCCACCGCCGTCATTATGGCGCTTACGTGCATGGCGAAAGCGCCGTCCCCGCACACGGCGACGCAAGGCCTCTCCGGCGCGGCCAGCTTGGCGCCCAGCACACCCGCCACACCGAAGCCCATCGCGCCGAAGCCCATCGAGCCGATGAGTGATTGCGGCCCCTTGGGGCGGCAGCACTGGATAAGCCAGTTGTGGTGGACGCCTACGTCGCTGATGAGGATGGCGTCATCGGGCAGGGCCTTGTCGATTTCATGTGCCGCCCGCTGGGGGTGCATGGGTTCGGTGTCCTCGCGGTAGCCGGGAGCCGTGAACTCCTCCCACTCGTTTCGCAAGCCGTCAATCTTCCGGAGCCACGCCTCCCGCGCTTCAGGGATTTTCACGCTCTCCCCGGCCCCAAGCGCTTCACCCACCTGATCGAGAAAAACGTCCACGTCCGCCATCAGGCCTAAGGCCACGGGGTAGTTGCGCGCGATCTCCTCGGGGTCGATATCCACGTGAATCAGCTTCGTCGGCGGAATGTTGAACGAATAGCCCGGCAGCCAGCTGCTCGAGGTGCGATCGTCGAAACGAACACCGAGTGCTAGCAGAACGTCGGCCTGGCGCGCGGCGTGGTTCGCCGGGTAGGTTCCGTTTCTGGCGATGAGGCCCAGAGCCAGGGGGTGCTTCGCATCGATGGCGCCCATCCCGCTCGATGAGCACGCCACGGGGATATTCAGCCTCTCGGCGAGCGCGACCATCTTCGCCGCGGCGCCCGCGTATTTCACGCCCTGGCCCACGAGAATCACGGGCCGCTCGGCGGTGGAAAGCATTTCGACGGCCTTTTTCACGCCATCTGGGTCCGCTCCGCACCGGCAGGAGATGTTCGCGTTCCACTCGGAGGCTTGGGGCATATCGACCTCGGTTTCTTCTTTGAAGATGTCGAAAGGCACGTCGAGCACGACGGGGCCGCGCCTTCCCGTCATCATCGTCTTCCACGCCTGGCGGGTGAACTGCGGCACCATCTCCGCCCGCGTAGGCTGGTACACGCGCTTGCAGTAAGCCTGCACGGTCGAGGGGAAATCCGCCTGGTAGTGGCGGTAGGTCTCCTGGAACGCGCCCCGGTTGAACTGGTTGGTGGGGATGTTGCCCGTCACGGCCAGAAAGGGAACGGAGTCGAAAAAGGCGTTGGCCAAAGAAATCGGCATGTTGGCCGAACCCGGCCCGCAGGAGGTGAACGTCGCCACCGGCTTGCCCGCCACCCGGTAATACACGTCCGCCATGAAGCCTGAGAGCGACTCGTGGCGCACCGAGAGCGTCTTTATCTCATCGGCGCGCTCATGGAGCGCATCCAGAAAGCTGATGTTCCCGTGGCCGCAAAGGCCGAAGACGTAGGGGACATCCTCCTGAACGAGATAATCGACGATGATCTGGCCACCATTCATGCGGGTCAAAATAAATCTCCTTGTAAGATAAGATAGGGAGTTATACGATGAGACTTTAGAAACTCATACAAACCCTGTCAATTTGAGGATGCGCACAAGGGCGCATGGCTTCTTTTTCGCTTGATGAACATCCTTCGAAATTTGCCGGTTTCACTGCCTGCTTTCGAGATAGTGACAGCTCGACCGATAGAAGTATTCATTCCAGTCATTTTTAAGGAGAGCGGAACCATGACCAAGACCAGATGGACAGCACTACTGAGCGCGGCTGCGTTCATGATCCTCACGCATTTCGGCGCAGCGCTGCCGGACGCCTCGGCTCAGCAACGCATCACGATGAAGGGCGGCCAGATTCGCGGCGCCTACAACAGATGGACCAGCGCTTACGCCGTATACCTGACGAAGGAACTCAAGGGAGTTCAGGTTTCCTCCGAGTCCTCCACAGGCTCGGTTGAAAATGTTCGGGCGATCCATTCAGGCTCCGTGGAAGTGGCTTTGACGTTCTCGAGCGATTCCTTCCTGGGCTACCGGGGCCAGGGACATTTCAAGAAACCCCAGAAGAACATGCGAACAATGACATACCTTTTCGGCTCGGTGGGCCATTTGCTGGTGCCCGCGAACAGCGACATTAAGAAAATCGAAGATTTGAAGGGAAAGACCATCTCGATGGGCGGTCCGGGTTCGGGCTCGGCAAAAAACCTGACGGCGCTTCTCAAGCACTTGGGCATCTGGGGCACGTTCAAGCCGGTTTACCTGGGCCGCAAAAGCCCCGAAGCCATGCGCAACGGCAAAATTGCCGGTTACAACTGGCACCCGGGTCTCGGCAACGCGATGATCCGCGATACGGCCACCATGATGAAGATTCGCTTCATCAACATGGACGCTCCGGCCGGCAAGTCCGGGTTCTACAAGAAATTCCCCTTCTTCGGGCCCACCATGATTCCCGCGGGCGTCTACCCGAACGTGAACGTGGACACACCGACATTCGGTACAGGGACCGTCATGATCGCGGGAAGCAAGGTTTCCGCCGATCTGGTTTATAACATCATGAAAGCCATGTACTCCGAAAAGGGGCGCAAATACATCGTCTCCGCCGCCGGCAAGGTGGCGAAAGAACTATCGATCAAAAACGGCCTCAAGCTCATCAACGCGCCGCTTCATAAAGGGGCTGTCCGGTTCTGGAAAGAAGCCGGAAAAAAGATTCCGAAAGAACTCATGTAGCCTCTTCATCACAGTGAAATACACAAACCTCTCCGCGCGGGTTTACCCGCCCGCGCGGGGAGATTTCAGGGGCCTCCATGACCGAAAGCGATGAAATCCAGATCGCTCATGACGCGAGCGGTAGCCGCGCTTCGGACCTAAGCGGAGCCTGGAAGTATTTCCACCAGGCCGTCTGCATCGCTTTCGCCCTCTTCGCCCTTTGGGCGGCGGGACCGGGCATCCCCGAGGACAATCTCCACCTGGGTATTTTTACTCTCGTCATGTGGGTCATGAGCTTCCTCGTCTACCCCGGGCGCAAGGATGCAACCTGGAAAACGCCGGAAATCCTGGATTGGGGCATAGCCTTCACCCTCGTGGCCCTGCTCGCTGTTGCTATCTATCAGGCGGAAGACGTTTTAGAGCAAGGCGCGCTGGCGACGGATTGGGCGGTATGGACTGGTTGCATCCTCCTGGGCGCGACCATGTTCGCACGCCCGCGCGCCCTGGGCCTTACCCTGATAGGCCTGACCTGCCTTTGTCTGAGCTATTTCGTTTTCAACTACCTGGAACTCCAGGACAGGCCGGGCGCCTGGAATCAGACGGACTTCTGGATGGCCTTCGTCGCCATCGTACTCGCCCTGGAGGCGGCGAGACGCGGGCTGGGGCTATGGATACCGGCCCTCGCTATCGTCGCGCTATTGTTCGCCCATTTCGGCGCTTATGCTCCCGGTCCACTCGCTCACCGGGGTTCCACAATTCACCAGATCGTGAACTACACCTTTTATTCTCAAGAAGGCATCTTCGGCGTCATGACTTCCGTCATGGCCAGCTACGTCCTGATTTTCATCTATCTGGGCGCATTCATGAATCAATCGGGGATGGGCAGGTTCTTCATCGAAATGCCCATGGCGCTCGCCGGCCGAACGGTGGGCGGACCCGCCAAGGTGGCGGTCATCGCCTCCGCCATATTCGGCTCGATTTCGGGCAGCAGCATCGCAAACGTCGTATCGACGGGCACCTTCACCATCCCGCTCATGAAAAAAGTGGGCTTCAGGCCCCATGTGGCGGGCGCGGTGGAAAACAGCGCTTCTCTGGGCGGCCAGCTTCTGCCCCCCGTCATGGGCTCGGGCGCATTCGTCATGGCGGAGATAACGGGCGTGCCCTACGTGCGCATCATGGCCATCGCAGCCGTACCCGCGCTGCTGTATCTGCTCTCGATTATCGCCATCGTTCACTTCGAAGCGAAGCGACACGGCATTCAGGGAATCGCCGAGGATGAACTCCCCAGTCCCAGGCTTGTTTTCGCATCCGGCTGGTTCCATCTTCTACCGCTAGCGATTCTCCTGTCTTTCCTCATCGCCGGTTACTCGCCGGATTGGTGCGCAGTCATGGCCATCTTCTCCATATTGGCGATCAACTGGATTCGCATGGTGCTGGCGCGGCTCTTTCCTGATCAATTCCAAACCCCGCAAGAGCGGTTGAATATGCGAGGCATCTTCGGCGCCATGGTGGAGGGTACGCAAAATTCTCTCGTCGTCGGCTCGGCCGCTGCCGCGGTGGGGATCATCGTCGGGATGGTGGCCTTGACGGGACTCGGCCTCAAGATGAGCTACCTGCTCGTAGCGCTCTCGGGAGGAAGCCTCCTGTTCGCCCTGTTTCTGGTGGCGGTGGCGTCTCTCGTTCTGGGTATGGCCTTGCCCATTACCGCCTCATACCTCGTTCTGGCGGTACTCGCAGGTCCCGCCCTCGAGAACCTGGGTGTGCCCCTCATCGCCGCACACATGATCGTCTTCTGGCTGAGTCAGGATTCGAACATCACGCCGCCGGTATGCCTGGGGGCCTACGTCGCCGCTTCCATCGCTAGAGCGGACCCCTGGCAGACGGGATGGGCGAGTTTCCGGTTCGCCAAAATGCTTTATGTCATGCCGCTCCTCTTCGCCTATACGCCCATTCTGCTGACGGGTTCGGTGAAACTCACAATCTGGACGATGGGCGCGGCGTTGTTCGGCACCATTGCGTTTTCCGCCTGGACGATGGGCTACCTCAAGAGCAAGACTTCCCCTCTCGAATGGCTGCTGCTTGGCGTCGCCACCGTGTTCTGTTTTCTACCGGCGAAATTCCAACTTCCAGGCGGCATCTCCGCATACTTCGCCAACACGGCGGGAGCGGCTCTGCTGCTTCTGATCTATGCCTGGCAAAAAAGGAGTGTCGGACGAGAGCAGGAACGCTCCGAACTACCAGCCTGACGGCTCGTTCTCGAAAATTCCTAGGGATTCCAGCGTCTTACGTGTGTGAACCTTGGCGTCATCGTCCAGGGGCAGAATGGGTTTTCGCGTCTCTCCCACGGGACGGCCAATTAGCTCCATCGCGTATTTCACCGTCGCCGGGTAGTTCGTCTGCAGCAAGTGCAAGAGCGTGTCCATCTTGTATTGCAGGGAGCGCGCCTTTTCGTAGTCACCGGAAATACATGCGTCGAACAGGGAGAGAACCATCCTCGGAGCGACCTCACCGCAATTGGAAAACGACCCAGACCCGCCGACGGGAATCGACGTGAGAAGCCACTCGATGCCTGTGAACACGGAAAAATCCGCGCGGGCGCCGGATGCGATGCGGCAAGCGCCCGTAAAGTAGTTCATGTCGAAGCTGGCGTCTTTTAGAGCGTGGAGGTTCGGGAGTTTTTCCAGCATCTCTTCGAGCATCTCGTGGGAGATGGTTACCTGAAGCCTGGGGTTGTTGTAGGCGATCATCGCGATATCTGTGCTTCTTCCCAACGTCAGGAAATAATCCAGATGGGCCTCTTCCTCTGGCGCCCAATGATAGGGCGAGAGCACGACGATTCCCGTTGCGCCTATCGCCTCGGAGTGCTTCGCCAAATCAATGGAATTGTCCGGTCCCGAAGCGGTCACGTTCACGAACACGGGAACGCGGCCGGCGGCGGCTTCCACCAGGCGCTTCGCCAGTTCCTTACGCTCGTGATCACTCAGATTCAAGGACTCGCCGATATGCATGGGATGGGCGATGAAGGGAAATCCCTGTTCAATCAGGAAATTGATTTGCCTCTCGAAGGTGTCGTAATCGACGCCGCCATCGGGTTTAAACGCCGTCGTTGGCGCTCCCATGATGCCTCTGAGCTTCATTCGGCCTCCCTCCCATCGAGTGCTGGATACCGAAATTCATGCGCTCCTTGCGACTGTTTCAAAGCTTCTTGTTTTCACTTACACCGAGAGCTCTTCCATGCTTCCGAGCTTTCTGAAGACAATCGTTCCCAGTAGGAGGAGCGCGGTCTGAACCAGCGCGAATGCCGCCACGACGCCCAATGCCTCGTTCTCCTGCAGGATGTATAGCGCCACCGCCATGGGGGCGCTGTCTTCCGTCGCCAGAAGCACGGACACCGGCAATTCCCTGATGAACATGATGAACAGCATCAGATAAGCGGCAAAGATTCCCGGCCTCAAGAGCGGCACCGTGATCTTCTTAATCGTCGCAACGAACGAGGAACCGCAGATTCTGGCGCTCTCCTCGAGTTCGGAACTCAACGATTGAAGCACCGAAGATATTGTCCTGAGGCCATAGGGCAGATAGCGCGTCATATACGCCATCATGAGCAAGAGCATGGGGAATCCATAGAGCGGCGTTTTAATCCACGTGATGAGAAAAGCCATTCCCATGATGAGGCCCGGTACGCCGATGGGCAGGGTGCTCAGGTAATCGACGGCGCCGCTGAGCCTCTTGTTCCTGCCCCTGAGAATCACCATGGCGAGGAACGTACAAAGAACCACCGTGATGAATCCGCCCACAAGTCCGAGGATGAGACTGTTTTTTGTCGCTTGAACGGCGTATTCGTATTCAAACAAGACATACGCCCAGTTGTAGATGGAAAGCTGGCTCCAGCGGAAACCGCCCAGCCAGGCGCGATTGAACGACGCCAGCAGGAGCGCTCCCAGCGGGAGGACGACCGCGAGAAGAACGTAGAAACAATTGATGGCGAGCGCGACGTATTTCCAGGGTCCCAAAGATACGCGGCTGGGGCGGTAGCCTTTCCCCGTCACGGTCACGTAACTTCTCGGCGCGATGATCTTTCGCTGGATGTAAAGGCCCAAGGCGGTGAACACCATCAAAACGCTTCCCAGTGCGGCCGCCCCGCCGATGTCCAGCGGATATTCCTCCATCTTCGTGTAGATGATCGTCGAGAGCGTCGAAATTCTCGCTATCGGACCCAACAAGCTCGGCACGCCGAATACACCCATGCTCACCACGAAAATAATCACCGCTCCGGAGAGCATGGCGGGCGTGGAGAGTGGAATCGTCACCCTCAGGGCCGTGCGCAAAACGCCGGTCCCACATACACGCGCGGATTCCTCGAGGGCGGGGTCCATCCGGTTCAGCGACCCAATCGTAAAAAGATACATATAAGGCGTATAAAAGAGCGCCATCACCATGACGATCCCGGTCATCGAATAGATGTTGAACGGCGGAGCCGACAACCCGAATAAATCGATCATCCAGCGGTTCAATATGCCCGTCCTCGGGGCGGCCAACGCCCACCACGCGACGGCGCCTAGAAACGAAGACAGAAAGAAGGGAATCAGGGTCAACGCCTCCAGAGGTCTACGGAACGGCATATCAGTGCGCGCATGGAACCAGGCGAGCGAAACGCCCGTCAGACATGAAAAAATGGACGTTCCCAGCGCAATGATCAATGTATTCAGCGTAGCGTCGAACACTTCGGAGGTGGAAAAAGTATTCGTGAAGTTCGTGAACGTGAAGATGGAATCCCCGGCTTCGGGGTGGGTCACGAATGCGCTGTACAGGAACACCGATACAGGCAAAATGGCGAGAATGGTTAGCAGACCCAGCGAACCGAGTTTCAGCGTATTTTCAGAGTTGAAAAAACGTCCCCCGGGAGTGGCGGCCGAAGCGACGGGGCTCGCCCCGTCGCCTCTGGCCTCCAAATCCGATTTCGATACGCTGCTCAATGCAAGACCCTCAAGTATTTCAAATCGTTATTTCTTCGTCCCCGATCCGAAAACCTCAATGAATTCCGCCTTCCATTTCTTCACGTCCGCCGGCGTGACTTTGCTCCAGTCGGTCGGGATGACGTTGATTTTGTCGATGGGAGGCGCAATGCCGTCTTTCGCCAGGATGAGCTTGTTGATTTTCTCATCCTTGTGCGGCGGAAGCGGCCTGCCGGAATTCAGCGGGTTGTAATTGAGGAGCATGTGATGCCCCCTCACGCTCCGCCAGTAATCGACGAAAAGTTTCGCCATGTTGGGGTTTTTCGCCTTCGCCATGATCACGGAACCGATGGGAAGCGCCACTACACCTTCTTTAGGATAGATGGGGTCCATTTTTACGCCGGCTTTTTTGGCAATCCAGTTATGCCTGGCCATAATCGTCGTTCCGAGCCAGTACTCTCCCGCCATGAGGGAGCGCCTCTGCGCCGACCCTCTCGCCATCACGCCCGCGCCCGCAGCGCTTAACTTCTGGAAGTAGCTCTTCGGCAGCCGCTCACGAAGCCCCTTGTACCAAAGGGTATACGTCTCTGAGGGCCTCGCATCACCGACCAGCACCTTGCCCTTGAACTCAGGCTTCAGCAAATCGTACCAGCTCGTCAGCTTGACGTTGCCCGCCAAATCCCGGTTGACCGCCATGGTGTTGATTTGCGCATCGGAAACCCAATACCCGTCGCCGTTCATGTTCGCCTTTTCCGCCAGGCTGTAATGCTTGTCTTCCGGCGAGACGTATTTCATCAGATTCCCGCGACGCTTCATCGAGTGCAGCCAGGAGGCTGCGGCAAGCACGACCACGTCGACGGACAGCTTGTTCGCCTTGATCTCCTGCTCGAAACGCTTGATGAGCGTACCCGAGCGCCTGTTGGCGAAACGGAATTTCACCTTCGGCAGCCCATATAGCTTCTTGAAGGCCTTCTCCATCTCTTTGGCCGCCTTCACGGGAGCAAGGTTCGTGGCCCAGGAGAAATTACCTTCTTTTCTGGCGCCTTCAATCAATTTCGCGACGCGGGCTTTTTCCGCGCCTTTCAACTCTTTCAGGATAGGCGCTTCCGCAGCGCGGGCGGTCCCGCCCAGCGTGAACGTAGCCGCCAGCAATACCGCCATTCCTACCGAGCAACTCAACCTTTTTTTCATCGAATCTTCTCCCAGAGAAAAGTAAAGAAAATGCCGGTTCCGCGCAGGTGGGCCGTTCAACTCACCCGCCACTCAATCGCTCAACACCACGCATCTTGAAGGGGAAATGTTCATGGTGACGGGTTGGCCAGTCCGTATATCCGCGTCTCCACGAACATGAACCCTCAATTCAAAATTCCCTGATTGAATCAGACAATCCCAGGATTGTCCCAGATAAACCGCGTCACTCACCTGGCCTCTAAAAACGTTTTCATCGTTCGACCCTTCTTCTCCAAGTTCGATGTATTCGGGCCGCACGGTGACCAGCAAATCAGAACCGGCTGGAATATCGCGGTCGATTCCCTTCGCACAAAGAATTCTCGTCTCAAGGGACGGGACTTCCACCCAAAGGCCTTTTCCGCTTTCTATTTCACCGGCCTTGCCCTCGAGAATGTTCGTCACGCCGATGAAATCGGCGACGAAACTGTTGGACGGCTCGTTGTATGTCGAATGCGGGTCGCCTTCCTGCTGTATCCTACCGTCCTTCATAACGATGATCCGATCGCTCATGACCATGGCCTCGGCCTGATCGTGAGTCACGTAAATAGCTGTCAATTTGAGTTCTTTTATCAGGCTCGCCAGCTCGACCCGCATGCGCTCACGCAACTTCGCATCGAGGTTGCTGAGTGGCTCATCGAAAAGAAGAACGCGGGGGTTGTATGCCAATGCGCGGGCGAGGGACACCCGTTGCTGTTGGCCGCCGGAGAGTTTGGTGGCGTTTCTCTCTCCCAGACCGCTCAGGCCGACGAGTTCGAGCGCATTGGCGACTTTTTCGTTGACTTCTGCGCGACTCGCTCCCTGGGCCTGAATGCCGTAAGCCACGTTCTCGGAAACCGACATGTGGGGCCATATGGCGTAAGACTGAAACACCATGCCGAGCCGTCGTTTCTCTGGGGGCAGGCAAACCCCGTTGCGGCTCGAAGTGAATACCTCGTCCGCAATAAGGATATCTCCCTCATCGGGAGTCTCCAGCCCTGCGATGCAGCGAAGTGTCGTCGTTTTTCCGCAACCGCTTGGACCCAGCAGGGTAACGAATTCACCTTCGCCCACAGTGAAACTGACGTTGTCTACCGCCAGGGTTTCCGTACCGAAGCGTTTGACCAAGTCCTTTACGACTACTTCCGCCATGCAGAGGTCCTATTCATGAATGCGATGTATATATTGGTGATGTGCTTATCCTATTCCATATCAATCAATAATGTAAGCAGTGCGAGGTATTATTTCCCGGAATGACCGATTGCCGCATCCACCCGCTCGTTTTCATGCGGCATCAGATGAAATCCCTCGTATCCCGCCGCCACGATTTCCGCGCATTTTTTCGAATACACATCGAATCCGGCGATGTAGGGCATGAACACCCGCGGCTTGCCCGGTATGTTCGCCCCCAGATACCAGGAGGTGCACTTGTAACGAATCGTCTTGGCGGTCTCCTCGTTGTTGTGCGCCACCCATGCGTCCTCCGCCTCAACCGAGGCCTCGATGGATTTCATCCCCTTTTCGCGCAAATACACGAGGCACGCGCCTATCCACTCGACGTGATGGTCGATGGAAGTCTGCATGTTCGTCAGAACCGAAGGGCTTCCGGGTCCCGTGATGGTGAACATATTCGGGAACCCCGCCGTCATAAGGCCGAGATATGTGCGGGGACCTTCTTTCCATTTGTCCTGCAATGTCCGCCCGCCGCGCCCTCTGATGTCGATTCTGAGCAGTGTGCCCGTCATGGCGTCAAAGCCCGTGGCCAGGATGAGCGTGTCGATGTCATACACCCGTCCCCCCGTCATCACTCCTTCGGGTGTTATCCTCTCGATGGGCGATTCGCTCACGTCGATCAGGTGCACGTTCGGACGGTTATAGGTCTCGAAATACTCCGTAATCACGCAAAGACGCTTGCAGCCGATGACCGTCGTGGGGCAAAGCAATTCCGCTGTTTCGGGGTCCTTCACGATTTCCCGAATCTTGTTGCGGACGAATTCGCCCGCCGTCTGGTTCGCCTCCTCGCTGTAGCGCAAGTCCGTGAAGGCGGAGAGGAAGGGCAGCCCACCGTGCGCCCAGCGTTTCTCGAATTCGCGCTCGCGCTCTTCTTCGCTGACCTTCATAGCCTCCTTCACGCCAAAGGTCTGGTCGAATCCGGTGGCCGATCGCTTGGCTCTCGCCCGGATTTGCGCGTAATTCGCCTTCACCTCGCGCACCCGCTCCTCTTTGATGGGGCCGTTGTTCGCGGGCACGGCGTAGTGCGCCGTCCTCTGGAAGACGAACACTTCATCCGCTTCGCGCGCGATGATGGGGGTGGACTGCATGGCGGATGATCCCGTGCCGATGACGCCCACGCGTTTGCCTGAGAAATCCACCTTCTCATGCGGCCACAAACCCGTGTGGTAAACGGGGCCGTCAAAATCGTCCAGGCCCTCGAAGGCGGGGATATTGGGCGAGGAGAGGCACCCGGTGGCCATCACGCAGAAGGTTGCCGATATACGCTCGCCGCCGTCTGTCTCGACGTTCCAGTGGCTCGCCTCCTCATCGAACACGGCCGAGACGATTCGCGTGTTGAATACGACATCCCTCCGCAAATCGAAGCGTTCGGCCACGTGCTCGACATAGCGCAGAATCTCGGGCTGGCTCGCGTAGCGCTCGCTCCATTCCCATTCCTGCTGGAGTTCATCGGAGAACTGGTAGGAATACTGGACGCTCTCCGTGTCGCATCGCGCGCCCGGGTAGCGGTTCCAGTACCAGGTGCCGCCCACGTCGCCGCCCGCTTCGTACACCCGCGCCCTGAAGCCGCGTGAGCGCAGCCGGTAGAGCATGAAAAGCCCGGCGACGCCTGCGCCGACGATGAGGGCGTCCAGATCCGTCTTCCTCTCGCCTTTCAACCCAAAACCCCTTATCCGGTTATTATTCAGACACTTAGGCCATCAGATATTTTCGGTTATTTATCGGAAAACATCGTGAATTTATCTAATTTTATCTAATTTTTCAGAAATTCGGAACCGGGGACGGTGGATTCGTTCAGAAATCCGCTCCGGGTAGGCGAGAGAGCGGCCCGAAGGCTTGTGCGGCGGATGCGCCGTGCATATCGCTCCATCGACTTGCCGCTCTCGTTCGGCCGGCGAAACCGGGGGCGGGGGGTTCTCGCCGAAATCCACTCGAGGATGATAGGAGAACGCGCGCAAGTCTCATAGCGGCAATTGCGGGCAACTGCGCACGAGGAACCGGACCGCCGGAATTGCGGGCAACCGCGCAGCGCGAAGCGGTCGGTCGGCTTATGGCTTCTGTCGGCCAGGCGAAACCGGCGCAAGCGGCAAATGCGCGCGAGCGAACCGGTGCGACGCAGGAACATTTTTCGCGCAATTCCCCCTCATTTTTCCCGGAACGCCGTTGCCAAAACCGCGCCTCGCCCATAGTATTCCCGCATCGACCGAAACCGATAACCACGCGCTCCTCAGGACGGGGGCGAGCCGACACGATACTTCACGAAAGGATGCGTCATGGAGGATAAGAGCGGGGCGTTCCGCCTGGAAGAAGCGAGCATCGAGGATCTGCACGCGGCGATTCGCGCCGGACGCACGACTTGCGTCCAAGTCGTCGAGCACTATCTCGAACGCGTTCGCGTATTTAACGGCGTCTCCAGCATGCTCGTCACCGAAGACGGCGCGCCCATACCCGAAGCCAGGGGCGTGGTTCGCGGCGGCTCGCCGCTCGAGTTCCCGACCGGGACGGTGAAGGCGGACGACTACCTCCCCGATCTCGACAGATACAAGGGACCGCCGCTCGAGTTCGGCCGCATGGAGGCCACCGCGTCCGACCCCGACGTCCAGCAGCAGTACGGCATGATCGTCAGTATCCCGAACGCGGGCCAGGTGAACGCCCTCGCCACCCTGAACATCCGCGGCGAGCGCTCCGTTACTTGCAAGGGCGATTTCGACAGGCATCCCGCGGAAGGCCCGCTGCCGCCGGGCGCGCCGCCCATGTGCGAGGTCTTTCGCCACTACCCCGATGCGCTCGAGCGCGCGGCGGAGCTCGACGCCGAATATGGCGCAAACCCCGACCTCGAAAAAATGCCCATGTACGGCGTGACGTTCTCCTTCAAGGACCCCTTCGACACCAAAGACATGCGCTCCACCGGCGGGGGCGACGCGGCCTATGACATCGATTTTCCGGCGCGCGACCACATTCTCGTCAAGCAGCTCAGGAACAAGGGCGCCATCATCTTCGCCAAGGCCGTCAGCACCGAATACAACGGACGCGCGGGCGACCCGGGCGGGCGGCACGAACCCGAGAAGGTGCTGCCCTCCGTCCTGGGCTATCAGCGAAGCACGTGGGGCGGAAACCCCTCGAACCCCTACGACACAACGCGGGCGGCCTCTCTGGGTTCGAGTTCCGGCTCCGCCCTCTCGGTGAGCACCAACATGGTGATGGCGAGCCTGGGCGAGGAGACGAGGGCCTCCTGCCGGGGGCCTTCGAACCACAACGCCGTCGCGCTCATCCTCCCGCACAAGGCCATGCTCGGCTTCGACGGCGGCGCCATCGGGGCGGACATCTATTGCGACAGGAGCGGCATCATCACGAAATCACTCGCTGACTGCGCAAAAGTCCTCGACTCTCTGAAGGACCCGGAGAACGGCTACTACGACCCGCGCGACCCGTTCACCACGGTGCCGCGCTCCTCCGTTCTGGATACGCCCTACGCGTCCCACATCAAATCGAGAGCGGAGGCCGGCGCCCTCGAGGGCGTACGGGTCGGGGTCATCCGCGAGTCGATGGTCTATCCGAGGGGTTCGAAATCGGAAGAGCCCATCGTCAACGCGGCGGCCAGGGAGATAAAAGAAGTCCTCGGCCAAAAGCTGGGAGCGAAACTTATTGAATCCACAGATCCGCTCTGGGCGGGCGACCCCGAGATCGAGACGATGAAGACGGATTTCCGCCGCGCGCTCGCCAGGCTCATCCCCGTCTTCATGCCCGACATCATGTTCAGGCTTACGCCCGAGGGCGAACCGCTCTTCAGAGAATTCGCAGAGGCCATCGTACCCACCGAGTTCGCACCGGGGGTCGTCTTCGGCTCCGGGACAATGCAGCCCATCGACTACATGCTCGACATGGGCGAAGGCAGAATCGAGCAGCCCGCAAACCTCGACCTCGCCACCGTGCAGCAGCAGGAACTCGCCATGACGTTCCGCTACCACATCCACCAGTACCTCTCGCGCCGGTCGGAGGACTGGAAGGAGCGCGGCTTCGCAGAGACTATCACCGGCTTTCCGGAGCTGAACGCGCGCTCTAAATTCTGGGGCGACGATCACCGCGCCGCCTTCAGGAACTGGGAGGAAGTCGCGGACCCGCGCAATCCCCACGGCAGCCGCCAGGGCGTGAACGAGCGCATCATGCTGCGCGAACTCCTGCGCCGCGTGGATATGATGGTGATCCTGGAGAACAAGCTCGACGCCCTCGTGCGCCTGCACACCCCGTTCCCGCCGGCCATCATCGGTGGCGCGGTACAGCCCGGCCTCCTGCTGAACTCCCGGCCCGAATCGCAAAGCGGACCGAACGCAGGCTTGACGGAAGTGCTCGTGCCGGCGGGCTACGTGCGCACGACGTATGACCCCGTTTTCGAACTGAGCGAGGACGGGACGCGGTTCATCTCCGCCCATAACGATCAGGCCACCACCATCCCAGAACCCGGCCTGCCGTTCTCGCTCGTGTTCCGCGCCGAACCCGGCAAGGAAGACGTGCTGCTCCGGATCGCCTCGACGTATGAGGCTGCTTCAAAGCGCCGCATCCCACCGCCCGATTTCGGGCCGTTGTAGGGGTAATCGCAGGCCAAGGTGTACTAGCAGGACTCCAATACAGGGGCAGTTCGTGAATTTTGCAAATGACGAAACGTTGTAAGGGCGGACCCATGTGTCCGCCCGGTTTCTAATTTAGCCGTCATTCCGGCGAAAGCCGGAATGGCGAACAAACCGCCACTTCTCATGCAAGAACTCTCGGGTCGCATAAATGCGACCCGCCTTTTTTGAAGAGGTGGTTCTCGATCTGTAGGGCTACCCCTCCCCGGTGTCGCTTTACGCACCGCGCTACATCCCCGCTACACGCCCCTCGCTTCGAGCGTCGGTATTCCGCTAACGTCCACCGTGCGTTCCGCGCGCGCCAGATCGTAGTTGCGCTGCAGGTTGAGCCAGAAGCCCGAGCCGTTGCCGAAGAGCTTGCCGAAGCGGACCGCCATTTCGGCAGTGACCGGCTGCTTCTCGTTCAGGATGTCGTAGAGGGTCTGCCGGGATATGCCGAGGGCCGCGGCCACGGCCGTTTTGCTGACGCCTAAGGCAGGCAGGACGTCCTCGCGCAGGATCTCCCCCGGATGCGCCGGGTCGATGGAAGGGTGTCTCTCAATCATCAGTGATAGTTCTCTATGTCCACTTCCGAAAATAAATCCGGGATAAACATCAAAATCAGGTTGGTTATTTTGCTCAGTTCACAATCTTGACGCGGTGTTTGGTTCCGAGTTCGGACATCAGAACCTTCACCTCCTCCCGGCCGCGGCCCAGTTCAAGCGTCTTCTCCACGTAATAGTACCTGGGATGCGATACGGTAATTTTGTAAAGTCCGGGAACCACGCGGAAAGCGGCCCCGTTACGAATCGATTTCCTCAGCGTTTTCTCTCGGACGAACCATGGGAAATACTTGGTGGCCAAGGACAGGAATTCATGTTGTTTCAGGTGTTTCATCAACCATTTTCTATGGTCGACATCAACACTCCATTGCGGAGACAGAGTGATGGAGGCCCCGCTAAAGGGATAACGCGAGTCGATGTTGGCTGGTATGATGCGAACGATTGCGGTCTTCTCCGCATGCACGTGTCGAGCGAGTTTTTTCAGCATCGGCCGGACATCGTATGTGTCGTGGGAGGATCTGTATGAACGCCTTTTGCCCGATTTCCGGTTTGTCCTCAGACGATATGATTTCCGTTCCCTGTTGGATTTGGGTATGTCCCATTTTGTGATGGCCGGATGCCTGACCACCGAGGCGAGCGGAACGTCCGCAAAAACCCGGAACGGGTGTTTCAGTCTCGAACGAACCCGAACAACGCCAACGAAATTCGTCCTGTCCCTGTCGTCCAAAAATTCCGCTTCCATCCCCCTGGAGACCGATGAGAGGGCAACCTGGACCCGGGGAGCGGGCTCGCTTTTTCCCTTCATTGTTTCCCGCGTAGTCCAGCTTCCGCGGTAGTCGCGGCGCTTGCGGTATTTTCTGTAATATCGCCTTTGTTTTTTTCGCAGTTGGGTAACCTGAAGCCGAACGGTTTCCACCGCCGTTTTCGGACCCGCTCGTACGGCAACCCGCTCGAATCCGAGTTCCGTGTCCGAAACGGTCCTGTGATTGTAGCCGGTCTGGTAGGGGCGTTCGCCGGCGCATCCGGCAATTACACCGACAAACACCAAAAGCAGGACACACCTAAAAAGCCGGCGACGACAACTCGATAGCATCGGGGCACCCCACGAACATGAATGAAAAAACGCCAACGCGGCAAGGTCAATACATCTTAATTCAAATTATACTTCAATCATTTCGATTTCAAAATGGGACAGGAAGGAACAATCGCATGCTGGTGTAGGGGGGCAGGCCTGCCGCAAATACAGCGCTCAAATTCACTCCCCAATTGAGAGGGTAGAAGAAACGCCCCTTTCGACTGGAAAAGCAACCCCCCCTACCACCCCTTGTCAGGGGGGTAAAGGCGATACCCCGCCGCCGGGATGCGCCCCCGCCAGCTAGAGGGAGCTTTGCTTTTTCTTGCCCCCCTGACAAGGGGGGGTAGGGGGGGTTGCTCCCTTGACAAAGGCTTTTTCAACAATCCCCAAAGGAGGAGTGTTTCTTGCTCTTTCATCGCTCATGTCAAACCCTCGGTCATCAGGACTATTTCAACACCGCCTCCCCTAAAACTTCCTGAGCGGCGTCGCCTCCCGGCCGAAAAGCGCGCATCTTGCGATGCGCCAGATTTCGAAATGCGTCTTCCTTAAAGTTTCCGGCGAATCCGCCAGCCAGCGGATGAGGGCGCCGGGGCCTGTGAGTCGCGAGCAGCCGCCCGCAAGACGCTCACTTCGCGCCAGCAGGGAATCGACCTGCTCGGCGATGAGGTTCAGTTCCTCATCCGTCCCGCCCGCGACGTAGAAAGAACCGAGATAGGGATACGGCTCGAACAGGCCCAGGCGTTCGGGGTCCGAAGCTTCGGGCCGCACCTCCATCACGTCCCGCAAGAGGGGCGCGTCCGCGTAGTCGATATGCAGCTTGAGTCTCAAGGATGAATAATCAAAATGCTCGCCCGAGGCAACCCGGCCATGGTAGAGCGATTCTCCGTAAAGAAGCCGCGCGCCCTCGGCCATGGAGATTCGAGTCTCCTGCACGTAGATGGAATCCGCATAGGGAATGATGGGGTCGGGCAGGAGTTCGAGGCCGCTCCCTGAGTCCATCTCGATTTTGGTCGTCGATACCACCGGCTCGCCCAGGCTCTTGTAGACCTTGGTGGCTCCCTGCGTCGTCCACAAGACGCGCGCGCCCTCATCGATCGCGATTTCAAGCTCCAGCAAGTCGCCGCCCACGTGCCCGCCCGTGGGGTTTATGAGCGTCATGTGGGCGGGTTCTGTCCCCTCGGGGTAGAGGGGGCGCATCACTTGAAGCGGCACTCTGAAGAACGAATCCGCAAGATACGTCCGCTCACCCGAACGGGCAAAACGCGCGAAAGCGACGCCGTGGCGTCCTACGCGGGAGGGCGCGGTGGCGCTCGCGAGCGGCATCAGGCCTCCACGAAGAGGAGTTCGCGCTCGATCCAGCCGATCACCTCATCGAGACCCTGTTCGGCTTTCAGGTTCGTGAACAGAAACGGGCGCTCGCCGCGCATCTTCTTCGCGTCGCGGTCCATGACTTCCAGACTCGCCCCCACGAGCGGGGCCAGGTCTATCTTGTTGATCAGCAAAAGTTCGGAGCGCGTGATGCCGGGGCCGCCCTTCCGGGGAATCTTGTCCCCCGCCGACACGTCGATGACGTAGATCGACGCGTCCACGAGTTCGGGGCTGAAGGTGGCGGCCAGGTTGTCCCCCCCGCTTTCCACGAAAATGATGTCCAGCGGATGAAAATCGCGGGCGAGTATCTCCATGGCCTCGCGGTTCAAGGATATGTCCTCTCGTATCGCCGTATGCGGACACCCGCCCGTCTCCACGCCGGAGATTCTCTCGGGCGAGAGCGCGCCGCTTCTGGTGAGAAACTCCGCGTCCTCTTTCGTGTAGATGTCGTTCGTCACCACGGCGATGGCGTACCTGTCGCGCATCCGCTTGCACAGCCTGTCCACAAGAGCGGTCTTGCCGGAGCCGACCGGCCCGCCCACGCCTATCTTTACGGGCGCCTTATCCATCATCATTTTCCTCCTCAAGAAACGAACAAGCGTGTGTGAAGCCTCCGGTGCGTCATGGCCCTTATCTCGTGCCCCGGCCCCCATGAACCCGCGTCCTCCAGCGAGAGTGCCGTAGCCGTCTCGACCGTCTCGCGCACCGCGCCTTCCAGGTCTGAGATGACTTGCTGGCCCTCGGTTTGCCCGAGCGGAACCAGCCGCACGGCGGCGGAGACCAGTCCGGACACCACGCCGTAGCAAAGAGATTCGAGGCCCTCTTCACAAGTCAGGCCTAAGGATTCTGCGACGCAGCCAAGCGCAATTGGATAGTGGCCGGAGGTCCGCTCCTGCCTTGCCTCCTCTTGCAGTTCGTCCAGCAAAGTATCTTCTATGAAACCCCGCGCCGTGCGCAGGAACTGCCGACCCACGCTCCTGCTCGCATCGCGCAGCGATTTCACGGGACGTGCGGCGTCGTAGGCGGCGTCGAGCGCGATTATCTTCGGGAGATCACCCTCTTTTTTCGCCAGAAAAGCTTCGCGCAGATAGACGCCGTCCAGCGTAGCCACGCCGTGTCTCAAGACGGACCCGATGAATTCTTCGAGTTCCGCCGCAGAGGCGATGCTCCCTTCTTCGACGTAGGTCTCGAGCCCGTAGGAGTGCGCGAAGGCGCCGCGCGGAAACGCGGAATCTGAAATCTGGAGGAGCCGGTAGGCGCTCATCTTTTAGTGGTGGTGTGAGTGAAAGGCGCCGAAATCATGCGTGAAGGGTTCTTTCGTCTTCTCGCACCTGACGCCCATTTTTGCGAAATACGCCTCCAGCACGGAGTCATAGGGCGTGAGGACGCGGCCATCCTGCACGCATATCGGCGCGTGGCGGTTTCCCACCTGGTAGCAGAGACGTCCCATATCGGTCCCGGATTCCGCGTAGAGGACGAGCACGTCTTCCGGGATCGCGGCGACGACCACCACCCGCTCCTCATCCTCGAAGAGAATGTCGTTCTCCTTGAGAGGCTGTCCGGTCGGCAGTTTAACGCCGAGTTCGGTGCCGGTATCGGTGCGCACCCGCTGGCGGCTCCTGAGCCTGTCCTCCCAGCCCAGGGCCACGCGCTCGACGCGCCTTTGCTCATCGGCGCAGAGCCTGCCCCGTATTTCTTCCACGAGGATCATCGCCGCCTCCTAGAAAAGAAAATACCGCTGCGCCATGGGAAGCACTTCTGCGGGCTCGCACGTGAGCGTCACCCCGTCCGCCTTCACCACGTAGGTTTCGGGGTCCACCTCGATATCGGGCAAGGCGTCGTTGAGCTTCATGTCCTTCTTGCCGATGGAGCGGCAGTTCGAGACGGGCGCCACAATCTTGCCCAGACCCAGCGCGTCGCCCAATCGATCCTCGGCCGCCGCCTGTGAGACGAAGGCATAGGAAGTCGGTCCGACCGCTTTCCCCATCGAGCCGAACATAGGCCGGCCCAGGACGGGCTGCGGGGTGGGGATGGAAGCGTTGGGATCGCCCATCGCCGCGTGGGCGATGAAGCCGCCCTTCACCACGACTTCTGGCTTCACGCCGAAAAAGGCTGGCTTCCAGAGCACCATGTCCGCCATCTTCCCCACTTCGATAGAGCCCACGTAATCGGAAATCCCGTGCGCGATCGCGGGGTTGATGGTGTATTTCGCCACATAGCGCCTGGCGCGGTAGTTGTCGTTGGCAGCGCTTTCCTCAGGTAGCGCGCCGCGCTGGCGCTTCATCTTGTCCGCCGTCTGCCAGGTGCGGATGACCACCTCGCCCACGCGGCCCATGGCCTGGGAATCAGAACCCATCATGCTAAACGCGCCCATGTCGTGGAGAATGTCTTCCGCCGCGATGGTCTCCGCCCGGATTCTCGACTCGGCGAAGGCAACGTCCTCTGGAATCTTGCTGTCCAGGTGGTGGCACACCATGAGCATGTCGAGATGCTCGTCCACCGTGTTCACCGTGAAGGGACGCGTGGGGTTCGTCGAGGAGGGCAGCACGCCCGCCTCCCCGCACACGCGAATGATGTCGGGCGCATGGCCGCCGCCCGCCCCTTCGGTGTGGTAGGTGTGGATGGTCCGGCCCTTGAACGCGGCGATGGAGGTCTCGACGAAGCCCGATTCATTCAGCGTATCGGTATGGATGCAGACCTGCACGTCCATATCCTCCGCCACGCCGAGGCAGCAATCAATCGCCGCGGGCGTGGTTCCCCAATCCTCATGGAGTTTCAGCCCCACCGCGCCCGCGCGGATCTGCTCCATGAGAGGCGCCGGCCGCGAGGCGTTTCCCTTGCCCAGGAATCCTAAGTTCATGGGGTATGCCTCCGCCGCCTGGAGCATTCTCGCGATGTTCCACGCGCCAGGCGTGCAGGTGGTGGCGTTCGTGCCCGTGGCGGGGCCGGTTCCGCCGCCGAACATCGTGGTGACGCCCGAGGAGAGCGCCTCGTCTATCTGCTGGGGACAGATGAAGTGGATGTGGGTATCGATGCCGCCCGCGGTGAGTATCATCCCCTCGCCCGCCAGCACTTCCGTGGCGGCGCCGACCGTCATGTCCACCCCCTGCATCAGGTGCGGATTTCCCGACTTGCCGACCCCGACTATCTTCCCGTCCTTGATTCCCACGTCCGCCTTCACCACGCCCCAGTAGTCGAGGATCAGCGCGTTCGTGATGAGCAGGTCGAGCGCTTCAGCCTCGCGCGTCTCGGTGGGGGATTGCCCCATGCCGTCTCTGATGACCTTGCCGCCGCCGAATTTCGACTCATCGCCGTAGACGGTGCGGTCTTCTTCGACCTCGATGAAAAGCTCGGTGTCGGCGAGGCGCACCTTGTCCCCCACCGTGGGGCCGAACATGTCGGCGTAGGCGCGCCTGTCCATGCGAAAAGCCATCAGTCCGCCCCCCCGTAGCCCTCGGCGCGGGCCTTCTCCATTGCGGCCTCGCGCACGGCGGCCGAATCGAGCGCGCCTTCGGTCAGCGCGTTCAGCCCCATGGCGGTGCGCGCGCCCGCGAAGGCGACGAGCGTCACCTCTTTTTCATCGCCGGGCTCGAAGCGAACCGCCGTTCCCGCCGGAATGTCGAGCCGCATGCCGAAGGCCGCTTTCCTGTCGAAATCGAGCAGGCTGTTTACCTCGAAAAAATGAAAGTGGGAACCCACCTGTATGGGCCTGTCGCCTCGGTTCGCCACGATGAAGGTAGCGGTTTCGCGCCCCTCGTTCAGGACGATCTCGCCGTCCGCCAGAATGTATTCGCCGGGTATCATGCGCTCTCCTTCAGCCTCGTATCGGGTCGTGCACCGTTACGAGCTTGGTGCCGTCGGGGAAAGTGCCCTCGACCTGCACATCGTGGATCATTTCGGGCACACCCTCCATCACGTCGTCTCGCGTGAGAATCGTCGCGCCGTATCGCATCAGTTCGGCCACGGATTTCCCGTCGCGCGCGCCTTCGAGCACCTCGGCCGTGATGATGCTGACGGCTTCGGGGTAATTGAGCTTGAGGCCGCGCGCGCGGCGCGCGCGCGCCAATTCCGCCGCAACGAAAACGAGGAGCTTCTCCTGCTCCCTCGGGGTCAGATGCATTGCCTGCCTCCTGTCAAAAACGCTTGTAACCGGCTACGCGGTCAGGCGGTCGAGCAGTGAGACGTCGCACTCGCCCTGCGCTTGTCCTGTGGCCGTGAATTCCCCTTTTTCCATCACGTAATATCGATCCGAGAGCCGCCAGGCGAACTCCAGGTACTGCTCCACGAGGATGATGCCCATGTCGCCTCGCTGCTTGATCTTCCACAGCACGTTCTCGATGTCCATGATGATGGAGGGCTGGATACCCTCGGTCGGCTCATCGAGCAGCAAGAGCTTGGGTTCGCTCACCAGCGCGCGGGCGATGGCGAGTTGCTGCTGCTGTCCGCCGCTCAGCACGCCTCCTTTTCTCCCGAGCATTTCCCTTAAAACGGGGAATAGCTCGAAAACGCTCTCGTCATAGTTCCTGGGGCGGTCGGGATGGGCTTCCAGCCCCAGCAGGAGGTTCTCGTGCACGCTGAGTTGCGGGAAAATCTCCCGCCCCTGGGGGACGTAGGCGACACCCATCCTCGCGCGCGCCTCGGGTCTCGAAGCAGTGATGTCGCTCTCTAAGAATTCGACTTTTCCTGCTTTGGGCTTGAGCAGACCGACGATGGATTTCAGGAACGTGGTCTTGCCCATGCCGTTTCTGCCGATGATGCCCGCAATTTCGCCGGGGCCCACCTCGATATCGAGACCCCGCAGAATATGGCTCTCTCCGTAGTAGGCGTGGAGTTCCTCAACCCTAAGCATGTTCCTCGCTTCCCCTGCCCAGATAGAGTTCGATGACCCGCTCGTCCTTATGCACGTGATCGATGGAACCCTCGCATATTACGGCCCCCTCGTGAAGCACGGTGACGCGCTCGGCGATTTCGCGCACGAATTTCATGTCGTGCTCGATGACGAGAACCGAGCGATGCTCGGCGATGCGCCGCAAAAGCGCCGCCGTCTTATCCGTCTCCCTGTCCGTCATACCGGCCACGGGCTCGTCGACGAGCAGCAGGTCGGGGTCCTGCACCACCACCATGCCGATTTCGAGCCACTGCTTCTCGCCGTGTGCCAGCAGGCCGGCCCGCCAGTCGCTCTTGGATGTGAGTCCGATGACGTCGAGCGTCTCCTCCACCCGCTCCCGCGCCTCGGCCGTGGCCCCGCCGAAAAGAAGCGAGGTCACCTTCTTGTCCTGTTTCACGGAGAGTTCGAGGTTATCGCGCACCGTCAGGTTCTCGTAAATCGTCGGCGTCTGGAATTTTCTGCCGATGCCTGCGTTCGATATCTCTTCCTGGCGCATCCGCGCGAGGTTGGTTTTCTCCTTGAATACCACCCGCCCCGAATCGGGCTTCACCTTGCCGGTCACGACGTCGAGCAGGGTGGTCTTCCCCGCACCGTTCGGGCCGATGACGCAGCGCAGCTCGCCTTTGTCCATGCTGAAGTTGAGTTCGTTCAGCGCCTTGAAACCGTCGAAGACGACGAACACGTCCTCCATGTAGAGTATGCTTTTCGATGTCAGCGCCATGTTTTCCCCTAGCCTTCGCTGCGCAAAGCCGCGAGATTCTCATCCGCCGCCGCGCGCTCCTTTCGGCGGATCCATTTTTCCAGCTTCCGTGGCGCATCGCGCACCACGCCGAGGATTCCGTCCGGGAAGAACTGAACGACCAGGACGAATATGCCGCCCAGGAAATAGAGCCAGTAATCCGGATAACTCGACGTGAGGTAGCTCCGCGCCCAGTTCACCCCGATAGCGCCGATGACGGCGCCAATGAGCGACCCCCGCCCGCCGACCGCCACCCAGATGACCATCTCGATGGAGGGCAGCACGCCGATCCGCCCGGGGGTGATGATGCCCACCTGGGGCACGTACAACGCACCGGCGACCCCCGCCAGCATGGCGGAAACACTGAAGACGAACACCTTGTAGTTCGCGGGCGTGTAGCCCGAATAGAGCACGCGGTTCTCCGCGTCCCGGATCGCCAGAAGTATCTTCCCGGCGCGTGATTTCACTATCCAGCGGCAGAGCAGGTACGCGCCGCAAAGCGCCAGCGCGGTGACGACGTATAGCCCCCGCTGCGTGGACACTTCCGTGAGCGTGAAGCCGAGCACCTTCTTGAAGTTGGTGAGGCCGTTCGTTCCGCCCAGGTTCACCTCGTTTCTGTTGAACACGAGCCAGGCGGAAAGCGCCAGCGCCTGCGTGATGATGGCGAAGTATACGCCGCGGACCCGCGTCCTGAATGCGAGAAAACCGAAGACGGCCGCCAGCGCGCCGGGCACAAGCGCCACCGCGAGCGTGGTGAAGAAAAACGAGTGGAACGGCTTCCAGAAAAAGGGCAGCTCCTTTACCTGGTTCCAGACCATGAAGTCGGGCAGTTTGCTCTGGTAGACCCCCTCGCCGCCGATCTCGAGCGTGAGGTACATGCCCATGCAATAGGCGCCCAGGCCGAAGAATACCCCGTGGCCCATGCTCAGGATGCCGGTGTAGCCCCATATCAAATCGAGCCCCAGCGCCAGGATGGCGTAGGCCAGGAATTTTCCGAACAGGTTGAGCGTGAAATCCGAGATATGGAAAAACGAACCAGGCGTCCCGAAGGCGTTCAGCGATGGCATGGCGACGATGAACCAGAACGCCGCGAGCACGAGAATGACGCCGCCGACTTTCTTCTCCATCCTGTCCACCAAAGTTTCACCCGGCATCGCGTATCAAGCCCCTCTCGTGCGGATGGCGAACAGCCCCTCCGGCCTTCTTTGCAGGAATAGGATCACCAGAACCAGAATCACCACCTTGCCGAACACCGCGCCCATCGCAGGCTCGAGCATCTTGTTCATGCCGCCGATGCCGAAGCCCGCCACGATGGTTCCCAGAATCTTGCCCACGCCGCCCGTCACCACGACCATGAACGAATCCACGATGTAGTTCTGCCCCAGGTCGGGCCCCACGTTGCCGACCTGGCTCAGGGCCGCGCCCGCCATGCCCGCCAGCCCCGCGCCGAATGCGAACGTGCCCGCATCCACGCGGCGTGAGGGTACGCCCAGGCAGGTACTCATGCCCCGGTTCTGGGTGACGGCGCGAATCCGCAGGCCCGCCCGCGTGCGGAAGAGGAACAGGTACGTGCCCGCCACGCAGAACACGGCCAAGGCGATGATAAACAAGCGGTTAAACGGGAACTGGACGCCGACCATCAGGTGATAGCCCCCGCTCAGCCACTCGGGGGATTTCACGTCCACGTTCTGTGCGCCGAACACCTGTCGGACGGCTTGTTGCAAAATCAGGCTGATCCCCCAGGTGGTCAGCAGCGTCTCCAGCGGACGGCCGTACAGGTAGCGGATGATGGAAATCTCCATCAGATAGCCCATCAGGGCCGAGGCCAGGAAAGCGACGGGAAGCGCCAGCAAGAAATAATAGCCGAATAAATTTTGCGGCAGATAAGAGATGAACAAACCCTGGATAATAAAGGTGGCGTAGGCGCCCAGCATCATCAATTCCCCGTGCGCCATGTTGATCACGCCCATGAGGCCGAATACGATGGCCAGCCCCAGCGCCATCAGCAGCAGTATGGAGCCCAGGCTCATGCCCCGGAATAATGTGCCGATGATGGCGGTCCAGCTCAGGTAGCCCTCGATCTCCTCGATGGCCTCGCTCGCCGCCCCGCGCACGGCTGGCGCCGCATCTTTAACCGCTAGGCGCTTGAGTTCCGAAAGAGCATTCAGTCCGTGAATCTCGCCGAGCACGGCGGCGGCCGAGCGCCGCTCTTGGGAATTGGGCGATTTGAGCCGAATCAGCGCCTTCGCCTCCATAAGCGCGTGACGGCCCAGCCAGTGGGTCTCGTTCTTCAGGACCTTGTCGAGCAGCGGGATGAGGTTCTTATCCCCCACTCTCGCCAGCCGCGTCGCCGCGGCGCGGCGCAAGTTCGGGTCGGCGGAGTAGAGTTGCGCCGAGTTTTGGAGCTGGTTCAGATAGGGTTTGATGGCGCGGCGCATTCTTCTGTCGGCGCGGATTCTGCTGAGTTGTTCATCGGGAACGAACAGGGGTTTCCCATCCGGAGATGCAAGCCGTCTTTTCCCGTGAATCGAGAAGAGGGGAACGTATTCCTTGTCCCCGCGCGTCACGGCGTCTCCGCCGATGACGAACCGGACCTCGCCCGATTCGGGCTTCCAACGATAAAGGCTGCCCTCGCGAAGCGCCAAAAGAAGGGGTAGCAGCTTTGGCTCGAGGCGCTTCGCAAGGGTGAGGGCAGCGCGTCTTCTTTTCTTTCTGTTCTTCAATCCTAACTGCGCGATTTCCGCCTGGATGGCCGGTGAAAATATTTCGGTTTTCGCTTCACCCCTTGCCGCCAGGCCAAAGCCAAGCGCGAAAACCAGAATAAGGACGCGAGATATGAATGATCTCGCCGACGCTCCACGCGGAATCGCCCTAACGCCGGCTTGCTGCATACCCCCTCCTTCGCCGTATTTGGCATATCGCCGGTATTTGCGATTCACTTGTTTTCTTTTGGCCGCCCATGAGGGAGCCGTGCTGCGGCTCCCCCCGGGCGGTTCTTGCGACTAGGTGGTCGTCTTCTTGTATGTACCCTGGTGATTTACCCAGTCACAGCTCTTGTCCGGACTCGTGTACTTGCTCCAAGGTTCGGGCGCCACGAGGCCCTTCGTCTGCGAGACGATTTCGAATTGCCCGTTCTTGAGGATCTCGCCGATGAGCACCGGCTTGTGCAGATGGTGGTTCTTCTCGTCAATCTTCTTGAATCCGCCCGGCGCCTCGAAGCCCATGCCGTAAGTCGCCTTGCGGACGTCGTCCACCTTCGTGGTGCCCGCTTTCTCCACCGCCTGCTTCCAGATGTAGACGCCGAGGTAGGCCGCCTCGATGGGGTCGTCCGTCACGCGGCTCGCACCGCCCGGCAGGCCCATTTTCTTGCAGTAGGTCTTGAAATTCTTCACGAACTTCTTGTTCTGCGGCGTGTCGATCGACTGGTAGTAGTTCCAGGCGGCCAGGTGCCCGACGAGCGATTTCGAGTCCATACCGCGAAGCTCGTCTTCCGCCACGCTGAACGCCATGATCGGCACGTCTTCGGAGCGCAGGCCCTGGTTCGCGAATTCCTTGTAGAAGGGCACGTTGCTGTCGCCGTTAATGGTGCTGAGCACGGCGGCGTCGCCGCCCGAAGCGAACGATTTCACCTTGCCCACGATGGTCTGGTAATCCTGGTGGTGGAAGGGCGTGTACTCTTCCATGATGTTCGAGGCGGGAACGCCTTTCGCCAGCAGGAAGGCCCTGAGAATCTTGTTCGCCGTGCGCGGGAACACGTAGTCGGTACCGAGCAGGTAGAACTTCTTGAACCCGCCCCCGTCCTCGCTCATCATGTAGTCGGCCGCCGGTATCAACTGCTGGTTCGGCGTCGCGCCCGTGTAGAAGACGTTCTTCGAGCACTCCTCGCCCTCGTACTGCACCGGGTAGAAGAGAAGGCCGTTGTTCTTCTCATACACAGGAAGAACGGATTTGCGGCTCACCGAGGTCCAGCAGCCGAACGTCACGTCCACCTTGTCCTGCAGTAGAAGCTGCTTCGCCTTCTCGGCGAACAAATCCCAGTCGGACGCCGGGTCGACGACCACGGGCTTGATGGGGCGCTTCATCACGCCGCCCGCCGAGTTGATCTCCTCCACGGCCATCAGAACCACGTCACGCAGCGAAACCTCGCTGATCGCCATGGTTCCGCTCAGCGAATGCAGAATACCGATCTTGATGGGTTCCGCCGCCCGAATCACGTTCGGGAACGGGAGCGTGCTCATCGCCGCGGCGCCGAGCCCCACCGCTCCGGCTTTCTTCAGGAACTTCCTGCGGGATAACTTTTCCGCGCTAACCAGCTTCTTGCTCTTCATTCTCTCAATCTCCCCTTCTTCTATTCGTTAATACGACCGCCTTGTGCGGCCAGAAATCAAATTGAACACTGCATATCTTCGTTGACAGGATAAGAATATATTGAGGTTTCTTTACGGGAATCTTGCGGTTCGGTTAAATTGTCGTTTCTGTTTTGTTTCGCCCATGTTTCGAGGATTCACCATTTCATGACCAAAATTTCCACTATCCACCCCCCGCAGGCCGGGCGATCCCTCATCCTTTGGACGCATCCTGCACCCTCGGAGAGGCCTATATAATGGCGTCCTTAAGCCGCACGCTCGCGAGATGGGCGGCGGGGCTTCGCTTCGAGGATCTGCCGGGCGAAGTCGTCGACCGCGCCAAGGGCGTTACCTTGCAAGCCCTCGGCTCCGCTCTGTTGGGTTCTCAAACAGAAGACGGGCGAAGAGCCGTCGCCCTCATCACCGGGGAAGAAGCGGGCGTTCTTGGCGGTGCGACCATCTTGGTGAGCGGGGCCAGGGCGACGAAAGGGGGCGCCGCATTCGCGAACGCGGAAATGGCTCTTGCAGGCGGCAAGTGGGATACCTTCCGCATGCTCACCCACCCGGGAACCAGCATCATCCCCGCAGCCCTCGCTGCGGCGGAAGCGCGGGGCGCCTCGGGCGCGGAATTCCTGACGGGCGTCACCGCGGGGTATGAGGTCATGGAGCGTCTGGCGTCGGACTTCATCCCCACGGTGATGTCGCGCGGTTTTCATGCGGGCCCCGTCTTCGGGATTTTCGGGGCCGCCGTCGCCGCCGGTAAAATCATGGGGCTGAACGAGGAACAGCTGAACAGCGCGGTTGCGCTATGTGTGAATCTCGCGAGTGGCAACCTCGAAGGCCCGCGCAGCGGCGGACAGGCGCTGAGGGAGGGAGGCGCCGTGCGGAACGCCCTCCTTGCGGCGGACCTGGCCGAGCGCGGCCACGTCGGCGGGGAGACGGTGTTAGAGGGCGAAGCCGGTTTCTACCACGCCTACGCCGGAAACAACGAAGGCCGCCTCACCTACAGCTTCACGGGCGACACGAAAACAAACTTGGGAAAAATCACCGAGGGTCTTGGAGAGGAGTGGCTCTTCCTCGAAACGCTGTTCCGTATCTATTCCACCTCGGGCTACAACCTGGCCCACATCGACGTGACGGCGAGCCTCTGCGAGGAGAACGACATCCGCCCCGAGGAGGTCGAGCGCGTGGAGACCCTCGTGAACTGGCTGGAGACGCAATACCCGAGCCCCGCCTTCCCAAATCGACGCGAGGACGGCGAACCGCGACCGGGCGGGACGCATTACTACGCGGCCTACGGCGTCGTGGAGCGCGGCTATCCCCTGCTGAACAAGCCCCCAGGGGAGGATGATCCCCCCGAGGTGCTCGAGATGATGCAGCGCGTGAGCATCGTCCCCTCTCCCGAGATGGGCCTTTTCGCTCCCAAGGTGAGCATCCACACGAAAGAAAGAGGGGTTTTCACGAAACAGGCCACCGGGCGGGAGTTCATCTTCAGTTTCGATGAACTCGCGAACCGCATCGGGGGTATCGCCACAGGCCTCCCCATACCGGAGTCGCGCTACAGGGAAATCATCGAAACCTGCCGTGCTCTGGAAACGGAAGTGAAAGCGGAAAAACTCATCCGCCTTAGCTTGACCTGAGAACAGCCTGTCTCCTGGAAACGCCCTACCAGAGCCTTTCAGACGCCAGGGCAGCGCCCTCGGCGAGGGAGGCCATTTTCATCCACACGATGCGGCGGTCCACCTGGACACGGCCGGCAAAGGTGCCGAAACCGCAATCAACGCCTGCGATGACGTTCTCGCGCCCCGCCGCCTCGGCGTAGTTCACGATACGCTCCGCCACCAGTTCTGGATGCTCCACGAAGTTGGACGTCGAATCGATTACGCCGGGGATGATGCTCTGGCCCTCCGGCAAATCGACCTCGCGCCATACCTTCCACTCGTGGCCGTGGCGGGGGTTCGCGCCTGGGAACGAGACGGCGCAGGGTTTTCCCTTGAGCACGATATCGATGATGTCCTTTATCGGGACGTCCTCATGGTGCGGCCCCAGCGTGCTGCCCCAGCAGATGTGCATGCGCATGCGCTCGGGCGCGATGTTCCGCACCGCGTGGTTCAGGGCTTCGACGTGCATCTCGATTTCCTTGCGGAAATCCGTGAGGCTCAAATCGCGAAACACGGTGTGGCGACTCAGCGCAAGGTCAGGGCAGTCGAGTTGCAAGAGCAGCCCCGCATCCACAATCGCCTCGTATTCTCGTCGCATCACGTCTGCGAGCGCGAATATGTATTCCTCCTCGCTCGGGTAGTAGAGATTCCTTAAATAACGCGATATCTGGCCCGGCGAGGGGGAGGTCATGAACGCCTCCTCCGTATCGGTGCGGCCCAGGGCGCTCTTCGCGCGCTCGATGTCCGCCTCGGCGGCGGGCCAATCCTTCCAGTCCACCGGGCCTGAGCATGCCGGGCGGTTCTGAAGTGGCGAGGCGAATTGAGAGAGTATCTCGGAGAGTTCGGGGAAACCCTCCTCGCCCGTGCCGAGCGGGGGCGAACTCGGCCCCTCATAGCCCGTCAACCTGTGCTTGACGTGTGATGTGTAATCGGGCCGGCCCTGCTCCCCATCGTTGATGACGTCGACCCCCGCCTCCACCTGTTTCTCCACGACGTCCTCAATGGCGCGCGCCACGGCGGCATCGAGGTCGCCGGAATCCGCGCCGCCTTCCTCCTGGGCCAGCAACAGATCGACCACATCCTGGGGACGCGGCAGGCTTCCTGTGTGGGTCGTGAGTATTCTCTCGGTGCTGCGCTTCATGGTTTGGCGCTCCCTCTCTGGAAAAAATTGCTCTCTAGCATTTTATCCCTTTTTCTTCTTTACAGTCCCTTCTTCGGTGAACCAGAGACCCTCCAGGTCGATCGAATTCTCAATCTCCTGACGTGTGGATATGCTATGCCGAGGAAGGTTCGGACGCCTTCTTGAGCGCATTTTTCTTGACTCTCCACTCGAGATAGAACGGCCAGGTGAAGGAGACCACCGAGAGGCACAGGAAGAACAGACACCACGGCGACGTAAAGAAAATCGAGATGTCGCCCTTCGATGCGGCGAGGGCGACCCGCATGTGCTCCTCGAGTTGCCGCCCCAGCACGAGCGCGAGCAGCATGGGGACGACCGGAATATCGAGCCACTTGAATGAAAGCGCCACGAGGCCGAAGAAGAACATGACGTAGATGTCGAAGAATGAATTTCTGAGCGCATACGTCCCCAACACGCACAGGGCGACGATGATCGGAAGCAGCAGCGAGCGGGGGATGGACAGCAGCTTCACGATGACGCGCAGCCCCAGGAACGCGACCGTCGCCGTGCTGCAAATCGCGATGAAATACGAGAAAAGCACGGAAAAGGCGAAGGGACCCTGCTCCACAAACAGCAGCGGCCCCGGCGCCATGCCGTGCACCAGCAAGGCGCCGATAAGGATCGCGGTTATCGGGTCGCCCGGAATCCCCAGCGTCATCATGGGAATGAGCGCCCCGCCCGCGATGGAACTGTTCGCCGATTCTGGCGCGGCGACTCCCTCCACGCAGCCCTTTCCGAATTGCTCCGGCTCCTTGCTGACCTTCTGGGCGTAGTCGTAGCTCACGAAAACGGCTATCGGGCCGCCCGCTCCCGGCAGGATGCCGACGAATGTGCCCACGATGGAGCCGATGGCAACCGGAAGCCGGATTTTCTTGATGTCTTCCCAACTGGGAAACACGCGGCCGAATTTCGAGGCGACCGAACGTATGTTCCCCTCCGCCAGGTTCGCCACTATCTCCGGAATGGCGAACAGGCCCACGAGAGCGGCGATGAAGTGGATTCCCGCGAGCATGTTCGCGTCCCCGAAAGTGAAGCGCGCCGTCCCCACGAGCGGATCCATCCCCACCGTCACGATCATGAGGCCCAAAAAAGTGGACAAGAGGCCCTTCACGAGCGATTTCGCCGCGAAGGCGGATATGACGGACATGCCGAAAAAGACCAGCCCGAACAGGTCGGCCGCGCGGAACTGGAGCGCTACTTTTGTGAGTTGGGGAGCGATCAAAATCAGGCAGAAGAAGCTGACGAGCCCGCCGGTGAAGCTCGATACGATGGAAACGCCCAGCGCCCGGCCGGCCTCGCCCTTTTGCGTGAGAGGGAATCCGTCCATCGTCGTGGCCGAAGCCGACGGCGAGCCGGGAATGTTGATGAGAATCGCGGCGAAGCTCCCCCCCGTCATACCGCCCGCGAAGACGCCGAGCAGGAGCGCCACGGCGGTGGTCGGCTCCAGGATGAAGGTGACCGGGAACAGGATGATGATGCCCGCGCTCGTCGTAAGCCCCGGCATCATCCCGCATATGAGGCCGTGCAGCGCGCCCAGGGCGGTGGCCAGAATGCTCGTCGGCGCGAGGGCGAGGTAGAACCCCTGTAGCAAGTCACCGTTCATATGGCGTCATCCGAAAAAACTTCCCCTCGGCAGGGGAAGCTGAAACAGGTCGCGGAACAGGAAGAACAAGAACATGGGAACGACAATCGCAAGCCCCAGGAGAACCAGTGGGCGGCGCTCGCCCGTCACCCACATGAGAGCGGCGAAGAAGACGGGCGTGGACCAGAAGAACCCGAAGGTCGAAAGCGCGAAAAAATAAAGCCCCGTTATTAGCAGGCCGGCCGCCGCGCGGGCGATGCTGAAATTCTCGTTCGAAGAAGGTCTGTCGGGCCTCAGGTCGACGAGGCCGCCTGAGTCCTTGAGCCCCCTCACTCCCTGGAAAATGAGCATCGCGGAGAGGGCGAGTATCGAGATGGTGATCAGATACGGGAAAAAGTGGGGTCCGGGCGCATCGGTCGTGGTGCGCTTGGGAAGCAGAGTGGCGAGGCCGCCGTAGTAGAGCGTTAATCCGAGGATGACCACCCCGCCGACTATGTTTCTGAGTCCCATCCCGAATCCGTCCGAAGGAGATGAAAACGGTTAGAAAACGAAGGCCGCCCCCTCCCTGGAAGAGGCGGCCCCCGTGTGTCACGCGATTGGCGCGTTTATTTCTTCGTCTTGGACTTGTATACGCCAGTGGCTTTCATGATGTCGGCGACAATCTTGTCGCGCTTGGCGAGCATTTTGCCGAACTCTTCCGGCCCGCTCGGGTCGATCGTGAAGCCCTTCGTCTTGGCCAGCTTCTTGAAAGCCGCCGAATTGGCGGCCTTTTTCATGGCGTCGACAAGTTTCGCCTTAACAGCGGCGGGCGTTCCCTTCGGCACGCTGAGGCCGCGGAAATGGTCGAAGTCGATGTCGTGGCCCATTTCCTTCATAGTCGGCACGTCCGGGATTGCCGGGTTCCGCTTGCCCGTGATGTGGGTGATGATGCGGAACTTGTTCGCTTTCGCCAGGCGAATCGCCCCAGTGAGAGGCGCACCCATGGCGTCCACCTCGCCGCTCAGAAGCGCCGCGTTGCGCCGCTTGACGCCCAGGGGAACGAGGATGGCTTTACAGCCCGTCATGCTCGAGAAAATGACCGCCGTGAGATGCGTGGTGCTGCCGGTGCCTGCGTGGCCGATTTTGAGCGTGTTTGGCTTTTTCTTGCAGTCCGCCACGAAATCCTTGGCCGTCTTCCATTTCGATTTCGCGTTCACCGCCACCACCAGGGGCTGGAAGTGCACCCGCCCGATATGGTCGAGTTCCTGATAGCCCCACGGAACGTTGCCGATGTTCGTGGAGGTGAGGACGGAGGTGGAGTTCCAGGCCACGATATAGCCGTCCGGCTTGGAGTTCTTGACGAACGTGTAGGTGACGGCGCCGCCCGCGCCCGGCTTGTTGATGGCCACCACGGGAACGCCGAGCTCCTTCGCCATTCCCTTGGCGAGCAGGCGCCCCTCGATGTCCGCGCCGCCGCCCGCACCGAAGGGAATGATGAACTGAATCGGCTTCTCGGGATAGGCGGCCGAAGCAGTCTTGAGCGGCAATGCGGCTGCGAAAACGGCTATCAGAACTACACACAGGATGCGATGTACCTTCATTTGTTTACCCCCTTGATTGAAAAGATATGCTCCCGATTTATCCGAACTGGAAAACCTGAAAATCGTTCCTGACGTTGGAGAATCCTATTATCCCTCATTTTATCGTGAGAATCCATCCCGGATTTATAGAGGATGGACATCGGGCCGCCGGAGGCGAGTGTATGCGGAGGTCTTACGGGTACAGGCAGGACAGCGCGCCTGTTTGCTCGCAAATTCGGGGAATTGGATGAAGGGTCGATCTTCGCAGCAGCATCACATGCGACTCGGCAATGGAAAGCGCCACACGATTCATTTCGCCACGGACCGGCGGCTGGATATCTCTCCGAGCAGCCGATCGGACTTCCCGAAAGCAGACCCGAGAAGCTTGGTTGCGCTTGCCATTCAGTGTCGGAACGCCATGCATGGTGAACCCGGTTCGAAGCCGAACATCCCGAACGGCCACCGGCCACCCCGCCTCGATGTAATCGGTCAAGAAACCGTTTTTGCCGATGGCGATGCCGTCGCCGGTGGCCGGGATAGTGCTGAATTCGCGTTGCCGGATATTTGTGACACTTGTATAGTTGAGTTACATAATCGCATCGGGCAAGAAGGGAATGCAGAAAGTCCCTAACCGCGTGAGTACGATGCTTAACGGCGCTGGGTAGGAGGGTATCGCGATGTCTGATGATGACATTCACATCAGCACGAATGAGGACGAAACGCTCACCGGCGGCGACAACTCCGATACCTTCGTTTTCGGTAAAAACCACGGAGACGACACCATCACCGACTTCACCAATGGTGAAGACCTCATCGATCTCACGCAGTTTCCTACCATATCGAGCTTCTCCGACCTGACCGTCACTTCCAATGACGACGGAGTAACCATCGATCTCTCCGCGCATGGAGGCGGAACCATCCTGCTCCAGGGAATCAATATCAATGATCTGGACGCGTCGGATTTCGTGTTCCCGACCGTGGGCACCACCGGCGACGACACGTTCTATGGCGGAAAAGGGGACAATGTCATCTACGGTGGCGAGGGAGACGACTGGTTCTTCGGCGGCAAGGGTGACGACACGATATATGGCGGCGAGGGCGACGATACGATCGTCGGCGATGCCGGCGACGACACGATCTACGGCGGAGAAGACGATGACTATATCGTCGCCAAAACCGGTGAAGACACGATCTACGGCGACGAGGGTGATGACACAATCTGGGGCGGCCGCGGCGACGACACGATATATGGCGGCGCGGACGATGATACGCTCAGGGGCGACGAGGGCGACGACACGATAACCGGCGGTGCGGGCGACGACTCGATGGCGGGCGGAGAAGGAGACGACACCTTCGTATTCGGCCTGAACCACGGCCACGACACCATCACCGACTTCGACACCGATAACGATATAATCGACATCTCCGCCCTCGGAGACGCGATCACCTGGGAGTTGTTGAGCGCAAAGATTTCGGATATCACGGATGAGCAAGGCAACGTTACGGGTGTGACGGTCGACCTGTCCGATTGGGACGGCGGAACGATCACCATCAATCGCGTTGCTTCCACCGACCTCACTGCTAGTTTATTCAATCTTCAGGATGAAGACACAAGTGATGAAACATCCGATACTAGCGTGAACATCGACTTCCATGTGGGCACTGATGAAGACGACACGCTGACAGGCGGCGAAAACAATGACGCCATTACCGGCGGCGCGGGCGACGACACGCTCTCGGGCGGGGCCGGCGACGATACCTTCGTGTATGCGGCAGGCGATGGAAACGACACGATCACAGACTTCACCGATGGAGAAGATACCATCGACCTCTCCGCGATCTCCGGAATAACCGCATTTGCCGACCTCACGATCACGCAGGACGGTGACAACACGGTGATCAATCTCGGCGATGATGCGGGTAAGATTACGCTCGAAGGTTTTACTTCGACCAATCTGGACGCGGAGGACTTCAACTTCTACGAGTCGCCGACGGAATCTGTAGACGAAGGCATGTGAGGTGCCCTGAATCACTTCTGCGCCGGCGGACAGGAACAGTTGGAAGTCGTGGAATTAATTCATCGACGAGCTTCTCCAAGAGAAAAAATGAACGGACGCGCACTTCCCTGAGTGACTGCGAAGCCTAGAAGGATTTCCGTAAATCGTTATTTCGTTCTCTTGGCGCCGTTGTTTCCGGGCTTGGAGAGGTGGACCCCTGAGTCCGAGGTCAGCGGGAGGCTATTTCGACTCATGCGAGCTCGACCCCGTGGCTTTTCACCAATTCGCCATGCGCTTGCTCCAATGTAATACCTGCAGGCGCGACGGTGGCCTGGGTGTCTCGTAACCATACTGATATGGGCATATTGGGTGGGCAATTGAATTTTCCCAGCTTTCCATGGCCCGCGACGCAGACACAAAACACTTGACGCTCTTTTAGGCGCAGTTTTGGCCGGCGGCGTCAGGTTCCAGACCACCGGGAGCAAGAATATGTCCGAAAACGAAATCTGCGATCTCACCATCCATGATCTCTCCAATAAAATCGCTCGCCGTGAATTATCCCCCGTTGAGGTGACCGAAGCGCACCTTTCGCGGGTCGACGCGCTCAACCCGGCCGTCAACGCGTTCACCACCGTTGCTCATGAACGCGCACGCGCCGAGGCGAAGACGGCCGAGGCGGAAATCGCGTCGGGCAGTATCCGCGGGCCGCTTCACGGGGTGCCCATTGGCGTTAAGGACATCATCGACACGGCGGGCGTGCGCACCACGCAGGGGTCGAGCTTTTTCCGGGACAACGTGCCGACGCAGGACGCCGAGTGCGTCCGGCGGCTCCGCGATGCCGGCGCCGTCATGATCGGCAAGTGCAACACGGCGGAGTTCGCCGCCGAGTCGGCGACCAAGAATCCTCACCACGGGGCTTGCCGCAACCCCTGGGACGTCACTCGCGTACCCGCGGGCTCGAGCGGCGGCTCGGGCGCAGCGGTCGCAGCAAGAATGGCGCCCGGCGCGCTCGGCACCGACACCGGAGGTTCCGTGCGGGGACCGGCGGCGATATGCGGCGTTGTCGGGCTGAAACCCACCTACGGGCGCATCAGCCTGCGAGGCGTCTATCCGAACGCGCCGAGCCTGGATCATGTTGGACCCCTGACGCGAACGGTGCGCGATTGCGCGCTTTTGCTCCAGACGCTCGCCGGTTATGACCACGCCGACCCGTTTTCCGCTGATCTGGAAGCGCCCGATTTTTCGGCCGATCTGGAAAAGGGCGTCCAGGGCATGCGCTTCATGATTTCGTCTGATTTGATAGACGTCGAAATCGATGCGTCGATATTGGAGGCATTCGAAGCGGCTCTCGAAGCGCTGCGCGGGCTGGGCGCTGAAGTCGAGGAAGTCCCCTGTCCCTTCGCGGCGGAGATAAACCCCCACCGCAGGGCCATCGCGGACGCGGAGTTCTACCGCGTGCACGGCGAGCGCTACCGCGCGGACCCGGAGGGCTACGGGGTTCGTCTGCAACAGCGAATCGCAAACGCCGAGAAAACCACGCTGGCGATGTATATCGATGCGATCAACCACCGTAAGGCGCTCAAGCGCTCGATGCTCGACCTCATGACTCCCTACGACGCCATGCTCTCGCCCGGCTATCCCTGCCTCGCAGCGCCCGTCGAGACGACCACGGCGCTCGTGAACGGGAAGGAGATGGACTTCATCGGCCTGGGGCGAAACCTGACGGGGATGCAGAGTTTCTGGGGCTTCCCCGGCCTGATGGTTCCGACGGGTTTCGATTCCGTCCACGGACTCCCGATGGCGATGCAGATAACGACCCGACCCGGCGATGAGGCGCGCGGCTTCCGGATCGGCCACGCGTATGAGGAAGCGACGCCCGGATTGCGCGAGCGAAAACCCGAGTTGTAGGGGTTGTTGAAAAAGCCCCCTGATAAGGGGGGTTGAGGGATTCGGAGGGAATAATGCTTCACTCGTCCCGCTCACCCTCCCCAAGCTTAATAACCAACCCCCCCTACCCCCCCTTGTCGGGTCTGTTGAAAAACCCGGTGTTGGAAGCGGGCGTTTTGGCGGCTCACGCGCCAATTGGGCTGCCTCCCCGCCGCCGCGTGAGCCGCCAAAACGCCCGCTTCCAACACCGGGTTTTTCAACAGACCCCTCAAGGGGGGACCTTCCCGCTTGAGGCGATGTCCCCCGACAAGGAGTTTTTTCAACGGACCCCTTTAGACCGGCGCGGCCTCGTTCGACCCGCCCCGATGAGGTTTGACCCGACCTCCCGAACCTGCTCTAATTAACGCAATCGAAAAATTTTGGGGAGCAGCAGCGCAACAGCGCCGGAAATACTCGCACTGAACGAGTCCTCATAAGACTTGTTCTTAGGGCTATTCGTTCCACCATCAGGGAGAGACAAACATGAAACTTAACCTCAAGTCGATTCTCGCGAGTTTGGTTGTTGTCGGGTTCGTGGCGTTCACGTCCCAGGCGGCCGTGGCGCAAAAAGCCAACCTCATCTTCTACTCCTCGCTCACCACCGCTGCACAAGCGACACTGGTGAAGGGCATCGAAAAGAAATTCCCGGACATCAAGGTGCAGTCCATCACCGCAGGCGGCGTGAGCCTCTACCAGCGGTTCGTGGCCGAGCGTTCGGTCGGCAAGGGCAAGATCGATCTGCTGCACTTCAGCTACACGCCGGGCTGGTATGACCTCGCCAAGAGAGGTTACGTGAAGAACGTCACGCAATTCCCCGAAGCCAAAAAATTCCCGGCCTGGGGCAAGGACGAAAATGCCCAGTGGGTGGGGCTGCGCGCGCCGACGCTGCAGGTCATCTACAACACCGACAACGTGAAGCCCGGCGAGGCGCCGACGAGCTTTGCGGAACTGACGGGGCCGAAATGGAAGAACCGCCTCGTGCTGGTCGACCCGTTCCAGTCCGCCGGCCTGTGGGATTTCTTCTACGGCGCGGATGGTTTCGGAGAGAAATACATCAAGGGCCTGCTCTATAACGGCGCGCTGGTGCAATCGCGCATGGGCGCCTCCACAGAGCGTGTCGCCACGGGCGAGCGCGACGTGACGATGGTGTTCGAATACATCGCGATACGCCGCATCAACAAGGGCGCCAAGATCAAGATCGCCAAGATGAAGGAAGGCACGCCGGTCATCCCGGCTTCGTTCGGCATGGTGAAGGACGGCCCGAACCCCAAGAACGCGGAGCGGGTGTACCGCTGGATCCTTTCCAAGGAAGGCCAGACGGTCATCACCCAGAACGTGAAGATCAACTCCGCGCGCTCGGACGTGCCGCACGTGAAGGGCATTCCCTACCCCTTCACGCCGCTGTATGCGAACTGGGAGAAGGTGTTCAAGGATCAGAAGAAATACCGCTCCTTCATGACCAAGCACATTCGTGAAGCGAAGAGAAAGAAATAACCGGCTTTTGTCCGGTCGGTGACTGAGATGCGTCCCCGTTCGTTTGCCATGTTCAGGCTGCCAAGCACCGTTCGGGTACTCGAATGGGGATGTCTTCTCGTCATCGGCTTCGTCGTGCTGTACCCGCTGTTCTGGCTGGTGCTGGGCAGCTTCAGACCCGACCCGATAAGTTCGGAGTTCACCCTCGACGCCTACTACGCCATCTTCGAGGCGGAGTACATGGGCGAGGTTTTGTGGAACACAGCCGTCATGTCGGTCGGGGTTACGAGTCTGTCCGTACTCATCGGCGTTCCGCTCGCCTGGATCGTCGGGCGCACCGACACGCCGCTCAAAAACTACATCAACATGATAGCAATTCTGCCCTTCATCATGCCGCCCGTCGTGGTAGCGGTGGCCTGGGCCTATCTCGGCACGCCGCGAGTCGGCTTCGTGAACCTGTTCTGGAAGTGGCTGGTCGGCACGAAGGAGCCGCTGTTCGACATATTCACCATGGGCGGGCTCATCTTCGTGATGGCGCTCTCCTTAGCGCCCTACGTGTTCATCTTCACGGTCACGGCGTTCAAGAACATGGACCCGACGCTGGAGAACGCCGCCCACGTGAGCGGCGCCAACCAGTGGAAAACGACGCTCCGGATCACGCTGCCCATGGCGGCGCCGGCCATCCTCTCCGGCGCGCTGCTGACGTTCATCCAGTCGCTGGAGGTCTTCGCCATACCGGCGACCATCGGTGTCTCGGGCGGCATATACGTGTTCTCGACCCAGCTATGGCGCATGATGCTCGGCATCCCGCCGAACTTCTCGCACGCCGCCGCCATGTCGATCCCCATTCTGCTGATTTGTGGGCTGGCGCTTTGGGGCCAGACCAGGGCGCTGGGCCGAAGCGCCAGATACACCACCGTCGCGGGCAAGAGCTTCCGGCCGCGGCTCGTGGAACTGGGTCCGTGGAAATACGTCGCGCTGGCCTTCGCCTCCTTCTACCTCCTTGTGTCGGCAATCCTGCCCGTGTTGACGCTGATTTACGGGACTTTCATCTCTAATCGCGGACGACCGCCGACTTTTGAATACCTCACCCTGGGTCACATCCATGAGATCATCACCGGCGACGGGGGGGCGGTCATCCTGCGCTCCATCCAGAACAGCCTTTTCCTGAGTTTCATGGGCGCGACTATCGGCATCGCGCTTTCCGCCGTGGTCGCCTATTTCGTGGTGCGCAGCACCTGGAAGGGCCGGGGAACGCTCGATTTTCTGGCGCTCATTCCGGTGGCCATTCCGGGCGCGGTCATCGCCATCGCCATGCTCTGGGCCTACATCCGCGAACCGTTCAACCTGTATCACACGCTGTGGATCATCCTGATCGCATACATCACGCGCTTCCTGCCCTTCGGCGTGCGATCGGTTTCGAATTCCATCACGCAGATCCATGAGGAGTTGGAGCGAGCCGCCGCCGTGAGCGGCGCGAACTGGGGCGTCGTCTTCTGGAAGATCCTCGTGCCCCTGGCCATGCCGGGCATCGTGGCCGGCTGGATTATTCTTTTCGTATCGATGATGCGTGAACTGTCGGCCTCCATCATGCTGTTCAGCTCGAACAAGGAGGTGATCAGCACGATCCTCATCCAGCTCTATGACGAGGGGCTCTTCTCGCACGTGTGCATTCTTTCGCTCATCATTGTTATCTTGTCACTGGGTTCGGTGGCTCTGGTGCGCTGGCTCACGAAACAAAAAGACGTGGAGGGCCTCACCTGATGCAAAACGTACGGGTCGAGAAACTGGTGAAGAGATTCGGCGACGTGGTAGCCGTCGACGGAATTTCCTTCGAGGTGCCCAAGGGAAAGCTGCTGACCCTGCTGGGGCCGAGTGGCTGTGGCAAGACGACCACCCTGAACATTATCGCCGGTTTCGAAACCCCCGACGACGGTGACGTCCACGTCGGCGAGCGGCTGATATCGAGCGCGACGGAAAACGTGCTGATTCCCGCGCACAAGCGAAACCTGGGCATGGTCTTTCAGTCCTACGGGCTGTGGCCGCATTTGAGGGTGCGCGACAACGTCGCCTTCGGCCTGCAGATGCGGAATACACCCAAAAACGAAATCGCAGGCGCCGTGGACCGGGCCCTGGGCCTGGTTCGGCTCGACGGCCTGGGGGAGCGCTACCCCTCGCAGCTCTCGGGCGGCCAGCAGCAGCGCGTCGCTTTCGCCCGCGCGCTTGTGTACGAGCCCGACGTGCTGCTCCTCGACGAACCTCTCTCGAACCTCGATGCGGCGCTGCGCGAGGAGATGCGCCTGGAGCTCAAGGAACTGCAAACCGAATCCGGCATCACCACCATATTCGTCACACACGACCAGGTCGAAGCCATGGTGATGAGCGACATCATCGTGGTGATGAACCACGGGCGCATCGAACAGATGGGCTCGCCGAGCGACATCTACCAGCATCCCGCCAATCAGTTCGTCGCCGGTTTCGTCGGCATCTCGAACTTCCTGGAAGGCGACGTCGTCGCCACTGGGTTGGGCGATGAGCAGACGGCGGTCAAGGTTGGCGAGGTAACGCTGTACTGCAAGGCCGCAGGCATCCCGGAAGGCTCGAAAGTGCTGCTTTCGATCCGGCCCGAGGATTGCGTCGCAAGCACCGAGGCACCTCCGGAAGGAACGCCGAACGTCATCGAGTGCAGCGTCGACAAGGCGGTGTACATGGGCGGCGTGCTGGAGCTCTGGCTGAACGCCTCCGGCCAGAAAATCCGCGTCCACGGACACCGGCTGCCGCTGCTCGAATCAGGCGCGAACGTTTACGTTTCCATCGAACCCGGTTCCATCAACGCGGTTGAAAACAAGCCTTCGTGACGAAGAAGCAGGGCGCAACTCAGCGGATTACCGGGAGCGGGAAAGTGAAAATACCGGCCCCCCGAAACCTTTGACCTGAACGAACCACCTTTTCCAATCATCACCCTCATCCTCGCGGAGCCACCGGCGCGGTATCGCGACGTTGCGCTATACTTGTCTGCGAAATTCTTGCAAAATATAATCCATGGCATGCAGTCCAAAGTACGGCGACCGGCGGGAGCGGTCGAATGAGCCGGAAAGCGGCATGATAATTGCGCGACGAAAAAAATGCCGTGAAGAAACCGGGGTATTGAACCGGCTTGAAGGTGAGTGGTGCGCCCGCGCCGGGTTCACGCTGAACCGGGCCTCGATCTGCGCCATCGTTCTTTGCGCCATGTTCGTCCTCACGAACTGTGGGGGCGGGGGCGGCGGCTCAAGAGTGCAAACGCAACCCTCGGTTATGCCCGAACCGCAAACTTGTCCTCCAGGGCAAGTCGGAACGCCCCCGAACTGCACGACTCCTCCTCCGCAAACCTGTCCTCCAGGGCAAGTCGGGACGCCCCCGAATTGCACGACTCCGCCACCGCCTACCTGCCCGGCGGGGCAAGTCGGGACGCTTCCGAACTGCACCACACCGCCGCCGCAACAATGCATTCCGCTTCACGACGGGACTTGCGCCACTACCGGAGATTTCAATACGCAGGCGGCGCAGCTTGCCGGGCAATACCGCATCGAGGATCCCTTCAAGAACCAGTGGAGTCTCGCGACCATCGGCGCGGACCGGGCCTACGCACACGTCAACCTGCTCAAGGGTGAAAACACCGCGCCGGGCGCCGGGGTGACCATCGGCTTCATAGACTCCGGCATTGATGCGGCGCACTCGATGTTCGCCGGAAAAACGGTTACGGAAGTGTTCATGAGCGGCGCCACGGACGAGACGGGCCTCCCGCGGTTTTCTCACGGCACGGCCGTCGCGAGCGTCGCCGCCGGCGTTTACTCATCCGTTAACTCATCCAGCCCGCAAGGCGTTGCGCCGGGCGCCGACATCGCCATGTTCGCGATTACCCTCGGAACCGGGGGCGGCGAATATAGGCCCATATCACTCACGAGTTTGGCAAATCGAGACGCCGAGTGGGCGTCGCGATTCAATCAGGTCTTCGCATGGCGAGACGGCCAAAAGCGCGTCGACATCTTGAATCTAAGCATCGGCAATCACGGAATCATCAACGATTACAGCGAAACCGAACTTCGCGCTAATTTCGGGCAGGCAATTTCAGCCATGACGCAGACTGGAGCAACTGATAAGGCGATTCTTATCTGGGCGGCCGGCAACGCACATGGAAGGTCATGCGCTTCGCTCACGGCCAACTGCGAGAACAACAAAATCAATGCGGTCTCAGTCGAAGTGCAGCCGGGTCTCGCCGCACGCGTCCCGGAGCTTAAAGGACATACTATCGTCGTCGTGGCGCTGAGACCCGGTGACGAGACGATCACCTCATTTTCCAATCGCTGCGGTATCGCGGCGGATTATTGCATCGCGGCGCCAGGACAGAATATTAAGACTGCTTATTTCGGCCCCGACCCGAACGACGACACCAAAACGATTCGAGGTATCGCCCAGAACTCTAGAGGAACATCCTTCGCCGCGCCGATGGTATCCGGTGGGCTCGCGATCATGAAACAACTCTTCCGGGATCAGCTCTCGAACACCAAACTGGTGACACGACTCTTCGAAACAGCCGACGATACCGGCGCATACGCGAACAGCGCCATCTACGGCAGGGGCAAGCTCGACCTCACAGCCGCCACGCACCCCGTGGGCGTCCTGGAAGTTCCGGCAGGCACGAACACGAACCAGGCCGGGAAAAGTCTGCACACGACGAGCCTGAGTCTCGGGGCGCCGTTCGGCAGCGGCCTCGCCCGCTCGCTCACGAACCGCGAAATCATGTCCCTAGACGATCTGGGCGCGCCGTTCTGGTACAGGCTGGGCGGTTTCGTGGCGACGGCGAAGGGTCCGCCGGTGGACGCGCGGGTGCGGGGCTTCCTGGCCGACCCCTCCGGTGAATCCCACAAGCCCGGGATGTCGGTCCGTGAGACTTCCTCGGAAGCGGTTGGCGGACACCTCTCACTTGCCGAAGGCGGGATGATGGCGACATTCACGAACCAGGCGGGTCTTTCCGCCTCCGTTTTTGGCTCCCACCAGGATTACGACGCAGTGGGTGGCGCGCTCGGTTGGCGGCCCGAAGGCTCGCCGCTCGGTCTTCGCCTCGGATGGATAAGCGAGGATGAGACCATTCTGGGAGGCGAAGGACGAGGGGCCTTCGGGTCGCTGGCGGCGGACACCGCCTTCATCCGCCTCGAGGGAGACGTGAGACTCGGCGCATGGCGTCTCGGAGCAGACGCGGAATGGGGAAGCGTGCGCCCGCTGGCCCGGGGCGGACTCATCGATGAGGTCTCGCCCATGACGACCAGCGCGTTCGCGCTCCACGCGCACGCCGCCGTGACGGATAATGATGTGTTGCGTTTCTCCCTGGCGCAGCCCTTGCGCGTCGAGGACGGCCGGGCGTCGCTGACGATTCCGGTGGCGCGTACCAAAACCGGGCAGGTGCTGCGCTCGTCAATCGCGTCGCACCTCGCGCCCGATGAGCGTCAGTTCGACGTCGCCGCGAGCTGGGAGAGACCGCTGGCGGACGGACGCCTCCGCCTCGGCGTCGTCTGGAGCCTCCATCCCGGCCACAGTGGCTCCACCGAGCCTCAATTTACTTTCCTCGCCGGCTGGCGCCGGGCGTTTTGAATGGCGTCACCTGAATCTAAAAATCCGCAAAAAGCATGCGCAGGGATGATGATTTTCCGCAAGGAGTATAGCCACCGCCCCTTCTCGTGATATAGAATAGCGGCCCCTCGCGGAGAGATGGCCGAGTGGCTGAAGGCGCTCGCCTGCTAAGCGAGTAGGCTGGGAAACCGGCCTCGAGGGTTCGAATCCCTCTCTCTCCGCCATTTTTATACGGGCCGGGTCGGTGAACACCCAAGCCTCTCGTAGCCTGTTTCAATCAGCGTTGCAGACCCTCCCTCCTCGGTCGAGTCTGACTCCTATCTCAGTCGGAACTGATTCCTTTATTAATCGGCTCCCCGACACCGCAATGACGGACAAGGCCGCACCACCCCGTAACGGACAGGCCCCTGCGCTCCTCCTGTCTCCTGTGCCCGGAAAGCACTCCCTACCCCCCCCCTTGACGGCTTAAACGTCCAAATTCAGGAATCTCACGCCCGGCGTCAACCAGTGGCCTCAAGTTCCTTTCCGTTGATGACGACGGGATCGGCGGCGAGCAGGACGAACGCGATAACACAGGGCTCCGCGCCGTTATTGACCCAGTTGTGTATCGTGCCGCGCTGCACACACACGTCTCCTTCTTTCAGATGCACGACGACGCCATCATCGAGCGCCATGTCTATCTCGCCCTTCAGTACCACCAGGTAGTCGAGCGAGTGGGTCCGGTGCATTCGGGACGCGACGCCGGGACCATATTGCGTGACCCTGATCTTCGAGGCCGTCGAACCCGGCAGACCGGGCTCGATGGCTTTCCCGTCGGCTTCGGTGTTCAGGTCGGCCGGATATACGTCAGTAGCCCATACGCCATGCCCCTCGTGTCCGGGCCTGGTCGACCGGGGCTCGCTCATCAACTCGTCGATCTTGACGACCGCCTTGCCGTTCTCATCGTGCCCGGTAACGACCCGTCTTAGCGAAAATTCCACTTTGTATCTCCTCGTTCTTTATAAGCCGGTCATCGGCGCTTCTCCGTTATCGCGCCCTCACTGGAGCCAGGCGCGCCATTAGCGGAAAACGCGATTGATTCCTGAATGGCGGCATATACCTTTCCCTTAGGTGCCTGAGGCCCGGGCCAAACGATTTTTCCAGGATTTTGCTATGCCTCCCGTAAATTTCCGCCAAGTAGAATTCATGAAGAAAATATCCTTCGAGCACATAAACCATGGACTGGTTGCGAGAATAGGAGCCTTCCCATTCCTCTCCCGAAACGGCCACCAGCATATCGGTGGAATCCACAGACATCGAAATTTTCGTGTTGGACAATGAGGTGAACTTGATGCCGATATTCTCGTGAGGAATAACGATTAACTCAGGGTTCCGTTCGATCTTTTCGGCGGCGTCATTATAGAGGAGCAGTATGATCTCAACCCCGCGGCCCGCCGCAGCCTTGAGATCTTCCAGATAATTATCGACCGCTCCCTCGAACGCTTTTATCCAGACGTGGCGTTTTGCACCTGAGATCAAATCTAAAATCTTGTTTTGAATTTTCTGTTTCCCGGCCAGCGTCCAGATATACATCTGCTCATTCGAATCGGACTTCTTCAAGGCCGCGGAAAGTTCATCGCAGATTTTCCGCGTATTATCGGCGACGCCCAGGAGATATTCCTCGGGGTCGCGGGGAATGTACCGCACGGGGTCTTCGCTGATGGGCTGAACGGCTCCTTTCGACTCCAGGGATTTGAGAACGTCATAGGCATTGCTACGGGGTAGGCGGGCGGCCTTGCTGATCTCGTAGCGGGTCGCCGGATGGCATTCACAAATGGCGAGATAAACACGGGATTCATGATCGGTGAAACCGAGTTGTCTCAGGCTGTTCAGAATCTCCTGCGACAGCGGCGGGGTCTCAGCAACAACATTGACGACCTTTCCATTCGACCGGACCATTTGGATTCTCCGCTTTTCAATATATTTCATTCCCGTCGCAATCCGTCTAAAAATTCAAACGAATTCCCAACCTCCTGCGTTTTCGATATTTCCCCGATGAGGCCGCCCTGAAAATCTGTTGCCAAAACATCTTGCGTCTTGCGGATGCCTCGACTCATCTCTCCAATTACACGCCAATGACTCACGCCCCGGCGACTTCTCGACTGCGATAAATAAAAACTAACTATATTCGTAGTATTTACAACTACTACACAATAAATCTATCTATTCCTCTCCTCTATGTAATGAACACCCAGGCCAGACAATATCTTCAAGGAAAATTACTCTGGAACACCCAAGACTACCTGGATGGAAGTGCCAAAGGAAAAAGCCTTTATTTTTTACTAATTATTCCAGCATGTAGAACAAAATATCATTCGAAAATTTGACAGAAACCTCCCTGACCTTCGACATAAGTGAAAAACCCGGTAGGGAGTGTGCACCAAGGTTTCATAGTCAGACATCGCTATGTTGGCCCAAGCTCTGATTGTTTGAAATTATAAAAAATAGCCTAGAGAAAAACCCTTGAAGTAGTATACAAACTGGCATGCAATGCACCGAGTTTCTGAATGTCACCAATGATTACAGTGCTTCAGAATCAAACGGTTAAGAGAAAGGGGTATGCAACAAGAGTCTCTCTCCGCCATACGCAAGCCCGCCTGATGTTACACTAGTTCCCGGCACATCACCGGCGCCGCCTAGTTCTTCCCGGTGGTTCGGATGAAATCAATGCTTTGCACGGAACCGACAAAAGGGAGAATACGATGCAGCGTAACTTCTTCCGCCTGAACGCTACACAGCAATTACCCATCGATCTTGACGCCGCCTGGGATTTTTTCTCGAATCCGCTGAATTTGAAAGAGATCACGCCGCCCGAGCTTCACCTCGTCGTCGAGAACGAGTTGCCTTCCAGGCTGCACCCCGGCACCCTAATTTGCTACCGGGTAAGGCCCTTTCTGGGGATTCCGGTTCACTGGGTCACGGAAATAACGCACGTGGAAGAGGGCCGTCTCTTCGTGGACGAGCAGCGCTTCGGTCCCTATCGCTTCTGGCACCACCAGCACCATTTTCAGCCGATCAATGGAGGTGTGGAGATACGCGACATCATCCATTACAAGCTGCCTTTGGGACCCTTCTCGTTCCTCGCCGACAGCTTCGTGGTAAGCCGGCAATTGCGCCGCATATTCTCCTACCGTGAAGAGGCGCTCGCGCAGCGCTTCGGCCAGATGAATTGAATTGCCCCTTTCTATAGACTTGGAGCACGACACACTATAGAACATGAACCACCCGAGCGGACTCACCTTTACCGAGTTGCCCGGGAGGATGGGAAAACGCACCTTTTCACGCAACCACCCGGAGAAACACAATGAAAATCATACTCGCAATCGCCCTCTCGCTCTTCATGACTTCAGCCTCTTTCGCGCAAGAGATCGTAAAGGAAAAGCCCTCCAACCCGGTTCTTTTGATGAAGACGAATTTCGGCGACCTCTACATCGAAATGTTCCCCGAGGAAGCGCCCAAGACGGTGGCGAACTTCATGGACCTCGCCACGGGCAAGCGTGTCTTCGCCGACCACAAGACCAGCAAGAAAGTGAAACGCCCGTTCTATGACGGTCTGAAGTTTCACCGTGTCATCAAGGAGTTCATGATCCAGGGAGGCGACCCCAAGGGAAACGGTACTGGAGGCCCCGGCTACAACTTCGAGGATGAGATCAACGCCGAAGCCCTGGGTCTCCATAATCAAAAGGCTTTGAAGGACGGCCGCCCGCATGCTTATTTGCCCATCAGGAACCAGAGCGATTTTCAGCGCACCCTGGTGCAGCCCCTGTTACAGAAGATGGGCATCCGCTCCCAGGCCGACCTCGACAAGCGCAGGGAAGAGGTGAAGAAGCGTATCAACGAGCTCACGCTCAAGGATGCGTATGAGAACATGGGCTATCGCTTCAACGAGAAACTCAAGTCACGCCCACCCAAGAAGGGCGTGCTCGCGATGGCGAACTCGGGCCCCAACACGAACGGTTCGCAATTTTTCATCAACCTGATCGACACCCCTTGGCTAGCGGGCAAACACACGGTATTCGGAAAAGTAGTGAAGGGGATGGACGTGGTGGAGAAAATCGGCGAAACGCCCGTGGGGGCGGGGAGCACGCCTCAGAAAGAGGTGAAAATCATCTCGGTCCGGCTTCATACTCCCTGATTTCCAGGAGAAAGAACTGGAACGGCGCGTTCATCAAGCAACGCCCTCGTGTAAGGTTACATCTCGCGGCGGCCCTCTAGCGATCGGGTAAGCGTCATCTCATCCGCGTATTCGAGATGGCTGCCCATGGGCAAGCCGTGCGCCAACTGGGTGACGCGCACGCCGAGCGGTTTGAGCACCTGGGCGAGATACAGGGAAGTTCCCTCGCCCGCCATATTGGGATTCAGAGCCAGAATCACCTCATTCACATCTCCCGTCTTTACACGCTCAATGAGCTTGGCGATGGTGAGGTCCTCGGGCTCCACGCCATCGAGAGGGGAAATGACGCCCATCAGCACGTGATAGCGTCCCTTCACGCCTCCCGCGCGCTCGATGGCGAACACGTCGGCGGGCTCTTCCACTACGCAAATGACGCTCGCGTCGCGTGCGCCGCACACCGAGCAGTCAATCCCGCCCGCTTCACCCTCCACGAGCATCGAACACGTGCCGCACAGGCCCACTTTGTCATGCAGCGCCTCGCACGAGGCGGCGATTTTATCGGCGGCTTCGGGGTCCTTGCCCAACAGGTGAAAAACGAATCGCTGCGCGCTTTTCGGCCCCACTCCTGGAAGACGACGAAACGCTTCGATGCACTCTTCTATGGCGGGAAACCGACTTAGCTGCATGGTGTATTCTCAGTTACGTTTCAGGCCGCGGCCTAAAATGACGAAAAAGACGATATGAAAACGATGCGCGGCGCAGAGGCCGCGCACCGACTCAGAACATACCGGGAATGGGCAGACCACCGGTGAGTTTCTTCATCTCCTCGGACATCATGTCCTTGCCTTTACGGGACGCCTCGTTGCACGCGGCGCGCACCAGATCCTCGAGCATCTCCACATCATCGGGGTCGACCACTTGCGGGTCTATTTTCACCGAGATCACGTCGCCCGCGCCGTTGGCGGTCACGCTCACCATGCCGCCGCCGGCGGAGGCCTCCACCGTCTTCGCCGCCATCTCCTCCTGAAGCTTGGCCATCTTGTCCTGGAGTTGGCGCGCCTGTTTCATTAAACCTCCGATGCCACCTTTTAACATGAGAATCTCCCCGAGGTATTTCCCTCACCACTCAAGCGAATGAATTTCCACCCGATTTTCGCATCCGCCCGTGGCGAATGTCGACTATCTTTCCGTTGAACAAATCCACGATTTCCTGAACCACCGCCTCTTCATTCTCATCAAGTTTCTGGCCACGCACATTGCTTGTTTCCCCAGCCCCTTGCCTGGTTTGCGAATGCGCTCCATTTTTCACGCCCGCTATCTCGACTTTGGCGCTCCAGGGGGAATGCTCTCGGAAGAATTTTTCGATTTCGGGCAGCACCTCCTCCGCCATGTGCAGACTCTGCGCGTTCCGGTTCTCCAGCGCGAGAATCACGCGGATGATTCCTTCTGTTTCAAGATCAAGCTCAACGCCATGAAAAAGCGGACGCCTCATCGGGCGCAAGGTCTTCACCGCGCCAGTCCATACGCGCCTCGCCTCGACGGTGTTCCACTCCTGCGCTTCCACCTGCGCGACGGGAGAGCCCCCCGAATCAGGTTCAGTCGCAGGCGGAGCCGAGGCGGGCGCCGTGGTTTTCAGAGGAGCCGGAGGCGCTGCGCCGCCGGCAGGTTCCTCTTTCTGCGATGGGGTAAGGGTGGGAAGTGGAGCCGCTCCCCCGCCCATGGTCTCGAGCTTCTCCATCAATGCGCCCAAATCCGCTATCGGCTCAATCTGGCACATGCGCAGAATCGCAACCTCGAGCGTCATGCGGGGGTGATCCGATGTCCTGAGTTCGAACTCCGCTCCCTGCAGAATGGAATACGCTTGATGCGCCTCGGCGAAGCTCATCTTCGCAGCCACCTGATTGCGCTCTTCGATTTCTGAGGCCGCCACGTCGAAGAGCGCCTCGTTGTCACTGGCCGATAAGAGCACCATGCAGTCGCGCAAATACTCGAGGAGGTTCGCGGAGAAGAGCTTGAGGTCGTGACCCGCGTCGAAGAGGCTCTTGAGTTCGGTAAGCGCCTTGTTGCCGTCGCGCGCGATCACCGCCTCGACCACTGCTTTGTGGATGCTGCCCGAGGGCACCCCGAGCACTTTTTCCACTTCCTCGTTCGACACCGGATCCTCGGCGGCGAAAGCGAGCACCTGATCGAGCAAAGACTGCGCATCGCGAATGCTGCCCTCCCCCATCCGCGCCAACAGCTTGACGGCCGACTCGTCCATCTTCCTGCCCTGCGCCTCGACGATCTTTGAGAGATGCGCCGCGATGACCGAGGTCGTGATCCTCCTGAATTCAAACACCTGGCAGCGGCTCAAAATGGTGTCGGGGACGTTCTTGATCTCCGTGGTGGCCAGAATGAATACGACGTGGGGCGGTGGTTCTTCGAGCGTCTTGAGCAACGCGTTGAAAGAGCTTTTTGAGAGCATGTGCACTTCATCGAATATCACCGTCTTGTAGCGCCCGCGCGCGGGTTGGTAGCGCAGCCCCTCGCGCAGTTCACGCACGTTGTCCACCCCCGTATAGGTGGCGGCGTCGATTTCCAGAATGTCGGGATGGCTCCCTCTTGTGATCTCCTCGCAAGATGAACACTCATTGCAAGGTTCGGGCAGAGACCCATCTTCCGATTCGCAATTGAGCGCCTTTGCAAGAATACGGGCGGTGGTCGTCTTACCTACTCCGCGCGTACCGCTGAACAGATATGCGGATGCGACGCGCCCCGAGGCGAGCGCGTTCGTGAGCGTGCGCTGGATGTGCTCCTGGCCGATGAGTTCCTCGAAACGCTGCGGACGCCATTTCCTGGCGCTGCCGATGAAGGACATCAAGAATCCATCCCAAGGATTTACGCCATAAAAGGGCCCCATACCCCATGAGCGGCGCAGACCCTGCGATGGAGTCGACCGGCCAGGCGCCCTCGTGGCACCCGGGAGTATCCACTTACCGCTGCTTCCTTCCGGACCTGACGGGGTTCGCGGGCTCCCGCCGCACGAGACCCAACCGGCCGAATCCATCGCAGGCTCTTAATGAAATCCTACCTCGTCCCCCGGCCTTTTGGAAGCGGAAGCATCGCCATTTTAATGAGGGCGAACCGCGTGACGGATAACCATCCAAATAACATGGCGTTAGGAGGGCATCTCCTTCAGAAAGGCAACATCCATGAGAGGGAACCAACCCTTAGAATAAATGCCGACTTGCATCGCCATATAACTCGGAATGGGGTTACAATACACCGGTTCAGCTTCAAACTACTAGAAGCCCTCTCGGTACCGTATTTTTTTCGGGTCAAACACGGAAAGGCCAACGGACGCATGTCTTACTCGAAAGTCGTCGAACTTACTGAGGGAAAGGTTTACGTCCTCCACAATACATTTCCTCTGGATGGTCGCATAAGCGCATATCCCATCAGCGCGCGCGGGCACAGCGTCTCAAACTGCTATCTTTTGAAAGATGATTCAGGTGCGGTTCTGCTTGATACCGGCTACGCCACTCACGAGGCCGAAATCCTGGCGCAGCTGGAATCCCTCATCGAACCGGATACGCCCCTGCATCTGCTACCGCTGCGCATCAATGAATTCATGTCGGTGGGCAACGCCATGGCGATCGCCAAACGCTTCAACGTGGTGGAGTGCCTCGCCCCCGTGCCGGAAATCAACGAATGGCTCGAGTTCGAAGCGCTCGAACCTAACGGTGGGAACAACGGCAATCCCATTCTTCCCACCACGATATTGAAACCGCTCCATCCCATCGAAATCGGAGATAGATATATCGAGGTGATGATCGCGCCGATTCGCCTCATCAGCACCCGCTGGATTTACGATGCCGCCACACGCACGCTGTTCACCTCGGACTTGTTCAGTCACCTTTGGGCGGATAGCGCGGAAGGCCCATGGCTGCTGGATGAAGACAAGGTGACGACGACTTCTTTCGTTCGCTCTTTCTTGCTAAACACGCGCTACTGGTGGCTCGAAGGCGCGAGGACGGACTCCATCCGCAAAGGAATCGCCGAAGTCTTCGAGCGCTATGAGATCGAGACCATCGCTCCGGGCTACGGCGCCATCCTGCGCGGGCGTCATCTGGTAGAGCAGCAATTCGCCGTGCTGGATGAGGTTCTGGCGGGTCTCGACCGGAGCGTCGTCAAGCCAGGGTACGTCGCGCTGGGCTTGGAGAGATAGGAGCGCGCATGAGTCATCCCCTGCCCCGTGAAGTCTCGCCCGGCGTCTTCTGGCTAGGTGACTGCCTCGTACAGCACTCTCAGGGCAAAATCTATCACTCCTACAACGCGGCCTTCCTCATTATCGGCTCAGAGGCCTCCATGCTCGTGGAGACGGGACATCCCAAAGATTTCCCCATTATCGAACGACAGATGAGAGATATCCTTGCCAAAGGCGGCGGGCCGCTCAAACACCTTTTCCTCACCCATCAGGAAACGCCCCACTCGGGTGGTCTGGGCCGCGTGCTCGACAGATACCCCGACCTCACCATCCACGGGGACATGTGCGACTACCATCTCGCATTTCCCGAGCACGAAGGCCGCTTTAAGGAAATGCGCGTGGGAGACGCCATCGACTTAGGCGATACGAAATTCATGGCCGTGGAGCCGGTGATCAGGGATTTGAGGAGTTCTCTCTGGGGATACGAGACCAAAGGTCGCGTACTGTTTCCCGGAGACGGCTTCGCCTACAGCCACTACCATACCGATGGTCACTGCGGGATGTTCGCCGAGGAGGCCACCTCTCTCGATCTGGTCGACGTGCTGGGCGTTTTCGCCGAACGCGCCCTGTTCTGGACCACCTTCACCGACATGAACATCTACGCCGATAAACTCGAAGAGTTGATGGCCGAGTTAAACGTCGAAGTTGTTGCACCGACGCACGGCCTCCCCATCCGGGACATAGCGCAAACGATGCCCAAGGTGAGAGAGGGCCTCGTCCAGGGCAATTGAAACGCAAGGTTTCCCCTGTGTCTGCCCAAATCAAATCCTAGACGTCCTCCACCAGTTCCCACAGCGTGCCCATGGTGCTCTTGGGCTTGATAAAAGCGATGAGATGCCCGCCGAAGCCGGGCCTTGATTTCTCATCGATGAGTTCGAAGCCCTGCGCCTTCATGTCAGCCAGCACGCCGTCGATGTTCTTCACGTCGAAGGCCACGTGATGGAGACCCTCGCCCCGCTCTTCGATAAACTTGGCGAGAGGCGTATCCTGCTTGATGGGCGAAATGGGCTCGATGAGGTCGCCGCCCAGGTCCATCATGGCCAGATCGGTCGCACCGTCGGCGGAAGTCTCCCTCGCGAGCAGTTTCGCACCCATGCCTTCATAAAGAGCGATGGCGGCGTCCATGTCTTTCACCGCGACGCCGATGTGATGAAATTTGTTGAACATATCCTTATTTCCTCCTTGTCAGGCGCAGCGAGGGGATTCATCCTCCTCGCCGCATCGATGTTTCGAAGATGTTTAGCAGGCTTCCCGGTATTCCACAATCAAACCCGCCCGGGAAACTATACTTGGCAAAGCGTTTGCCGTATCCTGCGCGCATCAGCGAAATCATGCGAAACACATTTATGAGGAGAAATCCATGACAGATCCCATCGACGGACACAGCACCTCCACCGTGCCGGGCGAGCGCGTCATCGACAAGCCGGAACTCCCCAAAGGTGGACTGTATACGGACAATACCGTCCACACCGAGATGCACGAAGGCTCCCTCCAGCTCAAACGCGGTACGGCGGGCGATTTCGAGATTTTCTGCGACGAGGGCGCGCACATCGGCGGTTCGGCCCAATACCCCACGCCTATGGCTTATCTCGCCATGGCGACAGGCTTCTGACTGCTTACCCAGGTGTCGCGGTACGCGCACATGATGAAAATGGAAATCAAGGGGGCGAGCGTCTCGGTCCGGTTCCGCAAGCTGCTGGGCGGCTCCGTGCTCAAGGGCACAGTCTTCAACAAGTGGGAGGCCGTGGACACGCACTTGAAAGTCGAATCGGACGAGCCTGCCGAGAAACTCGCGCATCTCATCAAGAACGCCAAGAACGGCTGCTTCGCCGAGGCCCTCATAACCGAGCCCGTGCCGCTCAACTCCACCGTGGAGGTGAACGGCGAACCCTTCAATATAGAGGGCGTGACGGCGGATTAACACCCATATATGGAGTTTTTGGTATGGAATATTTCAACGCATCAGACGACGTCGCCTTCGGCTCACAGCCTGAGCCCGCCGACCTTGAATCCCTCGCGGCCAGAGGTGTGAAGACCATCATCAACACGCGTTTTCCCGAAGAAGACCAGGGCGATCTCCCGCCCGATCGCGCCAAAACCGAGGCGGAAGCGCTGGGAATGCGCTACATGAACATCCCCGTCTCGCCGGTCGAGTTCAGCCCCGCTTCGCTGGCCGAGGTAAGCCGCGCGCTCTCGGAAGCCAAGGCCCACGGGCCTGCGTTCGTACACTGAAAGGCCACTGGGCGAGCCGGGATTTGCTCGCTGAACCATCTGGCTGATGAGAACGACTGGTCGGCGGGGGATATGGAAGCCGCCGCCGACGCCACAGGCTTCGACTGGCGCGAGGCGCCGCTCGCGCCCAAGTACCGTGAGTTCTTCGCGCAGAGGCCCGGGTAGACGCAAAGAGGCCGCCGTAGCGCTCTGCCGCAGAGACGCGCTACCCCGCAACTACGCGCATTTGCCGTAGCTGATCGGCTCGCGGGCCATGGCAGAATTCCCCTGCGCAGCTACCGCTGCGTCCATTCCAGAGCAAATAATTTGTCGGTAATTTACCGATTAACCCCGTGAATTTATCGGTATTTATCGATATATCCAGAAACCCTTGGATATCGAGCCTTTCTCGCCTTTTCCCCTTCACTGAAAACAATCCCCTATTTAGTTGATATTATTTCAGTTTAATCATTTTTCAGACTTCTCTCGAACCGAGCCTGCACCGATTCCGGATCGGCCCGGCGGAGTCTGTAATCAAGCCGAAAGCGGATTCATTACAACGTCTGCGCGCCCGGGCGCAGGCGGGTCGGCGGTAAGGATGTAAGCGATGGGGTGTGTGCCAGGCTAACTGGTGCCAGTGCAGCCGGTGAAAGTCCGGCAGGAAGGAGAAGGTGAACCGCCACCTCCACCCCGAGTCATGGGCCGCCACTCGCGAGGGTGGGAGTCAAGCGTTGACAGGGGCGCGGGCGGGGCTATTGAGCATCGAAAGAATTATTGTCCGGGATGTCGAGGTTTTCCCCTCAGCCGAAGACAGCATCCGACCCGCCGATACGGCGAGGCGGGCCGGAATCCCGCGGTGTCAAAGAACCCACGCACGTACGTACGTACTTCACCGGGACCTGGGAGGTTTCCATGCCATCCCGCCGTAGTGGCGGGGCCGCAGAGGGAAGGAGGAATCCGTAGTCGATGATGAACGGCATGGAGAAGTCAGACTCAGGGCTAGTAGCCGAGAAGCCGACGAACAAGGGGACGCGAGTTCTGGCGGAGGCGGTGGAGCGAAGGGCCGGGCCCGAGGGGAATCCGGGAAGCCAAAGCACGCGCCGGACACAGGGCCGGGAAAGCGTGTCACAAGCGGTCGACCGGATACGGCAATTCGTTGTACAGGAGCCACGGAGCGTCTGACGACGCTTCTCCACCACGTGACTCCCGATGCGCTGCGCAGGGCGTTCCTCGAGTTAAAGAGGGATGCTACGGCATGCGCGGACGGAGTGACGTGGCGGATGTACGCGGAAGGGCTGGAAGGCCGACTGGCCGACCTGCACGAGCGCGTGCACTCGGAAGCTTACCGGGCGACGCCGTCACGGCGGGTGAACATCTCCAAGCCCGACGGCGGGACACGACCGCTCGGCGTCGCAGCCATCGAGGACAAGATAGTCCAGAAGGCCGTGACGGAGCGAAACATCGCCGTTCACAAGTTCCGAGAGCGTCGCGTGGCGTACGCCGAGTATCCGCGCCGCCGCCGTAACGCTCAACCCGAATTCCTCAAGTATTTCCAGGCAGATGAAGGCTCTGGGGTGCGAGGGTGGCATCCCCATCTTGATGCCGCCGCTGTTCATCAGTGGTAGTCCTCCAGATTCAGACGCTCAATCCCGCCGTCTCGTGGAGGCCCCGATCGCCGAGCGGGCATACGGCTCGTATTTGCGGGAGAATTCGCGTTTCGCGGAGTTGCGCTCAGGCTTGGAGTGTGAATATTATGAATCTATGAGACCTAACGCGATGGCTCTAAAGACGATAGCGGCAGTGGTGGCACTGGCGGTGACTTTCATGAGCGCACCGGCAACCGCGCACATTCCGAAATCCTGCCATGCAAAATACAACCAACAAATAAAGGCAGCTCATTATGACGTGAAATCTGTGGGACGTGTCGTGAAGAAACGTTTGAAAACAGAAGGATGGAGCGAAGACAAAGAAAAAATGAAAAAGATTGTACAATTGCTGCTCCTGGAAAGAAAAAGAATATCCAATCTTGCGAATTTGGTTATCAAACTCGCGGCGTGCGCCAATAAGAAAAAATAGAAACCACGGCTTTCGAACCAGAGGATTCCGATGAGTTGGATTGTCGGACCGGGAGATGGACAATGTTAAAAAATCTGAATTCATACCCATGTAATAACTGCGCAAGTCCTCCCCCCCCCCCCCCCGAGAATCTCGGTACTAACTTTTTTCAGATCGGCATCGGAAAAGAACCACATGGAAATTCCGGCGCCGATACCTTTCCAGGTTCCATTTCAAACCGTCCAGGCCACAGTTCGGCTTCGAACTTACGTCTCGGAAACCCTCTTGAGAACGGGCATCCATCAACCCTTGCGCCCAAGTTACGGGCAGAAAAATGCTTTAGGCTGTTGAAATCAGGGTCTGTTCCTGGTCATTCGAGTTCAAGTATTCGGGAGCCTATCTTGTTCGTTCTTGCTGATGTGGTTGCCGAATTAACCACAACCAAGAGAATAAAATGACGCGACACAATAAGAAAGTAAACCATAAAACCTTTTTTTCTTTCATGATGATTTTGATAAAAATTGCTTGCGTTTACACATTATCGGGCTGTGGTGGAGGGTGTGGCGGTAGCATGCCCGGCACTGGCCCAATGGTAATGCCGGAACAGCCGGAAATGCCCGAGCAGCCGCCAATGGATACTGTCACGCTCCCAATGGATTTCGTCACCCACGCAAATCCTGGTGCGTTGGACCCGCTGCTGTCGTTCCGCGCCGAGTCAGCTCCCGCGTCCAGCAGGTTCGATTACCAACGCGAAGCTCCCTCTGGTGCTCCCGCGCTTGAGATCACCCGCTACACGGCACCCGGAACAATTGCGCCCGCTGATCTGACACCAATGTTAGAACGCGCGGCCAAGCTCTGGACCAGGCGCTTCTTGGGTCTCCGAGCCCCTGGTAGGGAGCATCAATTCTTCCCGCATGCGGAACCAGGCGCCGATATCCGGATTGAACTGGATTTCCTCGTCGGCTATGAGCAACCTCGCTGTCCAGACACTGCTGCCTGTGGGAACCATTACGGTGATCGCCTGATGCTGCCCTCCGGGCGCGCAAATGGCGGTGAGAATCCGCACGTTACCGTCATGACTGCGTTTCTGACCCGGAATGTACGCGATGGAAAACTCACGATCGGCGGTTTTCGTACACTGGCGCACGAGTTCGGACATATTTTCGACCACGGCGACCAGAGCAACGATGGTAATTACCATTCGGATTGCCGTGGCGGTGCTATCATGTGCGATATCTGGGACTCGAACGTACCTGCGGTCCCGGTAGAACAAGACTTCGACGGTATTCGTCACCATTACGATTTGAGGCCCCACCTCGACTACGAACAGTTCGGCATCTGGGCCGAAGTTCCGGGAGAAAATTCTAACCTCGAGCGCTTCGGCGTGTATGTAAGGCGAATGCTGACGGTCAAGGATGCCATCGATATTTGGGATGTATCGGCCTCCGAATTCATCAGCGATCTGGTCTCGAGCTAGACCATCGTCTTGGGCGTCGCGAGCAGCGGACCGCACCCCGGCATTGGAACAGTGACGTGGAGCGGCGACCTGATCGCGGTCGATACGACTCGTTTCCAACCGATCCTTGGCACGGCTCGCTTGAATATGGACCTGACGTCTGTCGAATCACTTGATGTGTCGTTCACTGGCTTGCGCCGGACCGATGACGCTCGCGGGACCCACAATATCCCGAATCTGGACTACACGCTTGTGCGAATCGGAACAACCTTGGTCGACGCACGTGGTACCGTAGCCGCCAACTTCTACGCCGTTGACTCGGATCCTGGCGGCGCTGTCGCTGGCAAGCTTCATGATGACACGCAGAACCTGATGGGGGCCTTTGGGGCGCTTCGCGATTAATTGGTGGTTAAATTGGGGATGGATACAACTCATTTATTGACTTGAGCGCACAGAGCGGAGGATTGGTCACCCTATCAGGAAGAGAAAAAGATGGAATAGAAGCAGGGCTTGTCGAACTGATCAGTAGTGGCGTCTCCGATGAGTCGCCCAACATAAATTTCCGCTCACCTGAATTGAGGAGGAATCGCCAATGTCCGATTTGAAACACATTCTTGCTTTTACAGTTGCCGCATCCTTTGCACTACTCCTGGCCGGATGTGGCGGTGGCGACAACAACAAGGCACAGCCTCCTGCCCAAATGCCGCCGACTACCGGTACCGTAACCGAATTCGCCGGTTTGAATCCCACAAACGCCGACTACGCGGCGACTGCCGCTAGCAGAGCCGCTGATGCCAGACCCCGCTCGGGCAGTATCACACAGTCATCGAACGTCAATAACGGCATCACGGTGGATCGCGTATCGGTGACGGCTCAGCATGGAGCTGGCCGGAACAACTACTCGATTCACAACGGGTCATCGTGGTCCATCAGCACAAGCGACGGCAATCCCGTAACGATTTCCGCTAACGCACCATTCGATGGCCAGGAACTGTACAAGCGCATCAATGGGGGCATACTCTACGTCGATGTCTATTCCGATATCGAGGCGCCCAAAACTACTACCATCACCACGACGATGCCCGGTCAGCCCCAGGATGTCGGGTCCGGAGACCGAATAGTAGGTCTTTCCTGCTTGGGACCGAGTTGTGCGGCGGACTCTCAAGAAGGGACACTGAATGGCGTAAGCGGTACGTTCAGCTGCCCTTCCGGTTGCAGCATTCAATTCGGAGGATTGTCACTCTCTAGTGGCAGCAACATTTCCTTTCAGGGAGCCACATTCAATGGCCTGGTAGTCGGAGAGGACGAATTTAGGGTCACTTCCGCGACAGGCATAACGTTTACGCCAGCGCAATCGACACAGCCGTCTGAGCAGACGACTCCCGACACAGACTATCTGGCGGGTGGTGTCTGGCTGTTCGTACCCGACGACGCGACGAGCGCCGACGATGTAGTGATCGGAGCCTTCGGGGATGGCAACGACCCGTTCGACCAGAACAACCTGATGGCGGTGCAAGGCTCGGCGGACTATGTCGGTTTGGCGACAGGCGTCTACGCGGACAAATTAGAAAATGAAGTCGGATATTGGGGCGGCAACGTGACCCTGACGGCTGACTTCGGGGGGCGAAGCGACCTGGGATCGATTAGCGGTACGATCACTGGCATCGAAGCAGACGGCGAAAGCCAATCAGGCTCCGTGAGCCTGGGTCGGGCCAATATCGGGTCTTCGAACAGCGGTTTCTTTGAGGGGCAGTTGAGCGGCGCCGTCAACGGGAGCGGTTTGACCGGCCGATGGGGCGGACAGTTCTTCGGAAACAGCGAGACGGACGGCAAGCCCGGGTCCATCGGCGGGACGCTGGGCGCACGATCTCAAGACCACAGCCTGAGCTTCGTGGGAGTCTTCGGCGCCTACAAGCAGTGATGGACTAGCACGTTCGCCTTCTAGCGCACCCAGCAACGCTCGCCACTGATTTCTGCGTTTGTGGAACGACTCACGACGCTGCACCGTGAGCGCAAGCGAATGGCGAGATTGCTGATCAAGGACGTCACCCTGGCCAAGGGCGAAGAGTTGCTCTTGGGAGTGCGTCTGCGCTCCGGCGCCGGAGCGGCCCGCGCATGAAGTTTACAAAACCCCCGGCGAAGTCTTTGCCGAGATCGACAGATTGCTCGAAGACCACACTGACCCCGAGATCGCGACAATCCTCAATGAGCGAGATTACCGGAGCGGATACGGCCACGCCTTCCACAAGGGGATAGTCTGGAAGATCCGCACCAACCATGCCCTGAGGTCGCGCTATGAGCGCCTGCGGTTACGCGGGCTGTTGCCCATCGAAGAGATCGCTGAACTGCTCACCGTCTCGACATGGGCAATCAAGAAATGGCGCGCAAGCGCGAGTTTTTTACACGGACACGCCTATAACGATAAACCCTGCCGCCTGTACGATCTTCCGGAGTATCCGCCGATCAAACGAGAGGGGGCAGTATCTCGCGACAGCTTCTGCGAACGTCGGTGGTGTAACCATGTGTAACATTCGGTAATAAGGTGATGGAGGTTGGCCAAGCGTGGGTACAAACAGAGCACACTACACAAAATCAACAAACGCATCTAGTATCGGTGATGACCCAAATGATTGAAGAAAATCATTACTGCTAAAACAATCGTGAAACCATCAAGAGCACAGAATATAAAACCGAAATATCATCTTGTTTAATACTCGCCAACTTCTTCCTCGTTAAGTCAATAGGACTTGCCCGATATCGTATCATCCAGGATTGTGTGTGTTGTGAGAAATCGCATTCCGAGAGAGGCAAACATCGCTACCTATATGGCTCAGGAGCCAAAGGGACTGAACACCGGTCGATCGAACTTTTTAGCAAACTACGAAACACGATCGTAAATTTCTCCTTAGAAACTTCAAATCTTTACACCATTACTAATTGTGGGATGATGTCCACGCCGGATAGATCAATTCGGCTGGTTTGTCGCTAATCTGCCCGGTAATTCCGGCATGACTTGGGAATTATTCCTGCTGATTTTCTTTCCTCCGCGAGCTTCCATGTCACGCATAATGGCCTGCGCAGTGAACATTGCCGAACGCAAGAGGTGGGTATCCGCCTCCGTGCGGGGCCATTCGCGGTGCTCTAGGGCTTCCATCACGAACTCTACCACTGTCGGTTGGGCGACATTTCGCGCTTTTCGGCCTCATTTTCAATTCGTTTCCACTGCTCGGACGTGAAGCGGATGTTCTTCTGTGTTGTCTGCGCCATTTGTTTTGCCGCTCCTATCGTGAATGTTTTCATCGATTCAGGTCGCAAAATGAACGCAAAATTCCAGTTTTACTTTTAGGCCGAACACACTCGTCGCGAACCAGGAAGGTCTCGAATTGGTGCTGGAACTCGACAATACCAAATCGGTATCCATCATAGCGCAGCGCGTGTCTGGATGCTACCAATTTGGTATCCAGTAGGAAATCCCCGTATTACGCCGAGTTACAATGAGCATACGCCACCTTTAAATGCAGGGATTTCAAGGGGTTCGTGTGCTACCAGATTGGTATTGCTTTTCCGGTGTGAAGGAGGGGGTATTTAGCGTCGTTTGCGCAAGGAACTGCATGCCGGGCGCGCGCCTGTCCTGCACCTGCACCGAGGTGCGTTCCGGTGTGCTGAAAGAAGCGCCGAAGGGCGGCAAGCGTAGGGATCTTCGGGGATGCGAGTCGGGGGAATTTTGCCGGCGAGATTGGCGAGCGGGAGCGGTCGCGGCGATTGAGCGGGAAGAAGCGAGAGGCAAGAGAGTGTGAGAGCGCTGGAACTTGTACTTCCCATCACAAGCGAGAGGCGTACGGAGACGCGGGTCTTGCGCATCGAATCATAAGCGGCGGGCGAGCAGGACGCATTAGCTTGTGTTTTTTTCACAAGCAGACGGACGACACGGGAGGTGAAGGGCCGCGCCGCCATGTTGACGGGAATGGCGACGCGACCCGTTGAGCGTTCGCATCAGGCGACGATTTTCTGGACGGGGATGCCGAGGGTTTTAGCTTTGTCGACGAGGTTGTCGGTGATGCCCGAGCCGGGGAACGCGATCACGCCCTTTGGCAGGAGAGCGAGCAGCTCGTCGTTGCGCCTGAAGGGAGCGGCCCGTCCATGCGCTTCCCAGTCCGGCTTGCATACCACCTGATGAACGCCGTTTCGCTCGGCCCATCCCGCCGCTATCTTCTCCGCACCCGGGCCGCCACCGTGGACGAGGACGACGTCGGCGTACTTGGCCTTGACCTTGTCGAGGTGGCCGATGATTTTGCCCGCATCGTTCGCCTCCTTCCCGCCCGCGACGGCGACGAGGGTTCCCTGGGGCAAGTGGGCGGTGTTCGCGCGGTCTTTTCTGGCGCGCTGGAAGTCGCGCGCCTCAATGACGGCGGAGGTGAGCTTGCCGGTCTGTGAGACGTGGGAACCTCGCCTCGGCCGCCATACCTCGCCGGTCTCGATGCGGTAGGCCTCTGCGGCCGTGTCCCTGAGTCCCTCGAACGCATCGCGCCTGTCATTCAAGTTCTGTGCGCGGTCGGTCTTGAGTTCGAGTTCGCGCGATCTGATCTCGGAGCCGTCCTGCTCGCGCTGGAGTTCGCGGATGCCGGGGATGAGTCTGTCGGCGGCGCGGTCGAGCCGCTGTGTCTGGGCGTCGAGGGCGTTGACGAAGCCCCAGAGGAGGCTCGCCCGCTCGTCGGCGAGTTGGGTGCCGTCGGGTGCTGCTTCCGCGAGCGCGCCGAAGGCCCTGATGACGGCGGCGGTTGCCTCGCCCTCGTCCCACACGGGGCGGTTGTCGAACTCGTCCGGCCCAGGCGTTGCGCCGAACAGGGCGGCCTGTTCGCAGACCATGGCGGTGAAGGATTCGTTCTGCGCTTCGTGTTCCGTGTGCTCGTGCATGATCATCTCCTTGTGGTCGTGTGTAGCGGTCATCGTTCACTCCTTCGGTTGTCCTCAAGCGAGGGGATGGTTGAATTCAGGAAGAGCGTAGCCACGCTCGTTGCGCCCCACTTCCCTGGGCATCTCGTCGAGATATTTGGCTGCCCACTCGGCGGCGCGCGCGAGTACGTCGCCGTGGCACGGGAGGGGATGGCAGTGGCAACCGAGTTCGCAGCCTTGGAGGTCGGCGAGTTCGTGGAGGTCCAGTTCCTGGCGCTGGATTTTTTCCCACAGCCATTGGCGGTATTTTTCGATGACGGCGTCGCGGTCGCCGTCGGGGCCGACACGGAAGGGATTTCCCCACTTCGTCATGCGGTCGATCCTCACCAGCAAGCCGCTGCCGGGTTCATCGACATATGTGTTCAGGTTCACCACGGTGGTATCCATGCCTTTCTCCTTTCGAGAGAGTTAACGGATGCGCTTCTTGGCGCCTCATTTTCAGCACGTAAGGGCATCGGGTGGTGTTGCCGATGCCCGTAGGCGGGCGAATCAAGGGCCTGTCATTTTCCGGGGGGTTCCCGAAAAACACGTTTCATCGTTTTTTGGGGGGGTACCGGCAAATGATGGCCGCTTGCGGCCACCCTTTATTCGCCCGGCGTTCGTGCTAAAATGAGGACGCTAAGAGAGAGACACCAGTACCGCCACCGGGACACAAGAGCTTCTGGGTGTTTCACGATGAAGGCGAAGCTCATCGGGAAACAATCTCTCATGCTGCGGAAAGGGTCATTTCGGGCCGTTTTTTCCGGCCCGAAATTCCCGCAGCGGGGGGTGGACCGAGCCACTGTCTTGAGCATGGAATGATTACAGGCGCATGCCGATCTTCCGTGAACATGGTTCATCGTTCACGGAACCGGAGATTCTTCAGGAGTTCCCTGTAGACGAGAGAAGCAGGCAGGGCGGGAAAGGCGCGGGCGCTTCGGCGGTGGACTTCCTCTGGATAACGAGCGAAAAAAAAGGCCGACGCCGAAGCGCCGGCCCTTGAAGCACTCAAAATGGGATGTCTTCCCCGACTACGCCTGCGGGCACCGCCGCCGCCTCGGCGTGTGCGCCGTTGCCATTCCCGTTCCCGTTCACCTTGTCCAGGAACTGCACCCGCCCGCCGGGTGCTACGAGGATCTCGGTCGAGAACCGGTCCGAGTCCTCCTCGTCCTTCTTCCATCGGCGGGTCTGGAGTTTGCCCGCGACGTAGACCAGGCGGCCCTTTTTCGCGTGCCGCTCGAACATGTCCACCAGGCCGGGCTGGAAGGTCACGACCCGGTGCCACTCCACCTTCTCCACCCGATCACCCGTCTGTTTGTCCACGTAGCCCTCGTCGGTGGCGATGGATAGATTCGCGACGCGCCCCCCGCTCGCGAGATGATTGATGGTGACGTCGGCGCCGAGACGCCCGATCAGTTCCGCACGGTTCAGTCCGAATGCCATGGTGATTCTCCTTCGTGGTGTGAGTGTGAAAAAGTGACGGGAGGGAGAGAGCCTTTCTCTCACCCCCCCGGTTCGCCCTAGACGCTACAGAACTCCTCCGTCTCGCCTTGCGCCTCGTCGCGCAGCTTGCGGATCGTGTACGCGTCGAGTCCGAGTTCTGCGAGCAGTTCGTCTGTGCTGGGAACGTCGACGTCGTAGTCGTTCTCGTACATGGCCGTGCCTCCTCTCGGGTTGTCGCCGGCGGCGGGAGCTGGAGACCGTCTCCCTCTCCCTACCGGGCATTTGCCCGGCTCTCCGCTTCGCTCTGCCTCTCCAACGGAGGGCCACGACCGGTGAGGGATGCTCGCAGACCACGAGCCGGAACTTGCGTCCGGTCCGGAATTCGTGTCAGATGGGGCATGGACAACCGCAGACGCATCAGGCGGTGCGGCTTATGGGCGCTGGCGCTCCTGTGGCTGCCGCTCGGGGTGTTCGTGACCGCCGCCGTGCTCTTCTTGACGGCGCCCGAGGCTTGGACGCCGATGCTGCCGTCCTCGGCGCTGTCCCTGGCGCCGTGCGGTCTGTCCCTCGCCCTGGCTTGCCGACAGCTTTGGATGCTGGGTTACCGCCTGTCCGCCTGGGCGATGGGGGCGGGGCTCGGCGCGGTGACGGCGCTGCTGGTGGCGGGACTGTCCGGCCCGCTCGCGATAGCCGCCTGGGCGGTCGTGCTCAGCCTCCCGGCCTGGATGATGTGGTGGTGGCTCGCCGGGCGGAACTGAAGCCGGCCAGCGCCGGGCCGGCTGCGGAGCAGAGCGAGCGGCGATCCCTCCCTCCCCGCTCGGTTCCGGTCCGCCGTCGGGCGGGCGCTCGAGTCCCTGCTCGATACCGTGACCCGTTCCCTGAAGGAAGGGGAGCGCGTTTCCCTCGCCGGATTCGGCACGTTTTCCGTATCGAGGCGGGCCGCGCGCAATGGCCATAACCCCCGGACCGGCGAGAGGGTCGCGATCAAGGCGCGCAATGCGCCGAGGATCTCGGCGGCCAATGGCCTCAGGGACGCGGTAAAAAAAACGCAGGGGATCGCAAGAGAAGGCCCCGGCCATACGCATGGGGGCCGGCGGCACGTGCCCGGCGACCCGCCGGAGGGCTTCTAGTACCCCGTCATGCTCGACATGAGAGGCTTGTCTGACAGGACCTCGACTTCTTCCCGGGAGAGCCTTTCGAAGGCGAGGCACATGGCGACTTCTTCCCAGGAGTCCCAAGGACCGTGCTCGGCGCCCGTGGCGAGTTCAACCACGGTGTAGCGCGTCGGATGGATGGGCATTCCCTTGTGCTCGCCCGAGGAGAAATACGATCGGCGGGCGCAACACTCGCATCTCGCGGCTCCGTTCGCCGGTTCGGCGCAGTCCACGCAAAGCGACCGGGCCCGCCTGTCGGCGTACCGCACCCGGCTCGCGGCGTTCTTTCGCGGACGGCGCCTTGAATCCCTTGCGGCGCACGAAGCGCAAGTAGAAGCGTTGTCGATGACTTCCGCCCCGCACCGTCCGCATCGCCCCCCGGCGCGCCTTTCGGCGTAGAGCTTCCTCTCGGCCGCCCGGCGATCTTCGCGGCAGGGCGCGCAGACCGCGCTCCCTTCGACGGGCGCCTGCCGTCCGCACATCGCACAGAGGCCCGCCTCGCGTCGTTCGCGCCTTCGCCTCCTGTTCCTCTCCCGCGCCATGCGCCGGCGGCTCTCGGGATCCCGCCCGCCATATCGAGTACCCTCTGATTTGGCTCTGGCGTATCGGGCTTGTTCGGACTTGCGTCCTCTCTCGAGGCAGTTCGCGCAGAGGCTTCGCCCGGGCGCGGGAGGATGTTTGCCGCACCTGGGGCACATGCCCCGCGCGCGGCGCTCGGCCGCCCGCCTCCTGTGGCGTTCGCGTTCTCTCTCGCGTCGAATAACCGGATCCTTGTAGGGCATGCCGTCTCCCTCTCTGGGTGGATGGAATCCGTGCGGCCGGCGCCGGGCCGGGAACACTCACCGGCACAGCATCTTTCCCCAGACGAGGTTTTCGCCCCACAGTTGAAGCCCGCTATCGGGAACCTTGAGCCCCGTGCAGACGATGAGTTCGTCCCGCGCGGGCCGCATCTCCCGGACCGCCCGGCGCGAGGCGGTCGCGCGCTTGCTCCTGCGCCCGCCCTCCTCCCCGGCGGGCAGGGGCATGAGCTCGCCCCCTCCCGAGGATTTGTAGCGCCTGACCTCGTATCGATCATCCGCCAGGCCAAGGCCTGAGAGATGGGTGAGGAAGGTGTTCGCCGGTGGATTGGGTGTCTTGATCGCGTGAGCCTCCTTGCTGTGGGTGGTCGGGAAGGCGAAGAACGCTCTCCGGGCGCCCTTCCGCCACCCCCTGACGGCCCGGCTCCGCCTCTCGCCGGAGCGAGGCCCGGGGGAGATGCGCGATGAACGGCCGTCCGCGACCTACGGCGTTTCGTTTCGGGCGCGCGGCGAAAAAAAAGATCATACCCCCGCGCAACCTGTCGCATGCGAGGGCGCGTATGGCGAGAAAACGCAGGAAACTGGATATATAAAATCCTTGCAAACGGTTTTTTTTTGCTTATTTTGTCATAGATGCGGGCGACGCGAGCCCCCAACCGCATGACGCCGGAGGATCGGAGCGAAAGGTTCGAACGCAAAGGAAGAGACGCATATGAAAGAAAGCGGCGGGAGTTGTCCGGCTTCACAGGAACACTGCCGCCCCAAAAGGCGAGGTACCGAAATTCCGCCATCTCGATTCCCAGGCGCATGGCCGGGCATCTTCGCGAATGGGGCCGTTGAAAAAGGACTGGGTCCGTGATTCGGCTCGTGGACACTTTACGCCCGGGAGGGGAGGTCCAGAGATACCGGGACGCAAGCAACCGGATTTGTTCTCGGCCGGTTCGCTTGAGGAGTTGATTTTCGAGGATCATGTATTGCCCGCGTGAACCTCATTCTCGATTCGGGTTGTCTGAGTGAGGCGCTGGTTCACCGGATTCGGTCCTGAGGAAAGGTTGTTGGAGCATTCACTGAAACCAATTTATCATTCGGAAATAACCTCCTTGCTTTTTGTATATCGGGTCTCTATACTCGCTTAATCACATATTTGAACTTTCCAGAACATTGAGGAGACGTGAATTTGCTCCGTAATGGGCGTGTGTATCTTCTAGCCTCTCTTCTCTGTTTTTTCATCTTCAGCGCCAGCGTGGCGATTGGCGCGGCGGGGTTCGGCGCAGTGCTCGACGACGTGCCGGAGATGCTGACGCTGCTGGTCGCCGTGCTCCTGTTCGTTGCTGCCATTTTGATACTGGAAGCAGCGGATAATCGCAGCAACGACACCTGATAGTCGTCTCAAGGCAACATCATTCAAAAAAGGGGAAGCAACATGACGGATCAGAAGACGAAGACCGAGATCGCATCGGTCGAACGCCGCAATTTCCTCAAGCTGGCGGGGGCAAGCGGCATCACGGCGGCGCTGGTGGCGGCCGGAACCGGGGCGCTCACTTCGAGCAAGGCCATGGCGCAGTCGTCCAGGGAGGAAGCCCAGCGCCGTCGCACCGCGAAGTACACCATGACGATGGCGACAGCCTACGTTCTGACGGCGGACCGCAGCTATCCCATCATGCAGCTCGACTTCAAGGAGAACATCCAAAACGCGACCAACGGCAAGGTCTACGTCAAGCTGGCGCCGGGAGGCCAGCTGGGTGCCGGCGGGGCGTTGGCCCAGAAGGTGCAGAGCGGCACGATCCAGGCGGCCCAGCATTCACTTTCGAATTTCGCTCCCTTCGCGCCGGTCGTCGACCTCATCAACCTGCCCTACCTGTGCGGAGCCAACCAGCGCTTCGTGAACCTGGTGAGCTCGGACCACTGGAAAAAGACTATCCACCAGAAGGTCGAGGCGCGGGGATTCAAGCCGCTCTACTATATCGTCATCGACCCGCGGGTCGTGGCGGTCCGTAAGGGCGGAGCGGGCGCGGTCATCAAGCCCGCCGACCTGAAAGGCGTGAAGTTCCGGGTTCCCGGCTCGAAAATGCTGCAGCAATACTACCGCCTGGTCGGCGCCAACCCGACGCCGGTCGCCTGGGGCGAGACTCCCTCGGCGATCAAACAAGGCGTGGCGGACGCGCTCGATCCGGCGGTCGGCGCGCTTTTCGTCTTCGGTTTCAAGGACATCCTGAGCCATGTCACCTTCACCCAGGCGGTTCCCGACAGCCAGGTCTTTTCGTGCAATCTCAAGTGGTTCAACTCGCTTCCGGGCGACGTGAAAGACGGAATCGAGTTCGCCTCTGAGATTACGTCGCAGCAGAACCTCGCCAAGGTGCCGGCGGCGCGCAACTACGCGATGGCGGAGCTGAGAAAGTCCGGCGTCAAATTCCATTCGCTCAGCGAAGAGCAACTGAAGGTCTGGAAAGAGGCGGGCGGCTACCAGCGCTCCGAGTGGGACGGGTTCAAGACGAAGCTGGCCGGCTCCATGGACTCGTTCAATAAACTGGTCGAAGCCGCCGACACGCAGAGCCGCCACTACGTTCACGACGCCTAAACAGAAGAGCCCGGCGGCGCGCGCCGCCGGGCTCTTTCGCTCCATTGAACTCCGGAAGGAGGGGCGACCTTGCTCGACTCGCTGAACAGGAACATCGAGCGTCTGGCGCTGCTGTTTTTCTACACAATGCTGGTCGCCACCATGGCGGTAGAGGTGGTGCGCCGCGAGGTCTTCGCATATTCGTCCATCTGGGGCGAGGAGATCGTCCGCTACGCGTTCATTTACCTCGTCTGGATTGGAGCAGCTTCGGCGGTGCGGGAGCGGGCGCATATCCGCATCGACGTCATCTTCAACTACGTCGGGCCGCGCACCAAGTCCGTGCTCTACATCTTCGGCGACCTGGTGATGCTGGCCATCGCCGTCATCTCCGTTTGGTGGTCGTTCGAGACCGTTACGGTGTCCTGGAAATTCGGCTCGGTCAGCCATGGCCTTCGAATGTCGATGGTCTGGTTCCTCGCCGCCGTGCCAATCGGTTTTTCGCTGCTGGTTTTTCGTCTCATCCAGTCGCTCATTCGCGATATCGCAGACTTGCGCGCAGGCTCCTCCCTCTACGAGGGCGGCAAGCTGTTCGACTAAGGGGGTCCGGGGGAGACGCCGATGCTCTGGAACCAGATGCAGCAAGCACATCAGGCGATTGGTTGGGATTTCTACGGCCCGGTCATCTTCTTTGTGGTCCTGGTTGCGCTGGGCGTCCCCATCTGGGCCGCGATCGGCGGCGGCGCGGTGGCGATGCTCCTCGTTTCGGGCGTTCTCCCCCTGTCGCTGCTCGGCGAGAGCCTCTTCGACGGAATCGACCATTTCGCCTTGACCGCCGTGCCCCTGTTCATCCTGACGGGCGACGTGCTGGTGCGCACCGGCCTCAGCCGCAAGTTCCTCGACGTGGCGGAAGCCCTGACCTGCTGGGCGAGAGGCGGCTTCGGCTCCGCCACGGTGCTGGTGTGCGGCATGTTCTCGGCCATTTCGGGTTCTGATGCGGCGGGCGCCGCCGCGGTGGGCCGCATGACGATCGCGCGACTGGTCGAATCGGGCTACCCGCGTCCCTACGCCTGCGCGCTCGTGGCGGCGGGCGCGTGCACGGGCATCCTCATTCCGCCTTCTATCGCCTATATCATCATCGGGCTCGTGCTCGGCATATCCGCCTCCACGCTCTTCCAGGCGGCGCTGATCCCCGGCATTCTGATTCTCGCGTCCATTCTCATCACGAACATCATCGTCAACCGGCGCTACGCCTATGAGGGCGGCGGACAGATCTCGGTGGCCGAATGGGCCGCCAATCTCAAGAAGGCGCTCAAGAACGGCTGGTACGCCTTCATCGTCCCCGGCGTGATTTTCTGGGGAATATTTTCGGGCCAGTTGACGCCGACCGAGGCGGGCGCGACCGCCGTGGTCATCACAATCATCATGGGCTTCATCCTAGGCACGCTGAAGTTCTCGGACTTCCCGGCGATGCTGGTGAGTTCGGCGAAGGTCAACGGCGTCATCCTGCCTATCATCGCCTTCTCCCTGCCGCTCGCCCAGACCATGGCGGCGCTCGGCGTGCCCCAGGGGTTCGTCCATACGGTCACGTCGGTGACGGACAATCCCTATGTGCTGGTCCTGCTGATGATCGCCATCCTCATTGCGGCCGGTTGCGTGATGGAGACCACGCCCAACATCGTCATCCTGGCGCCTATCCTGAAGCCCCTGGCCGATGAAATCGGAATGAACGAGATACAGTTCTGCGTGATGATGATCACCGCGCTCGGCGTGGGCTTCATCACGCCTCCGCTCGGCCTCAACCTGTTCGTCGTCTCCGGCCTGACGGGCGACTCAATCCTCGATATCGCCGCGCGCGCGGTGCCCTTCGTCTTCTTCATGCTGCTGGTGGTGTTGCTGATCGCCTACGTCCCGTGGGTCTCCACCGTGCTACTGTCCGCAGCATACAAATGAGCGCACGATGCTCCTGAACTGTCCTGGGCATTCGGGTGATCGTTCGGCCGAGGACGCTTGAGAGTGGGAGCAATCGTGTCGGAAATCCTCGGCGAGACCGGAGCGGGCGGCGATCCGTTAGCGTTCAACTCGGCGCTGTCTGATTCTACGGAGACAGTGACGCGCGCGACGAACCACGAGTCCAGACCTGTAACGATCCGAACAGAACACTCGAATATCTGCTCGGTCCTGCGCTTTTTCTCAGTTTGGCTGCGGCCGGCCATGTCACCGGTCATGTCCACTGCTTCGATAGAAGGCGCCCCGTGAGATGAAAGCGCTCGTCTATACCGGTCCCGAAACTCTTGAATACCGCGATGAGCCGGATCCCGATATTGGCGAAAACGCGTTGATCCGAGTCGCTCATGTAGGCGTCTGCGGTTCGGACATGCATGCATGGGCCGGCCATGACGAACGCCGCCCGGCGCCCCTGATCCTCGGCCACGAAGTGTCCGGATCCGTGGTGGAGGGACCAGGCGCCGGCAGTCGCGTCGCGGTCAATCCACTTGTGACCTGCGGCGCTTGCGTAGTCTGCCGCTCGGGACGGGAGAATCTTTGCGCGACACGACAGATCATCTCCATGCCGCCGCGCGAGGGGGCTTTCGCCGAACTGCTCGCGATGCCGGTTGAAAACCTCATCTCGATCCCGGACGGAGTTCCGACCGAGAAAGCCGTTCTCACCGAGCCTTTGTCATGTGGATGGCATGCGGTGCGCCTGGCGCAGAGGTTTTTGGACAGGCCGATCAGCGAAGCGCGCTGCCTCGTCATTGGGGGCGGCGCGATCGGCCTCGGCGCCGCACTCGTGCTGAACGACCGGTCTGCGGCCGAAATCCACATCGGAGAAATCAACCCCTCGCGTCGTGACATCCTCTCTCGCGCCGGGGAGTTTCGGGTCTACGACCCATCGTCGGGAAAGGACCCGGAAGCCGTCGATCTGGTCATCGACGCGGTTGGGTTCGAGGCGACTCGCGCATTGGCGTCCGCCGCTGTACGGCCTGGAGGCGCGATCCTCCATATCGGCTTGGGCTCTGCGGCGGGCGGCCTCGACATCCGCCGCATGACGCTTCAGGAAATCGCCTTCATCGGCGCCTATACCTACAGCACCGCGGATTTTCGCGAAACCGCGGAGGCGATCTTCTCAGGCCGCCTCGGAGCGCTCGACTGGACCGATATCCGTCCGCTGTCGGAGGGCGCCCGCGCCTTCTCCGATATCAGTTCAGGCCGCGCAGCCGCGCCCAAAATAGTTCTTGCGCCTTAAGAACGCCGGTGTTTTACGACTGTACGATGCTCAATGTAATGCGTTCGCAAGTGCCCCTTTGCTCGAAGATCACCCTGCGTTACGGTGCGGCAATCGAGGCTCCTGGTGTGGCGGGAACAAGCTTGGTGCGGGCGGGGTGCTTTGTTGTTGATGTTCCCCTTATGGAGAGCGCCTTGGATAAGCATGGCCACCTCATGGGTGCGTATCGCTGCTGACATGGTTTGAGGAGGCTGGGTAGTGCGCGCTCAGGATCGGTTGCCTGTCGAAGGCGTTAACGGACACGGAGGTGTTGGTGCTTCATGAGAAACCTGCGCTCTTAGGAGCGCATCGACGCGATTCGTGATGGGGCGAGGAGCGGCGATGTATGTAACGGCACGATAAGTGGTGCTGTGAGAACTATCTGAGCGAGGCGAAGAGTTGGAACGGGCTGGGGAGCAACGTAAAGTTATTTCCTGCCTAACCGTGGTGACGCTGACCCCGGAGACGGCGGGCGGCGCTCCCGCCAGCCTTCCAGCATGTTCTCCGCGATGCTCCCGGTGACCCGCTCGGCCGCCTCCTGCGCCGAGTCGCGCGCGAGGTGCGCGTAGCGCGCCGTCGTTTCCATCTTGCTGTGGCCCAGGAGCTTCCCTATCACGGGGAGCGCCTCGCCGAGCGCGAGGGCCCGCGAGGCCCAGGAGTGGCGCAGGTCGTGCAGCCTCACGTCCCCGAGGCCCGCGCGCTCCCTGATGAGATGCCAGGCCTCGTCGATGTTCACAAGGTGCGTCCCGGGCTTCCTGCCCGGAATGACCCAGGGGCCGTCGTGGGTGCCAAGGAGACTTCTGAGGAGTTCGACCGCCTCAGGCGGCAGCGGGATCACCCGCGCGCCCGTCTTGGAATCGGGCAGCCTGAGCTCGCCCGCTTCGAGCGCTACGTCCTCCCGGCGCAGCTTGAGTATCTCGCTCCTGCGGCACCCGGTAAGGGCCAGGAGCCGGATCGCCGCCACCGCGACGCGGACGCGTCGCCCCGGGCCTCCGCCTCCTCGAGTGCGCGTCCCAGGCGGGTGAACTCAGAATCCGTCAGGAACCGCTCGCGCCTGCGCTCGGGGTATTTCACGAGAGCCTTGCAGGGGTTCGAGGTTCCCTCGGGAACCATTCCCCAGCCCGCGGCCAGGCGGTACATCGAGGAGAGGATGCGGAGCGCCATGTTCGCCACCGCGGGCGTCTCGTACAGGCTCTCGTGGAACTCCGCCACCTGCGCGCGCGAGAGCGCAGCGATCGGCGCCCTGCCCAGGGCGGGCAGGACGTGGCGGTGATCACCGAGCGGTAGAGCGCGGCGGTGGCCGGCTTGCACCGCACCGCGACGTATTCGGCGAGGTAGCGCGCGCACACCTCATTCACCGTGGGGCCGCCCACAGGCTTCATCGGCTTTGGAACCGCCTCCTCGCCCGCCTTGATCCTCGCGATGATGTGGGCGGCGCGTTTCCTCGCCTCATCGGCGTTGATCACCCCGTGGCGGCCCACCGCCACCCTCTTGGGACCCTCAGGCCCCCGCGCCTGGGCGATGTAGACTTTTGAGCCTGTGGGATAAACCCGCACACCGAAGCCGGTGAGTTCCCGGTCCCAGAAGACCGTGTCCTTCTCCACCGCGAGTTTCGCGACCGCGCGGTTGGAAAGCGTCCCGTATTTCGTCTTCGCCATCTTCACCCGGCCCTCCCGTTGGTGATGTGAATCCCGATGCTCCCGCCCACCCTTACCGCCGCCTCCCTCTCGGCCTCTCGCATCAGGTGCGCGTAGCGCGCGCTCGTCGCCACGCTCGTGTGGCCGAGCAGTTTGCCTATCGTGTATAAACTCTCGCCCAGCGCCAGCGCCCTCGACGCGTAGGAATGCCTGAGGTCGTGGATGCGCACGTCATGGAGTCCCGCCCGCTCCCTTACGGGCCGCCAGTAGTGGTGCAGGCCCGTGAGATGCTTCCCGGCCCTCTGGCCCGCTATCACCCAGGGATTGTCCTCAGAGCGGGGGATGGCGTCCAGTATCCTGAGGGCGGGCCTCGTCAGGGGGACCATGCGGGGACCCGCCTTGGCGTCCCTCAAGCGCAGATCCCCCGCCGTGCGGTCCACGTCGTCCCAGCGCAACGAGAGGATCTCGCCCCTGCGGCACCCGGTCAGGACGAGCAGCCGGATGGCCGCGATAGCGGGCGGCCATATCCCGTCCTCGTCCTCGGCTTGCCTGAGCGCACGGCCCAGGCGCCGGTATTCCTCAGGCGTCAAAAACCGCTCGCGCACCCGCGTCCTGTAGCGGCGCACGGCTAGGCAGGGGTTCCGCCCGGGGGGGACCAGTTCCCACGCCTCGGCAAGGGTGTACATCCGCGAGAGCAGATGGACGGCCGCATTGGCCCGGGCGGGCGTGTCCCTGAGCCTGTGATGGAGCGCCGTGACTTGCGCCCCGCCCACTTCTTCCAGTCCCATCCCGCCCAGGGCGGGCAGGATGTATTTGCCCAGCACCGTGCGGTACGCCGAGGCGGTGGCCGGCTTGAGATGCCGCTCCACGTGGGTGCGCATGAAGCGCTCGGCGAGTCCCGCCACGGTGGACTCCGCTTCTGGCAGTTGAGTTACCAGCTCCTCGCCCCGCTTGATTCGGTCGATAATGAGGGCGGCCTGTTTCCTGGCCTCGTCGACGGTCAACTCCCCGTGGCGGCCGAGCGTCACGCGTTTGGGACCCGATGGTCCTCTGGACTGCACCACCCAGGTCTTCCGGCCCGTGGTGTGGACGCGCACACCCAGGCCCGCCAGTTCCCGGTCCCAGAAGACCGCGTCCTTCCCGTCGGCCTCGAGCGCGTCGACGGTGCGCTTGGTGAGCTTCAGTTCGCTTCGCTTCGGCATCCTTCCTCCAATATATGTAATCATAACGCATACGTACGGCATGATACAGGAGGGTATCAGAGCATACGTGTGACGAAAGCGCAAGGGGGGGTCGGGGTGAGGAATAACAGAAATATAGTATTATAAACAATCAGTTATCGTAGACAAACAGAGTCAATCGTACTATTGCGCGGCCACGGGGTTCATGACAATAATTAATCGAAATTTTCAGAAATTCCGACTCATCCCGACTCAGCGCCTCACGCGTCGATCGCAACCGAAGAGGGAGTGTGTTTCTCCCGTTCCGTCTTCACCGATTCAGACTGCCGAGGGAGGGATTGACGATGAAGCATGAGAGTCCGCGGCTAGCGTCGTCGTTTCGTCCGGCTCGTTTTCTTTCGCGTCATCACCAGCCGGCCCAGTGAATCCACCTCGGCGCGGAACGAGGGTGGGATGAGCACCGTGGAATCGGGTTGTTCGATGACCGCGGGGCCTTGAACCTGGTTTCCGCCTTTCAGCAGCTCCCGTTCATAGATGGGGCAGTCGATAGAGTTTCCGGTCTCCTGGAAATGCACCTTCCGCTCGCCCTTGAGCGCCGCTCTGGGGCTTCGGGAGCCTGAGGCGATTTTTTTCGGGCGAATCCGGTCCGTGAGGCCGATGGCCGAGACACGAAGGGTGACGGCCTGAACGCTTTCCGCCTCATCGCAATAGCTGTACTGGCGCAAGTGCGCATCGTGAAACGCCCTTTGCGCCTTCCCGAGCCACGAGGTGTTCACCTTTCCGCCGGGAAGCGGCACATTGATCTCATAGTTCTGAAGCGGGTAGCGCAGATCGGCCGAGCGCACGAGGGTGCGCTTCGTGCGGGGCGCCTTCTCGGCCTTGAGCCATTCGTCCGCCGCAGCTTCCAGGTCGGCCATGATAGAGGCGATTCGCTCCGCGTTCTCACCATCGAGGCTCAAGCGCGTCGTGGCCGTGAAGTCTGCTCTCATGTCCGCCCAAAGCAGGCCGAGTGCGGAGAAAACGCCCGGCGCCTCGGGGATGATGATGCGCGGAACCCCGAGTTCGTTCGCCAGATCGGCCGCGTGCAGGGGTCCCGCGCCGCCGAAACCGATGAGCGCGAAATCGCGTGGGTCATATCCCCTGGCGACCGAGACCACGCGCAGGGTGCGAACCATGTGCGCGTTCACGACTTCGATGATCCCGGCGGCGGCCTCCATGGTGGATAGACCGAGTGGCCCGGCTATCTTCTCCTCGATGGCATTTTCCGCATATTCCAGGTTGAGGCGAGATGCTCCCCCGACGAAATAATCCGGGTTCAGGCGGCCCAGGACAAGGTTCGCGTCCGTGACGGTGGGCTCCTCGCCCCCGCGCCCGTAGCAGACCGGGCCGGGTTCCGATCCCGCGCTGTGGGGGCCGACTTTCAGAACGCCCACGCCGTCCACCGAGGCGATGGAACCGCCGCCCGCGCCGCATTCGGTCAGGTCGATGACGGGCGTCTTTACCGGATACCCCGTGAAGCGGACCGCCAGGGACTGGTGCATGCCCATCCCGATCTCGTATTCCGTGGTGGTCTTGTACGCGCCGCCTTCGATGAGGCTCGCCTTGGCCGTGGTGCCTCCCATGTCGAAAGAGATAACGTCGGGTTCTTCGAGTTCTCTCGCGAGAACGGCCGCGGCGATGACGCCCGCCGCGGGACCCGATTCGATGAGCGTGTGGGGGCGTTCGCGCGCCGAAGCGGGCGACATCAGCCCGCCGGCGGAGTTCATAATGAGGAGCTTTTCGGGACGGTGGCCGAGCCTGGATACTTCATCGTGCAGCTTTTCCGTGTAATTCGCAAAAATGGGCTTCAGGTAGCCGACGAGCGCGGTCGTACTGGTGCGTTCGAACTCGCGGAATTCGGGCGTGATGTCAGAAGATGCGACGATGTGGCGGCCCGGTAGCGCGCGAACGAGGTGTTCTTTCACTCGCTGCTCGTGAGCGGGGTTCACATGGGAAAAGAGCAGCGCGATCACCACCGATTCGGCGCCCGAAGCGTCGAGCACATCCGCGAGCCGGTCGAGTTCCGCTTTCGTGAGTTTGGCGACGACTTCGCCGTTCCACGCAAGCCGCTCGTTCACCTCGAAACATAGCCGCCGGGGGATGAGGGGCTTGGCCTTCACTTCCTGTAAGTTGTACAGGCTCGGCCTGCGCTGGCGGGCGATCTCGAGGATGTCCCGGAACCCCTTAGTTGCCACCAGGGCGGTGCGCGCGCCTTTTGATTCCAGGACGGTGTTGGTGGCCACGGTGGTGGCGTGGAGGATGCGCCCCACCTCTTCGGGCGATATCCCCTGGGTCGCTCTCACGAGACCGCTGACGAAACAACCCTCCAGATTCACCGGCGTGGTATCCACCTTGTAGGAGGCGATGAGTCCCTCTTGCTCTCCCATGAGGACGACGTCGGTGAACGTGCCGCCGATGTCGACCCCGACGCGGTATTTTTCTTTCTTTCCAGAAGCCATGGCTAGAGCGTCCCCTTGCGTTTCAGCGCTTCATTCACCAGGGCCGCCGGGTAGGACGCTTTGGCGTATTCGAGCGAGATTTTCCCGTCCGCGAGGTCGGTCGCCAAATCATCTGCGGAATGCTTGGCGGGGTCGCCGTATCCACCGGCCCCGGCCGACTGGCACCTGAGTACCTCGCCCTTTCTGAATTCATGGGGGCCTCCCTTGCTCGGCAGCTTCTCCTCACCGGGCTCCCCGGGATTTTTCAGATGGACTCCCCTCGCCCCCTCTTTACCGCCGTAAAGCGGCCAGGGAGAAAAGTCGTGCCTGTCGGCATGGGCGATGAAGCCCGTGTCGCTCAGCATCAGGAAATCCTTGCGCGTGGCGAGCCCGCCCCGGCGGCGTCCCGCGCCGCCGCTGTCGGGCACGAGTTCGAAGCGCTCCACCCGGATGGGGTATTCACTCTCCAGAATCTCGACGGGCAGGTTCGGTATGTTGTTCGTGTGTATCTGTACGGCGTCCATGCCGTTGCTGGTGTCGCGACCGCCCATGCCGCCGCCGATGCCGTCGATGCAGATGAACGGCCTCCCCCGTATGGCGTCGAAACCGTGGATGTTGATGGAGGTGGTGCCGTGCCCGCAGGCGCACACGCGCTCCAGCGCCACCTTCGACATGACGCCAATGAGCAAGTCGGCCAGCCGCTGGCAGGTGGTGCCGCGACCGCCAACGGGCGCGGGCGGATTCGGGTTCACGATGCTCTCCTCGGGCGCGACCAGCCTCACCACGCGCTCGAAAGCAGCGTTCGACCACAGTTCGGGGTCGATGGTCGCTTTGAGCGCGTAGGCGACGGTAGCGAACAGCGCTTCGTATACGACGTTCACGCCGCCCGTCCGCTGCCGGCTCGACCCCGTGAAATCGAAAACCATGTGAGGCTCCGGGCGATGCGAGATGATGAGCGTCACCTTGAGCGGGACCGGGCCGGGCACGTGGGCGTCGTCGTCGAGCTGGTCCTCGAAGTCCCATTTCCCCTCGGGCAGTTCCTTTATCTTCGAGCGAATCGTGCGCTCGTTGTAGTCGAGCACGCCTTCCACGAGTTCGAGAAAGCGCTCGGCGCCGTATTTCTCGCTCAGTTCCTGAAGACGCCGGACGCCGAGCTGGTTGCATGCAGCCTGCGCGCGCAGGTCGGCCGGCCTGTCTTCTGAAAAGCGCATGTTCAAGAGGATGAATGAGAAGAGGTCTTCCTGCAGTTCGCCCTCTTTGAAAATCTTCATGGGCGGTATCCGCAGGCCTTCCTGGTATATCTCGTTGCAGCCCTCGGTCATCGCGGCCCCCGGCTTGATGCCGCCCACGTCCGGCCAGTGGCCCATGTTGGCGACGAAGCCGATGAGCCTTTTGCCGTCGAACACCGGAGAGGCCACCGTGACGTCGGCGAGGTGGGTTCCGCCGCCGTGGTAGGCGTCGTTCGCGAGAAAGGCGTCGCCGGGCTTCAGATCCTCGAGCGGGTAGCGCTTCAGGATGTTGCGGATGATGCTCAGCATCGCGCCCAGGTGCATGGGGATGTGCTCGGCCTGGGCGATGAGGCGGCCTTCCGCGTCGAATATGGCCGTCGAGGCGTCCTGGCGTTCTTTAATGTTCGTAGAATAGGCCGTGCGGATGAGCGCAGCGCCCATCTCCTCGGCGACCGAGAGCAGGGCGTTCGAGAAGACCTCGAGCGCGACCGGATCGGTTATCGCCGAAGCGCGCCGCTTCGTGGTTTTTCGGCGCGAGGCCGCTTTTTTCGAACCCGCTTTCGTACGTACGTCCGGCATGAAAATATCTCTCCTTCGCTTTGGTGTACGGAAAGGGCGGAAAACACGCCCCCTCATTCCGCGATACGGGGAATTTGAGTGCAAGTTTTACATGAGTTTCCCGCTTTTTGGTAAAGGTGTTGGCGGATCGACTCAACCCCGCATGCGTGGGGCAATCGCGAGGAGGAATTGTCCTTTACACCCCTCCCCCCCCGACAAGGGGCTGTTGAAAACCCCGTTTCGGAAACAGCCGGCATGGAGATTCACGTGGCGTGGGCGAGCGCGATGGTTTGTAGGGACAACCCTCCGTGGTTGTCCTGCCTTCCGTGGTTATCTTTTACCAGGACAGGCACGGAGGCCTGTCCCTACGGTGAACAATTCGATAATTGGAATTCCCTCCTCACTTGAGGGTTTTTCAACAACCCTGACAAGGGGGGACAGGGGGGTTGCCTTTCCCGTCGAGAGGGGCGACCCCTCCACCCCCTGAAAAAGGGACTGTTTCAACAGCCCTTCTATACTTCGATTCCTTGGTGCGGTTCTCCCGGCGTTGGTGGTACTGTGGCTATTCATTGCGAGAAGCCGGGCCACTAAAATGCCGCTCGAAGTTCCCGGATACGGCTGAGCCATTGCTCCATGGAGGATGCATCGGTTGTTTACGTTAGGCGTCGACATCGGTGGAACGTTCACCGACCTCGTGGCGGTCGATCACGGGCGCGGGGAGGTGCGGACGGGCAAGATCCCCTCGGTTTCGGATGAACCCGCAGGGGCCATTATGGCGTGCCTCCGTGACCTCGGGCTCGAAGATGAGGAACTGGACCGGATAATTCATGGAACCACCGTCGCCACCAATGCGCTCCTGGAGCGGCGCGGCGCCGTTACGGCGCTGGTGACAACGCGCGGGTTCCGGGATGTGGTCGAAATCGGTAGGTGCCGTCGGCTGGTCGAGGGCGGCATGTTCAACATCGGGTTCCGCCGCCTGCCGCCTCTGGTCCCTCGAAACCTTCGAGAGGAAGTTGACGAGCGCGTCCGGGCGAACGGGAGCGTCGAAGCCTCGCCCCGGCCGGAAGAGTTCCAGAGAGTCGTGGAGAATTTGAGACGGGAGGGGGTCGAAGCGGTGGCGGTATGCTTCCTCCATTCCTACGAGAATCCGGGTCACGAGGAAGCGGTCGGGCAGTGGTTGCGAGACCAGTTGGGACCTGAGGTCTACGTCTCTCTCTCAAGCTCCGTGAACCCCCAGTACCGCGAGTTCGAGCGGTTCTCCACGACTGTAGTGAACGCCTATGTCGGTCCGGCGGTGGGGCGATATCTCTCGAAACTCAGAAACGGCGAAATCGGGAAGCTGAATACCCGGAGAATTTACGTCATGGGCTCGACCGGCGGCGTGATGGATATCGACACGGCGGAGGCCTTCCCTGTACGTACCATCTTATCGGGCCCTGCCGGCGGGGTCACCGCGGGGCGTTTCATCTCTGAAGAACTCGATCTCCCGAACCTCATCACCTGCGATATGGGCGGGACGAGCGCGGACGTCGCACTCCTCCTCGGGGACCGGATTCTTTACGCCGGAGATGCCGTTATCTCGGGGGTGCCCATCCGCGCCGCCCAGCTCGAAATTAAAACCGTCGGTGCGGGAGCAGGGAGCATCGTGTGGGTCGATGTCGACGGGGCGCTTTGCGTGGGCCCCAGGAGCGCGGGCTCCTCTCCGGGTCCCGCCTGTTACGGGTTCGGGGGCGTGGAGCCCACCGTCACCGACGCGAACGTCATCCTGAACCGGATCGGGGACGGCGCCCTTCTCGGCGGAAAAATACGGGTGGACGCCTCGTTGGCGCGAGAGGCGATGGCCCCGTTGCAGAGAAGGCTTGAATTTCGCTCGCCCGAGGAGCTGGCCGAAGGGTCATTGAAAATCCTCGTGGCCCGGACGGTCCGACTTATCCGCGAGATTTCGCTCGAACGGGGATTCGACCCGCGCGAATTCGCTTTCGTGGCCTTCGGCGGGGCGGGGCCCATGCACGCCACGGCCATCGCGGATGAACTCGACATCGAAACGGTTGTGGTACCGAGTCACCCGGGTAATTTTTCCGCCATGGGGCTCGTGATGGCGAAGATGCGCCGGGATGCGACCGCCACCTATCTCGCCCGCTCCTCCACCTTCGATTTGGCGGACTTGCGCGAACGGCTCACAGGTATGGCCGAGGGGGTCGAGGACCGCCTCCGGGCAGACGGCGTCAGGAAAGATAGCATCTCCTTGTCGTGTTTCCTGGAGATGCGCTGTCTCGGGCAGGCTCATGAGATTCCCGTTCCCTTAGGGTCGTCTCCAAGCCAAGTGGATTTGCCGGCTATAGAAGACGCCTTCCAGAAGATTTACGCCGAACGCTACGGCCGCAACCCGGATCCCGCGACCGAATGGGAGGTGATCTCGATCAGGATTATCGGTGAGGGAGAGGTCCAGGCGTATCCGGCGAACACCTGGCGGGCAAAGCCCGGTGGCGGCGAGGGTCCCGGGGAGGTCCGGAAAGTCTGGTTCGAGGGGGAGTGGCGCGAAACTTGCGTATATGATCGAAACGAGGTCGGGACCGGGAAGAGCGTGGAAGGTCCCGCCATTATGGAAGAGAGCGGAGCCACGACGGTGATTCCACCGGGGTGGCGCGCCACTGTCCACGCGAGCGGGCATCTGTTGCTTCGGCGCCGGTAGGACGGGCAAAGACGAGATTCATTCCCCCCTTGAGGGGTCGGGCATCCCGAGGGGAATGCCCGATGGAAAAGCTCTCCTGACCTCATCCTGAGTAGCGGTGAAGCCGCGTATCGAAGGATGCCCTCTCGCCCGGCGCGAGGCGTTCGACTCCCCTCGCCCTTCGATACGCCGCCTTCGGCGGCTACTCAGGGTGAGGAAAGAGGCGTTGGCGGTTTGCGTGATTTGAACGCGACTGGGGAGGGGCCGTAGGGACAGGCCTCCGTGCCTGTCCGAGGTCGCTCTCGATGGAGGGTCAACAGCCCCTCATGAAACGATATCGAGGCTCGCCGAAAACTTATCCCGGGCTTGCGGCCTGCGATGAATAAAGAGGTGGAGAGATGACTTCAGATAAGGGAGCGGACTTCCTCAAAAGGGCCCGCGACAGCCTCCCGGGCGGCTGGCTCGGGGACCTGACGCTTCCCGATGAGATGATGCTCATCGCCTCTCGCGGAGAGGGGAGCCGCCTTTATGACGTGGATGGGCGTGGTTTCCTCGATTTCACGATGGGCGGGGGCTCCCTGATTCTGGGCCACGCCCATCCGTCCATCCTCGAGGCGGTTCGAAGGCAGATGGAACTCGGCTCGACTTACTATACGCTGAGCGATCGCTCCATCGAATTGGCCGAGGAAATGGTCAAGGCGATTCCCTGCGCGGAACTGGTGCGTTTCGCCTCAACGGGCGGGGAGGCCACGTTCTACGCGCTGCGGCTGGCGCGCGCCTTCACCGGCAAGGAGAAAATCCTGAAATTCGAAGGGAGCTACATCGGCCACAGCGACTACGGTATGGTGAGCGTTTCCCCGCCGCGCCCGAACATATATCCGTCCCACCACCCGGATTCGGCCGGCGTTCCATCCGCGGTTCAGGAACTGGTGATCACGGCTCCCTTCAATAATGCCGATATCGCCTGCGGGCTGGTGGAAGAGTACGCCGGGGAACTTGCCGCCGTAATCGTCGAGCCCGTTCAGCGGTCGATTCCCCCGGCCCCGGGATTTTTGGAGCAACTCCGCCAGGTGACGACCGAGCGCGGGGTGTTGCTCGTATATGACGAGGTGGTGACCGGGTTCCGGCTGGCCTACGGAGGGGCGCAGGAGTATTTCGGCGTCGTTCCCGATCTGGCGGCTTACGGAAAAGCGGTCGCGTGCGGGTTTCCCTTGTCGGCGGTGGCGGGAGAGCGGATGTGATGGAACTGGCGGACCCCGCCCGCAAGGGGGAGCCGGAGTACGTCTACGTGAGCGGCACGCTCTCGGGTAATCCGATGTGCGCCGCCGCGGCGCTCGCCACCTTGAAAGAATTGTCCCGGCCCGGCGTCTACGACGGCTTACGCGACATGGGGGAGCGATACCGGAGGGAACTGGCGGCGATATTCGACGAACACGGGGTTCCGGCCCAGGTGCAAGGCATCGGGCCCTTTTTCCAGGTCTTTTTCACGCCGAATCCGGTCACGGACTATCGGGGCCAGACGCAGGCCGACCGGAAGCGGTTCGAATCGTTCGTACGAAAAATGTTCGCGCAAGGTATTTTCATGAGCCGCAGGGCCAAGAACTATCTTTCCACGGTCCACGACGAATCGGACTTAAAAGAATTCCTCGAAGCGGCGCGAACCGTATGCGCCGGAGGCATCGACTGACCATGGACGAGAGCCGGAAGTTTCAGGAGAGCGGCTCGGCGGACGCCGTCACGATCTCGGTCATTCAGGAACTCCTCATCTCCGTGGTCCGCGAGATGCGGGTTACTTTTTCGAGAAGCGCGTTCTCGTCGATCATCAACGAAGGACACGATTTTTCCTGCGCGCTTCTTTCGCCGGAGGGAGACCTGGTCGCCCAGTCCGAAGATCATCCAGGCCACATCTTCCCGATCTCCTACGCCGCCGGAGCGGTTTTCGAGCGCTACGCAGGCGATATTCATCCGGGCGACGTTTTTCTCCTGAACGACCCCTATATCTGCGGAACCCATATGAATGACATGGCGATGTTCTGCCCCCGGTTTCATGAGGGGCGCGCGCTTGCCTTCCCGGCGCTTCGCGCTCATTGGGGGGATGTCGGCGGCTCCGTGGCCGGCAGTCTTTCGGGCGACGCCTCCCACATCTTCATGGAGGGCATGATCGTCCCGCCCATCCGGCTCTATTCACGGGGTGAACTGAACCAGGAATGCCTGGAAATCGTTCTCCGCAACATGCGGGGCAGGGAGGACAGGCATGGCGACCTGATGGCCATGCTCGGCACCTGCCAGTTGGCGCAGCGTCGCCTGGACGAGATCGAGGAGCGATACGGACGCGAATCCTTCCAGGCGGTGAACGACAGCCTCCTCGCCCGGGCGGAGAAACGGATGCGGGCGGCCATCAGCGCGCTTCCAGGCGGAACGTTTCACTTCGAGAACTACATCGACAACAGCGGCACGGGCGCCGAGCCGCTCCGGATATCGCTTCGCCTCCAGATTCAGGAAGATCAAATCCACTGTGATTTCGGCGGGACATCCGGGCAGGTGAAAGGGCCGACGAACGCGGGGCCGGCCACGGTGGCCACCTCCTGCTTCATGGTGCTGAAATCGCTCCTCGATCCCGCTTTAAGCGTGAACGCGGGCTGTTTCCGCCCCCTCACGATGGAAGCGCCTAAAGGGTCCATTCTCAATGCCGGGTTTCCTGCTCCTTTCGGCGGCGCTTCCGATGTGCGGCGCACGATAGAATCGTGCGTTCTGGGCGCTGCGGTCCAGGCGATGCCCGACCTTTCGGTGGGCGACACCAAAGGGGCGGCCAACCATTGCTACATCGCCGGAAGCCAACCGGACTCGGGCGAGACCTTCCTTTACTATGAATATCCGGCGGGGGGCACGGGCGCTCTCGCGGGAAGCGATGGAGACCACGCCATCAGAACCTACACCGAAGGAGATTTTAACGCCGTCCAGCCGATAGAAAGCCTGGAAGCGACGCTTCCCCTCCTCGTGGAGGAGAGCGGCCTCAGGACTCGCTCCTGCGGTCACGGGGAGTGGCGCGGCGGTCTGGGCATGGAGCGGAGGGTCCGCCTGGAGGCCGGTGGCGCGGGTCTCACCGTTTTGACGGACCGCGTGATCATTCCTCCTTACGGGGTGGACGGCGGGACCTCGGGCGGAGGAAACCGGTTCACGGTGCACCGGGAAGGTTCGGAGCTGGAGCCTTCCGGCGTGCCGGGAAAGGCCACGGCCTTTCCGCTCAGAGGAGGTGACGCCGTCGTACTGCGCTCCGCCGGTGGAGGCGGCTGGGGAGATCCGCTCGTCCGCGCGCCCGAGTCGGTGCTGGCTGACCTCCGGCAGGGATACATCAGTGAGGAAGATGCGCGGGAAGTCTATGGCGTGGTCATAAAGGGCGGGGTGACCGATGCGGCCGCGACATCCTCTGCGCGAGACCGGCTCAGAAAAGCCAGGGTTTATCTCAACGTCCGCGAGAGCGGGGAAGACGCCTACAGCGGCGCTCGGCGAATTTGCATGATGTCTCCTGAAACTGCGGGGGAATACGGATTTTCAGAGGGGATGCTCGTCGAGTACGTTCCGGTGCGGGGAGCGCCGCTCAGAGCCTGGGTGAAGATTACGCCGGGGCTGGAAACGGGGGAGACTTCCCTCGGACCCGTCGCGGCGAGCATTCTGAAACTACGGGATAAAGAGCGAATTTGGCTCCGCCCGATTGCGACGCCCTATTCGCATCCCCCGTTGGCCTCTTGAGCGCGGAGCTCCAACCATCTCATCATCGCTATCTCCCGCGGCGGGATGCACGCCTTTCTGCGCAGTGCGATGCGCCTGCTCACAGAAGATCTTCGTTACACTGCCGAATCTATCTTCAATCCGATCCGGGTGGTTGTCGAAACGCCCGAGGTAAGCCCGGCGCATTCGAGGGGCCGGGCGGAATATCTGTCCGGGTATAACTATTCGCCGGATGATGCAAGGCCATCGCTTCCCGGCATCTGCCCGCTAGGCTTCTCGCCTCGGAACCGGGCATCGAGGTTGGCCGGCACGGGCGAGCGCGTCGCAATGAATGCCTCCTTGCAAACCGGCGCGCAAAAAATTCTTGACACGAGACGCCGGATTTCATACACAAATTTCATGGGGCGCGGTGGAATGAGCACTCCACTGTCGCGCAGTGTGTTACTGATCACGTACATGCCATATCCACCCACGGCCGCGTCAGTGGCGAAAGGGGTATACGGTCATGGTCCAATGGCTCGGCATCGGCCATCTTTTCGAGCTTTCACGCTCAGAAGCGATCGCGGGGTTTTTCACGCCATTGCTCGTCTTCGCCGCCTTTTTCGTGGTGCAGCTCGTGCTGCCGGGAAGATGGGTTCCCGGCTACGTGATTGACCCCAAGACGGGCGAACCCCGCAAATACCGCCTGAACGGTCTTCTGGTATTCATAGTCGCCGAGATCGTGTGGGCTTTCGAACTCACCGGGATGCCGCGTGATTGGTTCTACCGCTCCACGATCTACGCCGTGGCCGGCGGAACGGTATTCACCGCCGTATTCGCCCTCATCGCGGTGTACAGCCGGCCTGTGGGGGAGGAAAAGAATCCGCTCCTGGCGCTGTGGGACGGGCGGGCGCAGGAGTTTTCGTTTTTCGGCGACCGCTTCGACGTAAAGATGTATCTCTACGTCGTCGGCGGAACGATGCTCTCACTGAACGCCCTCTCCGGAATGGCTTACCACCTGGAGCGCTTCGGCGCGGACGCCAACCCCGGCGTTATCCTGTATGCGGGGTTCTTCACGTTCTACGTTCTGGACTACTTCATCTTCGAGCGCGTCCAGCTCTACACTTACGATCTGATCCACGAGCGCCTCGGCTTCAAGCTGCTCTGGGGCGGCCTCGTGGTCTACGGGTGGATGTTCATCCTCCCGCTCTGGGGGATGGCCGCTCACCCGAACCCCGGGTTCTCGCCGGGATGGACTTACTTTTGGATCTTTGGAACGACTGCGCTGTTCCTGCTCGGGTGGGGTATCGGGCGCGGCGCCAACCTGCAGAAGTACACTTTCAAAAGGTGGCCCGAGCGCAAGTTCCTTGGCATCGAGCCCGTCTACATCGAGGCCGGCGACCGCAAGATTCTCTGCAGCGGCCTGTGGGGCGTCGCCCGGCACTTCAACTACATGGGCGAGGGGTTCCTCGCCCTCTCCATCGCCCTGGTGTTCGGTCATTTCACGAATCCCTGGGCCTGGACCTACTTCGTCTTCATCGTCTCGTTCTTCACCTGCCGCCAGCGTTATGACGAAGCCTACTGCGCCGAGAAATACGGCCCCGAGAAGTGGGCGGAGTACCAGGCGCGGGTGAAGTACCGGATTTTCCCCGGCGTTTATTGATAGCGCTTCGCGCGCATGTCGGCGATTCTTTACTCCTGAGCGCGCCGCCAGAAACTGCGAATTCTTCTTCATGAGGCGCAGGCGCGCGCAAAACCACCGCCAATCAACAGCGAAAAATACCAGCCAAGGAATGAGCGGGCTTTTCAGCCGGCTCAAATTCGACATGGTTATCCCTGGCTCTCACTCTCATCGGACGGGAGCCACGGCCTAAAACTCCCCTCCCACCCCCCCATTCAAGCGGGTTGCGCCGCACCTACACTCTCAATTGCGGACAGGGGTCGCTCATGCTATCCTCACCGCAAAAATCAGGACATTTTATTCTGCTTTCCGGGGAACGGACTTGCCCTGGAACCAATCCTCCAATTCGTAAAAGGAGCACTGCAATGTGGCGTAAATGGAAACGGATTCTCCCGGTTATCGCAGCGCTTGCGCTTTCGCTCACGCTCACCAGCGCCGCCCCCGCCGCTGATAAGGTCATCCTCACCCAGCCGGTGGACAGCCTGAGCTTCTTCCCCATCTACGTGGGGCGGATAAAAGGGTTTTTCAAGGAAGAGGGCCTCACCCTGGACGTGAAGGCCACGGCGGGCGGCGGACCGCACCTGACGGCCGTCCTGGCGGGCAAGGCCGAGTTCACCGCCAGCCCGGGCACCTACCAGTTGAACGCGCTGAACTCCGGCAAGCGGGCCATCGGCTTCGTGGACCTCTTAAGGCGCAACATCATCGGTATGGTCATCCACAAGGACGCCGCCAAGAAAGCGGGCATCAAGGACGGCATGCCGCTCATGGAGAAGGTCAAGCGCGCGAAGGGCCTCAAGGTCGGCGTGACGCGGCCGGGCGCCCTCACCGACGTGCTCGCCCGCAACCTGCTGGGCCGCGCCATGATGAAGGTACCCGCGGACGTGCGCATCCTCGCCGTGGGCGGCGGCGGCACCATGCTGCCGGCATTCAAGAACCGCAAGATCGACATCTTCACCATCTCCACGCCGCATCCCGAACGCATGCTCTCCCAGGGGCTCGGCATCTGGTTCGTGAACTGGGCGGCCGGCGAGGACAAGGCCATCAAGGAGTTCATGATGACGGCCGTCATGGCCACGCCCAAGCTCATGAAGGAGCGCCCCCGCCTCGTCAAGCGGATGGCGCGCGCGGTCATGAAGTCCCAGAAATACATCCAGAAGACGTCCATCGAGCAGCTCACCAAGGACATGACGCCCTTCTTCGGCAAGCGCGTCACGCCCGAGGCCCTGCGCATCTCGGTCGCCACGGTGAAGGGCGCGGTCAACCCGACCGGCAAGATGACGGATGAAGCCGTCCAGACCACGTTCAACATCATGAAGAGCGGCGGCAAGCTCAAGAACCTCAAGAGCGTCAAGCGCAGCGACGTGTGGACGGACGAGTTTTTGAAGTAAGCGGGTTTATTTGGCATTTAGAACAGCCCCCTACCGGTTAGGGGGTTGATGAAAAAGCTTCAGGAAGTGATGTTGGGTTGTACGCTCGCTTTTGACGTTCACTCCCCCCTTGAGGGGGAGTCGATGAAGCCGAGCGAATTTTGCGAAGGCTGAATCGGTGGGGGGACATGCCACAGAAAAGCTCCCCCCACCAGCGCGGCTTCGGGCTAAAGCCCTCGACTTGCTGACTCCCCCTCAAGGGGGGAGTGGTTGTTGGGGGACTCTGCAATGGGAGCATGATTTCGTGACGGCGTCTTTGTCCATCCGGCAGGTCGGCAAGCGGTTCCTCTCGCGGGGGACCATCGTCCATGCGATGTCCGACGTGAACCTCGAAGTTGGCGAGGGGGAGTTCGTGACCATCGTCGGGCCGAGCGGGTGCGGCAAGAGCACCCTGCTGAACATCCTGGCCGGGCTCTTCCCCCCCAGTGGCGGGGAGGTGCATTTCCGGGGCGAGCGCACCCGCGGGCTGAACCCCGAGATCGGCTACGTGACCCAGCAGGACAACCTGCTGCCCTGGCGGACCTTGCGCAAGAACGTGCTGCTCCCCCTGGAGTTCCGCGGGGTGTCCGTCTCGAACGGCGTCGCCGAACGCGTGCAGAACCTCATCGACAAGGTGGGCCTCTCGGGCTTCGAGAACCACTACCCGCATGAGCTCTCAGGCGGCATGCGCCAACGCGTGAACATCATCCGCACCCTGATATGCGACCCCCGCGTCATCCTGATGGACGAACCCTTCGGCCCCCTGGACGCCCAGACGCGCCTGACGCTCCAGAACCAGTTGCTCGAGCTCTGGCGCGAAGAACGAAAGACCATCGTCTTCATCACGCACGACCTGGCCGAAGCCATCACGCTGGCCGACCGCGTGGTCGTGATGACGGGCCGCCCCGGAACCATCAAGAGCGTCACTCCGGTGACTATCCCCCGGCCGCGCGACGTCTACCACATCCATGACTCGCAGGCCTACCGCGAAATCTACGACAAGCTCTGGGAAGAACTCAGAGACGAAGTGGCAAAGGTGATGTAATGGCTAAAACCGACGAAGTGAAATCCGCGCCCCCCGAGGATCTGGACCTCCTCCTGCCTCCCGAAGTAACGGGTCTGCGCCTGCTGTGGTGGCGGGTGCGCAACGCCGAGGAACTCCGGTGGGTGCGCGTGGCGGCCCTGCGCGTCATCTTCGGCGTCATCATGATCGTACTGTGGGAATCCGCATCGGGCACCCTGATCGACCACCGCACCATCTCCAGCCCGAGTCTGCTCGTAACGTCTTTCTTCGAGATATCGGACCCGGCCAACCCGGACGGCTCCTTGTGGGTTCATTTCTCCTACACGGTGGAGAATACCTTCTGGGGCTATCTCCTCGGCGCCCTGGCCGGGATCATGTTCGGCTTCCTGCTGGCGGAAATCGAGGTCGTGGCCCTGGTCATCGAGCCGTTCATCATGGCTTTCAATGGGGTTCCGCGCATCGCGTACGCGCCCCTGTTCATCGCGTGGTTCGGAATCGAGCGGCAGCCGAAGATCATCCTGGTCATGACCATCGTGTTCTTCCTGACTTTCGTGAGCACCTTTGCGGGCATCCGCGGCGTGAGCCGGGACTTGATCAACGTGTCGCGCGTATTGGGCGGGAGCAAGCTCGCCATTCTGCGCAAGATCGTGATTCCCTCCGCCTCGCCGTGGATATTCAACGGCCTCAAGATCAGCATCCCCTTCGGCATGGTCGGGGCCATCGTCGGTGAATACATCATCGCCGACAAGGGTCTCGGCTACCTGCTCCAGCGCTACAACAACGAGTATTACACCACGGGCCTGATCCTCATCATCTTCCTGCTCATGATCCTGGTCATCATGGTGAACCAGATACTGAACTGGGCCGAAGGGCGCGCCCTGCGCTGGCGTCCCACGAGCCGGATGGGGCAGGAAACCGTCATTCCGGGTTAAGCGACGCCCCGGTCCGTATGAAACGCAGGCCGGTCCATTCACGGAGGTAAGAACCGATGCCACCCGTAGTCGTCCTCGAACAAGTCCGCGCCCCCGTCGATAAAGTCTTCGAGTTCGTCGGGAACGTGGAGACGCATCCGCAGATAGCGCCATTCTCCAAGGAGGTGCGGATCACCTCTCCCGGCGGACACCAGGGGGCGGGCACCCGGTTTCACCAGACCTTTCACGACAGGCCCGATTGCGACTCGGTCATCACCGTCTGGGAGCCCCACTCGAAAATCGTCTGGGAGAACTATGTCGGCGGGAGCAGCAAGCCCGCCCAGGTCATCACCTACCGCTTCGAGCAGGACGGCGACGTCACCCACGTCATGCACACCGTGGACAACGACACCTATGAAGATCAGACCCTCCACCGGGGCGGGACGGAAGAGAACATCGTGGAACTGGCGAACCTGAAAAAACTGGCGGAAGGCTGAAGACGGGAAGACGAGGCTGTCAGGCGGTGCGGTCTTGCTCAATGGGCGGGCGCGCTCTTGCCTGCAACCGAATTTATAAATTGCCTCTTTTTTCTTCCACCCAGGGCAACTATTTCTCATTCACTGAAAAACATCGATTTCCCGTGAATAATTCTCATAAATGCCCCTCATTCACTCTAAATTAACAAATTATTGTGAAATTACATCCATGTTGGCGGCCCGTAGCCGGACAGGCCCCTATGCCTGTCCGGGGTTCGCGAACCGCCCTACAATCCCGGCACGTCAAACGCTCCTTCATCAGCCGCGTCAGACCCTCCCTCCCCAATCTTCCACACACCCTTTTCGCGGAAGGCCGGTATTGTCTGGCGGCGGGCGGCGTTGGTGGTGGCGGGGGCCGAGAGGCCCCTCTTCCTGATGTAATCGGAGAGCCGCACCACCGACTCGCCGCGCAGGTAGGTCACCCGCTTGTGGAGCGATTCCAAAAGCGCCAACGAGAGGATGTTCTCCATTGTTCTGGTAGTCCGGCGATCGCGATAGTCGTTGAACGCCTGATAGTACCTCTCCTTGTCCGAGTTGCGAATGATGAGACGCGGAAGGCCGAGTTGTAAAAGCTGGAAGTTGATGAGCACCCGCCCGATGCGGCCGTTACCGTCGCAGAAGGGATGAATCGTCTCGAAATCCAGGTGGAACCGGGCGATCTTGTCCAGGCAGTAGGAATCCAGATCGCTCGAATATGTGATGAGAACGTTCTCCAGCATGCGCTCCACGTGCTCGGGCGCCGGCGCGATATGCGTACCCACGCGCACGTACTCCCCCTGCCTCCGAAACCGGCCCGCAATACCGTCGTCGATTCCGCCGATGAGCATTTGGTGCAAGAGCAGTATCAACTCCTCGTTTAGTTCGCCCTCTTCCGCCCGCGCGCGCTTGTATTCGGTGACGCGGGCCAGGTTCTTCGCCTCGAAGACCTCCCGCACGGACACATCTCGCGAGAGGGTTTGCTCCAGCAAGATTCTTTCGGTCTCATCGAGAGTGAGGGTGGAGTTTTCTATCGCGTTCGAGTTGTAGACGCTCTCGGGCGCTTCCACCTCGTCGATCATCGCCAGGAGCGACTCCTTGCCCCGGCGCAAGGAGTCGTACTCCCGCTTGAGAGTGCCTATACGATCTCTGGTCGGTCCCGGAGTAGCCATGCCGTTAATATATCTTATTCACGTTATAATAACAATAATACGTGAATACATTCCTTATTATGCCATTTATTCACGATAATTTATCCAAATAACGTGAATTTATTTTCTTGTTGATACCCAGTCCCGATCGAGACCGGTGGGCTGAAGTTCTCTAAATCACTCCCACCTTGATGATGCGCATCCACCCCAAGTAGGGAGAACCGACATGAATTCCCCCCTTCGAGCAGAGCATGATGTAAGATGATTCCACATCCAGCATTCAAGAAAGGCGTCAAATAATCTTGATTCGTTCGGATTGATGGATACGCTGGAAGGGGCTCTCGCCGTAGCCTCACTGGTTCGATACCACGCTCTTGAGGGATTCCGCCGATCTGGCTGCACGCACAGGAGGGCATGGAACATGTTGAAAAAAGAAATCGGAGTCGCCGTAATCGGGTCGGGCCGCATCGGGACGCTTCGCGCCAACATGGCCTCGCGTCACCCGTCCGTCCGGTTTCTCGCCATTTCGGACAAGGAGCCCGAGCGTGCGGATTTGCTGGCCGAAAGCGTCGCGGCGCATCTCTCCTCGGGAGACAACTACGAGATCATCTCACACCCCGAAGTGGACACCGTCATCGTCTCGACACCCGAGCACGATCATGCCGAAGCCATCCTTCAGGCCCTGGAGTTGGGAAAGCCCGTATTTGTCGAAAAACCACTGACCCTGACCCTGGAGGATGCGGACAAGGTCGTGGAGGCGGTGGAAAGAACAGGTGTCGAACTCCGTATCGGCTACTCCCGGCGTCATGACCGCCGCTGGATGCTGGCCCGTGAGCAGGTGGCCCGGGGACGACTCGGTCAGATACTGGGAATCAATTCCCGCATATACTCCTCGAGAGCCCAGATTGCCGAGCCCCTCAAGCGCTCACCGAACGCAACGCCGGTCCTCGACGTTCTCACCTACTATGTGGACATGGCCTGCTGGTTTCTGGAGGGTATCCGCCCGGTGGAAGTGTTCGCCAGGGGGAACGCGAAAATCTTCAAATCATGGGGTTACTCCGCTCACGACGTCACCTGGTCCATCATTACCTTCGAGGACGGCACGGTCGTAAACCTCGGTGTATGCTGCGCCCTTCCCGCAAAATACCCAACCTATGGACAAAGCGCCCGCTTCGAGGTTCTAGGGGAGGACGGAGCCATCCTTCTGGATGTCGACAACAAAGACAGTTTGTTGTTCACCGACAAAGGCGTGCCCCACGCCTACGTTCCCGATCATCATGTAAATTTGCTCTTCATGCAGAGCAACTCGTCCGGCGACTGGGCCATGGGTGACTACTGGGGGCCTATCGCGAACGAGACACGCTCATGGCTCGACCACCTCGCAACCGGCTCCCCTTGCGTTCACACGACTGCTATCGAGGGCCGGCGGACACTGGCGCTTACATTGGCCATTGAAGAATCGGCAAGAACCGGCGAGATAATTTCCTTGTCTCCCCACTAACCCGATAACCGGGATTTGCGCTATATCCATTACGGAAATTTCAGGGGGAACTGGAGTGCGCCATCTCTTGCGGAAGGGTTCTCTCGAAGCCCCAAAAACGGCGTCAAGGAACGAGGGATTTCGACTGATGCAATAGGGGTTCCTGCCGACCAGAGAGGGACTGCGCGCACGCCAATCCCTCCTTCATCAGTCGGTATTGGCCTTTCTTCTTGACACTCATCTTGCCCCTCGCTAGGTTGCTTGGGGTGTTCATCCACCCCGCATACATCACCACTGGTTCAGGGAGACGCCATGGCCATCGCATCGGATGTTGAAATCGCCCAAGCCGCGAAACTGAAACCTATAGCCGAGATTGCCGAAGAACTCGGTCTCGCGACTGAGGAGATAGAACCCTACGGCGCCCACAAGGCCAAGATCGGCCTGGACGCGCTCGAACGCCGCAAGAACGACCCCGACGGCAAGCTCATCCTCGTCAGCGCCATGACGCCCACACCGCTGGGCGAGGGCAAGACGCTCACCACGGTGGGCTTAGGCCAGGCGCTGGCGAAGCTCGACAAAAAAAGCGTCATCTGCGTGCGCGAGCCCTCGCTCGGCCCGGTGTTCGGCATCAAGGGAGGCGCGGCCGGCGGCGGTATGTCCCAGGTGCTGCCGATGGAGGACATCAACTTACACTTCACGGGCGACATCCACGCGGTCACCTCCGCCCACAACCTGCTCTCGGCTCTGCTGGACGCGCACGTCTTCCACGGAAATGACCTGGGATTCGACGTGAACCGCGTCACCTGGAAGCGCGTGCTGGACATGAACGACCGCGCGCTGCGCCACGTCCTCGTGGGTCTCGGCGGCAGGACGCACGGCGTCCCGAGGGAAGAGGGCTTCATGATCACGGCGGCGTCTGAAATCATGGCCGTGCTGTGCCTCGCGAGCAACCCGGGGGACATGAAAGAGCGCATCGCGCGGATCGTGGTGGGCTACACCAGAAAGGGCGCGCCCATCACCGCGGGCGATCTGAACGCCGCCGGCGCGATGGCCCTGCTCTTAAAAGACGCCATCAAGCCCAATCTCGTGCAGACGCTCGAGGGATCTCCCGCCTTCGTCCACGGGGGGCCTTTCGGGAACATCGCCCACGGGACGAACTCGCTCATCGCGGACAAGCTGGCGCTCAAACTCGGCGACGTGATGGTGGTGGAGGCGGGTTTCGGTTCGGACCTGGGCGCAGAGAAATTCTTTAACATTACCGCACGCACGGGTGGATTGAGCGTGGACGCGGTAGTGCTCGTGGCCACCATCCGCGCGCTGAAGCTCCACGGCGGCGTTCCCTTCGATAAGGACGCCTTGGCGGAGGAGAACGTGGATGCCCTCACGGAAGGCTTCGCCAACTTGAGAACCCACATCGAGAACATGAAGAGTTTCGGCGCGCCCGTGGTGGTGGCCGTGAACCGTTTCGCTTCGGATACAGATGCGGAAGTCGCGCGCGTGAAGGAACTTTGCACCGAGGCGGGAGCGCCGTGCTGCCCGCATGAGCTTCACGGAAAAGGCGGCGAGGGCGGCCTCGAACTCGCCGAGACGGCGTTTGACCTGGCCACTGCGAACGATGCGCCCTACACGCCGCTTTATCCTCTCGATATGCCGCTCAAGGAGAAGATAGAGACCATCGCGACGCGCATCTACCGCGCGGACGGGGTGCGCTTCGAACCGGCAGCGGCGCGCAGCCTGCGCTCCCTGACAAGGCTCGGCTACGGCGGGCTTCCGGTCTGCATCGCGAAGACGCAGGCCTCCCTGTCTGACGACCCCAAGAAACCGGGCGCGCCTACGGGCTTTATCCTGAACGTGCGCGAGGTCAACGTGTCGGCAGGGGCCGGGTTCGTCGTCGCCATCGCCGGAAACATCATGCAGATGCCCGGCCTCGCCAAGACCCCCGCCTCGGCGGGCATGGACGTCACGGCTGAGGGCAAAATTACGGGGCTTTTTTAAAGAGAACGACGCCCGGCTTCAATTTAGTCCAAACTATGTCTGACTTTCACCCACGCGATTCCACAATCGATCTATGTGATCTTTCAATTCTTCCGTTTGGTCAGAAAGATTGTCCATCCTCTCCGTAATTCTTCTGACGTATACAAAGCCGGCAATAGCGATCAGGGAAGGCAAAGCCACGCCGATGACCGCCATGAGTATGGAAATAATCTGCAATTGAAGTTCAATATTCACCTGGCCGACCTCCCCATCAAGCTCATTCTTGTGGGGTTGCCCCATCGCGCCTGTTCGCTCTCCCATACGAGAGCTTCGTCCATCGTGGTCGCGCTGCCCACCTGCTTGATGTAGCCGGCTTCCCCGAACTCCTGTTTGAGTTCGCGCTCGCGCTTTTCGAGATCTTTGGTGATACCGGAATACAAGGTCTTCTTGCCCATCTTGAAGTGATACTTGTAGGTCTTTCTCGCCATCTCCCAGCCTCCATGATTATCTCGTGGAGTAGTACCTCATCGTATCGGTAAACCACGGAGGCGGCAACGGCCTGTTATTCCCCGCTCAGCTCATCCAGCTTGCTCTCGAGCCTGTCGATGACCTCTTCGGCGTCGTCCGCCGCTTTGTAGTCCTGCGCCAGGTCGCCGTCACCGCAGGGGCTTTTCACGACGAAGAACACGGACTTCTCCCCGATGGTGCGTCCGCCGTGGCGCGTGTTCCGGGGGATGTGGACGAGGTCGCCCGGCTCGACGATGCGCTCCTCATCGCCCACGATCACGTAGCGCCTGCCTTCCAGGACGAGGTAGAACTGCTCCTCGTTGGGGTGGTAGTGCGGCGTCGCGCCCTCGCCCTCGAGATAAGTAACGATGCCCACCTTCATCAACTCGCCCGGCACCGTCTTGGCGGTCGCAGGCGATATCGCGGCGCGAACCTCTTCCATCTCGGAAATCTTGTAAAACGGCATTCTCCTGCCTCCCTTAAGAAAATTCGCTGAGTTTATCCTCTAGGCGGCGGACGATGGCTTCGGCGTCTTCCGCGTCGTTATGATCCTGATCGAGCGTACCGTCGCCCGAGGGACTCTTGGCGGTGAACATGCGCACCTCGTCGATGATGACGCCGCCGTGCGTCGCCCCCCGGGGGATGTGGACGAGATCACCGGGACCGATGAGCATCTCCTCGTCTCCCACGATCATCCATTGCCTGCCCTCCAGAATGAAGAGGAACTGCTCCTCGTTCGGGTGGTAGTGGGGTCTCGACATCTTCCCCTTGGGATAGGTGACGAAGCCCACTTTCATCAACTCCCCCGCCAGTCCCTTGAAGCGGCCCATGGGCTGGGCGGCCACGTGCGATTCGGCCATCTCGGATGATCTGTAAAACGGCATTTGATACTCCTCCTTATGTTTTTCCCCCGACACGGCGTAGAGAATGCGCGGGGCGACCCTTCCAGTCAGGAACAGCCGGAATGTTCTGGAACCCTTGTCACAGGCAACGCCGGATTTCGCCCATTCTATAGAATCCGCCCGCATTTCGCACGGGAGAGCCTCGGCGCGCCTACTGGCGATTCGGCGGCCTGAAGAATATGGTAATATCCCTTTCGGAAGCCGCCGTTCGACTCAAAAGTTTCCGGAGGAAGTCCCGCCATGCTCCGCCATATCGCCTATGGGCTCAAACGCTTCATCGCACTCGCAATCGCTCTCTTTCTCGCTGGCTGCGCAGTACAGACGTTCCCGACCTTAGGTGTTTTGAGGGAGGGGCTGGCCTCCATGGTGGGTGCGCCCGTCGACGCGCTCGTCCAAAAGATTGGCTACCCGGAGAGTGACGTCACAGTCGGCGGCCGGAAAGTCTACACATGGGAGCACAGAAAAACCTTCACCTATCTGGTGCCGGAGAACATCTGCCGCGATGAGATCGTGTTCTATCCCAAGGGCCGCAAGGAAGTGGTGCGGGTGTGCGAGACGCATCAGGTGGAAAGAACCGTACTGCACCACTGCACGCTCAAGGTGGAAGCCGACGAAGGGGAAAAAATCACCGGTTTCACCTACGACGGGAACGCGGACGGATGCGAGCGCTACGCCGCGGTTTTCCGGAATCTCCCCTATGAGGAGTGCATCCAGAAGCTCTCCGGCCTCAAGTTCGCGGTGAACATAGGCACGGAGCCGCAGGAGAAGCTGACCGCCGCGGTAGCCCGTTGCAAGAGATTGCACCGCTAGACCCCAAATCGTTACGAAAGCTTCAAGGCTTTCACGCCGTCTGTTTCGCAGTCCGCTCCCGCTCGCCCGCCCCGCTCAGTAGCCGCATCAGGGAATCGATCTCGGGCTGTGCCTCGAAAGATTCCAGAAGTGAGAGCACTTCCTCATATTCATCGGCTTCGAGGATGGTTTTCGCGCAGTCGCGGAACTTCGAGCGTATCTTCTCATCTTCCAGCGGCAACAGCGCGCAGCCGCGCGAGACGTCCGTTCTCTTTTTGAGAACGCGCCCGTCGTTCAGGCAAACGCGCACCTCGCTCGGCCTTCGCATGCCGGGCCGCCAGCCCATGTCGTCCGCCGTAACGTCGATTTTCTTCATCCACCCCTGGAGCAGGGGTTCGCGCACCGCCTCGTCCGTGAAGGTCTCGAGGCGCAAATCCCTGTCCAGCAGCATGCGCGCGAGGCAGTATTCGATGGAGAACTTGCCTTCCAGCCCCGTTTGGGGCGTGTGGTAGCGGAGAACCTGCATCGAGATTTCGAGCAGGGAGACCTCGATTCGCGCAACATCCGCCGCCGTCACGCCCGCCTCCTCCACCAGGTCATAGAGCGCGTCCACCGCCGGGTGCGTCGAGAGGCAGCACGGGTAGGGCTTCATGTTCATGCCGGGATCGGCGAGCGAATAGGGTCTTCCCAGGCTTTGGGCGATCTCATCGGGATCCGGCGCGCCGCCGCCTGCGTATACTTGCAGGAATCCGCGCGGGGCCTCGAGTATCGCCGTGTTCGCCGTGAGGCCCGCCGCTGCGAGTTCCGCTGCGCGAAGGCCCGCTTCGGGCGCGAGACCTGCGTGCAAGGGCTTCGTCATCGTACCGAAGTTCGCATGAACGCCGGACGCATGAGAGGCCGCGATGCCGAGCGCGTGGCGCGTCGTCTCCACGTCGAACCCGCGCAGGTGGGCCGAGGCCGCCGCCGCGCCCAGCGTGCCGAGCGTGCAGGTGGAATGCCAGCCCGCGCCGTAGTGCTCGGGATTCATCCCCAGCCCCAGCTTGGTCGATATCTCGTAGCCGATGACGAAGGCTTCCAGCACCTCGCGGCCCGACGCGCCCTGCTTCTCCCCCTGCGCCAGGACGGCGGGCAGGACGACCACGCTCGGGTGGCCGCTCAGCAAGTAGCTCGAATCGTCGAAGTCGAGCGCGTGGCCTATCGCCCCGTTGACGAGGGCGGCCAGCGGCGCCGCGGCGCGCTCGCCCGCGCCGATGATGCTCGCCTCGGGCGCACCGCCCATATTCCGCGCGAAGTCGGCCACGATTCGCCCCACGGGCTCGTTCACGCCCGCCAGCGTCACGCCTACGGTGTCGACCACCGCCTTCTTCGCGCGCTCAATCGCAAGCGCCGGAAAATCCGCCCACTTCGTCTCGACGATGAATTCCGCCATCCGTTCGGTAACGCTCATGCCGCGCCTCCTCCCTCGGGCGCCCCGGGGCGCCGCTTTACTCTCAAGATAATTCCCGCTCCGCAGTATAACCCCTCGCGGTGGTTTTCCCACGCCATAGAGTGGGAGTCATTCAGATGTTGAAGAGCCTGTCCCGGCCGCAATCAAATTTTTTAGATTTTTTTAGAAATGAGTGATTTGCTGCTCACTAACAGACAAAATTAGATTTCAAAAATCAGATACTATTGAAACCTTTTTCAATCTTTTCAAATACCTTTCCAAATACACGGAGTGTTTCTTTCGATAACTTGATATCCGATTCACCACCATTCATCGTCTCAAAAAACTTTTTCGCAAGTAAAACCTTGTCTAACTGTTGATTCTTTAGGAATTTTGAATTTAAGGTTTTAGAATCTTCATTTTTCGATTCTTCATCTTTAAGCACAAAATTGTTAAAATCATCTTGTGTGAACAAATCCTCAGTAGAATAATTGTTTTCTTCTGAAATAAAAATAATCCGATTATCTTCGATCAATAATTTCTCGCGAAGTTCCTTGGCTGTTTTATTCCCTTGCGAATCATTATCTAAAACTGCCCAAAAACCTAAATCCCAGCCAATTAATAAAGAGACAAGCTGAGAGATTCTTGACGCTCCCACACATGGGATGAAATTTACCTCATTCGTGTTCGTACTCTTTCGCAATGCTTGGAGAAAGTAATAATCAGAGATGCCTTCCAATAAAACATTTTTCTTTCCTACAATCGAGAATCCGCTCGATAGATCAAGACCAATCTTTGTAATAATCGGGTTAAGAGTTTCTGCTTCTGCGCCTTTGTGAATTTTATTCTCGATCCGTGTTCCAGTTTGGTCGTCTTTAGAAATCAACCGCACTCTGTCCAAGCGGTGTGTATCGATTAAGTACGGTGAATGCGTACTTATGATAACTTGTGATTTCTCAGAAATATTTTCGAACACTTTCAATACATCTTCCTGCGCCTTAGCGTGGAGGTATAGTCCGGGCTCATCGATCAAAATTACATTTCTTCCCTGGCCTTGCTCTGCATTGAGTCTCAGATAAAAAGAGAGAAACCATTGAAATCCTTGACTTCGTTGTTCCGGCTTAAATAACAAGCTACTACCAGATTCCTTAACACCAAATCGCAGATTTGCTCCGTCCGGTTCAGCTACAAGGTCAAGTTCATCTTGTTCCCAATGGTCCTTGAAATCACCACTGATGCTTGCGGAATGCGCACTTAATATATTTCTACGCTGCTGAGAGTCATTTGAGTTGATGACTTTGTCTAAATCAAGACCGGATACTTTTGCAAAATCTTGTACTGACCTATTATCCTTTGCCTGTGAAAGCGGGAGTTCGAACGGTAGAATATCTTCAAAATCACTAAAGAAAATAAATTTAGGTAAGTACCGAACAAACATGTATAAAAATTTATCGGTATGGTCTTCCTCATCTAAATCAACATCTTCATCTTCATTATCTTCTAGCTTTGTTCCCTCTATCGCCTGTTTCACTAGTTGTTTTGTTTCTTCATTCAACTCATATTCACCATCAGAAAATTTGGTAATAAAAAAATTATTCTTGGATAGGTTTTCTAATATGTCTGCAAAAATTGTAATATTTGCTTCTTCGGCAATTGACCCGAGAATCGAATCTGAGACTTGAAAACACAATTCAATTTTAGGGTCGCCACCACCATCAAGTGGTTTTGCCGAATCAGGAATTGGCTCAGAGTTAAAATCAAAATACTTTAAAGCTTCTAGAATCGCACTTTTTCCTGACTCATTTTTTCCTGCAATGGTGGTTACATCAGAGGCTAGCCAACACCATCCAGAATCTTTGATTGATTTATAATATTGGATACGGAATTTGATTAGTTTCATCTCTAAATTAGAACCTCATCATTTGGACTCTTCATCGAGCATCCCTGCTTTGCTACCCATATAGTCAAACACCACTCAAAATTTCACCCCAACCCTTCTCCATCAATGCATAGAACTCATAGAGCACAATCTGGATATTCTCAGTATTAGCGACGACCTTTTTAGCACATCCTTGATAATGAGACTCCTTGTGGAACGACTTTTTCTCGGCGTAGTGATCATGCTGACTGTGGTGAGCGAGAACCTTCCAGGAACTCGCTCGGGAATATTCTCAACCTCAAGTAGAAGCTTACGCCGAAACCGACTCAGGATACGATCTTTCGCTGCAGCTAGTCGTAGATATAAGTCGTCCCCAGCGTCATGTTGTCGCGCTTGCAGAAAGTCCTCCCTCGGTTCCGGCGCGTGCAGCGATAATGCTAGGATGGGTTTCATCACAAAACCCGGAAGGCCCCGGAAAGAAAACCCCGGTCGGCCTCGTTATCTGCAAAGGAGCGCGTCATGCCGGAAGCACCTGCCAATACACGATGGTTCACTTACTTTCCCGAGGATTACCGTTGGTCATCGGGCGTCGTGAACTGCCTCTCTGTGGCCCCCTGGGGCGGGGCGGACATCGGCGAGGTCGATCAGGTAGGGAGACGGCTCAGGAAAGACGTCGGAAACGACGCGCTCTGGTTCCGCGAGTGGGTCCGCATGGCGAACAAGGTGCGCGATTTGGGCCTGAAGGAGGAGGAGAACAACCACCGCCTGAGCGCCGCCTACCACCACAAGCGCGCGGCGATGTACTTTCAAATTGCCGAGCGCTTCCGCACGCCCAAGGACAAGCGGGCGAAAGACGCCTACAAGCTCGCGCTGGACAGTTTCCTGCGCTTCACGAAGCTCACCGACGCGCCGAAGATCGAACGCGTGGAAGTACCGTACGAGAACGGCGTGAACCTGCCGGGGTATTTCGTGCACGCGCAGAACACGAAAAAGGCCAAGCCGCCCGTTATTGTCTACTTCGACGGTCTCGACATCACGAAGGAGATTCAATACTTGAGGGGCGTCGAGGAATTCGTGCGGCGCGGCATGAGTTGTCTCGTCATGGACGGGCCGGGCACCGGCGAAGCCATCCGCTTCAGGGAACAATACCTGCGGCCTGACTATGAAGTCGCAGGCTCGGCCGCGCTCGATTATCTCGAAACGCGCGGGGACGTGAACGCAAAAAAAGCCGCCGTAATCGGCATCAGCCTGGGTGGGTACTACGCGCCGCGCATCGCCAGCATGGAGAGGCGCTATAAGGCGTGCGTCGCCTGGGGGGCGTGCTGGGATTATCATGCAACGTGGAAAAAGCGCGTCGCCGCCTCGATGCAGACGGAACTCTCGGTACCCGGCCACCACATCCTGTGGATTTTCAACACGACGAATTTTGAGGATACCTTCAAGAAGCTCGAGGGTTTCCGCTTAGACGGCGTCGTGCAGAAGATGCGGTGCCCCTTCCTGCTTACCCACGGAATCGACGACAAGCAGGTGCCCACGATAGACGCGCGCAAACTCTTTAACGCCGTGGGTTCGAAGGACAAGACGCTCAAGATATTCACCGTCAGGGAGGGGGGCTCCCAGCACTGCCAGAGGGATAACCTCTCGCTCGGCGTCACCTACATCGCGGACTGGCTGATGGAGAAGCTCAAGCCGTGAGGATTGAACTCGACCAGAGAGGGATTCCGGGAATCACTCCTTTGTGGGACGCCAACTCTTATGCCGGCGCATGCCTCTAAGGTGGTTGAGATCACATCTGCGCAGCCACAGGGGCGAGTCGCAAATCGCCCCTGCGGCATTACCCATAACAGTTCCTATACCTCGTGTATTGAGTCGCAACCGCCCGTAATGTGAACGAGTACCTTGAATTAGTTTTGGATTATAGGGATAATACCGTGAATCGGGTGTGAATAATCCCACTTTGAAATGACTTCAGTACGAATTCTGCACCTTCCGGTAACCTTTTCGGCCAATTCCCCCGCCGGAAGGAGGCAGACCCATGACAGACGGCAACGACCGCGAGGTCGGCGAGGAAGCCCCGAAAGCACGCCATTCCGGCTTGGCCGCAGCGATGCTGCGCATCGGCGCGAGTCTCGATCTGGAAACAGTCTTCAAAGAGGTAGCCGAAAGCGCCCGCAAGCTGACCGGCGCGCGCTACGCCTTAATCGTAACCATCGACGAAACGGGCGTCCCCCTGGATATCGTCACTTCGGGCTTCACCGAAGAACAAGGCCGCAACATGGTGGAATGGCCCGATGGACCGAAGCTCTTCGAGTTTTTCCGTGATCTGCAGGGGCCGTTTCGCATCCCCGATATGTCGGCTTACACCCGATCACTCGGCTTCTCGACCGAATTCATGCCGTCGACGACGTCGAAGACTTTCCAGGGAACGCCGATGCACCACCGGGGAATTCACGTCGGCAACTTTTATCTCCTCGATAAGGAAGGTGGGGAGGAGTTTACGGATGCCGATGAGGAGGTATTGCTGCTGTTCGCCGCTCAAGCGGCCGCCGCCATTGCGCATGCCCGCGCCTACAGCGACGAACGGCGCGCGCGCGCCGACCTCGAGGCGCTCATCGAGACTTCGCCGGTCGGGGTTGCGGTGTTCGACGCGGCGAGCGGAAAACCGGTCTCGTTCAACCGCGAGGTGAGACGGATATTCGATAGCCTTCTCATGCCGGGCCAGCCGCTGGAACAATTGCCGGAAATCATAACCTGCAGGTTCACCGACGGGCGCGAGATCGCGCTCTCGGAGTTGCCAATGTCTGCGGTGTTGTCCAGCGCGGAGATCGTGCGCGCCGAGGAGATAGAAATCTCCCTCCCCGACGGGCGCAAAATGACCACACTCATCAACGTGACCCCGATTCACGACGAAAACGACACGCCCCTTTCCGTGGTGGTCACCATGCAGGACCTCGCACCGCTCAAGGAATTGGAGCGCATGCGCGCCGAGTTCCTCGGCATGGTGAGCCACGAACTGCGTGCGCCGCTGACCGCGATTAAGGGCTCGGCCGCCACGGCCCTCCGCCGCCCGTGATACTTCGCCCCGGCGGAGATCGAGCAGTTTTTCCGCATCATCGAGGAGCAGGCCGACCGCATGGACAGCCTCATCAGAGACCTCCTGGACGCCGGCCGCATCGAGGCGGGTATGCTCTCCGTCACGCCCGCTCCTTCGGAGGTGACATATCTGCTCGACCGGGCACGGGCTACATTCCTTTCCGGGGGTAGCCAGCACCGGGTTGTCATCGACCTGCCGCCGGACCTCCCTCGGGTCATGGCGGACCAGGAGCGTATCTTGCAGGTGCTGAACAATCTCTTGTCTAACGCCGCCCGACACTCGCCCGAGTATTCGACGATACGGGTAGAGGCGGCGCGCGAGAGCGTGTATGTCGCCATCACGGTCTCGGATGAGGGCCACGGCATTTCCCCGGACCAACTGGCGAAACTGTTCCGTAGATACGTCCGTGACGGAGAGCGCGGGGTCGGGGGCGGGCTCGGCCTCAGCATCTGCAAGGGCTTGGTAGAGGCGCATGGGGGACGCATCCGGGCCGAATGTGAGGGCCCTGGCCGGGGAGCGCGCTTTACTTTTACCCTCCCGGAGGCTATTGAGGCCAATCCCGCGCCTACCGGCGAAGTGCGGAGTCTGACTGCGGCGCGCCACCACGACCGCGAACGAATTCGCATCCTCGTGATCGACGACGACCCGGAGACGCTGCGCTTTGTCAGAGACGCGCTTGGTGAGGCAGGCTATGCCCCGCTGGCGGCGGGCGGCCATGAAGAGCTCAACTACGTCCTCGAAACGGAGAAACCCGCTTTGGTACTGCTCGACCTGATGATGCCGGGAACCGACGGCATCGAACTGATGGGACAAGTGCCTGGGCTCTCGAACGTCCCTGTCATCTTCATCTCCGGCTATGGCCGCGACGAGACGATCGCGCGGGCGCTCGAGGCCGGCGCCGAGGACTACATCGTAAAACCCTTCTCTCCGACGGAGCTGGTGGCGCGGGTCAGGGCGGCGCTCCGCCGCCGGACCGAGCCGGAACCCTTCGTACTGGGCGACCTCGCTATCGACTATGAACGCCGCCGGGCAAGCATCGGCGGGCGTCCTGTTTCGCTCACGGCGACGGAATACGATCTATTACGCGCCCTCTCGCTTGGCGCCGGGCGGGTGTTGACCTACGAGGCCCTGCTGCGACAAGTCTGGAGCGGGCGCAGCAGCGATGCGCGTATCGTGCGGGCCTACGTCAAGAGACTGCGCCGCAAGCTCGGCGACGACGCCAAGAGGCCCGCCTACATCCTGACCGAGCTCCGAGTCGGCTACCGCATGCTCCGTCCGGACGATCTGTAAAGGCCCGGGCGCCTTGGCGTCACCGTCTCGATGAAAACGGAACTATCCGTATCTGGCCATAACTTCATGTGTATTTTCGACACGACCAGGCGGTGAGGGTTTGTAGCTGGTGGTAGGGACAGGTCGCGACCTGTCCCTACAGGTAATTCCCCATTAGCCACTCCTCGGATTCCTCCCGAACGGCGCGCTCCTCCGCGCTGTGCTGGAGCACGATGTCCTTGGCGGGTGGGTGGCCGATTTTCGCGTTTCGCCAGCAATGGTAGCGGATGGCTGGGGGGTATCCTGAGAGGTCGATGGAGGCGTAGAACGAGGCGGGTACTTCATCCGGCTTATACGGGTCCATCCTGTCTTTCTCGTAGATGTTGGTGCGCTTCCAGATGCGCCATGCGCCGTCTCGTTTTTCGAGCAGGGCGAGCACGCGGCTCCAGGTGGTGAAGTCAAGCTCCACGCCATCGATGAGCCTTCTCTGGTAGAGGATCAGGTCATGCTCGGCGGCGGCGCGATCGCCTGCCAGGCGAACCCAGGGGTTCGTGACGGTGTGCTTCTGGCTCTCGCCGGGGTGGCGCGCGATTTTCATCTTCTTTGCGTCTTCTACGAATTCATCCCGTGTACCGCTGAACCAGGAGGTGGTGAGCGAGGCGTCTGCGTGATAGCAATCGCGCCACTCCTCCCAGAGACCTGCATCGCGCGCATAGTTCACGACTGAGAGAACGTCTTTTATCTCGTTCTTGTCGACGCTCTCCTGAATTCTCCCCTCCACTTCCATAAGGTTTCCTCAAATGAACTCGTGCACTTCGGCGAACATGCCCTTTACGATCCCCCCGCTCAGATGTCCGACCAGGACTTCGCCCGCCTGGTAGGGGCCGCCGCTGAGCGCCAGATGGAGGTGGATGTAGGGTTTGGGTTCTTCCCAGGTCTCATCCCCCCGGACGGCGGGAGGCTTATCGGGCCAGGAGATGTTCCCCACGGCGATGAGTTCGCGCCAGTCGTGGAAATAGCGCAGCGCCGAGGGGCCGATGATTTCGCGGAAACCCGTGCGGATGTCCGATTCCTTGAGCGCGCCGAATACGATGAGCGAGGCGCTCCGTATGTTCTTCTCCATCACGAAGCGCTCGAATTCCCCATAAAAATCATCGTCCTCATCGAATTCCAGATGAAAGACGCGCCCCAGTTTTTTCTCTTCCGCTCGCATTGCTATCCCTCCTTCACCTCCGCGTAGAGGTTCTCGAGCCCCCGGCGGAATGTCCGCCTCCTGTGCGCAACCCACGATTCGCCCCGCCCCGTATCGGACCAGAAGAATTTCTCGAAACCGGCATCCGAGGCGGCGGCTTCCCGCTCGGTTCCTTTCTCCACCAGCTTTTCCATCATTCCCCACATTTCTTCGAAATCGTTCCGGAAGCGCCGCACCTCTTCGGTTCCGCATATCTCCCCGTGGCCGGGGACGACGTGCGCGGCGGGCAGGCTCTCCATCCACGCGAGCGCCTCTATCCATTCCCGAAAGCGGGCCTCGCGCATCCCGGGACCCGGCTCGTTGATCATCACGTCGCCCGTGAAGATGACGCCTTCTTCCGGCACGTACACCGAACTGCAGGCGGGCGTATGGCCGCCCAGGCGGTAAATCTCGAACGTCAGGGGGTGGAGATGGAGCGTCATCCCCTCATCGAAACAGACTTGCGGCAGGGGCAGGACGGCTTCCGCGATTTCCTTCGCCTCATCATGCGCCCCGATTTCATCTAACGTGTTGATGAAGGTTTCGCGACCGGCGAGTGGGTTATCCTTCGCGGCGAGCGCATCGAACACGCGCTGGGGCGCGAGGGAGATTACCCCCTCATCCTCGATGAACGCGGAGCCGATGGTGTGATCGCCGTGATAATCCGTCGAAATGCGGTAGCGGATGCCATTGGGACTGAGCGCCCTCAGTTCTTCCTGCCAGCGGCGTGAATCCGAGGGCCGTACCGGGCAGTCGATGAGCACGACACCGGCCTCGGTGACGCCTGCGCCCACGTTTGCCCAGAGATATTCCGTCTCCGCCACCAGGTGTTCGCTCAGGCGCCGCATATCCTGTTCCGTCTCTTTGTAAACGCCCGAGCGGGGGCGCGAAACGCGCCCCCGCCCTCATGGTTGCTTCCCCGTGAACGCCCGGAGCTTCAGTTTCTGATTTTCACCCCTGCGTTCTTGTAGATGTCCTTGTTGCTCTCGTATTCCGCTCTCACTTCTTTCAGGAGCTTCTCGCCGACGACGGGCTCGGCCTTGACGCCCATCTTCCTGAGCAGACGTTTGAAGGTCTTGTCCTTCGCCATCTTGAGCAGGGCCTTCGTCAGGATGTCGATGCGATCCTTAGGCGTCCCCGCCGGCACCATGATGATGCGCTTCGAAGACAGCAGGAGGTCGACCCCCTGCTCTCTGAAGGTCGGCACGTCCGGGAAAAGCGGGAAGCGCTTGGCGGCGGCGACACCCAGAATCCGGATTTTGCCGGACTTGTAGTTCGAGAGAACGCCGCCCGTCGCCGGGTTGGCGCCTGCGGTTTGCACGTGTCCGCCCAGCATGGCCTTCATGGCCGGACCGCCACCGCGGAAGGGAACGTGGGGCAACTTCGTCTTCGTGTCGTATGCAATCTTGAGCATCATGGTGTGGCTCAGGCCATACGTCCCCGTGGAGCCGTGCTTGATCTTGCCTTTGCTCTTTTTCGCCGCGGCGATGTATTCCTTGAAGTTCTTCCACGGCTGGCTCCCCAGCGAGACGAGCAAGTAGGGGAGTTCGTTGATCTGGAACACGGGGATGAAATCCTTGAACGGGTCAAAACCCATGTCCTTCACGTGGGGCGACATGTAGAGATGGCTGTTCGCGCCCATCAAGAGGGTGTAGCCGTCCGGCTTGGCGCGCTTGAGCGCTCCCATTCCTATCTTTCCGCCGCCGCCCGGCATGAGCTGCACGTAGGCAGGCTGACCGATGTACTGGTGAAGCACGCTCGCCACGGCGCGCGAGTGCAGGTCGTGCGATCCCCCCGCGCCCAGGGGCACGATGATCTTGATGGGTTTCGAGGGGTACTTCTCCGCCGCGGCGGGCAGGGCGGTGAAGGTGAGGAGCCCGAGCGACAAAACTACCACCAAGGCGATCTTCCATGATTTGCGCATCATTTTGGTTCCTCCTTTGAAATGTTCGAATCAGCTACCGGTTGCGGTCTTAAGGTCTCGGCCCATGGTCGCTTCCAAATGCTCGTCACCAGCATGAGTATGGTCAAGCCGATGAAAAACGCCGCGATGGGGCGGGTGATGAAAACGGAATAATCGCCGTCGGAAATGATGAGCGCCTGCTGTAAGGCCTCCTCCGCCCGGGGCGCCAGGATGAACGCGATGACGAGCGGGGCCATCGGAAATTTGAGTTTTCTAAACCCGTATCCGAACAGGCCCGCGACGAGCGCCAGCACGAGGTCACCCAGATTGCTGTGATAGACGTACGCGCCGACCAGACAGGAAACGATGATGCCCGGCACCAGTAACGACTGGCGGATGGTGACGATCTTGGCGAACATGCCCGTCAATAGCCAGCCCTGGACCAGCATGATGGGGTTCCCTATCAGCAGCAGTGTGAAGATGGCGTACATCATGGGGGCGTGTTCCTGGAACAGGCTCGGTCCCGGCCGCAGCCCCTGGGCGATGAACGCGCCCATGAGTATCGCGGCGCTCGGATCTCCCGGGATGCCGAACGTGAGGGTGGGTATCAGGTCCGCGCCCGCCACCGCGCTGTTGGCGGCTTCTGAGGCCGCGACGCCCTCATAGCTGCCGTGGCCGTATTCTTCTGGTTTCTTGGAAGCCCGTTTCGCCGCCGCGTAGCTCACGAAGGTGGCGATGGCCGCTCCCGTGCCCGGAATCGCGCCGACGAAGGTGCCGATCATCGACGAGCGCAGGATGGTGCGCGCCGAATGCCATACCTCGACGATCTTGAGTGTCCTGCCGCCTTTTAAGTGCAGGGTATCGGGCGGGCTCGAGAGGACGGAAGCCTTTTTTTCCGCTTGTATGAAAACCTCGCTCACGGCGAATAACCCGATGAGCAGGGGAACCACTCCAATCCCTTCGGCCAGTCCATGAAGACCGAACGTAAAGCGCTCTCCGCCCGAGATGATGTCCGTGCCCACCATTCCGAGTTGGAGTCCGATGATGGCCGACAGAACGCCCTTCACCAGGGAGGCGCCCGTCACGCTCGATATGATGGCCAGCCCCATGAGCAGGAGCCCGAAGAACTCGGTCGGCCCGAACAGGAGCGCCACCGCCGCCAGCGGAAGCGCCGCCAGTATGAGAACGAGATCGCTGAAGGTATCGCCTATGGTGGAGGAGTAGAGCGCCATCTGGATCGCGCTCCTCGCCTCGCCTTTTTGCGCGAGCGGAAACCCGTCCATACAGGTTGCCGCCGCAGGCGCGGTTCCCGGCGTGTTCACCAGAATCGCGGGGATGGAGCCGCCGAAGAGCGTCCCCTTGTGAATCCCCAGCAAGAAAGGAATGCCCAGCACGGGCGGCATGAAAAAGGAGAAGGGCACCAGGATCGCGGTCGCCATCACGCTGGTGAGCCCCGGTATCGCGCCCACCGTGATGCCCACGAAGACCCCCAGCGCTATCATGGCAATACCCTGCCACGTGAGCGCCATCGTAACTCCCTCGATTATCTGCTCGAACATACGCGCCCTAACTGAAGAGGCTGCCCTCGGGCAGCGCCAGCTTGAAGGCGAACCAGAAGAAATAGTTCACCACGAGAGGAAACAGAATCGACATCGCCGCGACGTAGCGCCAATCGCGCGTGCCCATGGACACAACAAGGATTGCGAGAAAAACGGGCGTACTCACCAGAAAGCCGAAATACGCCATAGCCTCGACGTAGACGTAGCAAAGAACGAATACGGCGCTGACTTGCAAGAGCGCCCTTTTGCCCGATATCACCTGCCCGCCCGATTCACTCCGCCTGAGAGCCCCGAACAGGAACATCGCGCTCACCAGCCCGAAGGTGACGACAGCGGAGGTGGGGAAGAAAGTAGGCAGGAAGACGGCGTTCGAGACTTCTTCGGGGGGAATGGAGTATTGAATCTGCGTGGGAATTATATAGAAAAAGCCGATGACGCTATAGAGTATGAAAATGACGGCTGTGTAAATATCGGCTTTCCGCACGTCCGGCCCTCATCACGGATATGGAATACACGCCGTCCTCGCCCATACCGCCGAGGATGAGACCTGATTCCTGGACGCTCCTACCACCTTGCATCTTTTCTTTGTATAGGAAAAAGATTAGCAAGAATCGACGCGCGTGTCATCCTGAGACGAGGCTCGAAAGCGTGTTCTTCGCTACAAGCAGCCCTCTTGAAACGGAATGCCCAAGACGGCGTGAAAGATTACGTCCATTATGGGAAGATGAACCATTCATCAGAAAAACCCCGGAACACGTATCCGATGAGGAGTCATTCCATGTCCAGAGTTCCGTTGCTCGGCAGGGAGGGTGCGGAAGGCGAGATCGTACGCACCTTCGACATCCTGAACAACTTTCAGCGCAGGCAGGTCAATTCCACCCGGGCAACGGCGCACTCCCCGTTTTTGGCGCGCATCTTTTATCCGCTCGTCCAGACCCTGATGCGCGAGGGGCTGGGCACCGTTCTATCTTCGAAGATCAAAGAGATCGCCGTCATCAAGACCAGCCAGATGAACGGTTGCGACTACTGACTCGCTCACAACACCGCTCTCGGCCGTGTGCTGGGAATCACGGACAATCACGTCGCCGCCATCGGCTCGGACGACTATATGGATTCACCGCTCCTGGAACCTAAGGAGAAGGCGACCGTCCTTTGGGCCGAACACGTCACGCGCAACACCGCCAAGTTCCGGGACGACGTGGCCGAAGATGTGCAGAAACATTTCACGGACGCCGAGTTCGTGGAGCTCACCTTCGTCATCAGCTATTTCAATATGCGAAACCGCTACCATGATTCTCTCATGCTGCCGAACGACGAGGCGGAAATAGTCGAGGACGTGGGCCGCCTCCGGCCCGACCCGGCGAAACTCAAAGCTTATCTGCAAGAAGTTTTGGACAACTGGCCGGACGCCTTCCCCGAACCCAACGAGTAGGAACATCCATGAACCACGCCAAAGAGGAGAAGCGATAAATGGACCAAGGAATCTGGGCTGTATGGTACGACCTTCCCGAAGAGGACGCGGATGAATACATTTCCTGGCTTCATGAGGTTCATATACCCGAAGCGCTCGGGCGTCCGGGCTACCTGTGGGCGGCGCACGTGAAGAACATCGTCACGCCAGAACGTGAGGAGCGAATCCGGGGAGTCGTCCACCACACGGACGACGCGAGCGTACCCACCGGGGTTCAGTACCTGATGCTCTATGGCGCACTGACCCCCACCGTTTTCCTTGATCCGAGCCCCGAGCAGATGGCGGAGAAGATGGCGGCGGATGACCGGAAAATGCTCGGGCGGCGGTTGAACGCGCGCTCTTGCGTCTTCATGGAGCACAACAGAATCAACGGCCCCGAGTTCAAGACCCGCGCGCCGGGCATCACGCCGGGTCCGGGAATCCAGTTCGGGACCTTCAACATCAACGCCGTGGAGAACGAGGACGAACTCGGCTGCTGGTACGCCCAGGTGCGGATGCCGCGCCTGACGAGCATGGAAGGCTGCGTCGGCGCGCGGAATCTCGTATCGGTCTCCGGCTGGGCGAAGCACGGGATTCTGTATGAGTGGGTATCTCTGGAATCGCTTCAGAAGAATTTCACGACGGAAAAGATACCCCGCTCACGCCAGGCGGTGAACACCCTCGTCCACGCGCCCAGCTCCCCCAGTCTCGGCGAGCGCATCTGGCCGTCGGCAGAGGATGCTTGAACCAAACCATCGGGATGACGAGAGTCAACAGGCCTCACAGGACACGGGTTTTAGTTGATCGAAAACGTGCAAATCGACCCTAATGTCCTATAAGTCATTGATTTTATAGTGTGATTATAGTTGATGGGTAGTTGATGGATAAAGCGTAGGCGCATAGACAGGGAGCAACCCCCTTAAGGCGCCACGACGGTGTTTTGCAGCCTGCCGAGTCCTTCCACCTCGATTTCCACGACGTCGCCGGGCTTCAGGAACTCGGGGTTCTCCCGCGCGTAGGCCACCCCGCTCGGCGTGCCCGTCATGAGCAGATCGCCCACTTCCAGCGTCGTTCCCAGCGAGAGCACGTGCACCAGCGTGGGGATGTCGTGGATCATGTTCGACGTGCTGGACTCCTGGCGAAGTTCCCCGTTCACCCAGGTGCGGAGCATGACGTTCATGGGGTCGCCGAAGTATTCCTTCGGCACGATGTAGGGACCCATCGGACAGTGGGTGTCCATGGATTTTCCCTTCGCACCCTTGTGCATGCGCTGGCGGTCGCGCGCGGGCGTATCGTTTCCGTTCGTGTAGCCGAAAATATGGTCGTAGACGTCTTGTTTCTCGATGTTGATTCCACCGCGCCCGATGACCACGGTGAGTTCTCCCTCATAATCCAGCGCTTCGGTGGCGCGGTGGTGGATGATTCCGCCCCGGTGGGGAAGCAGCGTCGTGTGGGGTTTCGAGAACAGGACGGGATGATCCACATAAACGGAATCGCGCGCCAGGGTTTTCGCGCCTACGCCCTCTTGTCCGTGCTCGTGGTAGTTCACCCCCTGGCAGTTCACGTTCTTGGGCGGGTAGGGGATGGGCGGGAGATACTTCACCTCGGCATCTGCCAGAAAACACCCCGCACCCTCTTCCGTCTCCTTGAGCTTCGGGGCCTCGGCGAGCATTTCCTCCATTATGGGGCGAAGTCTCGCCCACTGGACGATGAGGCCTATCATCGTCGAGGGAAACGGCTCGCCTGGACGGAAACGTGCCGACAGAAGAGGCAGATCTGCCACCGTATCTTCTCCTGCCAGCGCGCCGATGCTCCCGCCTCCCCAGACGGTGCAATATGACAGCAACTTCATTTACTATCTCCCAAGAATCCTAAATGAATCGTTATTCATCCAATACGGCGACCGCCCGCATCGGCCCTCCCGAGCCGTACCTGATTTTCAGGGGAAAGTCGATGAAGCGGATTAGACCCTTGCCGATCAACTCCTCCAGATTGCACAAGCTCTCTATGCGGGTGATGCCCAACCCGGCCCGAGTCAATACGTGAGTTTCGAGAATCCCTCGAACATGTGCGCGAGGAATTTCTCGGACTGGAGAACCCCCGATACCTGCGTGTATTCGTTCGCCGCGTGCTTTCGCATGGCGTTGCACGGAAGCCCGCCGATCCAGGGCACGCCCAGCTCCTCCGTCCACAAGGCCACGGGCATGCCCGCCGGATGCACGGGCCAGACTTCCGGGTCCGCGCCCATGTCCGCATGGGCATTCAGGAAGCACTGGATCAGCGGATGCTCCAGCGGCGTTCCGCCGCCGGCGTAGTGATTGTTTACGACGAACTCGACGTCGCCGTAACCGCCCTCGGCCAGGATGTTGCGGACGTTCTCGATGCGCTCATCAGGGTCTTCGCCCGGCTGAAAGCGCATGTTCACCACGGCCTGGGCTTCGGATGGAATGCTGACCTTGACGGATTTTCCCTCGCCGACGAATCCTGCGTGAAGACCCGTTAGCGTGAATTCCGCCTTGAACAGGTGTGAGCGGACGGCGGCGTGGAAGTCATCCTGCCGGAAGCGCTTGACGCCCAGGCTCTGCTTCATCCGTTCGGGGTCCATGCGATTGGCGAGCTTTCGGCACAGTTCTTCTTCGGCTTCGCTCGGCGTCCAGCCCTCGCCTTTTTGATAAATCTCCTCCAGCCTCGCCTGCAGGTAGGCGATCGCCTCCACGATGTGCTCCGCCGGATTGCCTATCCAGTTGCAGTTGAGCGCGTGAATCTCGTTGCCCACCGGCCCGCCCCACTCCCCAGGACGGCAGAACAGCCTGCCCATCAGGTTGCCCTTGAGGCCGAGCGGAACGATGGGCGTGCCGTCGGTCTGCCCCATCGGGCAGAGCCAGTAGGCCGCGTTCGCCTTCTGCATCTTCTCCTTGTAGCGCGGGAAGAAATCCTTGATGCCGCCGCTGCCGAGTTCGGACGCCTCGTGGACGAACATAAGATTGAGCGGGAGCTTCTCGCCTGCGGCGCGCGCCGCGTAGACCGTGTTCATCACGCAGGCGATGCCGGTCTTCATATCCTCCGCTCCCCGGCCCACGATGCAGGGCCCGAGACCGGCCAGTTCCTGAATCTGAGGGTCGAAAGGAGGATTTATCCAGTTGGGTTCTTCAGCCGGCGTCACGTCGTAGAGGCCGTGGCATAAGAGCGTTCGCTCGGCGCCTTCGTCTATCAGGCCGTAGACGACGGGGAACTCCGCCGTTTCCACCACTTCCGCCTCTCCGCCGACCTCATTGATCTCATCGGCCAGCATCCGCGCCATCTCGTCGTTCCCGAGATTGAGCGCGGAAACGCTCGGCTGGCGTATGTATTTCAGGAGACGCTCGATGTGGGCGGATTCGAAATCCGCCTCGATTTGCGCGATAACCCGTTCGACATCCATCGGAAAACCTCCTCATCCCCCTGGAGGGGAAACTCGAGCTATCAGGGAATCATGAGACCGAGTAGCGGGCCGTGCTGCTGCGCTCCATACACGTCCCGGTCGCCCGGCGCGCCCGAGGTCGGCCCTTTTCTCGGTATGGTGATCTTGATGGCGTTGGCCGCGTCGAAATGGACGATCTTCACGTCCTCGGGCGCCATCTTGTAGAGTTCTGAAACCACACCCGGCGTGAGCGCTTCGCTGTCGGCGACGCGCTTGTAGGTCGCTTCATCGGCGAACAGCAGATCCAGCGTGATGTGCAGGGGGCCTGCGTTCTTGCTTCGCAGCACCTCGGCGAGATCGTAGAGTCGCTCCACCCTCAACCCACCTGTGCGAATTCGACTTCGAAGGGCGCTGCGGCGTCTTCGAGCTCCACGAGGTGATAGATGTGAAACTCATACACCGGCCCGCCTTCGAAATCAGACGGTGAAAACGGGAAGGCGAGGTTCCCGGCGGTGGCTTTTCGACCCTCGAAACCCGAGTGCAAGAACGTGCTCCGTGTGAGGGAGAGCACCGCGTTCGCCGTCGTTTGATCCTTCGCGATGGCTTCCATCACCACGCCGACCTCCCGGGGAGCGCCCGGCCCATCGGCCGAGGGTCGGCCCATCACGCCGTCGCGCCCGTAGAAGATGAAGCGCAGCTCGTAATCTTCTGGCGACAGCGTGCCCCGGACCATGTCCGCCACGGTGTTCTTTACGTTCGCTTCCACCTCGTCGAGGCTCGCCAGCAGACGCGGGTCCGTCATCCCGGCGACGGCGATGGTGCGGTATCCCCTGAGCCGCACCCCTTCAATTTTGATGGTGGGGGTTTGGGCGGACACGAAACGGCTGCCGCTCACCCGCACGCGGCGCTCGCTCAGTTGTTCGAACTCGGAGTCTTTGAGGTCGATCATCCCTTCGGGTTCATAGAACAGATAGGGGTCGGGTTGTTCGTACATCATATGAGCCGCCACGGAATTGGGCGTCACCCGCATTCCCTCGTTCATCGGTTCGAGCACGAAGTGATCCTCGCGCAGCGTGCCCAGAATACAGTCGTTCGCCCCGATGGGGAGCGCGCACTGCGCGCCGCACTCGATGATTTTCGCCATGTGGAAGGCAAGTCCGAGGTCGAAGCCGCGCATTGCGGCGTAAGAGGTATAAATGGCCGTGTCGCAGGAGCGTCCGGCGAGAACGACATCCGCACCGCCTTCCAGAGCCGTCATAAAAGGTTCCAGACCCATTTGGCCCACGATGCGCACGCTCTCGTCCACCATCTCCTCGGTGAGCTCGGGGAGCTTGCCCAGGGTACGCGTTCTTTTCTCGTGGACGGCGCGCTTCACGAACTCCTTATCCATCTCGGAGCGGATCACCGCGAGCTTGAAGCGGTGCCCGTCGCGTTTCGCCAGCTCGTGCATCGTGTCGAGCACGCTGTCCACGTGGGGATTTCCCCCCGCCGTCCCGGCGGAGCCGATGATGTAGGGAATTTTCTTCTTTCTGGCGGCGGCCAGCGAATACCCTAAGTCTCTGCGTATCTGTTCGCGCTTGGTGAGCTGATCGCCGCTGCCGAGATAATAGGGTCCAGCGTCGGTCGAGCCGTTGTCCGCCCCCATGATGTGCGGGTCGCGGGCGAGGCCGTTATCGAGAGAGGCTTTGGGGAACCCGTATCCGAGATTGCCGCATACGGACAATACCCTGAGTTCATCCATGCGAGGCTCCTGAGGCATTTTGAATGGAAGATACTCGAAACCTACACGATCACCCCGCCAGGGCAAAATGCCGCGGAATGCGGGATCAGCACAGTTTACGGCTGGACGCGCAGACGCTCGGGCTCGATGATGGCCTCCACCGTTATCTCGATCATTGCGTCGGGAGGACCGAGACGGGAGATCTCGATCAGCGTGCTGGCCGGACGAACGTCCTTGAAGTACTTGAAACGCTCATCCGAGTGTTTGTAGTACTCCATGATGTCGGTAACATACGTCGTGGAGCTTACGATGTCGTTGAACGTCGCGCCCGCGTGAGCCAACCCCTTGCCGATATTCTCGCAAGTCACGCGTATTTGCGTGCGCATGTCTCCCACGCCTTGCACTTCGCCGCTCGGCTTTCGGGGCACCTGGCCGGAGAGATAGACGTGGGCGTGGTCAGCGCCATGAATCGTCACTACGGGCACGTAGAGCAATACTCCGTTTTCCACGCGGGACCACATGTCGTCGGGCTGCATGAACTGTCTTTGGATCATCTTTTCGTTCCTCTCTGGTTTTCGTTTAATCCGTCACCCACGCGGGTCCGCCATCGGACTGACCCGTGAGCTTGGCCAGCGTCTCGGCCACCTTTCTTTCAATTTCGAGAAATTCAACCGAAAGCGCATCGCGCGGACGCGGCAGGTCGATTTTGATCTCCTCCGCTATCCGTCCTGGCCTAGGCGACATCAGGAGCACCCTGTCGGAGAGATAGGCCGCCTCGCGAACGCTATGCGTCACGAAGAGAACCGTCTTGTGGGTTTCCATCCATACCTGCACGAGAAGCTGCTGAAGGCTGGAGCGGGTCTGAGCGTCGAGAGCGCCGAAGGGCTCGTCCATGAGCATCACCTCGGGGTCGAAGGCCAGCGCGCGCGCGATGCCCACCCGCTGCTTCATTCCGCCCGAGAGGCGGTAGGGATAGATGTTCTTGAATCCCTGGAGTTCCACCAGCTCCAGAAGGCGTTCGACGACGGGGTCCCGCTCGTTTTTTGGGATTCCCTTCATGCGCATTCCGAAGCGGACGTTTCCCGAGACCGTCAGCCAGGGGAAAACGGCGAACTCCTGGAACACGACGCCGCGGTCGAAGCCCGTACCCTCGATGTGGTTGTCGTCCAGGACGACGTCGCCCGAGGTTTTTTCATAGAGGCCCGCCACGATCATCAACAGCGTGCTCTTGCCGCAACCACTCGGCCCGATCAGGGAAACGAACTCGCCCGCACGGACGTCGAAGTTCACCCCTTCAAGAGCGGTGATGTCCGTGGTCCTCCCCCATCCCTCATCGATGGTGAAGACTTTCCCCAGGTCATTGACCTGCAGTTTAACAGGGCCCTGAATCGTCAAGACACTCTCCTATCGCCGCGTTATTCGCGCAGCGTTCCCCAACGCTGAACCGTGGTCAACTCGATGCTCCGCAAGAAAACACGCTCTACAATCACGCCCAGGATTCCGACGACCACCACGCCGCCGTACATCATATCCGCCGCCAGGAAATCCCGGGCCGCGAAAATCCGAAAACCAAGTCCCGCCTCGAGGGCGACTATCATTTCGCCGGTCACGACGATGCGCCATGCGCGGCTGAACGCGATGCGGTAGCCCGCGATCAGGTTCGGCATCGCGCCCGGAACCATTACCTGGAAGAAAAGCGTCATGCCCTTGGCGCCCATGGCCCTACCCGCGCGGATGAGGGACGCATCCACCGTCTTCACCCCCGTCCATGCGTTCACCATGACGGTGATCATCCCCTCGAACCAGAGCACGGAGATGAGGGTGAAATCACTCAGCCCGAACCACAGGATAACGATGGGGAACAGCGCGAGACCCGGCACGGCCAGAAAAAAGTACATCGGCGGCGCGAGAACCCGCTCCACCGTCTTGTTCATTCCCATCACCAGCCCGACCAGCGTTCCCGAAACGATGGCGAGAGCCGCCCCGATCAGGAGCCGGTAGAGTGAAACGTAGATGTCGAGCCAGAGGATGCCGGATTTCGCCTGCTTCACCATCGTGAACCAGATGACTTCCAGAGGCGGAAAAAGGACGGGATGGAGCGTCCCCGAATGCGCGAGCAACTCCCAGAAGATGAGCAACCCGATGAGAGGCGCCGTCATCTGAAATAAAGCTTTACCGGAGTTTCGGAAAACCACGTTCCAGTTCGGAGGCCCGAGTTTTCTCTCTGTCCCCGGCACTGCTCCGGGTTGAGTTTGCGTTTTATCGGCTGACGCCACTAAAAAATTCCTTTCTCAGCTTCCGAGAGCCGTAATTCGTCCGCTTCCGAGAGCTTCTATTTGTCCGGGTTCGGGCAGGTTCGCATAGGGGTCCGGCGCGATGGCGGAGGCGTCACGCTCCCGCATGCACAGGTCCAGCGCCGCGAGGGCGAACATTTTTGTCGTGTCCACCAGCGCATCGACGTGGATGTGCTCGCCGATATCGGCGTTCCAGCCGTAATCCGCATTAAACGTTCGGCCCGCCAACCCGTACGTGATGGTCTGGATGCCGTAGCGGTTCATGTGGGCGGCGTCGAGATAGGAAGTCTTTACGATGATGTTGGGCTTTTCTCCCAGAACGTCCTCGTGCGCCCGGATCATCGCTTTGGAAGGCAGCGAATCGACGGGAATCCCGGAGGGCGGATGCGAGGAGAACACCTCGACCTTCGCGCCGATGTCGGGTTGCTCCTGGTTGACCTGTTCGATGACTCCCTTGAATTCCGCCTGCACGTCCTGAATCGTCTGCCCCGGAACCAGGCGAACGTCCACGTAGAGACGGCACTCGATGGGCGAGCGAGCGCAGCGGTAGGGCCATCCGCCCTCGATGGCGGCCATGTTCACGTGGGGGCGCTCTCCCAGGAACTCGTTGCGGCCCCGGTACTCGGGAATCCACTTCCTGATGGCCGCCTGCACCCGCTCCATGCGCTCGATGGCGCTGGCCGTGTAGTCGCCGTAGCACGTATGGCCCATCGACCCGCGCGTGGTGACCTTGAACCAGATCGTGCCCCCGTGCCAGGGCGCTACCTGCATGCCGGTCGGCTCGCCGAGAATGCAGAAATCCGTCAGATAACCGTGTGAAATAAGATGCCGTGTGCCGACGCCGTAGCCGTCGTAGAGTACGTCCTGGTACTGGTCGATCCGGTTTTTCTCGATCTCGCCCGCGACGGACGCGAGAACGATGTCGCCCTTGAGCTTCACGCCCGCGTCCGTGAGGGCCTTCGCCGCGCCGAGGTAGGAGACGTCGGCGCTTTTCATGTTGGCCGCGCCGTTTCCGATAATCCAGTCCCCCTCGCGAATCGCCTTGTTCTTGTAGCCCGGCTGGGTGAGTTCGGGCTCCTCGCCGGAATAGGAGGTATCCAGATGGCCGTTGAACATCAGGGAATAGCCGCCGCCTGCGCCCGGCGAGATGCCGACCGCGTTGTAGCGGCCCTCTGCCACCTTTTGCAGATGCGCCTCGTAGCCGGCCTCCTCGTACTTCGCGTGCATGTAGCGGGCCGCCTCCTCCTCATAGCCGGTGGGGCTGGGTATATCCACGAGTTCCATGGTGGTTTTTATCAGAAATTCCTCATCTACCGCGTCGACGACTTTCTTTTGAAGCTCATCCATGATTCGCGATTCTCCTCGACTCATTCGATACGCACACAAATCCCCTCACGCCCCACCGGGAGGATGAATCATCCTTCCGGTGGGGCAAGGGGGAAAGTGTTCCGGAATATCTCCCGCCTTACTTCATCAACCCGAAGTAGGCGTTCTCCACCAACTGGGTGTCGATGTGAGCGGTCACGTCGATGCGCTTGGGCAGCTTGCCCTTCTTCACGCTGACGTCCACGCCGTCCTGCACTTCCTTGATGTCCCTGTGCGTGATCATCGCGCGGTCCCAACGCATGAACCTGTAGAGATTGCTCTTCACCTTCTTGAGGTCGAAGTCGAAGCCCTGGCTCTTCCAGAACTCCTGCACTATCTTCGTGGACTCATCGCGGTTGCGGTTCAGGAAACGCATCGCGCGAACGTGCGCGTTCATGAAGCGCTGCGCGCCGTCGGGGTTTTTCTTCTTGATGTAAGACCACGAACTCGTCAGGAATACCGGAGAAGTGTAGCCTAGCAGTTCGTCGTATTCCTTCGGTCCCATGACCATCCGGCCCAGGCCCTTGTCGACGATAATCGAACCCCAGGGCTCCCATGTCAGACCCGCATCCAGCGCGCCGGTCTCGAAGGCGGCGGGAAGCGAACCGGTTTTCGTGTTGCGGATCTTGAAGTCCTTGTCCGACATGCCGAGGCGCGAGAGATACGTCATCCAGGTGGCCCAGGTGCCGGTGCCCATCTGCGCGCCCACGGTCTTGCCCTTGAGGTCTTTTATCGACTTCGTGGTCTTGTCCTTCACGGGCACGAGCACCATGTTCTGGTTCCCGTAGCGGTTGAGCGCGATGCCCACGACGTCCAGTCCGCGCGCCGCGATTTGACCCACGCGGGAGCCGCGCGTGCTAATGATGTCGGCGGTGCCGCCGATGAGCGCGTCAATCAGCGCGCGGGGGCTCGTGACCCGGCGCTTCACGTTGACCCCCTCGGCTTTGTAATAGCCTTTCTTTTCAGCGATGTAGGGGATAGCCGCGTGCGAGGTGTTGTCGTGAATCAAGTTGATGACGCCTTTCGCGGCCAGCGCACTCGTAGCCATACTCAATACGACGAACGTTGCGATTAAAACCAGGCCGAACCTTTTCATCTTATCTTCCTCCACGTTTGAGAGAACCAGTTGCCTCAACTACGTTAACCAAAGATAAAACGATCGGAACCGGCGAGGAGCGCCTTTCACTCTCTCGCCGGGTGAAAAATGGCCAGAAGCTTTACGTTTTTTTCCCCTCCCGTCATGCTGCGGTGCATCGTCTTGCGGGGCAGGAAAATACAGTCGCCGCCCCGAAACTCGATGCTCCTGTCCTCCAACTCGTATCGACCCTCGCCTTCGATAATGTAGATGAGTTCGTCTTCTTCGTGATCGTGCCAGTCATGCGTCTCGCCGGGACGGAACACCGTAAGCCAGGCATCGACGTCCCAGCCGTGGTCCTCCCGCGAAGTCATCCGCCAGGCTTGCGCACCACCGTCGAGCACCTTGTGCTTCCGGGTTTCTGGCCGTATCAGACAGGCTTTCCGTTCGCCCAATTCCCATCTCTCCAAACACTTGTCCCGAGCGCGAGATGAAACCGCCGTATATGAAATTTGAATGATATACAGAAATGCTATGCGCTTTTGCCACTAATGTCAATCGAGTGGAGGTGGTTGGCGATCACGGAGCCATGTAAGGACGTAGCCCGAAACGTAGGGGGAACTCCTATCCTCAGGTCTTCTTCGCCTTGCGTCCTCTGCGGAAGATTCCGTCATAGAAGGTGAACACGGAGACAAACATCAGAAGGGTGCCGATGGGGCTCGTGAGGAAATACCACACCGGCTTGTTCTCGAAGGTGATGAGCGCGCGGCGCAGGTTCTCGTCCGCCAGCGACCCCAGGATGACGGCCAGCACCATGGGCGCCAGCGGGAGGCCCAAGCTCCTGAGCGCGTAGCCGACGAAGCCTGCGGCCAGCATCACGTAGACGTCGAACATGCTCAGGCGCACCGCGTACGCCCCCAGGATGCAGATGGGGATGATGATGGGCATCAGCAGGGTGCGCGGCAGGCTGTAGAGCTTGACGGCGGGCTTCACCAGCAGGAGGCCGAACACGTACATCAGGAAGTTCGCCACGATGAGCGCACCGTAGATGAAGTAGACGAGCCCCGGGTTTTCGATGTTGATGGTGGGGCCCATCACCACGTGCTTGAGTTCCAGGGCCGCCATGAAGGCGGCAGCGGGCGGGCTGCCCGGAATCCCCAGCGTGAGCGTGGGGAGGATGGTGCCGCCGATGCACGCGTTGTTCGCCACCTCCCCGCACACGATACCCTCGTAGCTCCCCTTGCCGAATTTTTCGCGCTCCTCCGGGCTGGCGCGGCGCTTGCCAACGTCGTAGGCCACGAAGGCGGCGATGTTCCCCCCCGCGCCGGGTATGGCGCCTATCACCGTGCCGATGATGCCCGAGCGCACCGAGGCGCGCGCATAACGCCACAGCATGGAGAAGGGGGGCACCACGCGGTCCACTTTTTCGGGGATCACGGGTGGCTCCTTCTGGGGCAGCACCCAGAGCACCTCGGTCAGGCCGAAGAAGCCGATGATGACCGGGATATAGCTGATGCCGTCTTCGAGCAGCACGTTCCCGAAGGTGAAGCGCGGTACGCCGTAGATGTTGTCGAGACCCACGAAAGCGATGAGCAGCCCCAGCCAGCCGGATATCCAGCCCTTGATGGGCGCTTCGCCCGAGGTGAGCGTGCCGCAGATGGCGATCCCCCAAAGGGCCAGCAGGAACATCTCCCAGGAGCGGAACTGCAGGGCGATGAGCAGGATGAGGGGTATGAACGCCACCAGGATCAGAATGCCCACCCAGTTGCCGAGAAAAGACGCCACGAGCGCTGTGCCGAGCGCCTGTCCACCCTCTCCTCTCTGGGCGAGTTGGTGGCCCTCGATCATGGTGGGAACGGCCGCGGGCGTGCCGGGAATGTTGATGAGCACCGCGGTAATCGAACCGCCGAAGACGCTCGCCGTATAAACGCCCAAAAGAAACATGATGGCCACGTCCTGGCTCATCTGGGTGGAGAGACCGATCAAGAGCACCATGGACATGGTCGTCGAGATGCCCGGCATCGACCCCCAGAGCAGTCCCAGTACGGTGCCCAGGATGCAGAAGAACACCAGATACGGGTTCAGGGCGTGGATGAGTTGATCGATGAAAAACACGGCCTACCCCGAACCCGGCAGCGGAATGCGGAAGCCGTAGCGAAACGCGGCGGCCAGAACCAGCGTCGATATCGCGGATACGATAAGGCACTGCGTAAAGGACTTCGGCCAGAAGATGCGCAGCACGATCGCCAGCATTGGAATGGTCACGGCCTCGAAGCTGCTGAATCCGAGCCGAAAACCTCCAATCATCAACGGGATCGTAACGATGAACGTCACCCAGTCGAGGAGCACCACGTAAACGACCACCAGGCCCATCAGGATGAGCGCCCACTGGTTCTCGTAATCGGCGAAATACCTCCCCAGCAATTCCGCCGGGGAGAGGTTCAGCTCCGACCCGCCGCCTTGTTTGAGCGCGCCGAATCCCAAACCGATGGACATGGCCAGCAGACTCAAGCCCGTAAGGATGGGCATGAAGCCAGGAGCGGTGAAGATGTTCTTCTCGGGATTGGGCATGAGCAGCCCGAGGATAATAGCGAGAATCGCGACAACGGCCACAAGGGTCGCCATCGCCAGGTCCCTGCCTGGAGTGACGACGGCTCCCCCTTCCTCGGAAAGCAGATTCGAGGCGGCAGTGTCTTCGGGTTCATCCGCAGGCGGATGCGTCTTGCGATCATCGTCGTTCGAGGAAACCATGCAACTCTCTCGGCATAGAACAAAATCAATGAATACGGCCTCCCCGAGCGGGCCGCCTCGTCTCCAAGGCAGCCCGCTCGGGGCAGGCATTGCGCGATGAGCCGTCTAGCTCATATGCGAGGCTTGTAGCCCTTCGGCGGCCACCAGGCGTCGAAATCTTTGGGTTCGGGAAGCCCGAGTTCCTTGGGTCCGCGCACCTTTTTGCCGATGTGCTTCTGCAGCTTGAGCAGCGTCGCAGCGCTCAGGCACTCGAGCTGCGCGGCCCGGCGATCGGCTGCCTCCCCCACGCGGACGTCGATCTGGAAGTACTTGCGCGTGGCGATTTTCCCGAAGGCCTCGGACTTCGCAGCCGCAGTCCAGACCGGCTTGATCTTGTTGAGCACGTCGACGGGCGTCTCCCGCCTCAGGGCGATGCTGTACATCCCGCCCATCGGCAACAGGGCCTTGAGCGCGGGTATGTAGTTGGCGATGTTGAGCGCCTTGCCGTAGCCCGGGATGTCCAGATCCTTCGGCCCCGTGTGCATGAGGTTTCTGAGTTTACCGGCGCGCAGGAACTCGACGTGCTCGTGCACGCCGCCGCCTGCGATGTCCACCTCGCCCTGTAAGCCCGCGACGGTTGCGGGTTTTCCGCCCTTGTAGGGCACGAAGCGCAATTCGATGCCCGCTGCGTCCGCGACGGTGGCGCCCACCTCGTGCCAGATGCTGCCCACGCCCGAAGTCGAGATGGTGAGCTTGCCGGATTTTTTCTTGGCAGCTGCGACCACATCGTTAAAGGTCTTGAAGGGCGAGTCGGGCCGCACCGACCAGCTCGCGAGCGAAGCAGCCGCCGCAAAGTGCTGCCAGTCCACCCACGCCGCCGAATCCGTGTATCCCATCGGCCTGACGAACTTGTTGTAGTTCCCGGCGCCCAGCCAGGTGTAGCCGTCGGCCGCCTTGTTGAGCACGTAGCGCGTGGCCACGCCTCCCACGGACCCCGGGCGGTTGATGACGTTGACGGGCCAGCCGGTAGTACGGGCCATCTCGCCGCACAGGGTGCGGATGACGGTGTCCGTGCCGCCGCCCGCGGCGTACATCACCACTCCCGTGATGGGGCGCGCGGGCCAGTTCGCGGCGTCCGCCTTTCTGGACGTGAACACCATCGGCGCCACCGCCGCGGCGCCTGCGACCCCAAGGGTCCGGATGAAGCTCCTGCGCGTCAGATCGGACGATTCGGGAATGATGATTTGGGGATGCTCATGAGACTCCTGCTTGGACATGATGCTCTCCTCTTTGTAGAAAAAAAACGACCGCTCCAGAGCAAACGGCGGCCAACCACAAACCCGTCTGGCTTTCGTTACACCCAGAATCTCTTCATACTTTTTTTGACTGGATTCGATCCTAGCACGAAATACGGATGACGCCAAATTTCCATTGGAGACTCGCCCAAAACCCGCCTTTCGCACGCTGCGGTTTCGTGTAGAATCACACTGTTTCGGGGGACCAGGCGAAATCGTTCATCCAATCGTAACGCGCGCAACACCTAATCGTAATCCGGCTGTGATAAAATACCACGAACGTGAAAAATAGATGAATCCCACATCAGCAGAAGGAAACGCGAGATATGAAGCTAGGCGTATTGACGGGGGGCGGAGACTGCCCCGGCCTGAACGCGGTCATCCGCGCGGTGACGGCTTCGAATTTCCATCGCGGGAGTCATACGCTGGGTATTCGCCGGGGCTGGCGCGGCCTGGTGGACGGTGATTTCGTCGAAATCACGGGCCCGATGATCTCCGGCATCCTCGACAAGGGGGGCACCATTCTGGGTTCCTCCAGGACGAACCCCACCAAAGACGCGGCCATGCTCGAGAAGCTCAAGGAAAACTGGCGCGCCTCGCGCATCGACGGCCTCATCGCCATCGGTGGGGATGACACGCTGAGCGTCGCCGCTTTCCTGAGCAAAGAAGGTTACAACGTCATCAGCGTGCCCAAGACAATCGACAACGACATCGGCTTCACGGACTACTCGTTCGGCTTTCACACCGCCGTCGGCGTCATCACCGACGCCATCGACCGCCTGCGCACCACGGCGGAGGCCCACGACCGCGTCATCATCCTGGAGGTCATGGGACGCCACTCGGGCTGGCTCGCCACCTACGCGGGCATCGCCGGAGGGGCCGACCTCATCCTCGTGCCCGAGCGGCCCTTCAACATCGAAGAAGTCGTCGAGGTGCTCAAGGCGCGCTTCGCGCGCGGGCGCAACTTCGCCAACGTGGTCGTGGCGGAGGGCGCGAAGCCCGAGGGAATAGAGAACTACATCACGCGCAGCCAGGCGGTGGACGAGTTCGGGCACGTGCAACTCGGCGGCGTCGGCGAATTTCTCGCCAATGAGGTCGGGGACCGGATGAACGTGGATACGCGCGCCGTCATCCTGGGGCACATCCAGCGCGGCGGCTCCCCCGTGCCCTACGACAGGGTGCTGGCGACGCGCCTGGGCGTGCGCGCGAGCGAACTCGCCCACGAGGGAACCTGGGGCGTGATGGCGGCGCTGCAGGGGCGCGACGTCAACCCCGTGCCGCTCGAAGACGTCCTCGGCAAGGTGAACACCCTGCGGGAAGACTTCTTCGACGCCGCGGAATTGTTCTTCGGATAGAATTCCGCGCACCTCGGAGCGCCCGTTCTCATCGGGCCTCCGCCGCGCTCTCCCAAGCCATCGGTTGAATCAGAAAACCGGCGTTTCCCGGTAGGTTCCCCAGACCGACTTCAGTTTCTCGGTGATTTCTCCCATTGTCGCGCCCTCGCGCACGAGTTCAATGGTTGTGGGCATGATGTTACGCGTTTCGTCCTTAGCGTCCGAGACGAGTTCCTCCAGAAGCATCTCCACCCTGGCGTTGTCGCGCTCCTCGCGCACCCTTTTCGTCCGCGCAATCTGCCGATCGGCGGTCGAGTAATCATAGGGATGGGTCTCAATCTCCTGGTTTTCGTCTTCCTCGACCATGGTGTTGACCCCGATGACCGGCTTCTCGCCGGATTGCTTGCGCAAGGCGGTCTCATAAGCGAAGTCGGCGATCTGCTTCTGGAACCAGCCTTCCTCGATCAATTTGACCGTGCCGCCGTTTTCATCCACATAGTCGAGAATCTCGAAAATGCGCTTCTCGAACTCGTTGGTCAGGCTCTCGAGGTAGTAGGAGCCGCCCACCGGATCGATGACGTTGGTGACGTTTGTTTCCTCTGCAATTACCTGCTGCGTGCGCAAAGCCATCCGCATGGCGTCCTCGGTCGGGATCGCGAACGCTTCGTCATAACCGTTGGTGTGTAGCGACTGGCAACCGCCGAGGACTGCGGCGAGGGCCTGGAACGCCGTGCGCACGATGTTGATCCGGAATTGCGGCTTGGTGAGGGTCGCGGCCGCTGTCTGGCAGTGGAAACGAAGCCGCATCGATTCGGGGTTCTTTGCGCCGAAGCGCTCTTTCATGATCCTGGCGTAACAGCGGCGCAGCGCCCGGAACTTGGCGATCTCCTCGAACAGGTCCGCTTGCGAGACGTAGAAGAAAGCCAGCCTCGGCGCGAATTCGTCGACGCTCATGCCGGTCTTCAGCACCTCCTCCACGTAGACGATCAGGTTGGCCATGGTGAAGGCGGCCTCCTGCAAGGGCGAGGCGCCGGCTTCGGAGATGTGATAACCCGAGATGTTGATCGGGTTGTAGCGCTTCATGTTGCGGCCGCAGAAGGATATGCAATCACGCACGATGCGGACCGACGGCGCGATGGGATAGATGAACTCCTTCTGCGCCATATACTCTTTCAGTATGTCCGCCTGGATGGTTCCCGAAAGCCTGTTCAGGTCGAGACCGCGCTTCTCGGCCAGCGCCACATACATGGCGAGCAGGATCCAGGCGCTCGGGTTGATGGTCATCGACACGGATATGTTCTCGAGATCGATGCCGTCGTACAGCGCCTCCATGTCGGCGAGTGTATCCACGGCCACGCCTTCGCGGCCCACCTCGCCCTCGCTCATCGGATGGTCGGAGTCGTAGCCCATGAGCGTGGGCATGTCGAAGTCGGTCGAAAGTCCCGTCTGTCCCTGTGAGATCAGGTATTTGAAGCGTTCGTTGGTGTCTTCGCCGGTGCCGAAACCGGCGATCTGGCGCATGGTCCACACCCGGCTGCGGTACATCGTCGGGTAGGGCCCGCGCGTAAAGGGATAGCGCCCCGGCAGACCGATATCCTCGAGTGGCGTTTCATCGATATCGGCGGCGGTATAGACGCGCTGCACCGGAAAATCGCCGGTTGTGAAGAATTGCTCCTTGCGCTCGGCTTGTTTATTCAGGAAGGTGGCTACCTCGTTGCTCTCCCAACCCTCGATCTCGCTCCGGAGCTTCTCAAGCGAATCTGGAGTGAACATCTCGTTCATGGTCTCCCTCTCTTTCGAGCGTCGTCGAGAGCAACTCTTCCGCCAGTGAATAGGGGTCGCTCTCCCGGCGCATGAGCTGTTCGGCGAGTTTCGCGCTCGCCGCAGCCCTAGCAGCGTTGAATCGATCATACAATAGATTTTCGGCGGTCTTGCGCAGCCGGAATTCGGCGATGCTTTTGCGACGCGCCAGGCCCGCATCCGTATCCGAGGCCAGGTCGCGGTGCCGGGCGACCGCCTCCAGCAGCTCGTCGATTCCTTCTCCGGTAACGGAGCTTGTGCCAATCACGGGGGCAGCCCAGTCGGATGGGTCGCGCCCGTGGACTCCCAGCGTCAGCATTTGCTTCAAATCCGTCAGCGTCCGATTGGCGTCGCTGCGGTCGCATTTAGAAACGACATGGATGTCGGCGATCTCCAGGAGGCCCGCCTTGATCGCCTGGACCTCGTCGCCAAGGCCGGGCGCGGAAACCACCACCGTGGTGTGGGAAGCCCGCACGATCTCGACCTCGTCCTGGCCCACGCCGACGGTTTCCAGAATGATGACCCCGAAACCGGCGGCATCGAGAATATCGACCGCCTCGAGAGCCGCGCGCGCCATGCCGCCGGTCGCCCCGTGCGTTGCCATGCTGCGGATATATATGCCGGAGTCTGCGCTCAAGTCGCTCATGCGAATGCGGTCCCCCAGGATGGAACCGCCGGAATACGGAGAAGATGGATCAATCGCGATGATGCCGACCATCTCGCCGCCGGCGCGCAGTCTTTGCGCAAGCCCGCTGACGAGTGTGGATTTTCCGCTGCCGGGCACCCCGGTCATGCCGACGACGTGCGCTCGTCCGGCGAGTTTGTGAATCCGGGCGAGTGCGTCACGCGCTTCCGCCAGGCCCGACTCCGCGCGCGATATGAGGCGGCCGATCGCGGCCGGCTCGCCTGCTTGAACGCGGGCGATGAGTTCCACGGAAGGGACATAGGCTCCCATCAGCGGTTTTCTTCATCCAGTTGTGTTTGCATCTCCTGGAAGACGGCCCTGTCGTCGATAACGCGGCGCGCCTTGAAATCCGTTCGGGGGATCGAGCCCGGCTCGACGATCTCAACACCCGTCCGCAGCCCGAGCACCATCTGCAATTTATGCGCCACCTCGGTGCAGAACCGCGCGGCACCCTCGGGGTCGGCGAAGGTATCGGGGTCGGACTCGACGCGCAACAGTAACTCGTCCATCGCCGCCTCGCGGCTGATTACGATCCGGTGCTCCCCGCCATAGTGCGCAAGTTCGTTGAGCGCGGCGTCTATCTCGCTCGGATAAACGTTCTCGCCGCGGATCGTGAACATGTCGTCGATGCGCCCGAAAATACCGTGCGGCAGGCGCGGATAAGTGCGTCCACACGGGTTCGGTTCGTCGACCCACCGGGTCAGGTCTCCCGACGCCAGGCGAATCATCGGCTGAGAGGCGCGTTCGAGATGGGTGTACACGGGAGTTCCCCGTTCCCCGTAGGGGACCCGGCGCATGGTTTCGGGATCGCACACTTCCGTGTAGACGACGTCCTGCCAGCAGAGCATCCCGTCCGTCTCGGCCGAACTCGCCACGTTCATCCACGGACTCATCTCGGCCATGGAGCCGCTGTCGTAAACCCTGGCCCCGTAGAGCTCCTCGATGCGCTCGCGGATGGCCGGGATCGAGGCGCCGGGCTCGCCGGAGAAGAACATGACTTTGAGCTGCAAGTCGCGAGGGTTCAGGCCCTCGTCTTCCGCGACCTGGGCGAGGTGTAAGGCGTAGGTCGGCGTACCGTAGAAGGCCGTGGGCTTCAGCATGTCGAGCCATTGCACGCAGCGCGCCGACATGCCGGACGCGCCGGCGCCGAACGGGAAAGCTCTTGCGCCGAGGCGTTCCGCGCCGGCGAGCGCTCCCCAGCTCCCCATGTAGAGAGAAAATACGGCGGCGACGCAAATCGTATCCCCGGGGCGCAGGCCCATGCCCCACATGATGCGCGCATGCGCGTTGGCTATGGCGCGCCAGTCGCCCTGCGAGATGGCGAAGGCGGTGGGCCGCCCGGTCGTACCGCTGGTGCCATGGATGTGAAAGACATCGTCTTCGCCCACGCAGAGGTAATCGCCAAAGGGCGGATGGCGTTCCTGGGCCTCTCGCAGGTCCTTCTTGGTCAGGACCGGAACCTTCTCCTCGAAGTCTTCGAGCGACTTGAGCTGGCTCGGGTGAAAACCGGCCTCATCCCATTTGCGGCGATAGAGGGGGGCATGCTCGTAGGCGTAGGCGCAGACCTGGCCGAGACGCTCCAGGATGGCCTTCTCCCGGTCTCCCGCCGGCATCGTCTCCCGCCGGGGGAACCAGTAGCGGTTGTCCCGAGCCGGCAGAAAGTTCTCGTCGTAAGCGGGTGGGAATGACCAGGACTCCATGGATGTCGGCTCAGCGCGCGCCGCGCTCCTCCACGAGTCGGGTAAGCGTATCGATAATCGTTTGCGGCGGCGTATCCTGCAGCAACACCTTGCTTACCCCCATTTTCTTGAGATTGACCACATCTTCGTCCGGCATGACGCCGCCGGCCACGACGATCATGTCATCGGCGCCCCTGGCCCGAAGCAGGTCGAATATCTTGGGGAACACGGTCATCTGCACGCCGGACAGGAGACTTACGCCAAGCACGTCGACATCTTCCTGTACGGCGGCGGTCACCACCTCTTCCGGTGAGCGGTGCAGGCCGGTATAGATCACGTCCATACCGGCGTCCCGCAGGGCGCGTGCGACTATCTTGACGCCCCGGTCGTGACCGTCGAGACCTACCTTCGCCAACAGGACGCGAATTGGCTGACTCATGAGGCGTTCCTCATCGGGTTCTTTTCTGTATGCGAAATCAGTATACAACCTGCACAAAAAAACACCATACCTTCAACGGGAAACAGAACCGGCACACAGGAAGAAACCATCTCGTGGACGCTCTTGTTCACCCGGATGAACGTATGAATTTTCCTCAGGCTGCCATTAAACCGCGGGCGCATCGAATAACGAAGGCGCCGCCGGACTCACCGGCGGCGCCTTCGTTATTCGGGATGCAGCCTGCTCACCACCGCTTGAAATCCTTGAGGAGCACGCCGCTCTCGGGGTCTTCATCACCTGTGGGTTCTTTGAGGCTCGCCTCGAGGCTTACCTCGGTTGAGGCGCCGAGCTTCCAGCGCACGCCGGCGCGCCAGGTCTCCGCGTTTTCCGAGTACGCCACGCCCGTAAACGGCGTCAGCAGCCCGCGCGGGGCGTCGAGGCCGTAGGCCAAAGCCACGTCGATGGCCGTGAAGGTGGAGGCCGCCGTGGTCACCACGTCCTCGATAATGGCGACTTTTAACTTGTAGGCCATTTAATAATAAATTGATTTTTCCTTTGAGATTCATTTCCGTCCGTTTAGAGGAAACAGGTTATTTTCAACGGACCAGAAATCCCGTTACCCTGCTGATAGCATTGATATATCTTCATTGGCAGAAATTCTGTTTGTAATTTGTTAACTACGATATGTAATCAAAACGGAAACGAGAAAATTCTAACTCCTGCGTAGACTGGCGGGTCCAGTTCGTATTTTTATCGAGAATCCGGTTCACTATGACTTGCTTGCGCTTGTACCTTGTCCTCAATCAGCGGCGGCATTCATTACGCTCTTACCAAGAAGAACGCACCTGCACAGAAGACAGTAGCCAATCCTCCAATATCGTTGCGCTCAGGCGGAGAATAATTGCAGAATGACAATCAGGATAATCTGCTTGCCTGAGCCATTTCGAAATCTTACACCGAGATGATGGCGTCTAACGGTCATCACTTTGACCCGATATGAAACGATATCCAAGGGTAAAAAGTCGATACTGCTAGTAGTTTCACAAGAGGCGATATCTGCTTGCGTCTCCCTTCTCATTGAGGCCAAGGGACCGATAACCGGAGTCGAAAGGCCGCATGGGCCGCTCTTCTTGACACGCATACCGCCCCTCGCTAGGTTGCCGGAAATCATCATAATGATGCCGCGTCTCGCTAGACGCCCTCCTCGGCGGGGATGGGCGTCATCATCGAAGACGGCAATATTACCAGCCTTATCCTGAGGGGAACCCTATGCCCGTTTATCGTTTCGAGGATTTGCCCACAGTGCAGCAAAACCCGAATCTCTCCAGCAACCGGGGGGAGTCCATCAAGGGCGAGCGCATGCATTTCTGCCACAGGAAGCGTCCCGAGGGTACGAAAGCCGAGCCGCACTATCACCCCTGCGAACCGTTCATCTATGTGTTGAAAGGCCGCCAGCGCATCACGGTGGATGGCGAAGAACACATGGCGGGACCGGGGGACGGCATCCACATACCGACGAACGCCGTGCACTCAACGGTCGCTTTGGATGACATGGAAACCATTTACGTCAAGGACACCTCCTGGAGTCTCAAGGGCGTACCCGCAGGCGAGGCGGCTCCCGACGCGCCTCCCGAAGACAACCCGTTCTAATCTAAGAGGAAGAGTCATGCACGAATTTTTTCCCGGAAACTATATGCGCTCGTTCGTCACCTGCATCTCGCTGAGCTGCGGGGGCAGCGTGGACGAGATAGACCGCATCGTGAAGAATTTAGAAGGTACCGACCCTGCCGACAACGAGGCGTGGCACCGCGAGTGGACGGCCATGGCGGAGCGCGTGGAGAAAATCGGCACAGAGGCGGCCGAGCGCAATCGTCGCCTCACGGCCTCTCGCGCCTTTTTCCGCGCGTGCAACTACTATCTCTACGGGGAGCGCTTTTTGCCGCCCACGAACGAGAAGAAAATCCCGAGCTACAAGAAAGCGCTCGCGTGTTTCGATAAAGCCATCGCGAACGACAACGCGCTCAATCTGGAGAAAGTCGAGGTTCCCTGCGAGGGGCAGACCCTGCCGGGATTTTTCATGAAGCCCGAAAGCGAGGGGAGGGACTACCCTGTCGTCATCTTCGTGGGCGGTCTCGACAGCACGAAGGAGAGCCAGTACTTCATGGCGGCGGCGGACATCATCGCGCGGGGGATGGCGTGCCTCATCGTCGATACGCCGGGCATCGGCGAGGCGCTCAGGTTGAGAAACATCCGCACCCGTCACGATTATGAAGTCGCAGGCGCCGCCTTGGTCGATTATCTGGAAACCAGAGAAGACGTGGACGCAAGCCGCATCGGCCTCGTGGGTCTGAGCATGGGCGGGTACTACGCGCCGCGCATCGCCGCCTTCGAGAAGCGAATCAGCGCCTGCGCCGCCTGGGCGGGGCACGGAGATTACTACCCCATCTGGTACGAACGCCTGAGAGTCCCCACCGGCATCGGGCAGTTCCGGCCCAGTCCCAAGTTCCAGATCCTCTGGGTGCTGGGGGTCGAGACGGCGGATGAGGTGCTGGAGGAGATGAAGAAGTTCACCATCGAAAAAGAAGCGGCGCAGATTCAGTGCCCCTTCCTCATCACCCACGGGGAGGGCGACCGGCAGACGCCTGCGTCCGAAGCGCAAAAGCTCTACGACGCCGTGGGCGCAGAGGATAAGACCATCCGCATCTTCACGCACGAGGAAGGCGGGGCGGAGCACTGCCACTTCGACAACATCGAACTCGGCAGAAGTTTTATACTGGACTGGTTCGCCGAGAAGCTTTAATCAGGCCGGCAGCGTGCTGAACACACGTCATCGCGGCATGTTCTCAGGGCGAATCCAGAAGCGTTATTGGGAATCAAAGCGGCGTATCGTTCATGTTTACAGCGTGAGGACGATTTTCCCGAGAAACTTCCCGCTCAACATCTGTTCATGCGCCGCATTGGCCTCGGCCAGCGGAAAGACGGCGCCTAAATGCACCTTGAAGCTCCCGTCGCGCAGCATGGGCAGGTAGCGCGGCACGACTTCGGGCATCTTGCGGGCGAGGTTGACGCCGGTAACGCCGAAAATACGCGCATCCTTCGTCATCACAGCGGGGACGCGAAAGCCCGCGCGCTGCTCCTTGCCGAGACCCGCTCCCATCACGACGATACGCCCGTCCACGCAGATGGCGTCGAGGTCCTTGTCGAAGTTGTCGAAGGCGGCGCACTCGATTATCACGTCCACGCCGCGCCCGCCGGTCAACGCGAGGCAACGCTCGGCGAAATCCTCCCGTCGGTAGTCGATTGTTTCCTCCGCCCCCAGCTTCCGGCAGAACGCCGCCTTCTCTTCCGAACTCACCGTGGCGAACACCCTGCAGCCCATGCGCCGGGCGAGTTGCACCGCCGCGGATCCTACGCCGCCCGCACCGCCGTGCACCAGGACGCTCTCCCCCGGCCCGGCTTTGGCCTTGATGACCAGCGCGTTCCATGCCGTCCTCAGACCCAGCGTGACGCCCGCCGCCTCTTCGTGCGTCATGTTCTCTGGCACGACCGCCGCCGCAGGGGCGCGCAGCCGCACCACCTCCGCGTAGGCCCCGCCCGCGCAGGCGCCGAATACGCGCTGGCCGACCTCGAAGCCCGCCACGCCCTCGCCGATTCCGATCACCTCGCCCGAGGCCTCGAGACCGGGAACATAGGGCGGCGTATGGTGGCCCGAGTGGTGGCTTTTGCCCGAACGGGTGGCGACGTCGCTCGGGTTCACGCCCGCAGCCCTTAAGTGCACCAGCAACTCATCCGGGCCGGGCTCAGGTATTTCCACCTCTTCCAGCCGCATCGGAGTCTCCAGACCGAACGCCTGCACACGCATCGCCTTCATGGGACGTCTCCTCGTTCGGGAGCCTCAAGGCTCCCTCAACTCTCCAGAAAGTTCTCCACCTCGAGGTAGAGTTCCTCTCGTCTTTTCTCCCATTCCATGTAGTGCGTGCCGTCGCCGATGACGACGAAGCGCTTGCCCCGGCTGTTCGTCATCTTCCCGAATAAATCCCATGCTTCGGCCTCGTTTACCGAACCGTCGTAGTCTCCAAAGATGAGCAGCGCCGGGCAGCGCAGCTTCGCCGCGTCGTAGGCGGGAATCCCCCGCGCGCGGTCGAACAGGTCGGCATACGAGCCGTTGGGCGATTTCACCGCCGAGGGCCGCCGGCCCGCCCCCTCGGGGCTGTAGTACAGGCGCGTCTCCCACACCGCGCGCACCACGTGCCGCTCCCGCCAGCGGTGGTGCCGCGTCCCCGGAATATGGCCCCACCAACGCCTGTGGAGGTCGGCTTCCGTCGTCCAGAACCACGCGCCGAGTTTCTCGTTGAAATGGCCGGGGCGTTCGGGGTCCTCGAACTGCTCGGCCCGCGCGGGGTTCACGCCCGCGTAGTAGGGGGCGTAGAGCACGATCTTTCGTACTTGTGGGTTGTGGGCCGAGGCGAAGGTGGGAACCGTGGTCGAGCCCCACGAGCGCCCGAGGATGTTCACCTTATCCACCTCGCGCAAATTCCGGATAAAGCGCACTGCCGCGCCGATGTCGCGCGCCGCGGTATAACCCCGGATGGCGGGCGGTTTGCCGACCGGGTCATCGATCATCTCCCGGGGATAGGTGGAATAGCCAAAACCGCGCACCGAGACGGCAAAGACGTCGTAGCCGCGCGAGGCCAGGCGATCCATCCAGGAATACCCCGGCACGGGCAGGTCGAACACCACGGGGGCCGCCGGTCCGCGCCCGTGCACCAGCAGGAGCGTCTCGGCAGGCGTGAAGCGGCGCTTTCCCCTGGGGCGCTTTTCGCGCACGTGGAGCCGGATGCCCTTATCGAAGGCGTCGATGTAGTGATCCTCACAGGCTATTTTGGCAGACGCCATTATCCGGTCTCCTTATCCGTAGTCTCACTCACCGCCACCTCTCTCCACACCCTCGGAAACACCTCCTCGGCCATAAGCCTCATGGTGTCGAGCGCGAGCGCGTGGGGCATGCCCGGCCACTGGAGGCTGATGATGAGATGGTTCACGCCCAGGCGGCGGTTAAGCCGCGTGATCTGCCCGGCCACGTCGTCGGGCGAACCCAGGATGAAGCGGTCCTTGATCAATTCCTCCAACTGGACGCCGAAATCGTTGTCCCCCTCCGGCATGGCCTTGTCCTGCCCCCACTCGTGGTAGGAGTCATATTTTTTCTTGAGGAAGGGCCCGCACAGGCGAAGCACTTCCTCGCGACTTTCCGCCACGAACACCTCCCGGCGCATGGGAATTTCCTGAGGCGGCGAATGGCCCGCCTCATCCAATGCCTCGCAGAATACCTCCATCTGCCGCTCGATGGTGTCCAGCCGGTTGTGGGGGTTGATGTACCAGGGAAGGCCAAGACGCCCCGCGCGCCTGATGCCCCCATCCGCGTTCGCGCCGATCCAGATGGGCGGGTGCGGTTTCTGGAGCGGCTTTGCCGAGCACGAAGCGCCGTCCAATTCGAAGTGCGACCCCCGCATCCAGACCTTCTCCTCGCTCCAGAGGCGGCGGATGGCTTCGAGATTTTCGTTGAAGCGGTGCAGGCTCTCTTTTTTACTGGTTCCGAATGCCTTGAACTCCACCTCGCGGTAGCCGAGTCCTACGCCCACGGTGAGCTTGCCGCCGGATATCACGTCGATTGTCGCCAGTTGTTCGGCCAGATCGAGCGGCTTGTGCAGCGGGAGGAGAATAATCCCCGCGACGAGGCGAAGCTCCGGCGCTTCGGCGGCGACGCGGGTCAGGAAAGGAAGCTGCTGAAAGCCCTGAAAGGGATGGGTGCTGTAGTGCGAACCCTTGGTGATGGAGGCGAAGCCTATGTCGCGCGCAAGGCGCACCTGTTCCAGGTGCTCTTCCAGGCGAGCGCGCATGTCGTCGCCCCGGGCGAAGTTGCCCCTCAGCATGAGGCCGAATTGCATGGCGTAGCCCTTCCCTCGTAAGCGCAAGACGGTCGGCGTTCAAAAAAAACCGCGAGGGAGCATGCCGCTCCCCCGCGGTTTGATGCCGCTCGGATTAGTTCTTCATCTTCTTCATGTCGATTTCCCACGCGAAGAACGTCTCATCGTGCCTCGGCTTGAATCCAAGCGCCTTCTTGTAGGCGAAGATGTCGTTCGTCTTGTAGAGAATCTTGAACAGCGCCTTCTTCTTGATGAGCGCGGTCACCTTCTGGAACTCCATGTGCTGTTTCTTGAGGTCGGCCGTGGCCGCGGCCTTGTCGATGGCCGCATCCATGTCCTTCATGCAGTGGACGCTGGAGTGGCCCCGGCAGGAGGACGTCGCCCGCGTGATACCGCCCGGGTCGCCGCCCGCGTTTCCGTAGCCTTGCAGGAACATCGCCACACCCTTCTTTTTCTTCTGGAACGCCTTGCGCGTCTTCTTCCAGAGGGGATAGGGCATCGTGCGGCAGATGGTGTCGATCTTGATGCGCTTCAGGAAGCCGGCGATGGCCTCACAGCTTTTCACGTCGCCCGGATACCGGCCGATGGTGCCGTAAATTGTCGCCTTGAAGCCTTTTTCGTAGCCTGCTTCCTTCATGAGGGCCTTCGCCTTGTTGATGTCGAAGCCGTACCACTTGTCCTCGGGGTTGTAGCCCGCGAAGTTCCACGGATGGTAGAGCGAACCCCAGAGCTTCGCCCGTCCGGCGAGGAAGGTGGTGCGCAGAAGATCGGCGTCGATGGCGTAGTTCACGGCGAGGCGCACCTTTTGATTTGCGAAGGGGCCGCCCTGGCGCGTCACCATGGAGACGAACATCATCCGCACGGCGGGCACGTCGGCCACGGCGAGTTTCGCGTCTTTCTCGAGCTGCGGGATGAACTGGGGCTTGACCTTCATGACCATGTCCACCTCACCCTTCTGGAGGGCCTTCACGCGGGTGGTGGCCTCTTTGATCCCGCGCACGATGACGGTCTTCGCCCGGTTGGGGTATTGCGAGTTGCCCCACCAGTTGGGGTTCGCCTCGAACACCATCTTGCGGCCCTTGGCCCATTCCTTGAGGATGTAGGGGCCGGAGCCGAAGGTTTTTCTCGAAATAACGGACCACTCCAGGCCCTTCGCCTTAAGAGACATGATGTGGCCGAAGCGCCCCAGGCGGTTCAGCAAGCCGTTGTCGGGCACCTTGCTGTGCCAGATGAAGCGGTGGGGGCCGACTATCTCGATGCGGTCGAACGCCTTGAAGAAGACCCGCTGACGGCTTTTCTTGTTCATGATGCGCGTCATCGAGAACTTCACGTTCTCAGACGTGAGTTCGGAACCGTCGGCGAACTTCACGCCCTTGCGCAGCCAGAACTCCACCTTCTTGGGGCTGTGAATCTTCCATTTCGTGGCGAGCCAGGGCTTGCGTTTTCCGGTGCCCGCTTCGGCGGAAACGAGCGTGTCGTAAGACCAGCGCCAGAGCATCGTGCCGATGAAATTCGACTTGGGATGCGGGTCCATCGTGGGCGTGACGCCCGGAAGCGCGATCACGAGTTTACCCGCGGCCATGGCATGCGCCTTCGGCGCGGCCATGAGGCCTGTACCGACGATGAGAACCGCCAGCAGAACAACCATCCATTTACGCATCACAGACGTCCTCCCTTTCTTGTTGAATTGAAATCATGGAACCAGATAGAAACTCCTCTTGAAACCACTTGCACGAAAAAACCAACGATGACGGCACGATACACATGCCGATTATCGTCTTGATCTGGAAACGCCTTCGCCTTTCAGGAGAGCACGCATCTAAAGGATGGGCTTTCTGTTTGACAAGCGTTGATCGATTCGACTTATAATAAATATAAGAGCATTATAGAGAAATACGTCTTTACTGCACAAGCGCGTCTTCCTCATTTTCCGCATCGGCTCCAGGCCCATCCAGGAAGATTTCGGGGACGCTCTTTTGAGTGGCACGCGTCCGCCACCCGAGGGCGAGCAAGAAAAGGTCGAACCATGCGCGCATACATAATCCGCCGGTTGCTGCAGAGCCTCATCGTCATCAAGGTGGTGCTTGTCGTCGTCTTCGTGATGCTTCACTTGACGGGCGACCCCGCCGACGTGCTGATGCCCGAGGATTCCACGCTCGAGGACGTGGCCGAATTCAAGAAAGCCATGGGCTTCGACAAACCGCTCCACGTGCAGTATTTCAACTTCCTCTTCGGCTTCGGGAAGAGCAAGGGAGTGCTCAGGGGGGATTTCGGCTTTTCGTTCCGCCACGAGCTGCCGGCTGTGGACCTTGTGTTCGAGCATTTTCCGGCGACCATCGATCTGGCCCTCGTCGCCGTCATCATCTCGATAGTCGTCGCCCTGCCTACAGGCATACTCTCGGCCACGTTCCGAAACACCTGGATCGACTACGTGAGTTCGATCGGCTCGATGTTCGGCCAGTCGATGCCGAACTTCTGGCTCGGCCTCATGCTCATCCTCATCTTCGCCGTCGGCCTCGATCTCCTGCCCACCTCGGGTTATGAGGGATGGGAGTACATCATCCTCCCCGCGCTCACGGCGGGTCTCTACCAGACGGCGCGCATCATGCGGGTCGTGCGCTCGGGTATGCTGGAGGTGCTGGGCAGCGACTACATACAGACGGCGCGTTCGAAGGGCGTCTCGGAGTATCTCGTCATCGTGCGCCACGCGCTCAAGAACGCCTCCATCCCAGTCGTCACGCTCATCGGGCTGGAACTCGGCGTGCTGCTCGGCGGCACGGTCGTCACGGAGGCCGTCTTCGCGTGGCCAGGCGTGGGCTTTCTGGTGATAGACGCCATCAACAACCAGGACTATCCCGTCGTTCAGGCGGCGGTGACGCTGCTCGCGCTCATTTTCGTGGGCATCAACCTGATCGTGGACATCATCTATGCGTGGCTCGACCCGCGCATCGTGTACGGTTAACGGGAGAGAGATTTTGGCCCAGGAACAACACGCGACGGTAGGTGAATTCGCGGAGGCCGCCGAAGAGCCGCGCGGACCCACAAACTTCCAGTTGGCCGTCCGCGACCTGAAGCGGCGTCCGCCGGCGCTGTTCGGGCTGATCTTTCTCGTTATCGTGCTCCTCTGGGCGCTCGTCCCCTGGCTATTTTCGCCGCTCGACCCTTATGATCAAAACCTGAGAATCTTCCTGAAACCCCCGGGGTTCGTCGACCCGGCTGGAAACTTTTACCTGCTCGGAACCGATCAGCAGGGGCGCGATATGCTGAGCCGCATCATCTGGGGCGCGCGCATATCGCTCATCGTGGGTTTCGCCGCCGTCGTGGTGAGCGGTTTCATCGGCATCACCATGGGCATCGTGGCCGGTTATTTCGGCGGGGTTATCGACGCCATCATCAGCCGCATCATCGACTCGGCGCTATCGATACCCTTCATCCTCCTCGCCATGAGCATCGTCGCCATCATGGGGCCGAGTCTCAGGAACGTCATTCTCGCCATCGCGATCAGGACTTGGATCGTCTATGCGCGCGTGATTCGCGGCACCGTCTTGTCGGTGAAAGAAGTCGAGTACATCACGGGGGCCAAGGCTTCGGGGTGTTCGACTTTCCGGGTGCTCTTCATGCACGTGCTGCCCAACGTGCTCTCGCCCGCCATCGTCATCGCCACGCTCTATCTGGGCCGGATGATCATCATCGAGGCCGCGCTTTCCTTCCTCGGCGTGGGCGTGCCGCCGCCGACACCCACATGGGGCGGAATGCTCTCCCACGGGCGTGAATACATCGACACGGCCTGGTGGATAGCCTTCTTCCCGGGAATGATCCTCATGCTGACGGTGCTGAGCGTGAACCTTCTGGGCGACTGGCTACGGGACACGCTCGACCCCAAGATGAAGCGCCTGACGGAGTAGGCCTCAGGCCAGTTTTCGCTGCAGCCAGTCGTAGATGTAGGTCGTCCCCAACGTCATGTTGTCGCGCTGGCAGTGTTGCGCGCCGCCTTCTTTCGCCGTGAAAACCTTGAAAGTCTTATCCTTTGAACCCGCTGCGTTGAACAGCTTCCTGGCGTCGCGCATGGGTATCTGCTTATCCTCCGCCCCGTGGACCAGCAGGAAGGGGCATCGCATCTTCTGAACCACGCCATCCAGGCGAAAACCCTCGAGTTTTTCGAGCGCCTCCTCCGCGGTTTTCGCGTCCATGATCCACAGGATGTGATGATCGGGCACCGCGTGAAGCGAAGTGCCCCAGGCCGCGAGACGCTTTTTCCAGGTGGCGTGGTAGTCCCATATCGCCCCCCATGCGACGCAGGCCTTATAGCGATGGTCCATGCTCGCCGCTCTCGGGGCGTAGTACCCCCCCGCGCTGAGCGCGATGATGGCCGCTTGCTTCGCGTTCACGTCCCCTCTTGTTTCGAGATAATCGAGCGCTGCGCTGCCGGCAATTTCATAGTCATGGCGCAGGTAGAGGTTCCTGAACCGTGCGGCCTCGCCCGAACCAGGACCGTCTACGACGAGGCAACTCATCCCGCGCGCAACCAGGCTCTCCACCCCCCGGACGTAGACGAGTTCCTTGGTGTTGTCGAGGCCGTCGAAAAAGACCACGACGGGCGGCTTTTTCCTTCTCGTGTTCTCGGCGTGAACGAGCCAGGCGGGCAGCGATGCGCCGTTCTCGTAGGGAATCTCGACGCGCTCGATTCGCGGCGTATCCGCCAGGCCGGCAAAGCGCTCGAAACAATCGAGTGATTTTCTGAATACGGTGTGGCCACGCCTGTCCTTAGGCGTGCGGAAGCGCTCTCCCATCTGATAGTAGACGCACGCCCTCAGGTGATGGGCGGCCGCGGTGAGGTGCGAGCCATCGCTCTCCGCCGCCAGACCGAGCTTGCGAACGCGGTCGCCCATGCGCACCCACTCGCGGAACCAGGCCTCGTCATCCCCCGGTTCTTGGGCGAGTCGACGGCCCACCCGGTCGACTTCTCCGATTTCGGAAGCACCCCACCGCGCGCACGAAATCATGAAGCACACCGCCGAGGACCACCGGTAATTTTCGGGGAAATAAGTGAACCAGTTCTCCTCCGCCGGCATATCCGCCAAAATCCCGCCTCCTGCGTATCTGGGGCATATCACTACTGCCAGGTGAACCTTCTTGAAGATTGAGGCTATGATATACCCACCTAAAACTTGAATCCACTCGATGACGCCGTGAGGAGGAACCATGACGACGGGAGGGCTTTCCGAGGTATTCGCCTACATCGACGCGCACGCGGAGCAGACGGTGGCGGATCTGTGCGAACTCTGCCGCCAGCCGAGCATCTCCACCACCCATATCGGGATAGAGGGGATGGCCGTGCTCATGCAGGAACGCCTGGAGCGAACGGGCTTCGACGTCACCCGCCATGAAACCTCTCACAACCCCATCTTCACCGGCTTTCTGCCGGGGCGCTCGGGTAAAACGCTTCTCTTCTACAACCACTACGACGTTCAGCCGCCGGACCCCGAGGGTGAATGGATAAGCCCGCCGTTCGAGCCCGCGATCCGCGACGGCCACGTCTTTGCCCGGGGGGCGACGGACAACAAGGGCAACATCATGAGCCGCCTGGCCGCCTTCGAGGCTTTCCTGGCCGTGCGCGGGGAGCTTCCCTGCAACGTCAAGTACCTGATCGAGGGTAACGAGGAGATGAGCAGTCCCTCCCTGCGCCACTTCGTTCCCGAAAACGCAGAACTCCTCTCAGCGGACGGCTGCATCTGGGAGGACACCTTCCGCGAGGACGCCCCCGTACTCTCACTCGGCAACAAGGGGATGTGCTACCTGGAGCTAAGCTGCCAGACGGCAAACGTGGATTTTCACAGCAGCCACGCCCAGATTTACGAGAACGCCGGCTGGCGGCTTACCTGGGCACTGGGCACGATGAAGGACGAGAACGAAAACATCCTGATAGACGGCTATTTCGATGAGGTCGCCCCGCTGAACGAGTCCGAAGAGGCCCTCATCGAGAAGATAAAATCCTATGATGCCGATGAGCGCATGAAAAAATTCGAGCTCAGGCGCTTTCTACTCGATCTGCCCGGCGAGGAATTGCCGAGGCGGCATCTGACGAATCCCAGCTTCAACATCGCAGGCCTGAACGCGGGCTACACCGGGCAGGGTCGAAAGACCATCGTCGCGGGACGCGCGAGCGCGAAGATCGACTGCCGTCTCGTGGTGGCCCAGACGCCCGAGCACATCTACGGGTGCGTGCGCCGCCATCTGGACAAGCACGGCTTCAAGGACATCGAGGTCGAAATGCTGGGAACGGGCTCTTACCCCGCCAAGAGCGACCCGGATAGTACCGTCGTCAAAGCGTGCCAGGCGGCGTCGAGAGAGGTCTATGGCAAGGAGGCGATCATCAACCCCTTCGGCAGCGGTAGCACACCGACCTGGACGATCATCCGCCACCTGGGAATTCCGCTTTGCTCAACCGGGGTGGGCTACATCACAGCGCGTACACACAGCGTGAATGAGAACCTCAAGATCGAACACCTGATCGAAGGCGCGAAATACATGGCGGCCATCTGCGAGCGCTTCGCCGCCTCCTGAAGCGAGAGGCTAGGCTTTCAGCTTTTCCGCCAGCCAGTCGCAGATGTAGGGCACGGCGAGTGGCACATTGTCCATCTGGCAGTGCTGCGCGCCGCCCTCCTCGTTCCTGAAAACGCGCAGCGTCTTGTCCTTCGAACCCACCAGGCGGAACAGCGCGCGGGCCGCTTCCAGAGAGACCTGCTGATCATCCTCGCCATGCACGAGAAGATAGGGGCAGCGCATTTTCTGTACGACACCGTCCAGGCGGAAATCCTCGAGTTTTTCGAGCGCCTCTTCCACCGTCTTCGCGTTCAGTATCCAGAGGATGTGGTGCGGCGGAACGGACAGCGCGCTCTTGTAAGCCGCCTCGATGCGTCGCTTCCAGCGTTCGTGATAATCAGGCTCCGCCCCCCAGCCCACGCAGGCCTTGAAGCGCTTCTCCATACTCGCGTTTCTGGGAGCGTAGTATCCGCCCAGGCTGATGCCCATGACGCCGGCGCGCTTCGCGTTCACGTCATCGCGCGTCTCGAGATAATCGAGCGCGGCAGCACCCGCCACCTCGTGGTCATAGCGGAGATAGAGCTTGCGGAAACGGATGGACTCGCCGTTGCCGGGCGCGTCCACAATCAACACGCTCATCCCCCGTCGAATGAGGTCCTCGACGCCCAGCATGTACTGAATCTCTTTCGTGACGTCGAGTCCGTCGAAAAACACGACGACAGGCGGTTTCGCCTTTTTCGTGTTCTGCGCATGAACGAGCCAGGCGGGCAGCGCAGCGCCGCCCTCGAAGGGAATCTCGACGCGCTCGATCTTTGGGCTATCCACCAGGCCGGCGAAGCGCGCAAAGCTATCGAGCGATTTCCGGTAAGCGGCGAGCGCCTTTCTGTCCTTGGGCGTTCTAAACCGCTCGCCGAGCTGATAATAGGTGCAGGCGCGCTTGAAAAGTGCAGCGGCTGTGAGACGATTTCCCTTACGCTCCGCCGCCAGTCCCAGCCTGCGGACGCGATCTCCCATCCCGGTCCACTCATCGAACCAGGCTTCGTCGTCTCCCACCTTGTCTTTCAAGCGCTTGCCGACCTGATCGATCTCCCCCATCGACGCCCCGCCCCAGTAGGAGACGGAACATGCCATGCTCACCGCCGCCGACCAGCGGTACTCTTCCGGGAAATACGCGAACCAATCGGCGCGCCCTATCGCTTTGGCCACCTGCTTGCTCCTTTCGATATGAAAAAGACCGCGCCATCATCGGATGCGGCCCGAATACCCTACTCCTCGTTCCCGGGAATGAGCGCCTCGCGAGGCGGGCTGTAAATCCCGATGTAACGGATGGGCGTGAGCGCATCCACCTGATGCACGAGGTCTGGTTCGACGTGTATCGCCTGGCCCGCCTTAATCTCGCGCTCCTCATCGCCCAGGCGGAAGCGCGCCCGGCCTTCAAGGAGATAGATCATCTGCTCGTTCGGGTGGCTGTGCTCCGTGGTGGAACCCGCATCGCGCTCGACGTATACGAGCATCAGATTCTCGCCCACGATCACGCGGCGCTTGTAACCCTCGAGTTGTTTGTAATCCACTTCCTGCAAATCGTAAAAACCGCCCATCCCTCACCTCCTGAAAAAATACGGCTCAATCCACGCTCATCGCCCCGAAAAGTGGGGCGGTCTCTTCTCCATGAAAGCCCTTCTGCCCTCAACGTAATCCGCACTCTCGAAACAAGCCTGGACCGCCGCTTGAACCGCATCCACGTCGCGCTCCGCCTCGTCTTTTTGCGCCTCGGTGATGGCCGTCTTGTATGCCCGGACGGACAAGGGGGCGTTCGCTGCGATTTTCGCGGCCAGTGCGCGGACGTTCTCTTCGAGTTCATCCGCGGGCGCGACGCGGTTCACGAGGCCGAATTCGAGCGCTTGACGCGCGGAATATCTTTCTGCGGAAAAGGTCATCTCCTTGGCGCGCGCAGGCCCCACCAGCGCGATGAGCTCCCTCATGCTCTCGTGTCCGTAGGCCATGCCGAGCCGAGCCGCCGGAACCCCGAAACGGGCGTCTTCTGAAGCGATGCGGATGTCCGCGCTCAGGGCGAGCGTGAGACCGCCGCCCAGACAGTAGCCGTGGATCATGGCGAGCAGGGGTTTGCCGAGGTTCGTCAGGCTGCGCTTGGCGCTCCACAACACGCTCGAGTAGTGCTTCACCTTATCGGGGTCGTTGCGGCTCTTCTCGAACTCGGAGATGTCGGCCCCCGAGACGAAGGCCTTCTCCCCGGCGCCGCGCATGACGACGACGCGCACAGCATCGTCCGTCTCGAAGGATTCGATGATCTGCGGAATCGCTTCCCACATATCGAGGCTCACGGCATTTCTCTTCGCCGGGTTGTTAAAGATCATCCAGCCGACGCCGTCCTCGACCTTCGCCAGCATCTTCTCGGTAACTGGCTTCACACCACGCCCTCCTCGCGCAACGCCTCGATTTGCGCGGTGTCATACCCAAAATGCTCCTGCAGCAACTCCTCGGTGTGCTCGCCCGGTTCGGGCGCGGCGGAGCGCATGGGCTGGGGACTTTTGCCCATCTTGAGCGCCTGGCCCACGACCCGCATCTCCCCGAGTTTGGGATGATGGACCTCTGGCGCCATGCCCAGCGTCTCCACCTGAGGGTCGGCCATCGTCTGATCCACCGAATAGATGGGGCCGCATGGAATCCCCGCCTCGTTCAGGAGCGCCACCCATTCCCCGGTTATTTTCCGAGATGTCAGGGCGTTGATGCGCGCATTCAGGGCGTCACGGTTCACGAGGCGGCTCTCCCTGTCCGCGTAGTCGGGATTCTCCGCCAACTCCGGTGCGCCGATCGCGCGGGTCAGACGCTCCCACAGGCGCTGCCCGCCCGCCTGGATGTTGATGAGGCCGTCCGCCGTCTCGAACACTCCGGTGGGGATGAACGTGGGGTGGTTGTTGCCCGCCTGGCCGGGGACCTCCCCCGCCATCAGGTAGCGAGCCATCTGCAAGTCCATCATCTGAATCTGCGCCTCTAAAAGGGAGGTGTGCACCCAGCGTCCCTCACCTGTCCTCTCTCGGTCGAGCAGGGCAATCAAAATCCCCTGGGCGAGAATCATCCCGGCGGATAAATCAGATACCGCAACCCCCACGCGCATCGGCCCGCCCCCCGGCGCACCCGTGACCGACATCAGCCCGCTCATGCCCTGGGCTATCTGGTCGAGCCCTGGCCTCTCGGCGTAGGGGCCCGCCTGCCCGAAACCGGAGATGCTCCCGTAGACGATTCCAGGATTCACCCGCCGCACCGCCTCATAGTCGATTCCGAGCCGCTCCTTCACACGGGGGCGATAGTTCTCGACGATGACGTCGACGCGTTTTGCGAGCGCAAAGAAAATCTCCCTGCCCTTTTCAGTTTTCAAATTCAGCGTAAGGCTTTTCTTGTTGCGGTGTAAGTTCTGGAAATCGAACCCGTGCCTGCGCCCGCCCATCACGTCGACCCCCATCGAGGCGGGAAGCTCTATCTTGATGACCTCCGCTCCCCAGTCGGCGAGTTGGCGCACCGCCGTGGGTCCAGAGCGGGCCTGTGTGAGGTCGAGCACCTTGAAGCGAGCGAGCGGCAGATACGGTTCGGTCACGATGGAGACTCCACCTGATGTGAGGGAACATCCGGGTTTTGAGCAACTTTCACGATTTATGAGTGTTTGGGCGTATCTTAGCAGGTTTCGGGAGGAGGCCTAAACGCACCGGGGGTATACTTTCATTTTCCACGCGAAAAACTTCGTGGACGCCAATAATGCCTTGCGTCAAGTCAGAGGTGTCAATTTCAGGCAACGAGTGATTCATCTCGAATCGATAACGCTCCTTTCTCAGTCGCGTTCTACCTTCGGCGGCTACTCAGGGTGAAGTCGTTTCGGTAGCCAAAAATGACGAGGGGTACGCGTTCCCTAGCAGAACCGGGATTTTCAACAGCCCCCTTGTCAGGGTCAAAACCGACCGAAGAGGGAGGTATTGCGAGACGATGTGTTTCTCGTATATGGCTTATGCAAACGCTCGTTCCTCACTCGCGTTCGACCCCCCGACAAGGGGGTGTTTTTCATCGGGCATTCCCCTCGGGATGTCCGACCCCTCAAAGGGGGAGTGGATGTCCCCTACTCCCTGGTTAGTAAAACCCTTAATTGATCGAACCCATTAGAAAAAGAGGGACAGGTCGCGACCTGTCCCTACAAAACCTGCAAGACTCCTTTGTTGTACTTTCTCAACAACCCTTCATCAGTCGCATTTTCCCGCATTTGCGATCAGGGGAGAGGAGGCGGACGGCAGTATCCTGAAAGATTTGCGCGCTTCACGAATGCCTCATCCCGGCGGCGCGAACGCCCCGCATTTGCGCGCATTTGCCGTCGCGGGAGAAGAAGCTGACGGGCGTATCCTGAAAGGTTTGCGCGCGACGCGGTTTCCACTCGTGGGGGGGGAGTCCGGCTCCGGTTTCCACGAGGCCGGTGTGCGCATTTGCCCGCATCTGCGGTGGCGCTGCTCAGGGAGAGAGCGGGTATGATGGCGGAGCCGCGCGGTTCCTTCGGGAATCAGCAAACCCTTCCTCATCGGGCGGGTCAAACCCTCGCTCATCGCTCGGGTTTTATATCTGAAAATTTCGATAAAATTAGATAAATTCACGGGGTTTATCGTTAAATTTCAGGCAATTTATTTTCCTGGGAAATGACGCCGACGGGTCGCAGCGCAGGGGAATTCTGCCATGGGCCGCCCGTTCCTTCATGACGGGAAATGCGGGGAGTTGCGCACCCGCCTGGGGCGTTCGCGCGGCGCCGGGAGCGAAAGCGCAATCGGCCACGAATGGCGCACGTCACCCTCATTCGAGCGAAGCGCCCCAGGGGATGACGCCATAAGCAGCTGATTTCGCTTATTTTCCCTGGAAATCGGCGATCCTTTTCTCCAGGAACGCGGAGGCGCCCTCGAACTTGTCTTCCGTCGTCATGAGGCAGGCCTGGCCGAGGCGTTCAGCCACCATGCCGGCCTCGGGGCCGTACTTGAGGCCCGTGTTGATGGCGATTTTCGCGATGCGAACCGCCAGCGGGCCCTTGCTCATCATCTTTTCCGCGCATTTGCGCGCAGCTTCGAGCAACTCCCCGGCCGGGACGACCTGGTTCACCAGACCGATGCGGTGGGCCTCGCGCGCGTCGATGATGTCACCCGTCAGGATGAGTTCCTTCGCTTTGCCGACGCCCACCAGGGAGGCGAGCCTCTGGGTGCCGCCGGCTCCTGGCATGATGCCGAGGTTGACTTCGGGCTGGCCGAAACGGGCGGTTTCGCTCGCGATGCGGACGTCGCAAGCCATTGAAAGTTCACACCCTCCGCCCAGGGCGAAGCCGTTCACCGCGGCGATGACGGGCTTTTCGACCACCTCGAGGCGCATGAGGGCGCGCTGCGAAGGGGCGGCGAGGCCGTCGATGAGGCTTCGATTCTTAATCTGGGCGATGTCAGAACCGGCGGCGAAGCATTTATCGCCCGCGCCCGTGAAGATGATGACCTGAACGTCATCGTCCGCTTCCAGTTCCTCCACCACGGCGCCCACTTCGCGCCAGGTCTTGGGGTCGAGCGCGTTCCGCTTCTCGGGGCGGTTGATGGTGATGAGCGCGATTCCTTGTGATATCTCGATCAACAGGTTGTCATACGGCATTTCGTCGAACTCCTTTTGCGTTGCGTATGTGGACATCTCCATGGTGAGGAGAGACGTGGATGCGTGAATCGATGAGAAGATAGCCCATGGAACGGCGTGCGTCACCTGACGGCGCGATTGGCGGCATTCCATGGAAATTTGAAAAATCTACTCCAGCCGGTGGCCGCACTCACCAACAAACGTAAATAAACAAATAAAATCAGAGAGTTGCCTGAGAGCACCTTATTGTTAGCAGCCGAGTGACTTGAGTGCTAATAGCGCTTGACAAACATTCTCTTTTTCCATATACAGAATCGCGCAGAAGGAATGGGTCAAGTATTCGGGATAGCGTTTCTCCCGGAACTCGATCCTCCAGATATAAGAGATTCAACGAAACAGCAACATATCTACCAATAAGGAGGAAGTGATGGCAAAGGTCAAAACCAGGATACAGCCTCTTCAGGATCGCATTTTGGTGAAGCGTCTGGATGCGGAAGAGGAGCAGATCGGCGGAATCATCATCCCCGATTCCGCAAAAGAGAAGCCCCAGGAGGGGGAAGTGATCGCCGTAGGCCCCGGCAAAGTGACGGATGACGGGAAAAGGCAGTCGCCCGAAGTAGGCGAGGGCGACAAAATTCTTTTCGCCAAATACGCGGGCACCGAGGTGAAGTCCGAGGGCGAAGAGTATCTGATCATGCGCGAAGATGACGTGCTGGCGGTCATCAACTAGCCGGTTGTCCAACAACTAAGGAGCATTACGAAATGTCAAAAATCATACTTTTTGATGAAGAAGCCCGCTCGAAAATCAAGCGCGGCGTGGACCAGTTGGCCGATGCCGTGAAGGTGACGCTAGGTCCCCGTGGGCGCAACGTCGTGATCGACAAGAAATTCGGTTCTCCCGCCTCCACGAAAGACGGCGTAACGGTGGCGAAGGAAATAGAACTCGAAGATCAGTTCGAGAACATGGGCGCACAGATAGTCAACGAAGTGGCGAGCAAGACCTCCGACGTCGCCGGAGACGGCACCACGACGGCGACTGTGCTGGCCCAGTCTCTCTTCAAGGAAGGTCTGCGCAATGTAACGGCCGGCGCCAATCCCATCGACTTGAAGCGCGGAATCGACGCCGGCGTGGCCAAGATCGTCCAGGAGTTGGAAAAACTTTCCAAACCCGTTCGCGACAAGAAAGAGATCGCGCAGGTCGGCACCATCTCGGCCAACAACGATCCGACAATCGGGGATCTCATCGCCGAGGCCATGGATAAAGTCGGTAAAGACGGCGTCATCACCGTCGAAGAAGCCAAATCCATGGAGACTTCTCTCGACATCGTCGAGGGCATGCAGTTCGACAGAGGTTATCTGAGCCCTTACTTCGTAACGAATCCGGACCGCATGGAAACTGTTTTGGAAGATCCGTATATCCTCTTCCATGAGAAGAAAATCTCGAACATGCGCGATCTGCTGCCGCTGCTCGAGAAAATTGCGAAAATGGGCCGTCCGCTGCTCATCGTCGCCGAAGACATCGAAGGTGAAGCGCTGGCGACGCTGGTGGTGAACAAGTTACGCGGCACGCTCAATTGCTCGGCGGTCAAAGCCCCCGGATTCGGCGATCGCCGCAAAGCCATGCTCGAGGATATGGCGATTCTGACCGGCGGCAAAATGTTGAGCGAAGATTTGGGCATCAAGCTCGAGAACGTATCCGTGGACGATCTCGGACAAGCGAAGCGCGTGACCATCGACAAGGACAACAGCACCATCGTCGAAGGGAAAGGCAAGGCCAAGGATATCGAAGGCCGCGTCAAACAAATTCGCAACCAGGTTGAAGAGACCACGAGCGACTATGATCGCGAGAAACTCCAGGAGCGTCTGGCGAAGCTGGTCGGCGGCGTTGCGGTGATTAACGTAGGCGCCGCCACGGAGGCCGAGATGAAAGAGAAGAAAGCGCGTGTGGAAGATGCTCTGAACGCAACGCGCGCGGCCGTGGAAGAGGGTGTCGTGGCCGGTGGCGGCGTCGCCCTGATTCGCGCCCAGAAGTCCTTGGGTAACGTTGATGTGGCAGGGGATCAGCAGGTTGGCATCGACATCCTCTCCCGCACGCTTGAGTCCCCGATGCGCGAAATTGCGAACAACGCGGGCGTAGAAGGTTCCCTGGTCGTGCAGCATGTAAAAGGGCAAAAAGGAAACAACGGGTATAACGCGGCGACGGGCGAATATGAAGATTTGGTCAAGGCGGGTATCATCGACCCGACCAAAGTGGTTCGCTCCGCTCTTCAAAATGCTGCTTCCGTAGCTGGTTTGATGTTGACGACAGAGTGTGTCATCAGCGATAAGCCGGAGGAAAATGGGGCTGGTGGAATGCCGGCCGGCATGCCTCCGGGCGGCATGGGCGGTATGGGCGGCATGATGTAAGTTGTAGTTCTGTAGTTCAAAAGGGGGCCTCTCGGGGCCCCCTTTTTTTATGGAGATTTTACTGCCGGGTGCTTTGTGGGGCGGATATTCGTTTCACAAGACTAAAACTTGGCGGGTTTCGAGGTTTCATTCCGCTGGTTTGCCTTCTCGAATGTATTCAAGCGATGATAATGATCGAGTAGAGAGGGATGTATGGCGAGAGATAAACCAAAAAGACTTCCTTTCACCCTTTTCCTGGTATCGTTATCCTTGCACCTGCTCGTATTCGCGGCCTCGAGTCATGAATACGCCTGGAAAAAACCTGCCAAGGTAAGCCGGCCTCTCAAGTTTCGAGTCGTTTCCGTCGAGAAGCCCGAGGAAAAACTTCCCCCGAATCCCCAAAGTCGGTTTTTATCGAACGCCAACCGAAAAGAAAGTGGTTCCGGCAAACCCAGCAAGACCCCACGCTTAAAGCGCGAAACCAAAGACCAGGTTCCTTCTAGGAAAAGTGGGCTTGGTCCTAAGGTAGCGTCTTTAGCCCCAGCTCCAAAACCGGAGGCACAGGCTCCAGCCGTCTTGCCGGTGAGACCAAAACCCCCGGCAGTGGTAACACCAATACCTCAGATAAAAAAGGTGGAAAAATCGGACGAAAGGAAACCTCCTGAAACTAAAGAAACGAATGAAACGCCAAAGTCAAAGGAAACCGCGAGACTTGCTCCTGTGTCCAAACCATTATCTGAGGGCCCATCCATTGTTCCTGAAACAAAGATAAAACCTGAAGAAAAGTCAAAAGTGCGCGGAAAACCAGAAAAGAAAAAAATAGAAACCCAAGCGGTTCCAACAAAGAAGCGTAAGCCCAGGCCGGTGGCCAAGAATAAAAAGCCAAAGAAGGTTGTCGAGAAAAAGCCTCAGAAGGAGAACAAGAGAGTCGAGGCGAAGAGAGAAACCAAGGAGAAACTGAATTTGGCTGCATTGAAGCCTGTTTCTCGACCGATTCCACCGCAGCGGCTAGCCTTGAAGCGGCCTAAACCCAAAGACCCTTTAGCGCTATTTCGAGTCAAGCCACGGCCCGAAGGCAAGCCCAATCTCCCAAAATTCGATCTCTCAGACGAGGTAGCGGACAGAATCGCGAAAAAAAGCTTATCGGATAACGACATGGAAAAAGAAGAAGGGGAGACAATTTCGCTTGATACGCGTGATTTTCGCTACGCTTCTTATTTCGCTCATATCAAGAGAAGAATCCAAAACGCCTGGATATGGCCTGCCGAGGCGCAAAGAAACAGGGGCAAGTTGTTGTTGCGCTTTAAGCTGAGAGAAAATGGAACTCTGGAGGAATTGCGTCTGATCAAGTCTGCAGGCGTACGAATTCTCGATGATTTGGCGATGGCCGCCGTTACCAAGGCGGCGCCGTTTGAGCCGTTTCCTGAAGGCCTCGATCGCAAGACCATAACAGCCACGTTTGTGTATGACTGAACTGAACGGGAGTATCGTTTCCGCATCTTGGGGTGATCTATTTGGTTGACACCTTCTGGTGCGGATTCTAGGATGATTTTTTCGACGATTCATCGCTAAACAGAGGACTTCCCTTTGCCTGAATCATCGCCACGTATGAGCAAGCAAATCGAAGATTATTTGAAGAACATCTTCAAGCTTCAACAGGAATCGTCTCCTGTTACCACCAGCGCGATTGCGGATTGTATGGACATATCGGCAGCGTCGGTGACGAGCATGGTCAAAAAACTCGATCATCAGGGTTTGCTTACATATAAGCCGTATAAAGGGGTCGTTTTAAGCTCAAAGGGGGAGAAAGTCGCATTAGAGATTATCCGACACCACCGATTGCTCGAGTTGTATCTCAACCAGAAGATGGGAATTGAATGGGACAAGGTAGATGTCGAGGCGGAAGAATTGGAACATGTTTTGAGTGAGGAGCTGGAAGCCGTTTTGGATAAGGAACTCGGCTATCCCACCCTGGATCCTCACGGAGATCCGATCCCCGCTAAAGATGGCACCATGATTGATACGAAAGAAATTGGTCTTCTCTCGCTTGAGACGGGTCGACCCACAAAAATCACCCGCGTTTTGCAGGACGACCCGAACATATTGCGCTACTTGGGAGAACTTGGTTTCTTCCCTGAAATGCCCATTGAGGTCATTGAGCAATCGCCTCTGGCCGGCACGGTAACGTTATTGGTCAACGGAAACAGACATACGTTGGGACGTGATATCGCCTCTCGAATATTCGCGCTGAATGAATAAAACCACCATCGTTGAGTTCTTGCGTAAATTTCATTAGGAGAAAACATGCCTGCAAAGAAACAGACAACCAGGAAGAAGACCGCCAAACAAGATTTTGACCACCGCTTCCGCGCCATCTATGCCAAGGATGTCGAGTGGCAAGAAGATGTGAGCAACGAGTTGCTGACTCTGCCGCCAGGAGTGAAGGTGAAGATTTTCTCCCATGACCCGGTGATGAAGCGCATCGACATGAAGGTGAAGTTTCCGAAAGGCTATGTAGAACCTCGCCATACGCACAAGAGTTGGCATTCGATACTGGTGACTCGAGGCAGGATGTGCGTTGCGGGTAAGGATTTGAGGCCGGGAGACTATGTTTTCGGCTGGGATTTGCCGCATGGCCCATATGAATATCCCGATGGCTGCGAGGTTTTTGTCGTCTTTATGGGCGATGGTACGCAGCATGTCTGGGAAGAAGAAAAACATCTCAAGCACAAATTAAAGTGGGAAGCCGAATCGGCCTCGGGCAAAAAAGCCGTCGCCAAGGGTGATACGGCCAGGAAGCAAGCGCTGGCCGAAAAAAGAGCCGCCTCGAAATCCGGGTCCAAGTGAAAAGCGGATCGCGCAAAATAATGACGCCGCAGCGAATCGCCGTAATCGGCGCCGGTGCGTGGGGAACGGCGTTGGCGGATTTATTCTCCGAGAACGGCCATGAGGTGATGCTCTGGGTTTTTGAGGCCGACCTTTGCGCTCGCATGGAGTCGCGCCACGAAAACGACATTTATTTCCCTGGCATCGCCCTGCACGACAATTTGCGGTTCACGTCCGATTTGGCCGAAGCCGCCTCGGCGGGCCAGGATGTTCTCCTTAGCGTAATGCCGAGCCATGTCGTCCGGGCGGTATGGACGAAGCTGGCGACCTCGGTTCACGAAGAGACGCTCATCGCAAGCGCCACGAAGGGTGTGGAAGAAAATACCCTGCGCCTGCCGACCCAGATAATCTCCGAGTGTATCGGTGAGACTGTCGGCGGTCGGCGCGCCCTCGCCTGTCTCTCGGGGCCGACGTTCGCCCGCGAGCTTGCGGAGAGAAAGCCTACGGCCATCACGGCGGCCTCCGATGAGCCCGGCATGGCGCACACGATTCAAGAAGCGCTCTCGGCGCCCAATCTCAGGGTTTACACGAGCGCCGATCCAATTGGCGTACAACTCGGCGGGGCGCTCAAAAACGTCATCGCCCTGGCGGCGGGTATCGCGGACGGCATGGAGCTCGGGCACAACGCGAGGGCGGCGCTCATCGTGCGCGGGCTGGCGGAAATCGGCCGCTTGGGCGCCGCGATGGGCGGCAGGACGGAAACCTTCGCAGGCCTTGCGGGAATGGGCGATCTGGTGCTCACGTGCACGGGGGACTTGAGCAGGAACAGGACGGTGGGCGTGCAGTTGGGCAAGGGCGAGCCTCTACAGAAGATCCTCGATTCCATGACGGCCGTGGCCGAGGGTGTCTCCACCGCGCCGGCGGCCGTGGGGCTGGCGGATAAGTTCGGTGTCGAGATGCCCATATGCCGCGAGGTGCACGCCATATTGTTCGAGGGCCGCAGACCCGAGGACGCCGTGAAGGCCCTCATGTCGCGTCCGCTCAAGGCCGAACACCCCTAGGCTGCGGCGGGCAATTCCGCGCATTTCCCGTCATGAAGGAACGGGCGGCCCATGGCAGAATTCCCCTGCGCTGCGACCCGTCGGCGTCATTTCCCAGGAAAATAAATAGCCGGATATTTACCGATAAACCCCGTCAATTTATCGATATTTATCGAATTTTTCAGATATAAAACCCGACCGATGAGCGAGGGTTTGACCCGACCGATGAGGAAGGGTTTCACGCGAGCCATGAGCGAGGGTTTGACCCGACCGGGGATGGAGGGTTTGCTGATTCCCGGACAAGCCGATTGGCTCCGCCATCATACCCGCTCTCTCCCCCACGCCCGCTACCGCAGATGCGGGCAAATACGCGCGCCGGTCTCGTGGATACCGAAGCCGGACTCCCCCGCGAGTGGAATTCGCATCGCGCGCAAACCTTTCAGGATACGCCCGTCAGCTTCTTCTCCCGCGACGGCAAATGCGCGCAAATGCGGGGCGTTCGCGCCACCGGGATGAGGCATTCGTGAAGCGCGCAAATCTTTCAGGATACTGCCGTCCGCCTCCTCTCCCCTGATCGCAAATGCGGGAAAATGCGACTGATGAAGGGTTGTTGAGAAAGTACAACAAAGGAGTCTTGCAGGTTTTGTAGGGACAGGTCGCGACCTGTCCCTCTTTTTCTAATGGGTTCGATCAATTAAGGGTTTTGCCAACCAGGGAGTAGGGGACATCCACTCCCCCTTTGAGGGGTCGGACATCCCGAGGGGAATGCCCGATGAAAAACACCCCCTTGTAGGGGGGTCAAACGCGAGTGAGGAACGAGCGTTTGCATAAGCCATATACGAGAAACACATCGTCTCGCAAAACCTCCCTCTTCGGTCGGTTTTGACCCTGACAAGGGGGCTGTTGAAAATCCCGGTTCTGCTAGGGAGCGCGTACCCCTCGTCATTTTTGGCTACCGAAACGACCTCACCCTGAGTAGCCGCCGAAGGTAGAACGCGACTGAGAAAGGAGCGTTTGTATCGAAGGGCGAGGGGAGTCGAACGCCTCGCGCTGGGCGAGAGAGCATCCTTCGATACGCGGCTTCGCCGCTACTCAGGATGAGGCGGAAAGGGCTTTTTCAACAGTCCCTGTAGGGGCACTTCTCCTCGACTGGAAGCCTCTGCGCAGATGATGCGGCGCGGCATTCATCGCCAACGATTACGATCCCGCGTATATAAATCGACATCACTATCCACCACACGCCGGGCATGCCCGGTGCGCCGTATCCATGACTTCTCGAAACCCTGGAGCCGGGAACATTGCGCAAGGCCGATTCGAAAGCGGAGCCGTTCGTTCGCGACGCCACGAAAGACGACCTCCCCGCGGTCCGTAAGATCTACACCCACTATGTCCTGCACGGATCAGCCTCGTTCGAGGAGAAGCCGCCGGACTTGGAGGAGATGCGCCGCCGCTTCCGCGCCGTAAAGGCGAAGGGTCTCCCCTGGCTCGCCGCTGAGGTCGAAGGCGCCGTCTGCGGCTATGCCTACGCCGCGCCCTATCACCACAGGCCGGCGTATCGCCACGCCGTCGAAAACTCGGTCTATGTCGAGCAGGACGCCTTGCGACTGGGCATCGGCGCAGCGCTGCTCGATAAGCTAATCGACTCTTGCACGGAACGGGGCATGCGCCAGATGGTCGCTGTCATCGGCGACTCGGCGAACGCGGCCTCCATTAAACTGCACGAGCGCGCCGGTTTCCGCCGCGTCGGCGCTCTACGGTCGGTCGGCTTCAAGCACGGCAGGTGGCTCGACTGCGTCATCATGCAACGCGCCCTGGGCGATGGGGATGAGACGCCGCCTGACTGAGTGAGGGCGCCCGGCTGCAAATAAATTGATTAACGGTTACTCGCCCGATCGATCATTCGCTTGACGTGATCGCTCACCTTGACGGCAATAATATCTACTTGAGGATGCGCGTTCTTGTAGACCCTGAAAATTTCATCCGCGAAAGCTCGGCCGATGCTCTTGATACCCTTGAAATCGAGAAGAACTTCTTTGAAGCCATCGAGGCGCATCAGCAACCTCTTGGCCTGAGAGCGGGAAATAAGCTCTTCTCCTTCATACAACAGAAGCTGCAGGGGAACGTGGGTTCTGGAAAAATCGACGTCCTGCCCGGCATCGAACCGGCAATTCCGCCGGAAGACGCCGCCTCCGTCTGAAAACTCTTCGGATTCCCCCCGGCTCGACCTGCCCTCGCGAAATTTGCGGTTGCGCCGGAATTGCGCTTGTCATAGTATATTTACTTGCGTCACAACACATTGCCGATGAGTTTAAAAAGGTGGTTGGCCGTTCGTTTTCGTCCGGCGAGCCGGTAGCTGATGATGTGGGTATTAACCAACTCTCATAAAAGGAGAACCCCATGAAACGTCGTGACTTTATTGCCGGAACCGCGGCAGGGACCGCCGCTGCGGTCGTTGCGGGCAGCGGATTGGCCCAGGCGCAGAAGGCGCCCGCCGTAATGAGGAAGCGCCTCGAGATCGCCATCGTCACCACCTGGCCGCGCGATTTCCCCGGTCTCGGCACCGGGGCACAGCGTTTCGCCAAACGGCTCCAGGATATGAGCGACGGCCGCATCAAGGTGAGCTACTTCGCCGCAGGCGAGCGCGTCGGCGCATTCGACTCGTTCGACGAGGTGGCTTCGGGCAACGCGCAGGCCTATCACGCGGCCGACTACTACTGGAAGGGCAAGCATCCGGGGTGGGCCTATTTCACTGCCGTTCCTTTCGGCCTCACCTACACCGAATTCAACGCCTGGATCCGTTTCGGCGGCGGGCAGCAGCTCTGGGACGAACTGGCCGCAGGGTTCGGGCTCAAGGGCGTCATGTGCGGCAACACGGGCGTCCAGATGGGCGGCTGGTTCCGCAAGGAGATCAACAGCCCCGACGACTTGAAGGGCCTCAAGATGCGTATCCCGGGCCTGGGCGGCGACGTCATGGCGAAGCTCGGCGCCTCGCCTGTCTCCCTGCCGGGCGGGCAGATTTACGAGAACCTCGTCTCGGGCGCCATCGATGCCACCGAATGGGTGGGGCCGTGGAACGACGAATTCATGAAGTTCTACGAGGCGGCCAAGTACTACTACTATCCGGGCATGCACGAGCCCGGCTCGATGCTCTCTGCGGGCTTCAACAAGAAGTTCTGGGATTCGCTCTCGAAAGCCGATCAGACGCTCATCGAGGCCGCCGCCGGCATGGAGAACGACGTGATGATGGCCGAGTACAACGCCAAGAACGGGGCGGCGCTGGCGCGGCTCACGCGCGATCAGGGCGTCCAGGTGCGCAAGTTCAACGACGACATCTACGACGCGTTCGGGAAAGCGGCCGAGGAAGTCTTTGCGGGGGTGGTGACCCACAGCCCGCTCGCCAAGCGCATCCATGAGAGCTTCGACAAGGCGCGCCGGGAGATCGGCGCCTGGTCGAATCTTTCCGACCAGGCATTCGTGGCGCAGCGCAACCGCGTGCTGGGCGTTTCGAACTAGGCGACCGGCGCATAGCATGACGGACCGCTACGGTTTCTTACGGTGACGGAAGATCGGCAGGACACGGACGAAAGACGGCCCGGCATCGCGGACGCGCTCTATCGCGCGTTCGCGCTGTCGCTGGCCGCGACGACGTTCGTTTTCCTCTTCAACAACTATCTGGTCTACTGGCTGAGTTGGCCGGGAGTCGCTGGCATCTACTCCGGCGGAGGGGCGTCGTTCCTGGCATTGCTCCAGATCATCGGCTACGTCATTCCGGTCGTCGCCATCATCGTCTTCTCCCTCAGGAACCGGGAGAGGCCGTTCGCTTCCGACGCTACGCTTCTCTATTCCGTCACCGCCTATATCATCTCTGCGGCCTTCTGGGCGACGTTCTTCATCGGCATCGTCGACGGCGTCATATCGTTCCTGCGCGTGGAAGGGTTGTTGCCCGCGGTGTTCGGCAAGACGCTGGCCCAGCAACTGGGCGTTTCGAGTTTCCGCGGTGTCTACGTGCACTTGCCGCTCATGATCGCGGCGGCCGTGGTGGCCTACTACAGGCGAGGGCTCGATTTCATCTGGCTCGCGCTGCTCGTGGTCGTCGCCGAGTTCCAGATAGTCATCGCGCGCTTCATCTTCTCCTATGAGCAGGCTTTCATGGGCGATCTCGTGCGTTTCTGGTACGCAGCACTTTTCCTCTTCGCCAGCGCCCACACCCTGGTCGCCGGAGGCCACGTCCGCGTGGACGTGCTCTACACGCATTTCAGCGATCGGCGTAAGGCCCTGGTCAACGCGTGGGGCTCGTTGTTGCTGGGCGTGCCGCTGTGCTGGACCATCCTCGGCGTCGGCATGTCGGGCAAGGCGTCCGTCATCAACAGCCCGCTGCTATATTTCGAGACGTCCCAGAGTGGTTACGGCCTCTACGTCAAATACCTGATGGCTGGATTTCTCGCCGTCTACGCCGTGTCCATGATGACGCAGTTCCTGGCGTACTACCTTGATTCCATGGCGGTCCTTCGCGGGCAGTCGCCGAGCCAATCCACACAAGAGCCGGCCTGACCGTGGAGCTCTTCTTTCTCGCACTGCTCATCCTGGCCATGGCCCTGGCGCTGGCGTCGGGTTACCCGGTGGCCTTCGCGCTGCCCGGCTCGGCCATCCTGACCATCGCCCTCGCGTCGATTACCGGCTACATCTTCGCCGGGGATGTCAGCGCCTTTTTCGCGCAGGACGGCCCCGTCCAGTGGCTGACGGCCGGCGTCACCAATTTCCGGGGCGTCTACTGGGAGGTCGAGCGCGACACCATCATCGCCGTGCCCCTGTTCGTGTTCATGGGCATCATGCTGCAGCGCTCGAAGATCGCCGAAGACCTGCTGGTGACCATGGCGCGCCTGTTTGGTCCGGTTCCGGGCGGCCTCGGCATCTCGGTGGTGCTCGTGGGGGCGCTGCTCGCCGCCACCACCGGCATTCTCGGCGCCACCGTGGTGGCCATGGGCCTCATCTCGCTGCCGGCCATGCTGCGCAACGGCTACTCGCGCCGGCTCGCCACCGGCACCATTTGCGCGTCGGGCACGCTGGGGCAGATCATCCCGCCCTCGGTGGTGCTTATCATCCTGGCGGATCAGCTCTCGAACGCCACCGATCAGGCGGGCACGCTGCGGCTTGTGGACTTCAAGGCTTCCACCGGCCAGTTCATAATGCCCACGGAATTCAGCATCACATCGGCCAGCGCAGGCGACATGTTCCTGGGCGCCATCGTTCCCGGCCTGGTGCTGGTGGGTCTCTATGTCGCCTACATTCTCGCGGCCGCCCTCATCCGGCCGAACAGCGCGCCGGCCATCCCCATGGAAGGCGACTTCGACCGCCAGTTCGCCGTCCGCGTGGTGATGGCGCTGATTCCGCCCCTGGCGCTCATCCTGGCCGTGCTCGGCTCCATCATTGCGGGCATCGCCACGGTAAACCAGGCTGGCGCCATCGGCGCCGTCGGCGCCACCATCATGGCGGGGTACCGGTTGAGCGAGGGGCAGCGCGGGTGCTACACGCCGGCCATCATCGCGGGCCTGTCACTGCTCGCGCTCTTCATCCTGCTGGTCACCGTCGACCTGAACATACGCACCATCCACGGCGTCTACGAGGCGGTCGGCGTGACGTTCGCCGGGTTCGCGGTCTTGGGGCTGCTGGTCTCCGTGGCCTGGAGCGGCTGGCGCGCCTACCGCACCGAGAACATGCTCGCGGGCGTCATGGTCGAGACCGCCAAGACCACGGCCATGGTCTTCATCATCCTCCTGGGCGCGGCCATGCTGACGTCGGCCTTCCGGGGCTTCGGCGGCGAGGAGTTGGTGAAGGAATTCCTCACCACCCTGCCCGGCGGCTTCTGGAGCCAGTTCATCGTCGTCATGGCGGTCATCTTCATCCTCGGATTTTTCCTCGATTTCATCGAGATCGCGGTCGTGGTGGTGCCCATCGTGGCCCCCATCCTGCTCGCGGACCCCTCGGCCAACGTCACCGCTGTCTGGCTCGGGGTGATGATCGGCGTCAACATGCAGACCTCATTCCTGACGCCGCCGTTCGGTTTCGCGCTGTTCTATTTGCGCGGCGTGGCGCCGCCCAACGTGCTGACGACGGACATCTACCGGGGCGTGGTCCCCTTCATCGTATTGCAGCTCATGGCCCTGGGCATCGTCGGCTTCTATCCGCCCCTGGTGAACTACCTGCCGATGCGCACGTCGCTCACCGGAGAGACCGCGCCGCCTCCGCGCAACCCGCGCCTCCAGAACTGCCTGGAGCAATACCTCTTCGAGCAATACGACCGCGACGGCGAGACGATACGCGCGAGCATACGGACCGCGCAAAAACTCGATACCGGCTATCTGCCGAAAAAAGTCCGGGGGCAACTGACCGGCGGCATGGAGAAGGCCGCCCGGACCTTCGACCTGGTCGCGCAAGTGCGCCGCGCCAGTGCGGAACGACAGAAGTTCGGGGAGACTTACAAGGACGTGCATACCGTCATTCGGCGGGTCAACGCGGACGAAAGACGGATAGACCGCGAAATACGTGAGCTCCGCACCACCATCCGGCGCATGGGACGAGACACGGACGCCGCAGCGGCGCTGCGCCACGAAATCGACGATTTGACGAAGCAAAGGGCGCGCGTGGAGGCGAGACGCCCCGAAGGCGGGAAGAAGATGCGCAAGCGCTACCAGTCGCTGGAAAAGAAGGAAACGCGCGCCCGCCGCACCTACCGCCGCAACGTCGACGACGCATACACCTCCGTGATCACGGTGCGCAAGATGCTGGCGGGAGTGCCTGCTCTAAAAGAAGCGGGAGCCAAGCTCAAGGCGTTGCCGGAGATCCTCCAAACCCAATCGGCCAAAAAGGCGGGTTCCGCCATCCGTGAAGCCGAACGGGCATTCAGAACCGTTCCCGGAACCTACGATTTGCGCTCCAATCTATCCAGAGCGCGCTCAGACGCAAGACGGGGCAAGTCCGGCAAAAAGCGCGCCGAGAAACGACTGAACGATGTGCTCGCCCTGTTCGAGCGCGAGGTGGCGTGGCGCTCCCGGGCCGCACTGGAACTGGACTCCGGTCTGGCCGCCTACGAAGCCGCCCTGCGCGGAACCATCGGCATCCGCCAACTGGAACGGCTTCCGTCCCAAATCGCGAAACCCGTGGCGGCCTGCATGTCGAACCACCGCGACATCTCGTTGAGCTTCTAGCAACGCCTTCCGCAAGCCGCCTACCGTCAGTCCGCAGCGCCGATTCACTTGGTCGCATAGTTGGGGGTTCTTGAAAAAGTCCCTCAAGGAAAAACGCCTGCGGCGCATTCGTCGCTCTTGCGTGTAATTTTTCTCTCCCCTTGAGCAACTCGCCACTCCGCCTCACCCTGAGTAGCGGTCCCTCGACTTCGCTCGGGGCAGGCTCCGCCGTCTCCCCACCTCCCTCACCCTGAGTAGCCGCCGAAGGTAGAACGCGACTGAGAAAGGAGCGTTTGTATCGAAGGGACCTGTCCTGAGCCTGTCGAAGGGCGAAGTTCGCGCCTGCTGGGGCGAAGCGCCTCCCATCCTTCGATACGGCGCTAGCGCGCCTACTCAGGAAGAGGTCAATACGGTGGCCATACCAGACGAGCGCCAAACGCGCTCGCTCACAATCCTGATCGCCTGGAACGCGCCCCCTTAAACCCCAATGAGCGGCTTCGCGACCTCCCGCGCCTGGTCCAGATTCTCGAGGACCCGCTCATCCGGCACCTCGCGCAGTACGTCGAGCGCATCGAGGGTCTCGGCAACGTCGTCTGTAAGCCCGATAACGATGGATTCGGTCTCCTCGTCGGTGGCGACGTCGATGAGTTGCTTGATGACCATGGCGGCGCTGTCGTCGATGTAGGTGGCGTCCGTGAAATTGAAGATGACGACCTCGTGGTCCTTGATGTCCAGGCTTATCGTCCGGACCAGCTTCTTCGAAGACGCGACGGTGAAGCTCCCCCGGAGCGCCACCATGCCGACGCGCGCCTCGAACGGATCGACTCCCTCTACCTCTTCTCCCTCGTAGAGGAACATCTGGTCCAGAAGCGGCACGGAGACCACGCTGTCGAGCTCCAGGTTTTCGAGCTGTCCCGCGTGGGCGAGGCCCGCGACGATGAGTCCTATCGCCACGGCGCTTATCAGGTCGACGAACACCGTGAGCAACAGCGTCGTCAGCAGGACGAACAGATGTTCGCGCTTGATGCGGTGGAGGCGGGTGAGCAGGCCCCAGTCGATTATGTCCCAGCCCACCTTGATCAGAACGCCCGCGAGGGCCGCGAGCGGAATCGATTCCACATACGGCCCCAGACCCAGCAAAATCGCCAGCAGGAACACCGCGAATATCGCGCCCGCCGCCCGGGTCCGTCCGCCGGAGCGGATGTTGGGCACGGTGTAGACCGGTGTGCCTGCGCCGGGCAGTCCGCCGATGAGGCCCGCCGCCGCGTTGCCCACGCCCTGGCCGATGAGTTCGCGGTCCGGGTCGTGGCTCGTGCGGGTCATCGAGTCGGCCACCAGGCAGGTGAGAAGGCTCACCACCGATCCGATCAGGGCGAGGATGAGCGCTGGCTCCACAGCGTGCGCCAGAAAACCCAGGGAGGGCAGGCCCAGTTGCAGCCCCGGCAGGCCGGTCGGCACCTCCCCGATGACGGGCGCATCGTGCAGCCACACCACGCCTATGAACGTGCCCGCGAAAAGTCCCACGAGGGGCGTGGGCAGAATTTTCCGCAAACGCGACGGCCAGAAGACGGCAACGCCGAGCGTGACGACGCCTACCCCTAAGGCGCTCAGGTTGATGTTCGCCAGAGTCTCAGGCAGCGCGAGTATCATCCCCACCGCGCCGCCGGGTACGGGGTCGGAACCAAAAAAGGGCAGGACCTGAATCGCCATCACGAGGACGCCGATGCCGGACATGAAGCCCGAGACGACCACATAGGGCGTGTAGGCCACGAAGCGGCCTAGCTTCAACACGCCGAGGAGCGCTTGTAAGAGACCGCCCAGCACGACCACCGTCAGGGCTTCGGTGAGATCTTTCGCATACGTGGTGATGATGACCGCCATCACGATGGCCATCGGCGCCGTGGGGCCGGATATCTGGGTCGCCGTTCCGCCGAAGACGGCCGCGAAAAAGCCCACAGCTATCGCGCCGTAGAGCCCCGCTGCAGCCCCCATACCGGATGCGACGCCGTAGGCCAGCGAAAGCGGCAAAGCCACCACCATGGCGGTGACGCCGCCGAAAAGGTCTCCGCGAAGCGTATCGAAATCGTATTTCACGCGCTGATGCCCTTTCGCGTATTTCATCGCCGAGTATGCGTTCGGGCGTTCACTCAAAGCATATCACACCCTTGGCGAATCGTGGGTGGGCGCGGGATTGTTGAAGAACCCCCTCGATGCGGGAAAACCACCGTCATTCCGGCGAAAGCCGGAATCCATTTTATGGTTTTTGCTTTCGTTTTCGCATTTGATTCCGACTTGCGGGAGGTCAAACGCGACCGAATCCCGAACAGATGAGTCGGATATATGGATATATATGGCGGCGTCCGTATCTTCCCTGGCCGGGAGCGAGGACCTCCGGGCGAAAGCCCAAAGACAAAGGCGAAAATGGATTCCGGCTTTCGCCGGAATGACGAGCAAAGGCGGTGGTCAATACCGAGCGAGGAGAGCTTTTTCAACGACCCCGCTCCTGCGACTTCGTTGCTTCCACTTCCCCGCGCGCGTCGTTTAATGGTATGAATGGCGCGGTTTCATTTGTTCGACCATTCCCCCACCCTGGAATCCGCATGAGCACACGCACCAACATCCTCATCATCGCGTCGAGCCATTCGGTGAACTCGCTCTACAACCGGATACTGACGCCCATCCTACCGCTCATCATGGCGGATTTCGGGCTGAACTACGCGCAGACGGGCCTCATCGCCTCCGTCTACGCCCTATCGAGCAGCCTGTTTCAGCTGCCCATCTCCTTTCTGGGGGATTTCACCGGAAGAACCCGACTCATTCTGGGCTTCTCCCTCCTGTTCAACGCCCTGCCCGCCTGGTTCTACGGCTATTCGAGCACCTACGCGGCGCTCCTCACCTTCGTCTTCCTGAGCGGGCTGGGCTGTTCGGCCTATCACCCCGCGGCGGTCTCGATGATCGCCGCAGAAAGCCCCAAAAACCGCGGCCTCGCCATGGGGCTTTTCAAGGCGGGGGGCGATTTCGGCAGCATCCTCACACCTGTAGCCATGGGCTGGCTCACGGTCTATCTCGCGAGCTGGCGCGCCGCGGCGCAGTATTTCGTGCTGCCGGGCATCGCGTGCGCGCTCCTCATCTGGCTGCGGTTTCAGGACGTGCCCAGCGAGCGGAAGTCGATGGCCAAGGAGGCCAAGTCGACTTTCAGCGAGCTTCTGGGCGATAAATTCATGATCCTGATGACGCTGCTCTCCTCCTGCCGGGTGATGGGCTTGAGGGGCATCATGACCTTCCTGCCCCTGCTGCTGGCTGAGGGGCTGGGGCTGGGCACCATCGAGGTGGGCTGGGCCATCACGGCCTATTTCCTCGTCGGCACGGTCTTCGCCGTGATATGGGGGAAATACACCGACCCCAGGAAAGAGACGCGCGTCATCCTATTCATGATGGCGACGAGCGCACTCTCCCTCGCATTCCTGTCGCAAGCCGAATCCGTAGTCATCTTCTTCGGCCTGCTCGCGCTCCTGGGCGCGTGCCTGAACCCCTCCCAGAGCCTCATGCTCACCCTCACCACAGGCGTGGTTCGCGAGAAAAACCGCACCAGCGCCATCGGCCTCATGTACACGGCGAACGAGGCGGCCTCGGTCATGTCGCCCTTCCTGGGGGGGCTCATCGCCCAGGCGGTGGGCTTGAGGCAATCGTTCCTCTTCTATTCCCTGCTCTGCCTCATCGCCACGAGCCTCGCCTGGCTCATTCACACCGAGCAGAAAAGACGCGCGCGCGTGAGCGCCGCCTGAAATCTTTACAGGCAAGCGCCCGTTCTGTAGACTGCAAGAAAAAGGACCCGTTCATCCGAACCGTCAGGCCATTGGTGAAATCTTCGGGAGCGCGAGGACGGAGAAACCAGGGCTTGCTTATCCGCTAATAGGGGGAAAAGTGGGATGACGAGGTATGAGTCCCTGAGTCTGCTCGCCGCATATTTGAATCTCATCGCCGCATACGGCGGCCTTGCGCTGATTCATCACGGCATCCGCGTGATGGCGCGGGGCGCGGAGACGCGCGCGGCGACTTCCGAGCGCACGCACAACGAGAGGATGACCGAATCTCAGCGAAAGCACGACGAGTGGATGGAAGAGTCACGGCGCAGAGATGCCGAATCTGAACGCAGGCATCAACAGGAGTTGGAGGAATCACGACGCAGACATGACGCGGTGATGGAAGAGTCACGGCGCAGAGACGCCAAATCTGAACGCAGGCATAAGCAGGAGTTGGAAGAATCTCTGCGCAGGCATAATGAGAGAATGTCGGATATTCAGCGCGGGCGGGAGGAATCAAAAAGCAGTCACAATGAGAGAATGGCCTCGCTGCGGGCGCTGATAGACAGCCAGGCCGAGGGCCGCAAGGCGTTGCGCGAATCGATTGAAGCGCAAACCGAGAGCCGCGAGGCGCTTCGGACGCTGGTAGCGCGCACGAGCGGTGAGTCGGCATGAACGCGCTTAGAATTTTGTTTGAATGTGGAAATACATATCCGGCGGCTATGACGCGCCACATTTGAATCAGGAGGAGTTCACCAAAATGAACGCGAAAAACACGCTCGATAGTCTGGAAGTGGCGCCGACGGGCGCCGCCTTGGGGGCCGAGATCAGGGGCGTCGACCTGGCCCAGCCCATGCCCGATGAGGTGAAGCAAGCCCTGCGTGACGCATGGACGGAACACCTCGTTCTCCTGTTCCGTGATCAGGAGATGACCGAGGAGCAGCACCTCGACGCCACGCGCATCTTCGGCGAGGCCGTGGTGCCCGCCGCCAAGGCGTTTTACGACAAGGCGGGGAAACAGCAGTCCTGGGCCGCCAAGTATGCGGAAATCACCGTCGTCCACAATCTGGATGATGACGGAAATCCCGTGCAGCAGAACGAAAGCCTGGGATCCGGCGAGGTCGTCTGGCACAACGACAATTCCTACGCCGAAAAACCGCCCGCGGGCAGCATGCTCTACGGGCGGATGCTGCCGCCGTCGGGCGGGAACACCTGCTTCAGCAACCAGTACATGGCGTATGAGACCCTGCCCGAGGACGTGAAACAAAAAATCGAGGGCAAGACCGCCGTCCACGATGCGAGCAGAAACTCCGCGGGCACACTCCGGCCGGGCGTCAAGCTGCCCACCAAACCCTCCGAGGTGCCGGGGCCGCACCATCCCCTCGTGTGCACGCACCCCGAATCAGGCAGAAAAGCACTCTATCTCGGTCGCAGGCGGGTCTATCCCTCCCAGTATATCGACGACATGGAAGAACAAGAGAGCGAGGAGCTTCTCGATTTCCTCTGGGAGCACGCAAGCCGCGACGAACTCGTCTGGGCCCACGTATGGCGGCTCGGCGACGTGCTGCTGTGGGACAACCGCTGCACCATGCACTACCGCGAGCCTCACGCGGGCACGCATCCGCGCCTCATGCACCGCACGCAGATCCAGGGCGCGCAGCCAGTGTAGGTTTCGTGGCGGAAAGTAGGTACGCTCAACTGTAGGGACAGGTCGCGACCTGTCCCTACTTTTTTGAGGTTCCCCGAGGAGACGTTCATGCCTTTCACTCCTCCCTTGAGGGGACTTTTGAAAAACCCGGCACTTGGACAATGGACAAACGCGTGCTCCTCGACTTGTATGCCGCCGTATCCGTCTCACCCTGAGTAGCCGCCGAAGGCGGCGTATCGAAGGGCGCTCCCTCGATACGGCGCGCAAACGCGCCTACTCGGGATGAGGGAGTGTTGAAATCCTCGGTCGAAATTGATCTCCGGTGTCGGAACCGATTGATGAATGAGGGTTCGACGGAATCCAGTTCCGATCTGAACGACGATACCATTACTCGGTCGACAAACTAGAACGTAGCGGACAGGCCCCCGTGCCTGTCCGAGGTCGCGACCTGTCCCTACTTGTTTTCTACCCCAAAATCCCCTCTCGTCCCGATATGTGGAACGAATTACCGTCATTCGGACCCCCGCTTCCCTTTTCAGGCTCCGGCCGATTTGATACTCTCCCCAGAATCAAAATAACGCGGATCGCTTGGAAGGCCGGGACCCGAACGGGGCGTTTCGGCATCTCCCGTATCCCCCTGCTTCGAGGAACGCACAATGTATCTGAACGCAGAGCGCGCGCGCGGGCTGATGGCCGATTTCGGTTTCGACGCCATCATCGCCTCCACGCCCGAGAACGTCACCTATCTCGCGGGCACCGTGGGGTGGTCGAACAAGGTCTATGCCTATTCCGTCCACATGTTCGCCGTCTTCGCGCGCGACGAAGGCGCGGCCCCCGCCCTCATCGTGCCGGGCCAGGAGGTCACCTACGTTTCGGCCCAGCAGTCCTGGATAAAGGACCTCTACACCTTCGGCGGCAAGAGCGCCCTCATCCAGCCGCCAGGATCAGAAGCGCAGACGCCCGAGGAGGAAACCTACCTCGGCCTCTACAACGACGATCACAAGCGCAGCAAGAATCCCGGCGAGGCCCTTGCGCTCGCCCTCAAAAACCGCGGCCTTACGAAGGCGCGCCTCGCCCTCGATCAGGAACGCGTGATGCCGAACGTGCGCGCCCAGATAGAGGCGGCCCTGCCGGATGCGGAGATAGTCGACGCGGCGGATTTCTTCCGATTGATCCGCATGGTCAAGACGCCGGACGAGATAGCCGCGCTCGCCGCCGCCGCCGAAGTGAACGAGAAGTCGGGAATCGCCGCCTCGAACGCGGTGGCCGAAGGCGCAACCGAGCGCGAGGTGGCTTCCGTATTCGCGGCGGAAGTGGGGCGCATGGGCGGCAAATGGCAGTGGTTCCACTTCTGCTCGGGCCGCCGGGCGACGGGCATCTTCCCGCCCACGGACAAGAAGATCGCCAAAGGCGAGATGTGGAAGTTCGACGCCGGCGTCGTCCTGAACAACTACCAGGGGGACACCGGCTGGGGCGGCGTGCTCGGCGAGCCGACCAAGGCGCAGCTCGATTTGTGGAAGGCGACGGAAGAAGGCTTCGAGGCCGCGATGTCGAAGGTCAAGGCGGGCGTGCTCGGCTCCACCATTCACCGCACCTTGCTGGAAGCCACGCGCGCGGCGGGGCTGCCCGAGCACAACGGCAACTTCGCCGGACACGCCATCGGACTGGAGCAACGCGAGGTGCCCTATGTTCTCGCGGAGCCCGCGCCGCAGGGCAGCCCCTTCCTGCCGGATTCAAGCGATTTCCCGCTCGAGGCGGGCACCACGATATGCGTCGAAAACCCCTGCCAGATATTCGGCATGGGCGGAACCCAGATAGAGAAAACCGTCGTCGTCACCGAAACCGGGTATGAGCCCGTCTACCCGCAGGAGAGAAAACTCTGGGTCGTCTAGACGATCCGGCAAAAACGATTTCCAACCAGTAAAGGACAGGCCATGTGCGCTACCAGGTTCATCGACTTGAGCACCCCCATCATGAACGGCTCGAACGAGCCGCGCCCGCCCGAGGTCACCTACCTCGATCATGAGGAGTTCGGCGCGCGCTCGGCCAAGACCTGGGACATCCCGATAGAGGAGCTGCACGACGGCGTGGGCGGGGCGGCGGAGTTCGTCACCGTCTCCACCCACTCGGCCACCCACATGGACGCCCCCTGGCACTACGGCCCCACCGTGGCGGGCGAGCCCTCCCGCAAGATAGACAAGGTGCCGCTCGAATGGTGCTACGGCGACGGCGTGGTGCTGGATTTGCGGCACAAGAAAACAGGCGACTGGATCAGCGAAGAGGACATCAGGGAGTGTCTCGCCAAGATAGATTACGAGGTCAAGGCTGGCGACATCGTGCTCCTGTGGACGGGCACGGACGAGCACCGCGACAGCCCCGATTATCCCGAACTCCACCCGGGCATGAGCATCCCGGCGACGGAGTATCTACTCGATCGCGGGGTGCGCGTCATCGCCATCGACGCCTTCGGCTTCGACAGGCCATTCAGCTTCCAGGTGCCCGAGTTCAAGGCGGGCAAGAGGGAATCCCTCATGCCGTGCCACCACATTCTGGGCAGGCAGCGCGAGTATTTCCAGATCGAACAAATCACCAACATCGGCGCGATCCCGAAGCCGCACGGCTTCAAGATCTGCTGTTTCCCGATCAACGTGAAGGACGCGAGCGGCGCGTGGGTGCGCCCGGTCGCGATAGTGGAAGATTAGGACGAGAATTTTTGCTGACTCATAATTCCCAAGGAGGAGAACTCTCATGAAAAAGTTTCGACTCGTAATCGCCGTCGCGGCCCTGTTCGCGTTTCTCGTCGCGGCGCCGGCGCCGTCCGATGCCATGAAGCTCAAGAACATCAAGGTGACGATGGCGAACCCGCTGTTCAACCCTGGAATTTCCTTTCTGTGGATCGGTAATTTCCTGGGCTACTACCAGGAAAGCGGCGTGGACGCGCAGTTCGTCGCCGCCCAGGGCGGCGCGCAGGCGATGGGCTGGGTGCTCTCGGGCCGCACGCACGTCGGCCTGCCGAGGCCCATCCCGATTCTCTTCCGCGCCGCGCGCGGCAAGAAGATGCCTCCCGTCAAGGGCGTCTACATCCTGAACCGGGACGCCATCTACGCCGACGGCGTGGCCGTGCCGCCGGGCAGCAAGATCAAGTCCGTCTGCGACTTGCAGGGAAAGAAAGTCGGCGTCATGAGCCAGCGCGACTCGGGCCCCATCTTCGTGCGGAAAGCGCTCGAGACCTGCGGCATCCCCGCCGACAAGCAGGAAGTGACGTATCTTCCCGTCGGGCCCGCCTCCAAAGCCGCCGCCGCTATGAAGCTCGGCCGCGTGGAGGCCTGGGCGAACGTGGACATCCAGTACACACTGGCGAAGGCGGCCGGGTTCAAGTTCGACATGATCCCCTACCAGAAGGACTGGACGCAGAATCTCTTCGGCAACGTCGTGTGGATCAACACAAAATTCCTGGCGGACAACCGCGACACCGTGGTGGGCTTTCTGCGCGGTCTGGCCAAGGGCAGCCTGTTCTTCTACACGAACCCCGAAGCCGCGCTTAAAATCCACTGGGTGCTATATCCCGAATCGAAGCCCAAGGGCATGAGCGACGCGCAGGCCACCGCCCGGATGATCAAGGTGCTCAAGTCGCGCGCGCCCAAGCTGCGCCTGGATGATGAAAAGATCAACAAGTTCGGCGCGCATCACGACGGCGAGTGGGCCGAGTACGTGAAGTTCGTGGGTCTGGACAAGAAGTTGACCAAAGAGCAGGTGAAATCGCTGTACACGAACGAGCTGATTGACGAGGTCAACAACTTCGACCGCAACGAGGTCATCAAGCGCGCCAAGAACTTCGACTTCGCCAAGGAGTTGAAGAAATTCAAGGCGATGATGAAGATGCAGAAGTAAGAGGCCGGCGATATGGCGACTACCGAACAGAAGGATGAAACCCCAAAGGCTGCAGGCGGCCCCACGCTTTCGGAGACGCTGCTGCAAAGGCCGTATCTGCTCTTCGCCGTCTCCTTCGTGGTGCTGATCATCGTCTGGGAATGGACGGTGACCTACTTCGAGGTGGACGATTTCATCTTCCCGGCGCCCTCGGGCGTGGCCACGGCGCTTCTGCGCGGGCTGTTCTTCTACGACGTGGGCGGGGAAGTCGAGGGCGCAGCGGACTTCATGGGGCTGATGAAGACGAGCTTCTACAACCACATCAGCCACACGCTGTTCGAGGCCGTCATGGGCTTTTTCATGGGCAGCTTCATCGGGCTGGGGCTCGGGCTGGCGTTCATGCAGTCGAAATGGGTCGAGGCGATCATCATGCCTTACGTGGTCGCGTTCCAGACCCTGCCCAAGCTCGCCATCGCGCCCCTGTTCATCATCTGGTTCGGCTACGAGGTGAAGTCGAAAATCTTCCTGGCCGGCCTCGTGGCGTTCTTCCCGCTTCTGGTGAACACCATGGTGGGGCTCAAGTCCGCGGCGTCGGACCAGATAGACCTCATGCGCTCGCTCTCCGCCTCGCGCTGGCAGATGTTCTGGAAGATGCAGTTCCCCAACGCCCTGCCCTTCATCTTCGCGGGCTTCGAGATAGCGGTGGTGTTCAGCCTGCTCGGCGCGATTCTCGGCGAGTTCGTGGGTGCGGGCCAGTGCATGTGGGGCGGCCGCGGCCAGTGCGGTCTGGGCATTCTGCTCATGCAGATGAGCTTCAGCAGCGACACGACGGGCACGTTCGCCATCCTGGTGATCCTCTCGTGCATGGGACTGGGAATGCACCAGGTGGTGCGCTTCGTGAAGAAGAAAGTGCTCTTCTGGGCGCCTGAGACGGACAAGACGATGGGCGCGTAAGAGACGAACAATCTAAGGAAACTGCCCCCGGCGATTCGTTCGCCGGGGGTTTCGGAGAAAGATGAACGGATATATTTCGGTAACGAACCTGGAGAAGGAATACGTCACCGCGAGCCGCGAGATCGTGCACGCCCTGACGGATATCAACTTCGAGATCGCGGAGGGCGAGTTCGTCTCCGTCGTCGGTCCGAGCGGCTGCGGCAAGAGCACGTTGTTGAAAATACTGGGCGGCCTGCTCGCCAAGACGTCGGGCGCCTGCTCGCTCAAGGACACGCCCATCGACGGCCCGCGAAACGACGTGGGCATCGTCTTTCAGGACCCGGTGCTGCTCCTCTGGCGGAACGTGCTCCAGAACACCATGCTGCCCGCCGAGATTCTGGGGCTGGACGCGAAGAAAACACTTCCGCGCGCGCACGACCTCATCCGCCTCGTGGGGCTGGACGGCTTCGAGGACAAGTACCCCCATGAACTCTCGGGCGGCATGCGCCAGCGTAACGCCATCATCCGAGCGCTCATCCACGACCCGAACGTCCTGCTGATGGACGAGCCCTTCGGCGCGCTCGACGCCATGACGCGCGAGCAGATGAACCTGGAACTCCAGCGAATCTGGCTGGAGAGCAAGAAGACCGTCTTCTTCATCACCCACTCCATCCCCGAGGCCGTTTTCCTGGGCGACAGGGTGATCGTCATGACGCCGAGGCCGGGCCGAATATCGGAGATCATCACCGTCGACATCCCCCGCCCGCGCTCGCTCTCCACCATGGGCGATGAGATGTTCGTCGAACTCACGCAGAGAATCCGAAACCTCCTCTACGTGGAAGGTTCCCTGGATTAGATCAACCACCGGAAACACAGCCTGAGGAGCGCACCGAATGGAGAAACTCATCATCACCAACTGCGCGGCGGATACCCGGAAGCACTCGGGCGTCCCCAAGCGGCTCCAGACGCCCGACGCCGTCGCCAAAGAGATCAAGGAAAGCTACGACGCCGGCGCGGCCATCGCCCACATCCACGGCATCCCCATGAAGCTCGAAAGCTGGGAGCCGCTCACGAACGCGGTGCGCGAGGCCTGCCCCGAGGTACTAATCCAGTTCGGTATCGCCGCGATGGGCCTGCCGGGAAGACAGAAGATCATCCACTTGAAGCCGGATATGGCCTCCATCGCCTTAGGATCCCATGATTTCGCCTTCGTGGATGCCGACCTCCTCGTCGAACACTCCCGCCAGGAGATAGAAGACCAAGTGCGCCTGTTCAACGACCACGGCGTGAAGCCCGAGTTCGAGTGCTTCAACCTCGGCCACCTGTGGAACCTGGAGTGGCTGCTGGACAAGGGGCTGGTGGAAGACCCCGTCGTCATCACCATCTTCTTCGGCTGGCCGGGCGGATTTTACGCCCCCGCCACGCTCAAGGAGCTTCTCCACCGCATCGACCACCTGCCCGAGGGCTGCGTGTTCTCGTGCAGTTCGGCGGGCCCGACTTCGAACGCGCTCGAGACCGTCACCATCATCGAGGGCGGCCACGTGCGCGTGGGCACCGAGGACGAGCCCTACTACACCGAGGGCGTGCTGTGCGAGAACAACGCGCAATTGGTCGCGCGCATCGCGCGGATCGGCCACGAACTCGGGCGCGACCCGGCCACGGTGGATGAGGCGAAGAAAATACTCGGCATGGACTAGACGGAATTTCAGGCATCATAAAGGAGCGTTTCATGGATAAGATGATGATCATCAACTGCGCGGCGGACACCTCGATGCACGAGGGCGTGCCGCAGCGTTTCGCGGATTCTGAAGTCCTCGCCGACTCTGTGGAAAAGGCTTATGAGTCGGGCGCTTCCACCGCCCACATCCATGCGCCGCCCACGAACTACGAGGCCTGGGCGTCTCACTCCAAGGCCATCAGGGACAGGTGCGGAATCATGCTCCAGTACGGCATCTCCACCCAGACGGTCGAGCAGCGAAAAGAAGTGGTCAAGAACCATCCCGAGATGATGTCCGTCGCCGTGGGTGCGCACAACATGGCGTTTATCGCGCGCGACGTGATGATGCTCCACCCCCGCGAGGAATTGGCCGAGATGATGCGGCTGTGCAGGGACTACAACGTGAAGCCCGAGTTCGAGGTCTTCACTCTGGGTGAGACCTGGATGATCGACGACCTGCTCCAAAAAGGGCTTCTCGAGCCGCCCGTTCTCATGACGTGCTTCTTCGGGCGTCCGGGTGGGGCGTGGTCGCCGCCCTCGCTGAGTGAGTTTTTGCACCGCGTCTCGAACCTGCCCGCGGATTCGGTCTACATCACGAGCGCCACCGGCCCCACGCACATCCACATGCAGACGATGGCGGTCATGCACGGCGGCCACGTGCGCGTAGGCACGGAGGATGAGCCCTATCTCCACCCCGGCGAACTGGGCGACAACGCCGATCACGTCGCGCGCATCGCGCGTATCGCGGGCGAGATGGGCCGCGAAATCGCGAGCGTGGACGAGGCGAAAGCGATGATAGGAATTTGACGGCTTCTTTTCCCAATATTTCTGAGGATTATTAAAACATGCCCAAGATGAGCGGGGCGCAGTTCATGGCTGACGCCCTCCACGCCTACGGCGTCACCCACATATTCTTCGTGCCGACGATACTGAGCCACTCCCTCGCCCAGATGGATGAGCGCGGCACGGGCATCGCCCGCGTCCTGACGCACGGGGAGAAGGCCGCGGCCTACATGGCGGACGGCTACGCGCGCGCCTCGGGCCGCCCCGGCGTCTGCATGGCGCAAATCGTCGGCGGCGTGAACCTCGCAGCCGGGCTGCGCGACGCCCACCTGGCCTGCGCACCCCTCATCGCGTTTACGGGCGGCACCACGCCGCAGATCCGCTACCGGAACGCCTATCAGGAAACGGAGGACATCAGCGCGTTCGACCCGGTCACCAAGTTCAACGCCACGGTGGATGACGTCACGCGCTTTCCCGATCTGCTCCGTCAAGCCTTCCGCGTCGCCACCTCGGGCACGCCTGGTCCCGTGCACCTGCGCTTCGGCGGGAATTTGGGGCAGGTGGAGCAGGACGTGGCCGATCTGGAATTGATCGTCGAGGAGAACTTCAAACAGGTCCCCGCCTACCGGCCCGAACCGGAACCTGCAAGCATCACACATGCGCTGGAGGTAATCGCGAAAGCCGAGCGGCCCATCATCGTCGCGGGCGGCGGCGTCAGGACATCGGGCGCGAACGCCGAGTTGGTGGCGCTTGCCGAGAAGCTGCAGATTCCCGTCGCCACCTCCATGAACGGCAAGGAATCGATTCCGGGCGATCATCCCCTCTCGGTCGGCGTGGTGGGGACGTATTCCAGACGAAGCGCGAACGAACTCGTGTCGGAAGCCGATCTCGTATTTTTCATCGGCACTCAGACGGGCGGCATGACCACCCACTTCTGGCGCGTACCCAAAATCGGCGTCAAGGCGGTTCAACTCGACATCGACCCCGAAGAACTCGGGCGCAACTACCCGCTCGAGGCCTCCATCATGGGCGATGCGAAAATTTCGCTCGGAAAACTCATCGAAGCGGCGGAAGAAGTCCCCGCGCGCGCGGCGTGGCTATCGCGCGTGGAGCAGGTGGGCGCGGCGTGGCGGGCGGAGTTCGCGCCGCTGCTGAACTCGGACGCCTCGCCCATGCGGCCCGAACGCGTCTGCAAGACGCTGGGCGAGCACCTGCCGTCTGACGCCATTGTCCTCGCCGACACCGGGCATTCGGGCATGTGGACGGGCGGCTACCTCGACCTCAAAAGCCCTGACGTCAGCTTCATCCGCGCGGCGGGCCACCTGGGCTGGGGATTCCCCGCCGCCTTGGGGGCCAAGTGCGGCGCGCCCGAGCGTCCCGTGGTCATCTTCACTGGGGATGCGGGTTTCTGGTACCACATCGGCGAAGTCGAGACCGCCGTGCGCTGGGGCATCAACGCCGTCATCCTCGTGAACAACAACGGCTCCCAGAACCAGGAGACCAAGATTTTCGACGACGCCTACGGCGGGGAGCAGCACGGCAAGGCCCACGAACTCTGGCACTTCAACCAGACGAATTTTACAGAAATCGCCAAATCCATGGGCGCCGCGAGCATCCGCGTGGAAAAACCGGGCGAACTCGGAAGCGCGCTCGATCAGGCCTTCAGCATGAAGGGAGGCCCCGTCATCCTCGACGTCGTGACGGACATCGAAGCCCTCGCGCCGGGGGCTTATGGGCCGCCTGATTAGGGGTAAAAGTTGTCAATTTGAGCCGCAATTTTGGGAAGTATCTCCATCGCATGCCCCTTTGTTTCTCTCTTCACAGAATCAGTAAATTCAGTCTCTGTCATTTCATCTTCAGGACGGTCAAAAAGAAGGCGCCACCAATTAGCGAAATGAGGAGAAACGTCTTCCTGAGGCCAACTATCAAACCCAAAGAACTCATTGATCTCATCCCAGGTTGCTTTTGATGAAGCGATTTTATCGTATAATTCCGGAGCACAATGCCGAATAATACAGATACCCGACACTAAGACAGGATTGCCACCGCCTGAAGAGGCCCCTGCATAATACAAGGCGATATTCGTCATTATTTTTTCTACCGTTCTCAACGAAACATGACGATTTTGAATAATACATTCGAGAGAATCTGAAAAACCTTGATGCTTGTGAGGATCCATCGGAAGCAAATTTAACTCACCCCACAGATAAGTAATATATTCTCTTGTTTCCGTACCTGTTAACATTGACGAAGCTGAAAACCTAAGACGCACATCGTAGAATTTTTCAAGATAAGTGAGAGCATGTTCCTCGTCGCCTAGGCCGTGTGTGTTCTGAAAAATTTTTGCCAACTGCGGAAGATGTGCCGACAGCACGAAGTGAATGCCCGACACAGCGAAAATGTGTTTTATCTTCTCGATAAGTTCCACAGCAAAAGAAGGTCGGCACCGGTCAAGCTCATCGACAATCAAGACGAGCGGCATTCCTTCTTCGGCTGACATTCCCTTCGCCAATTTCTCAAGCGCCTCCCGAAAAGAAGATAGAAGCTCTGCATCGGCTTCCGCAGATTTCAGGCGCTCCTCAATAATTTCTGAAATGTCATCTATCGGGGCTTCACTCAGTTTCTTGACATCTTCAAGCGATATTTCACCCGAGCTAATTTTGTTTATCGCAATTTGAGCAATGATAGAGAGAGAGGCCTTCCCTAGTGATTTCGCACTTTCAAGGAAATTCGCGCGGGTGTTATCTTCGGGCAATTTTACTTTCTGGGCAGCAGCGAATATCTCTGCTGACAGGGCGATGAATGGGTCAGTTTGGTAGTCCCGAGCGAAAGCATCGAATTCAATCACGGGAATATTGGCGGTTCTCAACTCACCCGCCCACTGTTTCAGGAACGTGGTCTTTCCGCTTCCCCATTCACCATCCAGCAAAAAGACGATCGGGTCTTCTATATTCTTGACAAGATTTGTAAGACGACCAGAAAAGTCTTTACGCCAAAAACGATCATTTTCCATAAAGCCAGTTTTTTCACCAATTTCAAGAGGTCTCGGCTTGATTCTCATGAACCTGTTTCCTCCTAACAAACATCTATTTTTTAGTTAATCCGTCGCTCCCTACGCTGGGTACGCATCTTTCCTACAATACATGCAGGAGCACAACCACTGATCTCACATGAGTGCGAGTTACCCTTAATGGGGTCGTTGAAAAAGCTCTGATTTCTAGATTAGTCGTATGTAACCGACCAGTGAGAGAGAAAATCACTCCCCCCTTGAGGGGGAGTCGGTGAGGTAAGGGGGGTTTATCACGAAACCGAACCGGTGGGGGGTATAATTCGGAATGACAATAAACGCGTTTTACCCCCCACCGGCGCGACTTCGGACTACGTCCTTGTCTTGCCGACTCCCCCTCAAGGGGGGAGTGGTTGTTGGTCGCTCTACAAGGGGCGAAGCCATTTCATAAGCGCATATCGCTCAAGAAATCTATTCTCTGTTTTTGGGGGATTCCCCACCCACCTAATGCGACAATATCTGGCTCAGGAAGAGTTTCGTGCGGTCCGATTGGGGTCGGTAGAAGAATTCTTCGGGCTCGTTCTGCTCGATAATCTGGCCCTCGTCCATGAAGATGACCCGGTGGGCGACCTGGCGCGCGAAGCCCATCTCGTGCGTCACGACCAGCATCGTCATCTCGGTCTCGGCGAGTTCGACCATCACGTCGAGCACTTCCTTGATCATCTCAGGATCGAGCGCGGAAGTGGGTTCGTCGAAGAGCATGATCTTGGGCCGCATGCAGAGCGAGCGCGCAATGGCGACGCGCTGCTGCTGGCCGCCCGATAGCTGGCCGGGGAATTTCAGGGCCTGCTCGGGAATCTTGACGCGCGTCAGGTATTCCATCGCGAGCTCTTCCGCCTCGGCCCTCGGCGTCTTGCGCACCCAGATGGGCGCGAGCGTGCAGTTTTCCAGCACCGTCAAGTGCGGGAAAAGGTTGAACTGCTGGAACAGCATGCCGACTTCCCGGCGCACGTTGTCGATTTGCTTCAAGTCTCCGGTCAACTCGATGCCTTGGACCACGATGGCGCCTTTCTGGTGTTCTTCCAGGCGGTTGATGCAGCGGATGAGCGTCGATTTGCCCGAACCCGAGGGCCCGCATATGACGATGCGCTCGCCACGATAGACGGTGAGGTCGATGTCGCGCAGGACGTGAAACTGGCCGAACCACTTGTTCATGCCCTCGATGCGGATAATCGGCTCGTTCGAGAGGGTTTCCGTATTCACCGCCCCGGCTTCGCCCGCGTTTTCACTCATGAGTCGTTTCCTCCCGCTTAATTTCGGTGGCCCGTGTCGAGCTTGCGCTCGAGCCACATACTGTAGCGCGACATGCTGAAACAGAAGATGAAATAGATGACGGCCGCAAAGATGTAGGATTCATGCTCGAGACCCAGCCATTTGGGGTCTGTCACCGCCGAGCGGGCCACGAGCAGCAGGTCGAACAGCCCGATGATCGAGACCAGCGCCGTATCCTTGAACAGGGCGATGAAGGTGTTGACGATGCCCGGAATCACGATTTTGAGCGCCTGGGGCAGGATGATGAGCTGCATCGACTTCCAGTAGTTCAGTCCCAGCGCCATGGCCGCCTCGGTCTGGCCCTTCGGAAGAGCCTGCAGCCCGCCGCGCACCACCTCGGCCATATAGGCGGAGGCGAACATGATGAACCCTATCAGGGCGCGCAGCAGTTCGTTGGCGTTCACCCCCTCGGGCGTGAACAGCGGCAGCATGAACGACGCCATGAAGAGCACGGTGATGAGCGGCACCGAGCGCCACAGTTCGATGAAGGCGATGCAGATCGTGCGGATGACGGGCATCTCCGATCGCCGCCCGAGCGCCAGCAGAACGCCTATCGGCAGGGAGAACAATATGGCGACCGCGGCGAACACCAGCGTGAGCGTCAGGCCGCCCCACTTGTGCGTCGGCACGCTCTCCAGGCCGAAGGCGCCGTGGAGCAGAACGAAGGCGACGATGGGGAAGCCGAATACCAGGAAAAGCGCCGCGAAGGTGCGGCCCGGCACCCTGTCGGACAGCACCGGCAAGAGGTTCACGCAGAACAGGATGAAGGTGAGGTTCACCCGCCAGCGCTCGGGCTCGGGGTAGAAGCCGTAGATGTACTGCCCGAACCGTTTCGGCACCAGAACCCAGCAGGCCCCCGCAATCCCCCGGCAATCCTTGTTGGACTCACCCTCCAAGAGCGAGTCGATGAAGGCCCACTCGAACAGCGGCGGCACGACCAGATAAAGTAGATAGAACGTCAGCAGCGTGAGCGCCGTATTGGCCGGCGAGGAGAACAGGTTCGCCCGCATCCAGCCGGCTACGCCCGCGGTCGAGACCGGCGGCGCCGCCTCGGGAATATTCTCCGTGCGGACGAAGCTCCTGTCCGGATTGTTGGCTATATCGCTCATGGCCTCATCTCTCCACCAGCGATATGCGCCGGTTGTACCAGTTCATGTAGAGCGATATCAGGAGGCTGAAGGTGAGATACACCACCATGCACATAGCGATGATCTCGAGGGCCTGGCCGGTCTGGTTCAGCGAGATGCCGCCGAAGACGTTGAACAGATCGGGGTAGCCGATGGCGATGCCGAGGGATGAGTTCTTCGTCAGGTTCAGGTACTGGCTCACCAGCGGCGGCACGATGACCCGGAGCGCCTGGGGAATGATGACGAGCCTGAGCGTCGGCCCCGGCCGCACCCCCAGGGAATAGGAGGCTTCGCGCTGGCCGCGCGAGACGGCGAGAATGCCTGCGCGCACGATCTCGGCGATGAACGATGAGGTGTAGACAGTGAGCGCGGCCAGCGAAGCGAACAGCTCTATCTGGATTTCCAGGCCGCCCGTGAAGCGGAAACGGCCAAGCTCCGCGTATTCCCAGGCCAGCGGAAAACCGGTCGCAACCGAGGCGAGCAGCGGCGCGCCGATGAGGACGCCGAGCGACGCCCAGAAGACGGGGAACTGCTCTCCGGTCGCGTCCTGGCGCCTGCGCGCCCATTTTTTGAGATAGATAATCGCCGCGATGGCGACGAAGACCGATGCCACGACCACCATAAAGCCCGGCTGGGGGAGCGGCTTCGGGATCGTGAGGCCGCGGTTGTGGATAAAGATCGTTCCGAACGGCGATATGGCCTGGCGCACCAGGGGCAGCGACTGAAAGACGGCGAAGTGCCAGAATAGAAAATGCAGCAGGAGCGGCACGTTGCGCACCGACTCGATATACACTCCCACCAGTTTCGAGACCAGCCAGTTGTTCGAGAGCCTGAGCACGCCGAGAATGAAGCCCAGAATCGTCGCAAGCACGATGCCCAGGACCGAGATGAGGAGCGTGTTGAGCAGACCGACGATGAATACCGCCCCGTGGGTCGAGCCCGCCTCGACGGAGTAGGGAATGAGCGTGAGCGGAATCTCGAAGCCTGCCGGGTTATTGAGGAAATCGAACCCCGTCTTGATGTTGCGTTTTTCGAGGTTGATGAGCGTGTTGTTGATCAGGTAGAGGGCAAGGCCGATGAGAGCCAACACGAAGGCGACCTGAAAGGCGATTGACCGGACTTTCGGGTCGTACCACCAACTGGCGGCGCTTGGCCGCGCGCCTGCTTGTTGAGAGTCTACCGCCATATCGAGCCCCCGGGGGTGCGACTTCGCCTGCGCGGTATCTTTGCTTCGAGAACGCGCCGCCCGTCCCCGGGGAAATCCCCGGAGCCGATGCGGTCTTATCTTACACGTTCAGTCGGCTTAGCGGAATGGAGGCGAGTAGAGAATGCCGCCCTTCGTCCAGAGCTGGTTGTAGCCGCGCGCAAGGCCAACGGCCGTCTTGGGGCCGATGTGGCGCTCGTAGATCTCGGAATAGTTGCCCACGCCCTTGATGACGTTGTAGGCCCAGTCCTTCGGGAGGCCGAGCATGCTGCCGAAATCGCCTTCCTGACCGAGCATGCGTTTGATCTCGGGGTTGCTCGATTTCTTCATGGCGTCGACGTTCTTCGACGTAATGCCGAGTTCCTCGGCGACGATGAGCGCGTTGCGCACCCAGCGGGCGATGTCGCCCCACACGTTGTCACCATGACGCACGACGGGGCCCAGGGGCTCCTTCGAGATGATTTCGGGCAGAATCACGTGGTCGGCCGGGTTCTTGAGTACGGAGCGCTGGGCGGCCAGGCCGGAGCGGTCCGTCGTGTAGGCGTCGCAACGGTTGGCGGCGTAGTTCTGGCGCGCCTCGGCCGCGTCCTCGACGACGACCGATTTGAACTTCATCTTGTTGCTGCGGAAAAAGTCCGCCAGGTTCAGCTCGGTCGTGGTTCCCGTCTGGATGCAGATCGAAGCGCCACCGAGTTCCTTGGCGCTCTTGACGCCGAGCGACTTGCGGGCGATGAAGCCCTGTCCGTCGTAGTACAGCACGCCCACGAACTCGAGGCCCAGGTTCACGTCGCGCTTGAAGGTCCACGTCGTGTTGCGCGAGAGGACGTCGATTTCACCCGATTGAAGCGCCGGGAAGCGCGTTTTGCCGGTCAGCGGCTTGTAGGTCACCTTGTCGGGATTGCCGAAAATCGCTGCGCTGATGCCGCGGCAGTAATCGACGTCGAAACCTCTCCAGACGCCCTTGTCGTCGGGCGCGGAGAATCCCGTCAGGCCGGTGTTGACGCCGCAGATGAGATTGCCGCGCTTTTTCACGGTCTCCAGTGTCGGGCTGGCGGCGAACGCGGCGCTTGCGATTACCGCCACGGCGGCAAACGCGCAAACTACGGTGAACAGGTGTTTTCTCATTGTAATTCTCTCCCTCGTGGGCCCTCGCGGGCATCTAGTAATTAAAGAAACGTCCTCTGTGAATGAGTCTAGTGTGGAAAGAAAAAAATAGCATGATGGGGATGCTCTCACAACCTTTTTTTCTGGCCTGCAGATGAAGATGGAGAATTTTCAGAATCAGCAGGAAAATATGTCTGGTAGGTGCTGTTTCGTAACCGTCACTGTGACATCAAGCAACGTTGCCGTGAACTCAAGCGCCAGGGCGAAGCCGAAGGCCCAGGGCGCGCATGACCTTGAGCACGGTGGCGAACTCGGGATTCCCCTCGGGCGAGAGCGCCTTGTAGAGGCTCTCCCTGCCGAGACCGGTCTCGGCGGCGACCTTCGTCATCCCTCTGGCTCGCGCCGCGTCGCCCAACGCCGCCGCGATGAGCGCCGGGTCGCCATCTTCGAATGCCGCCTCGAGATAAAGAACGATATCCTCTTTGGTATTTAGATTATCCGCCGCATCCCACGGCTTGACCCTTGTATTCGTCATCACAAACTCCTATAGCTCTTGCGCCAAATTCCGCGCTCTTAGGATATCCCGAGCCTGAGTACTTTTATCTCCCCCGGCCAGCAGCAACACCAAGGATTGCCCTTGCTGTTCGAAGTAAACACGATAGCCGGGCCCGTAGTCTATCCGAAGTTCCGAGACGCCATGCCCGACAGCCCGCACGTCACCAGGGTTACCCAAAGACAACCGTCTGATGCGGGTATTGATGCGCGCCTTTGCCCGCTTATCCCGAAGCCTCTCGAACCATCGGGCGTATTGATCAGTTTGACGAACCTCGATCATCACTTAATTGTATCCTGAAAGATACATCAAGGCAAGCGGCAAAATGCAATTAACGTCGTTACCTAAATGACATCCACCCAAGCCTACTAGCGAAGCGATAGGGATACAATCGAGTGTCCCTACCCTCTGATTTTCTCGATGACGCTCAGCGTCTGTGCGCCGGGGGTGGGAATCCACATGGATTTCTGTCCCTCGCCGCCGCCTACGATGAGGATGAGGGCGTCCGCGTGGGTGAGGATGGGCACGGAGGCTTCAGGGTCCGTCCTGTCGACCCAGACGGGAAAGGTGGGGCCTTTCGATTTTCCGCGCACGCCCACGTGCTTCCAGGGCTTTCGCGCCTTCTCGAAGAGATAGCGCTTCACGTCCGCCTTGCTCCAGCCCACCCGCGCGATGTAGGCGGCGTGCTCGGGCGCCATGACGAGCACGGGTTCCCCCTGGGAGGAGAGATTGTTCCCACCCAGCGTCGCCATCGAGTCCGCGTAGCCGAAGAGCAGCGCGAGTGGGTCGGTGTTGTAGTTGTCCGTGATGCAGTGGGGCGCCTCGCCGCAGGTGAGCGTCACCGTGCTCTCATCCGGCTCAAAGCCGCGCTCCACGTGATACGGCTCCCAGGGGTTCGCGTCTTCGTTCTCGGCGATGCAGTAGGTGTATTTGCCCGGATGCGCGTGCTGGGCGCGGTCCACCTCGCCGGGGACGGCTCCCCCTAAGTTGATGAGGCAAAGCCTGAGCGCGCGGCCAATCGTCGCGTTCGCCCGCCAGCCGGGGCCGAAAAGGCCGGAGCCCGAGTTGAGCTTAAGGCGCTTGGCAATGGGGCCGTTCACGATGATGAGCGCGGTGGCGGGGTGCGTGGTCGTCTGGCGGTGGCTGAGCCCGTAGCGTGGCCTGGTGACGGCGGAGACGGCCGCGACGACGACGGGCAGGTACTCAGGCGCGCAGCCGGCCATCACGGCGTTCACCGCAATCGCGCGGACCGTCGCCACCCCCATGAGGGGAGGAATCTCGGCGATTTCCTCATCCGCCTCCCCCGGCCAGCCGGTAAGCAGACCCTCCACGCGCTCGCGCGTGGGCGGGACGATGGGCAGCCCGTCCGTCCAGCCGCGCTCGTAGAAATAGGCGTTCACCTCATCGAGGGAGCCCGTGAGCGGCAAAATCCGCCTACCCGCCTCGAGAGAGGGGTTTTCGACGTTCACGGCCAAATTCCGCCTCCCCTATTTCGGACTAAGATTCCGGGGGCCTCTGAATTTCTTCTCCGCATATTCGGCCCGAAGTTTTTCCGGGTCGCCGGTGAGCGCGCGGACGACTTCAGACACGACGGCGTCCGCCTTGGGATGAAGCGCTTCTCTCTCGGGAGCGGCGAGTGGATGTTCCATCTCGACGATGGGCAGTCCGCCGTAGCCCTGTCTCCTCGCTATTGCGCGCCCGCTGTGGCTGAAGCCCCGGCTCACGATAACGCAGGCGGGGCTTCCCATCCGCTCAATCTGAACCGCGTCGCGGACACTCCACGACGTGGAGGAACCTCAGTGCCCCACGCCGACGAGAACGGCGTCGCAGCGCGCGTGCAGCTCCTCGATAATTTCAGGGGATGCCGCCTGGGCCAGGTGATGCTTCCTGCGCTGGACGACTTCCTTGACGCCGAATGAGGCTCGAAGCCTCTCAAGCACCCTGTCCAGTACCCAGTCGGAGAATTCCTTGTTGTTCTCCAAAATCCCGAGAACCGCGCCTTCCAGCGTCTCCGGTCTGGGCTTTAAGGCCTCATCCGGTATTCTAGGGATACCGGCGGGGGAGATGATATCGGTGAATATCTCATCATTCATCGGATTCTCCCGGACCGGCCCTTTAACTGCCCGTGAAGACGGGCTTTCTCTTCTCCATGAACGCCGTGCGGCCTTCTTTGTAGTCCGCGCTGTCGAAGCATTCTTTCGAGATCTTGGCGATCATCTCGAAATCGCGGTCCGCCCCGTCTTTCACCACCTCGCCGATGGTGAGCTTGGACGCCTTGACCGAGAGCGGCGCGTTGCTCGCGATAGTGGAGGCCATGTCCACCACGTAGTTTTCCAACTGGTCCACCGGCACGACCTCGTTCAACAGCCCGATTTCGAGGGCTTTCGCCGCCGGGATACGCCGGGCGGTGAAGAGTATCTCCTTCGCCTTCGCTGGCCCCACCAAATCGACGAGCTGTTTCAGGTTGTCGAAGCCATAGGCGATGCCCAGACGCCCGGCGGGAATGCCGAACTGCGAATCGTCCGACGCGATGCGGATGTCTGCGTTCAGCGCGATTCCAAGGCCGCCGCCCAGGCAATAGCCCTGGATCATGGCGATCAGGGGCTTTTTCATCCCCACCATGATCTCTTTGGCTTCCTCGGAAATCCGCGTGTACTCGGCGGCCTGCTCGGCGTTGCTCCTGTTTTTCGCGAACTGCGAGATGTCCGCGCCCGAGACGAACGCCTTATCGCCCGCGCCCTTCATCACCACCACGCGGATGGCGTCGTCCGCCTCGTAAGAGCCCAGTATCTCGGCGATGGCCCCCCACATCTCGAGCGAGAGCGCGTTTCTCCGCTCGGGGTTGTTGAAGATCATCCAGCCGATGCCGCCGTCCACCTCGAAAGCCATCTTCTCCGTCGATAACTGCATTCCATGCTCCATACGCTGCGCCCCCAGAGGGGGCAGGATAGTTTTCAGACGATGCCCGCATCGCGTAATTGACTTATCACGTCCGCATCGTAGCCCATTTGATTCAAAATCTCTTCCGTATGCTCGCCCACCTCAGGCGTCGAGTTGCGCATTTTCTGCGGCGTTCGCGTGAGCTTCACCGCCTGGCCCACAATCTTGATGGGCCCTTTTTCGGGATGTTCGACCTCGGGCGACATGTTCAGCCCCTTGACCTGGGGGTCGGCGAACGTCTTGTCCACCGTGTAGATAGGCCCGCAGGGGATTCCCGCCTCGTTCAGTATCTCAATCCACTCCGCGCCCGGCTTCGTCCGCGTCCGGCGCGCGATGCTCTCGTGCAGGGTCTCTTTGTTCTCGAATCGCTTGGGTACGCTCCCATAGTCCGGATTCTCGAGGAGTTCGGGCATTTCGAGAGCATGCACGAGGCGCTTCCAGAGATGCTGGGGGCCGGACTGGATGATGATCTGCCCGTCCGCGGTCTCGAAAACGCCCGCCGGCAAAAAGGTGGGGTGGTTGTTCCCCTGCTGGGTGGGCACGTCATCGAAACGCAGATACCGGGCGGCCTGGAAGTCCATCATCTGAATCTGGGCCTCGAGCAGAGAGGTGTGCACCCATTGCCCCTCGCCCGAAATTTCGCGCTCGAGCAGGGCGATGAGAAGCCCCTGCGCGAGCATGAAGCCAGCCGAGAGGTCGGCGAGCGGAATGCCCACCCGCATGGGGCCGTCTCCCGGCTTGCCGGTGACGGACATGAGGCCGCTCAACCCCTGGGCCGTCATGTCCAGCCCCGGCCGCTTCCGGTAAGGCCCCTCCTGCCCGAAACCGGAGATGCTCCCGTAGACGATGCGCGGGTTCACCGCGCGACACGCCTCGTAATCCACACCCAGGCGGTGCTTCACGTCGGGCCGGTAGTTCTCGATGACGACGTCGGCGTCCTTCACCATTTGAAAGAATATCTCGCGGCCCTGCTCCTCGCGCAGGTTGAGCGTCATGCCTCTTTTGTTGCGGTGTAAGTTCTGCGCCTCATAGCCGTGCCGGGGCTGGGCCATGTTGTCCGAAAAACCGCTCGCGGGAGGCGCTTCTATCTTGATGACGTCCGCCCCCCAGTCCGCGAACTGCCGGACCGCCGTGGGGCCTGCGCGCGCGCGGGTGAGATCCAGGACCTTGAAGCGGGAAAGAGGTAGAGAATGATTCTGCACGAACGCGCTCCTGTGTAAAAATTGCAGCGATTCAAGAATGAGGGAGATTCATCGGCCCATAAGGTAGCAGAATCTATCGGGTTTGCGCAGTGCGGGAGGGGTGAATTTTACGATTACAGAGCACGGTTCCTCGCTCGTCGCGAAAGGGGCGTCACGGAAGATGTTTTTTCTGGTCGGGGCGAGAGGATTTGAACCTCCGACTTCCTGCTCCCAAAGCAGGCGCGCTACCAGGCTGCGCCACGCCCCGATGAGGCCGCAAGACTACCACAACCCAATCTCGCACTGGAACCTGGGGGACCATCAGAAATGAAGCCGGGCCGAGAGGCCCGAGTGGGTCAGGCGGGCGCCGGCTGCGGCGTTTGCCCTTTACGCCTGGTGTGCTGATACCAGTACAAGGCGGCGAAAATCGCCACCGCGATGAGCTGCACGACGGGGCGCGGCCCGCTCGTGAAATCCGTGATGAGCGAGGGCCTGAACGCTGCGATGCACACTACCATCAACACTGCCCGCTCGCCCCAATTGCAATTATCGGCGAAATAGCCCTGAAGCGCCGACGCGAAGGCGAACATCGCCACAAGGGAGACGAAGCACACCCAGGCGATTTTCATCACGTCGTTGATCCAGATGATCTCGCCCTTGGGGCCGACGCCCTGCATCATCAGGAGTTCCAGGTTAAAGATGAAGACGAACGGCAGTACGGCGGTCCGCAAATCGTAGACGAAGCCCTGTACACCCGTCTGGATGGGGTCGGACTTGGCTATCGCAGAGGCGGCGAACGCAGCGAGACCCACGGGCGGCGTGTCGTCGGCCAGGATGCCGAAGTAAAAGACGAACAGATGGGCCGCGAGCAACGGCACCACGAGGCCCGCCTTCCCGCCCAGGCTCACGATGACGGGCGCGGTGAGCGTCGCCATGACGATGTAGTTCGCCGTCGTGGGCAGGCCCATCCCCAGGATGAGCGAGCACAACGCGGTGAGCAGGAGCATGAGCACCACGTTGCCGAGAGAGATGATTTCAATCAATTCAATGAAGCGGCCGCTCAGCCCCGTGAGCGTCACGGTGCCGACGATGATGCCCGCCGCAGCCGTCGCCACGCCGATGCCCATCATGTTCTTGGCCCCGGCCATCATCCCCTGCCACACATCGCCGAAGCTCTGGCCGAAGCCGGAGAGCACCCCGTGCCAGAGGCGATCCTCCAACTCCTTGAAATGCGCCTCGCCGAACAACTCCCGCAGGTGGGCGACGCCCTTCTCTCGTTTCATATCGCCAAGGACGGCGATGGTGTTTTGCATGGGACGCTGGACGACGATGATAGCCATGGTCAGGAGAATCGCGTTGAAGGCCGACGCCACGGCCGACATGCGCAGGATGACGAGCGTGTAGATCAGCGCCAGTATGGGAACGACGTAGTGGATGCCGCTGATGAGCGTGTTCCAGAACGAGGGCAGCTCATCCTCTCTCAGCGGCCTCAGGTTGAGCTTGAGCGCTTCCAGATGAACGACGTAGAACAGAGCGATATAAGACAGCAGGGCCGGCAATATCGCGGCGCGCACCACGTCGAGATAGGCCAGACCCAGAAATTCCGCCATGATGAAAGCGGCGGCGCCCATCACCGGCGGCATGAGCTGTCCGTTCGTGCTCGCGCCCACCTCCACGGCGCCCGCCTTGTAGGCGGGAAGACCCACTTTTTTCATCAGCGGAATCGTGAAGGTCCCCGTCGTCGCCACGTTCGCGATGGAAGAACCCGAGACAAGGCCCGTCATGCCCGAGGCGACCACCGCCGCCTTGGCGGGTCCGCCCCGGAAACGGCCCAGCGCCGCGAAGGCCACCTGCACGAAATAGTTCGCAGCCCCCGCCTTGTCGAGCAGGGAGCCGAACAGCACGAAGAGGAACACGAAACTCGTCGACACCCCGATGGGTACGCCCCAGATGCCGCTGTCGCTCAGGTACATGTGGTCCACGACGAATTCGAGCGGAACGCCCGGATGCGCGATAAACGAGGGCATGTACGGTCCCGCGAAGCAATAGAGCAAAAACAAGATGGCGAGAATCGGCAGCGCGGGCCCGAGCGCTCGGCGCGCGGCCTCCAGAAGCAGAAGGACGAGAATCGCCCCCACAAAGACGTCGCGCTGGATGGGAAGCCCCGAGCGCTGGATGATGTTCGCGTAGTCCCAGGCCATGTAGAGCGCGCCCATTCCTGCGAGGACCGCGAGCGTGTAGTCGTACCAAGGGATGACCTCCCGCGTGGGACGCTGGGGCCGCAAGAAGCCGGGGAAAAGCTGGAGCGATACGCGCTGCACCCAGCCCTCGCCTGGTTTTTTCGTCCCCGGGAAGGCGAGATAGACCATCGTGATGGCGAAGGTGAGATGGATGCTTCTGGCGATGATGGAGTTAAGTGGTGTGTAGGCGATGTAGAGTTGAAAACAGGACCAGGATATAGCCAGAACCGATACGAGCCAAGCCGTGAGGTTCTTGGGCTGCCTTCCGCCTGATTCCGCTTCGGCGGCGATTTCCTCCGCCGCCTTCTTCGATTCCTCGTCTATCCCTGCGCTTAAGGCGTCTGCGGAATCACCCGGCTCGCTCATTCATTCGCCCCTCAAACGATAACCCCATCTCGTGAAAGACTGGTCCTCGAATCACCACACGAAGCCGGAGGGCGCTCGGCCCCCCGGCCCATGCGGTGGAAGTTCGTCCGAACTACTTCTTCATCTTCTTCATCAAGCCTGTTTCTTCGTAATAACGCACGGCGCCCGGATGGAAGGGAGCCGAGAGGCCGCCGAGCATTTCTTTCTTCGTCAGGTATTTGAACGCCGCGTGCGTTTTCTGGAAATCACCGAGGTTATCGAAGATGGTCTTCACGACGTTGTAGACCACGTCGTTCGGCTGGTTTTTACCGGTCACGAAGGTGGCCTTCACCGCGTAGGTCGGCACGTTCTTGTCGACGCCCTTGTAGATGCCGCCCGGAATGTTCGTCATCACGTAGTAGGGCTTGCCGGCCACAAGCTTCTGGATGCCCATGGAGTTCACGGGAATCATGCGGATCGCCGTGCTGTTGGAGATCTCGAGACCGCCGCCCCAGGGGTTGCCGACGGTGTAGAAGAACGCGTCGATCTTCTTGTCCACCAAGGCGCGGCTCGCCCCGCCCTGCTGCAGGCCTTCGGCCTTGATGTCCTTGTTCATGTCGATGCCGTAGATTTTCAGGATGTCCGTCGCGTTTCCGCGTTGGCCGGAGCCGGGGTTGCCGATGTTGACCCGGCGTCCCTTGAGATCCGACACCTTCATGATGCCCGAATCAGCGCGCGCGACGAGCATGATGGTTTCCGGGTGAACGCTGAAGACGCTGCGCAGGCCCTTGAAGGCTTTGCCCTTCCAGTCGGCCGAGCCGTTATACGCCTGCCAGTTCCTGTCGGACTGGGCGACGCCGAAGTTCAGCAGACCGCGTTTGATGGCGTTGATGTTGAACACCGAACCCAGCGCGGGACGGCCAATGCAGTTGTAGCCCTTGCCCTTCAGGTTCTTGTTCACCAGCTTGCAGACGTTGAGAGCGACCTGGTAGTACACGCCCGTGGTGGAGCCGCCGCCGACCACGAGGAATTTCGCGGCGCTCGCGGGAACCGCAACGCCCGCGATCGTAACCGCCGCTACGAAAGCGATGAGGAATTTCATTACTTTTTTCATCGTGTATTCTCCTTGAGTTGGGTGAGGGGGACAATTGACCTGCCAAAAATTTCTGATGAGCGTTTCCTCTGTATATACGGCATCCACGCCTGTTCCTCGTGAACAGCGCATTCTACGGAAAACCTGTCTTTGTCGGCCTTTACCGACGCTTTATACTCGGGATGATCGCCTAATTGAAGGATAATGAGCGGAAAACCCGATGTCAACAAGAAACTATACGCCGGGGAGCCATCTCCGTCGCTTTAGGGTATCCTCGTCGCCTGAAAAATTTCTCATCTTTTCTTTTCATGGTTCCGAGGTCGGACAATGAGCCAGACAACGTGGGATGTCATCGTCATCGGAGGCGGCATACTCGGCCTTTCCACGGCCATGGAGATCACCCGCCGCCATCCCCGCAAGCGCGTACTCGTCCTCGAGAAAGAGGCCGAAGTCGGCCGCCACCAGTCACTCCACAACAGCGGCGTGATCCACGCAGGACTCTACTACCGCCCCGGATCGCTCAAGGCGAAGACTTGTGTGGAAGGCGCGGCCGCCATGGTGCGCTTCGCGCAGGAGCACGGGGTCGACCACGAAATCTGCGGCAAGGTGGTCGTCGCCACTACCGAGGCGGAAATCCCCCGGCTCGACGAACTCCACCGCCGGGGCGCGGCGAACGGCATCGAGAACATCAAGGTTCTGGGACCCGAGGAACTCCGCGAGTTCGAGCCCCACACCCGTGGCGTCAAGGCCCTTCGGGTGCCCTCCACGGGCATCATCGACTATGGCGGCGTCGTTCGCACTTACGCCCGCATCGTCACCGAGGCGGGGCAGCGCATTCAGACCGAAGCGCAAGTCACGGGCATCGCCGTATCGGGAGGAGACAAGCGCGTCGAGACGACGGCGGGGGATTTCGCAGGGAAACTCATCGTCAACTGCGCGGGGCTTTACGCCGACAGGATAGCCAGGCTCGCCGGCGGAGCGCCGCCGATGAAGATCGTGCCCTTCCGCGGCGAGTATTACGAACTCACGCCAGAGCGACGCTCGCTCGTGAAGAGCCTCATCTACCCGGTGCCCGACCCGGCGTTTCCCTTTCTGGGAGTTCACTTCACCCGCCGTGTGGACGGAAGCGTCGAGGCGGGGCCGAACGCCGTATTGGCCTACATGAGAGAGGGCTACACGAAAACGCGGGTCGACCCCTACGATCTCTTCGAGACCCTCACCTATCCCGGCTTCCTCAAGCTGGCCCTCAAATACTGGAAGACGGGACTGGGCGAGATGATCCGCTCGGTCAGCAAGTCCGCATTCACGCGGGCGCTGCAAAAGCTCATGCCCGAGATACGGGAATCGGACCTGGTGCCCGCAGGCGCGGGCGTTCGCGCGCAGGCGGTGGACCGCGAAGGCGGCCTGTTGGATGATTTCTCCATCATCCGGACCGAGGGCGCCGTCCACGTGTGCAACGCTCCCTCGCCGGGGGCTACGGCGTCGCTGATGATAGGGCGCGCCATCGCCGACATGGCGGATGAGATGGCGGGCTGAGCGCAGCCGGGTACCAGCATTCTCCAGAGTTTTGGGTCTTGGGTAGGGACACTGTCCCTACAGATCGGTTAGTCGGTTAGAAGAAGCTGGTGGTCCGCTGGAATGTCGTCGGCCCAGACACACATTTCAGCGAAATAACTCCTCCTCACTCCCCGGGCCGGTACGCGCTCTCGGGAGGGTCAGGCCCCCGCCAGGGTCCAATGAGCTTCCCGCCCCGGTAGGCCGCCTCGCAGGGGCCGTCCGGCGTCAAGACCACGAGGGGTCTCTTTCTTCGGCTCATCATATGGCGGTAACGCCTGCTTTGCGCGATGTAGAGTTCGCGCTCGGAGGGCAGCAGTTCGAACAAGCGTTTGTAGAAGCGCAGGAATTCACCAACAAACTTCTTCGTCGCGATGCGGTGGCGATCCACAAGGTAGCATTTCCCCTCCAGCACCCGGTTGTAGATCAGACCCAGGAGATTCTCCTCGCCATCGAAATAGGGTTCATAGGGAAACGTGCGGCACGAGACGGAGCGGTTCTCCCGCTCGCAATGCGTGAAACCACGGCACTCGATGAAAACGCTCTGCTCCGCATCGACTTCTTCGACCATTGCAAGTTCAGAAGACGTGCGCGGTCTGAACTCATGCCAGAGACGCGTACGCGATTCGAGATACTCCCATTCCTCATGGGAGGCGACGGGAACCACCCAGCCCGAATCGCAGCAAAAAGGCACTCCCTCGTTGTAGGGCGCGCACTTCTTCCCGCAGTCGAACCGCGCCGGCGGACTTGCAAAGTCCGCGTAGAGCGTCTCGAAATCTTCTGGCTGCAATTTCGCCGTCTTCATCTTTTCCCTCTATGCCTCATCTGCTCCGCCCGCGCTTTCAGGCGTATGCGCCGTGCGCGTTCGGGGCGGTGCGGCAGCCAGGGCCCGTGATATGGCGATGGCTCCCTGGTGAAAGAGGATGGCGCAATAGTCGACCGCGTCATCGGACATCTCACGGGGGGAATCGAAGTAAAAAGAAGCCAGCCCGACCACTTTTCCCAGCGCGACCAGAGGAAAGACTACGGCTCCGCCCATCTTTTCGGCTTTGAGCACCTCGGGCGCGCCGTGCCATTCATCGGCATAGGGCACTTCGACTATCTCTTTTTCCCTCAGAGCGATCCTCTCCGGCAGACCGGAGTCGGGAGAGGCGATGGCGCTCCGGTAGGCCCCGCCCACGCGCGAAGAGCACACTTCGAGAAACCGCTCCGTCGCTTCGTCGTACAACGCGGCGTAATATCTTTCGGTCGAGAAAAACCGCGACACCTCCTCCACGACGGTGAGGATGACATCGCGGAAGTGTGCGCCTTCCGCCACGGATTCACTCGTTCTCAAAATGATGGCGAATTGATCCGAATCGAGTTGCCGACCGGCCGCCGCCTCATCCGCCCCGACCTCTCTCGTCCGAGGAGTTGTGGCATCACCCTCCTGGCGGGACTTCAGATAAGAAAACAAGGCGAGCGATGCGAGCCATCCCGCCGCCATAACTCCGGCCAGAATCGTCAATCCCGAGCCCGTCCTCGAGCGTTCCGACAGCTGGACGAGGCGCAACCGCCTCATCCCCAAGTAGAATATGGACTGCGACATCGAGCGTTTGTTCTCGTTCGCGGCGTTGAACGCGACAGGGTCGCAGCAAACAGCAACGCCGAGGATCGAGGCGAGTTCCGCCTTGAAGGCCCCGGCGATACTCTCGGCCAGAAACTCCTCACCCCGCTTGGCGAAGAGAACCTTCTGCTCGGGCTCCGCCAACAGAAAAACGCTCTCTCCGGGGGCTGGCGCGCCCACTCGCAAAAGCAGAAGCGATTCCGCCGCAACCACGATACCCCAAAAACCCTTCGTCGAAGGCGAGGGCGCCAGCAGCACCACAACCGGCGCGCCACCCAGCGTGCTCGATTGAATGTCGAACTTCCTCCTCGGCGGCCCCGCCCCTCCTTCTCGTTTCAACTGGGAAAGAAGCGAACGCCTCGCCCCCGACCAGAGACCTTTTTCCTCGCCTCCCGGCGGCGGCATATCGCCCACCCTGCGCGAGTCCACGATCTTGCCCTGCTCATCGAGCAACACCGACGCGGCGAGTGATTCTCTCGATTCCCCGCCCAGAAGAAAAGAAAGCGCCTTGCCCTCCCTGTTCGCAACGCCCGGAACCGCCGCCATCAGAAGCTCGGCCCCCTGAATCTTCCCGAGCAGGGAATCGACACGCCCCCGCATCCTGAATTTCAGGTCTTCCAGGCGCCTCGCATCCCGCTCGTCGTGTCGACTCAGGAGTACGCCCTGGACGGCTCGATGGGCGAAATAGGTCGCACCCGCCGTAAATAGGGCGGTGATGAGCGCAAAAAGCAGCAGAGGGGAAATTGTTTTTGGGGATTTCACATCCATCACACGTCGGCCGATGCCCAAGCCGGGCGATACGCCCCGCCTGAGGAAAAGCGATGCGCCCGCAAAACGTCGGGCGACGGTCAGAACCGTCTAACCCGCGGGCGCCCCGTTCGTTTTCGGCCCCACGCCATAGAGTTTTTCCGAGAAGTGACACGCCGCGAAATGACCCGTGCTGATTTCGCGCATCAGCGGCTCCTCCGCCACACACCTGTCCTCCTTGTAGGGGCATCTCGTATGGAATCGACACCCCGAGGGAGGATTCACGGGACTGGGCACGTCGCCGGTCAGAATCATGCGTTTTTTCTTGAGCGTCGGGTCCGGAATCGGCACGGCGGATAGCAGCGCCTCGGTATAGGGGTGTTTCGCCTCCATCACCACCTTGTCGGCCGAAGCCATCTCCACGATCTTGCCCAGATACATGACGGCGATGCGGTCGCTCACATGCTGGACGACGGCCAAATCATGCGCGATAAGCACGAACGCGATTCCGAATTCTTGTTGCAGGTCTTCGAGCAGGTTGATCACCTGCGCCTGAATCGACACGTCGAGCGCGCTGACGGGCTCGTCCGCAATGATGAGTTTGGGATTGAGCGCCAGGGCGCGGGCGATGCCGATGCGCTGGCGCTGTCCGCCCGAGAACTCATGCGGATAACGCCGTATATGCTCGGGCCTCAAGCCCACCCGGTGGAGAAGCGAGGCGACTTTTTCCTCTTTATCCTTTCCTTTTGCGATGCCGTGGATGGTCAGCGGCTCACCGACGATGCTGCCCACCGTCATGCGCGGGTTCAGGGACGCATACGGGTCCTGAAAGATGATTTGCATCTCGCGCCGGAGCCTGCGCATCGACTCCCTGTTCAGGGTGCAGACGTCTGTGCCCTGGAAGTTCACCTCGCCCGAAGTCGGCTCGATGAGGCGCAAGATGGCCCGTCCGGTTGTCGATTTCCCGCAACCGCTCTCCCCGACCAACCCGAGCGTTTCACTCGGCTCCAGATCGAAGCTCACCCCGTCCACGGCGCGCACGTAGTTGCGAACCCGGGAGAATACGCCTCCACGCACCGGAAAGTGCTTCACCATATCTTTTACTTCGAGTAGTTTATCGGCCACGGCCACGCCTTTCCTGTTTAATGCAAATACGCACTGCGAAATGATGTGTATTCAATTTCTATCATTGCGAACACCTGCGGGCAAGTCTCTGGGAATCTATTGACGCATTTGGAGAATCCACTCCCCGCCTCCGGCGGCAAAGGCGACGGCGCCCGTTCCGAGTACGGACTGGCCTCTCCCATTCTTTTTCCCGTCGGGCCGCTCTTGCACGAAGCCATTGATTATCGCACCCCGTTTTGTTACTTTTGGCGGTCAGCCCGTTTGGGCGGGTACCATTCGAGGTGAACATCCCCATGATCGTGCGCAGATGCGCATCGGGGTGAAATCGTTTTTTCATGGAGAGGGAAATGGCGGAAGAAGAAAAAAACGAAGCGGAAGCCACCGAGCAGGAAGCGGAAGCTCCCCAAGAGGAAGCGGCGGCCCCCGAAGAGAAGGGCCCCGTTCTGACGGCCAAAGAAATTGACAAGATGAACGTGCCCAAGCTCAAGGAAGCCGCCCTGGCCTACGGCGGGAAGATTTCCGGCGTCCACGGCATGGACAAAACCCAGTTGATCCGGGCGCTCAAGGAGATTAACGACATTCCGTTGATCGAGGCGAAGCGCACCTCCAAAATCGACAGGAACGCCGTGAAGCAACAAATCAAGTCGCTCAAGAACATGCGGGATCAGCACATCGAGGCGAGCGACGGCGTGCAGCTCAAACGCGTGAGAAGACGCATCAAGTCGCTTCGCAGAAAACTGGTGCGAACCGCTTAAGCTGTAGAACGATTCCATTCCCTCGGGAGAAACGATGCCCGCACATATATCCCTGCCCCTGACATCGAACGGGGGCGTGAGTTTCATAGCTCGCATTCTGGAAGACACGCCTCGCCTGGATCGAACTGAACTCACCACACTGCAAATAAACGTGGGCAAGTTCTGCAACCAGACTTGCGCGCACTGCCATGTGGGCGCGGGCCCGCATCGCAAGGAAATCATGACCGAGGATACGGCGAACCGCATCATCGAATGGCTCGAGGATACGCAGATATCCAACGTCGACATCACGGGAGGCGCGCCCGAACTCAACGCTCATTTCAGGCGCATCGTCACCCGCGCCCACCGCAAGGGCCGTCACGTAATGGTTCGCTGCAACCTCACGGTCGTCTACGAGCCGGGCCAAGAGGACCTGATTGATTTCTACCGCGAGAACCGCGTGGAACTCATCTGCTCTCTGCCCTGTTATCTCGAGGAAAACGTGGACACCCAGCGCGGAGACGGCGTGTTTGAAAAATCCATCCGCGCGCTCCGGGATTTGAACGAGGCGGGTTTCGGCCCGCCGGGAGATCTGGAACTGAACCTCGTCTACAACCCTGTGGACGATAATCTCCCCCCGCCCCAGGAGGCGCTCGAGGCGGACTACAAACGCGAACTCCTCAAGCGCTACGGCATCCGCTTTCATCATCTCTACACCATCACCAACATGCCCATTACACGCTTCGCCAGTTATCTGAAGGTGAACGGCAAGCTGGATAACTACATGACCACACTTCGTGAAGCCTACAACCCCGGAACACTGCCCGACCTGATGTGCCGAAACCTCATCAGCGTGGGGTGGGACGGCGTCTTGTATGATTGCGACTTCAACCAGATGCTCAACATGTCCCTGGGCAACGGGACGCCACTGAAACTTTGGGACGTAGCGCCAGACGAGCTGCTGGGCCGGGAAATCCTGCTGGGCGATCATTGCTTCGGCTGCACGGCGGGGGCCGGCTCCTCCTGCGGAGGCTCTCTGGCGTAAAGAGCGCAATCGCCGAAAATTTTCTGGTCTCCTTTCAATCATCAAGCTATGATGTCATCCACCCGGTTGAATCGATAATATCAATTGCGCTATATCGGGGCAGCGACAAGACACGAATATGGAGTGGACCCCATTGGCTCGCCTAACGAGAGGAAACAGAAAGAGATATCCGCAGGTACGCGGACTGCTCGCGCTCGTCTTGAGCCTCGCGCTTTTGTGCGCTCCGGCCTCCATCGCCTTCGGTTCTGACCATGACATCGGCAATGAGGAACAAGCTACAGAATCCATAGACCCGTTCGAGGATTTCAACCGCGCAGTCTTCGATTTCAACGAAGCGCTCGACGCCGTCATTTTCCTCCCGCTCGCGAAGATATACCGGGCCTTATTCCCAAAACCCGTACGCGATACGTTCCGCAATTTCATGCGCAACATTAACGCCCCATTCATTTTTGCGAACGACGTCCTCCAGGGGGAGGGGGAGCGCGCCGGTATGACCCTGAGCCGGTTTTTGATCAACACCACCCTGGGAGTGGTGGGATTGTTCGACGTGGCGACGGGGATAGGAGTACCGCATCACGAGGAGGATTTCGGCCAAACTCTCGGGGTTTGGGGCGTAGAAGAGGGGGTATACATCGTGCTCCCCATACTGGGGCCATCGACGGTCCGGGACGGTTTCGGCAAGGTGGGAGACGCCTTCATCAACCCGCTCAACTACGCGGGCGCCGCCGGCAAAGACGTGGAGAAAATCTTCTTCGGGCATCCCCGCTACCTGGCGGACTTTCTATTCGGAGTAAGGCTCCTGGAGGGCATCGACACCCGCGAGCGCTTAATCGAACCCATCGAATTGCTCAAGAAAGACCCTCTGGCCCTGGACTATTACACCCTGATTCGCAGCATCTACCTCCAGCGCCGCAAGAAAGAGATTCTGAACAAATAATCGAACTCGTCGTGCGCACCGCTACAACTTCGGTCATGCGCGCAGTTGAGGGGATACCGAACTCCTCTACCCTCCGTCCTTTCCTTCGTAGACTTCGATAACGCGCGCGGCGGCGTCCTTGCCCCAGCCCACGTCCAGGGCGCGCTGGAACGTCATTCGGCCCTCCATGAAATACGCTCCGCTTGAGCGCGCGCCTCTTTTCACGCGCGGGAGAATACTGCAATATGGGGAGCCGTGATTTTTCTTGTCCGGAGGTTCTCTTGGAAATTCTTGCATCCGTCATCATCGTGGGATGCATCACCTACGACATCGGTTCGGTCTCCGCCGCCTGGTTCGCCGCAAAGGCGCGTGGCATCGATTTGCGCATGTACGGGAGCGGACAACTCGATTTCGCGAACACCTGGATGGTGCTGGGGGATCGCGTGGGCGCTCTCGTCTTCATCGCCGACCTCCTAAAAGCGCAGCTGGCGCTGGGTTTCGCCTGGTTCATGAGCGACTCTCCGTGGATCGCCGCACTGGCCTGCGTCTGCGTGGTGCTCGGCGAGATACTACCGGTTTTTCACGGGTTTCGCGGCGGACGCGGAACGGCGAGCACCTCGGGCGCGCTGCTCGGCGTGTCGCCTCTCACCCTGGTGATCTGCGCCACCGTCGCCCTGCTCATCTCCGCCCTGACCGGAAGGCGCGACCACGCGGAACTCATCGCCATCCTGCTGATGCCGGGCGTCGCCATTTTCGTCGGCAAGGGTGACATTCCCCTGATGGTCCTCACCGTCCTTATCACCGCGATGCTGCTTTATAAGCGCAAAGAGTTGGTTGACGAACTGCTGGGCTTCAACAAAGACGACGAGTAGGCCAACGACACTTGCGCCACGCGACGCCGACCACGGAAGCGGAACAATAATCCACAGATATCAGGGCTTCAGCACCACCTTGATGGCGGCGTCAGGCCGGTCCTGAACGGCGAACGCCTCCGGTGCATCCTCGAGTTCGATAACATGGGAAATCAAGGGCCCGCGCCGGACCTTACCGCTCTCGACAAGCTCGATGGCGCGGTGGTAGTCGTCCCCGGTCCAGGTCCAGGACCCATAGACGACGACGTGTTTGCGCACCACCTGGTTGAAGTCCAGATCCGCAGAATGCTCGAACAGGGCGACCAACACCAAACGGCCATATTGCTGCTTCAGCATCAGCAAACCCTGGTTCGGTGAAGACGGCGCGCCGGCGCAGTCGACCACCAGATCGGCGTTGCCGCCGCGAACGCCGAAACGCTCCACCGGCTTGGCCCCGCCCGTCAGTTCGATCACGGCTTCCACCGGGTCGGTTTCGGTCAGGTTGACGACGGCGTCGGCTCCGAAGCGCCTGGCCATTTCCAAGCGGCGCTCTGAAGAGTCGACGGCGATGACGCGGCAGTCGACGGTCGCACGGATGGCCTGGACGCAGCCTAAGCCGATAATGCCGGCCCCCAGCACGACCACCGTTTCGCCGGCCACCGGCTTTCCCAATGACACGCCGTGCAAAGAGGTGGCCAGCGGTTCGAGCGTCGCGCCCTCCTCGAAGCTGACGGACTCCGGCAGGATGTGCGGGCTGCGCTCGGTAACACGAACAGGCACATACTCTGCAAAGCCGCCGTGACCGAGCCCGGTGATGCGGTCCCCGACGGAAAAGCCGCTGACTTTTTCTCCCATTTCGACGATTTCACCGCTCAGTTCATGACCCATAATGCGGCGTTTGTCGTCGATCCGTCGCCCAAGCACCTCGAACATGCCGAGGCGGTACATGTGCAGATCGGACCCGCAAATCCCGCACGCCTTCACCCGCACCAATACGTCATGCTCGCCGGGGGCCGGCCGCTCCACCTGCTCGACCCGAATGTCCCGCGGTCCGTGATAAACGGCTGCTTTCATACGCATGCGTCGTCCCCTTTGAGTCTACAGCGTCATCTCGCCCGTATCGTCGAGCCTTTCGGACAACCCCATTCGGAAAAAGAATTAAACCAGACGACCCTTACAGCACGGGACGCCGGTTCCGCAGTTCGGGCGTCGCCCTCTCGTAGGCGTGGACCGCGCGCAGCACTTCCGCCTCCTCCCAGGGGCGGCCAATGACCTGAAGCGACATGGGCATGCCCTCTTTTTCCGAATACCCGGTGGGAACCACCGCCGCCGGGAATCCCGTCAGGTTCTGGTGGGTGAGGTACGGCATGGTGAGGCCCAGGGAGTAATCCACCTCCTCGCCGTTGATATGGGCCATCAAATCCTCGAGTCGCGGGGCGATGCACGGCAGGGCGAGCGTCAATATGACGTCCACCCGATCGAACAGATCAAACACCTTGCGCCGCAGCACCTCCCGCTCGCGCCCTGCGCGGATGTACTCGTCCAGATCGGCCCCCGCGAGGCTCGCCTCCACCCGCTCGCGCGTGGAGGGGCCGTAGCCGTCGGGATTCTGCTCGTAGAGCGGCCTGTGGAACTCGGCGAATTCGCACTGGATGATGACGCGGCTTACGTGCATCAAGCGGTCCGCATCGCTAAAGGGCAACGTCTCGACCTGCGCGCCCGACTCACGGAACACATCGACGGCGCGCTCGAAAGCCTGCGCCACCTCGGCGTCCGCCTCGAAATCGCCCGAAAGGCCGGGGCAAAGGCCCACCCGCAAACCTTCGGTGCCCTCCCCGAGCCGGGCGGAGAAGTCGGGAACCGGAACGTCGCGGCTGTAGGGGTCTTGCGCGTCGTAGCCCGCCATTCCTTGCAAGAAGAGAGCGGCGTCTTTTGCCGAGCGGGCGATCGGTCCCACGTGGTCGTAACTCAAACAATTCGGGCACACGCCCCGCAGGCTGACCCGGCCGTGGGTAGGCTTGAGTCCCACGAGCCCGCACAACGCCGCAGGCCCGCGGATCGAGCTGCCCGTGTCCGTACCGATGGCGACGGGGCAAAGACCGGCGGCGACCGATGCGCCCGACCCCGTGCTCGAGCCTCCCGTCATGCGCTCCAAGTCCCACGGATTGTGCGCGGTGCCGAAGTGGGCGTTTTGACTCAGCGGACCGGAGGCGAACTCCTGGGTATGGCATTTCCCGAGCAGAATCGCGCCGGTGCGCTTTAAGCGGGCGACGCATTCCGCATCCCGCTCGGGCACATTGTCGCGGAAGAAGCTCGACCCGCGCGTCGTCCGAACGCCCGCCGTGTCGATGATGTCCTTGACCCCGTATGGGACGCCGTGCAAAGGGCCCAGCCTGCGGCCGGCGGCGATCTCCTCCTGTGCGCGCTTCGCCTCTGCCAGCGCGGCTTCTCCCGTCACCTCCAGAAAGCCCAGGATAGCGGGATTGAGCGAATCGATGCGCGCCAAAAACGCCTCGACCACCTCCACGGGAGAGAGCTCGCCCGCCCCGATTCCCTCTGAAAGCTCATGAAGCCCAAGCCCGCTAATATCTTCACTGGTCATGATACGCCCTCCCCGGGCAGAGCGGCTCCGCACTTCCCGTGAATCCAGAAAAATCAATCCCCTGATTTCGCAGTCGCCGGTAGCGCTTCTTCCTGATCACCTGATGCGTCCTCTTTCGCCCACCAGCACTCGTTCATGAAATCGGCGAGGTCCTGTTTGTCGATCACGGCGGATTTGGTGAACAGGGTCATCTGGTCATGACCTTCGATGTCGGTCTCAAGCGCGTCGGTGAAGCGGTTCCACATGTTGAAATAGCCCGACACCAGCGTCGCCTCGACGAGCTGGGCGTGATCGTAGTGTTTCTTCATGTTCGCAAGCGCCTCGGGGTTCTGAGCGAAGGTGTATTTCGTCAGGTGATAGGCCCAGGCGATGGCGGCTTTTTCGGCGTCGGTGAACAAGTCCGAATCCTGATAGGCGTCGTCCCTCACGGCGTCAATCTGCTCATCCGACAGCCCGCACGCTCGACCGAACGTGACGTTGTGGGCCGTTCAGTACTTACACCCGTTTTCCATCGAGGTCTTCAAGATCAGGAGCGCCTTTGTCTTCGCGTCCAACACGTCGGTGATCTCGGCCCTGCACAGCGAGATCAGAAAACCGAACAGCGGCTGAAGCATCTTCGGGCTGGCCGAACTCACGCGGATGGCGTTCGCCACGCGGCCGAACATCTTGCGGCTCGCGTCGAACACCACGGTGGCCTCGGGGCCGGCTTCTTCATCACTCAGAATCGGTAGTTGCGCCATCGAATTCTCCTTCCCAAATGGGTAACAAGACTCAGTTCACAGGCGGCCACAGGCGGCGGCCCACGCTCGGGCTGCCGGGCGCGTGGACGAGCGATCTCACCACCCGGCCCGACCACCCGCTCTCATCGAGCGAGAGGCTCTCGTGCTTCTGAAAGCCCTCCTCTCGCGCTTCGAGCGAGGTGAACTCATAAAAAATCGAATGCTTGGCCCAGCCGGCGGCGGAAAGCAGCTTCCGCGCGCCGATGCAGCCGGGCATCCCCTCCATGAATTTCAGGCGATACTGGGCGTACCACGCGCCGAGGTCGTGCTCCGCCTCCGCGTCCCGGGAGAGGAACTGCCCCATCTGAATCGCAGGGCCGGGCGTGATGCCGGGACCTCTTTTGGCGACGTCGGGGCCGTCGACGCGGGCCTCTTCGCTGAATATGCACTCGCGATACCCTGTGCGGAGGGCCAGCATCGCCCTTGTCTCATCGTCGTATTCTTTCGCGATATCGGCGAGCGTGGGGTCGAAAAACACGTGCGGAGAGACCGCCCCGATGAGGAGCACGTACCCCGTACCGCCGGGAACCTCACCCGGCGCGGCGTAGGTGAGCGCCGTGTTCTTCACCTGCTTCATCTGCGCTCCTTCGCCTTCAACCTCGTAATGCGCCGCCCACAAAAACCCCGCCCGCTCCAGCATGGCGGGCAGGTGCCGCCCGTGCAGCCACGCGCAGTAGTCTTCTCTTTTTTCTTCGGGCAGGTCGTACCAGGACGCCCAGATTCCTCGATCCATTGCAAGACTCCATCAATAAGATAGGTGAGATGCTACTGCACGAAGGTCGTGCCCGCCTTGTCCTGGTGGGAGCAGTTCCCGTAGGTGGCGATGAGTTCGGCGGGCTCGGTCTCGCTCGGGTTCTCCTGCCCGTGCGGCTCGCCCGCGGGCGCGTAGCAGAAATGCCCCGACTCGACGAGGATTCTTTCGGGGTTTTCCGGATCCCCAATATAGACGTAAATGGGCCCCTTGTTCACATAAAACACGGCGTCGCACGTGTGGGTGTGCATCTTGTTCTTCCCGCCGGGGGGGATGATGGTGCGCTGCATGGTCATGACCTTCGTGTCGGTCGTCTCGTCGTTCACCCCCCACATGATGGAATAGGGAGGCTCGTAAGCGTTGTCCTTGTCCACGCTCATGGAATTGATGATTTTCATAAAACTTACTCTCCTTGAATCCTCGGGTAGCGCACGTGGCGCACATATGCGAACGGATGGGATGAAAGTTTGCTACTGCCAGCCGATTGATGAATAATACGCAAATCCATCGAACGACACCACTTCATCGGGCGATGAGAAACGCCTCCGGGTCGGCGGAGAAAAAACGACCCCATGCAACAGGACGCTCCATGTCTTCGGACGAAGAATCAACCAGCGCGCCAAGCCCCACCATGCTGCGCCTAGAAATCTATCTGGCCGGGGGGATGACGCTCCTCGCGGCGGGGTTCGCCATTTTCATGCCCTACTTGATCGCGTCGGGCGGCATCACCTCCGCGCAGGATTTCCTGCGCCTCTCGCCCATATTCTTCCCGGAACTCGCATTCGCCGTGCTCGCCGTCCTGTGCGCCTTCTATACGCTGGACGCATGGCGGAGGGCGCGCTACATCCACTCCGTCGCGGATACGAACGAGGCGGAGCGCTTCCTGCGCGGGGCGAAGATGATCGTCATCGTCGCCGCTTATTCCCTTCTCGTGTCGGCGCTGGGCTACGGCCTGTCGACGCTCTTGATGGCCGGCGCGGTCATCTGGTACCTGGGCATACGGCAGATATGGATCGTCGCCTCCGTCTCCATTCTGATGCCCATCGTCGTGCGCTTCATCTTCGAGAGATTGCTGCTCATCTCGCTGCCGAGGAGCGACTACGAGGCCATCGCCGTCGTCGAGGACGCGATCATGAAGTTCCTCTCCGGCGTATTTCTCGGGAAATAGGGAGACCCGGCCTTGCTCGACGCCTTCCTCCAAGCCTTCGCACTCCTGATGCGCGTGGACACCTATCTCTACATATGCGCCGGCCTGACCATCGGCATGTTCGTGGGCGCGATGCCCGGTCTCACCACCATCCTCGCCATGTCGGTCCTGCTGCCGATTTCCTTCAAGCTCGAACCCATGCTCGGCATCCCGTTTCTGATCGGCATCTACAAGGGCGGTATTTACGGGGGCAGCATTCCGGCGATTCTGGTCGGCATTCCGGGAACGGGCGCATCCATCGCTACGACCTTCGACGGCCCCGCGCTCACGCGCAAGGGCGAAGGACGAAAGGCGCTCGAAATGGCGCTGTTCTCCTCCACCATCGCCGATACGCTCTCGGACATCTTCACCCTGGCGCTCATCGGTCCCATCGCCATCATCACGCTCTTGATCGGCCCGCCGGAAGTGTTCGCCGTCATCATCTTTTCGTTAGTTCTCATCGCCAGCGTATCGAGCGATTCAGGCTTAAAGGGAGCCATTGCCGCCTGCATCGGCATGGGGCTCGGCTTCATCGGCACTGACGCCACCACCGGCTCCACGCGAATGACGTTCGGCCTGGAAGCGCTGAGCGGCGGCATTCCCCTCATCCCGCTGGCCATCGGGATATTCGCGATGCCCGAGATACTGGAAGCGGTCGAAACGCGCACCGTGCGCTTCATCAGCGAGCACGTGGACCTCGCCAAGGCGGGAGAACGGCTGCGCTGGCGCGAGTTCAAGGCGTCGATCCGCTCCATCCTGCGCTCGACCGCCATCGGCACTGGCATCGGCATGGTGCCGGGCGTGGGACAGGTTGTCGCCGCCTTCATCGGCTACAGCGCTGCGAAGCGCGCCTCCAAGAACCCGGAGAACTTCGGCAAGGGCGAACTCGACGGGATAGCTGCGCCCGAGGCCGCGAACAACGCCGTGAACGGCCCCACGCTGGTTCCCCTGTTGACGCTGGGCATTCCGGGAGACAACGTGACGGCCATCCTGCTGGGCGCTTTCGTGGCGCACGGCATGCGGCCGGGACCCCAGATATTCCAGGAACAAGGCGCGCTCATGTACGCGCTCATCCTCACGATGGTGCTGGCGAACGTGCTGTTCTTCTTCCTGGGCTACGTTCTTCTGAAACCCTTCGCCCGGGCCATTCAGTTCAAAAAGGCGTATCTCATCCCCGTCATCGTAGCGCTCGCCTTCGTGGGCACACTCTCCACGGGAGCGAACACCGACGTGATCCTGATGGTCATCATCGGCGTATGCGCCTATATTCTCAGAAAATTCAAGTTCGACCTGGCGCCTCTCATCATCGCTTTTGTGCTGGCAGAGCCGATAGAGTATCGTTTGAGCCAGTCGATGCTCTACGCGAAAGGGGCTCCATTTTGGTATCTTTTCGTTGAAAGACCGATAGCGTCCGCCTTTTTGGTGGCGGCGCTGGTCTGGGTCGCATTTCTCATTCTTCGCCCGATGTGGCAGCGCACCAAGGGGTCCGCCGCCTCATGAAGGCAAATACATCAAAGGAGATCATCATGAAAAAACGCTTATTCGCCATCGCGGCCGCGCTGGTACTGTTCGTCGCGCTGGGTCTGCCCTCCGCGAGCACGGCGGCCTATCCCGACAGGCCCATCACGCTCGTTCTGCCCGTGGGCGCGGGCGGCAGCCACGACCTCCACGCGCGCGGCATCACCAGCATCATCGCCGACATCCTCGGCCAGCCCATGGTCGTGAAGCTCGTGCCGGGCGGCGCGGGCATGAAGGGTACCGGCTTCGTAGCCAAGGCCAAGCCGGACGGCTACACCCTGCTCTTCACCCACAACGGGTTCGACCAGCTCGTGCCGCAGACGCGCAAGGTGCCCTTCAACACGCTGCGCGACTTCTCGGCCGTCGCCAAGATCAACCACGGGCAGCCGGTGTTCTTCTCGCTCGCGAACCGGCCGTGGAAGAACATGAAGGAATTCGTCGCCTACGCCAAGAAAAACCCCGGCAAGGTCAACTGGGGCCACAGCGGCGTATGGGGCGCGGGCCACGTGCCCTCCATGCAGTTCGTCCGCGCTGCGGGCATCAAGGTGAACTTCATTCCGCATAAAGGCGGCGGCCCCGCACTGCGCGCCGTCCTCTCGGGCCAGGACGACGTGGGCATCGCCTTCCCGACCCAGCTTCGCCCCCACAAGAAGTCCGGAAAGGTCACCGTGCTCGCGCTCACCGGAAACACGCGCCTCTCGAAGGACAAGGACTTCAAGGAAGTCCCGACCACGGAAGAACTCGGCTACAAGGGCGTGGGCTTCACGATGGACCGCATCTTCATGGCGCCTGCCAAGACGCCCGCCGACAGGCTGAAGAAGCTCCGCGGCGCATTCGAGATGCTCACGAAGAACAAATCCTTCAAGCGCTTCATGCGCAGCATCGGCGAAAACGTGGTTTTCGTGAGCGGCGCGGACTATGAGAAGTCCAGAAAGCCGAACTACGACGGCTACACGAAACTCATCAAAGCCATGACGATGAAGAAATAGGTCTCCGAGACCCAGCATCATTCAGGGGATGAGCGGCTCAAGTTATCGCACGCCGCTCATCCCCTTTGTTTTTCAAAAACACAGCGATATCTCTCCCGCAACGAGCGATCTTAAGATTTAGGCCAGCCTCTCGTTCCCGACTCCCGTCGCCGCTTGGCGAAACGAAGACTCCAAGCTATATTTCCCCCCGAACGAGGAAAGACCGGATTTCCACTCACTAAAAACCACGCGCAGGGAGGCTCCTGTTTTGGCCGACATCATCACAGGCATGATCAAACGCTACGCGACAGACGACCGCTTCACCCCCGAACCCGACCCTTCGGGCCGCTCCATCCGCCTCGTCGTGAACGAGGTCTGCTGGTTCGATATGGTGAAAAACGAGACCGACGGCAAGCTCCGCATCAGCTTCGCCACCGCTGACCGCTACATGAACGAGGACATCGAACTCGCCATCCTCGACAGCAAGGACCCGATTGACGATTTCGTGTACGACGGAATGGAGGAAGCGGGCGAGGAGGAAGAGCACAAGGTGGAGCACTACCACGACGGCGTGTTCCGCTACGCCATCGACCTGCCACTCGACAAGCCGGGCGTGGACGAGCAGGCGGCGCGGGTGCTCGACGGGCTGTTCTACACGTTCGAGGAGTTCGCCGAGGGCGACGACTAGCCTTTCATACTTCTCATACTTCGCGGCGAGAGCCCGAGAAGCTTGATTCCCGGTCGCCACGCTGTCTGGTGCGCATCCGGCCCGGATTGATTAAAGAATTATATACATGCCTTTACTGCGGTGTTCCATGCGCCGAGTGCGATAGGAAATGATGGAATCACTCCCCCCTTGAGGGGGAGTCGATGAAGCCAAGCGGATTATGCGAAGGCTGAATCGGTGGGGGGACATGCCACAGAGCAAACCTCCCCCCACCACATCGGCCTTCGTCCAAAGCACTCGGCCTCTGTGACTCCCCCTCAAGGGGGAGTGAATTACTCTCTCGTCGGACGGCAAGAACTCTCAAAGGGGGAGTGGAATTTAGCGCACTCCTTCTGTGCAGTTTTTCAACAGCACCGAGAAGGGGAGAGTGGATTTCCCCTACTCCTTGGCTGACAAAACCCTTATATGATCGAACCCGATGGAAAAAGAGGCCGTAGGGACAGGTCGCGACCTGTCCCTACAAAATCTACAAGACTCCATTGTTGTATTTTCTCATCGGGCTTTCCCCTCGGGATACCCGACCCCTCAAAGGGAAGTGAAAAAACAAAAACTGAAACAAGAAGTCTTCAACTGAAGTATAAAATTTCCATTGATTAAGGAGTATCGCCCAGAACCTGGACTTCCACCCGCCTGTTCCTCGGGCGGTTGTCGAAATCGACCAGGACAACCTGCTGCCATTTCCCGGTGACAAGCGCGCCTCCCCGGATGGGCAAAGCAAGGCTCGGCCCCAGCAGGGCGGCGCGGACGTGGGAGAAGCCGTTCCCGTCTCCTGAGAGAACGTGCGCGTAATCCAAGTCCTCGGGCGCCAGGCGGGCGATCGCCTCTTTCAGGTCAGAAACCGTTCCCGGCTCATACTCCATCGTCGTGAGACCCGCCGTCGAGCCGGGCGTGAATGCCAGGGCGATTCCGCTTTGCACCTTGCTTGCCAAAACGATGAGCTCGATCTTGATCGTGATATCCAGAACGTCCGTCCACCCTTTCGTCTCGATTACGAAGCCATCTTCATACGCCACCGGAAAACCTCCTCGATTTAAGATTGCGCCGAGAAGCCCCACGGGATAATCCCGAATTATGAAAAAATGAGGCGAAAAAAAGCGGCCCCCGTTAGAGAGCCGCTTTTCGGTTTGCTTATTGAATCTAGCCGCGCTCGCCAATCGGCGTGTATTGCGACTCCAGGTCGCCGATGTAAACCGCGCGGGGCCTGAAGAGCCGGTTGTCGGGCAGATATTCGAGAATGCGCGCCGACCACCCGGCGATGCGCGGCACGGCGAAGATGGGCGTGAACATGTCCGTGTCGATGCCCATTGCGTCGTAGATGATACCCGAGAAGAAATCGACGTTGGGGAAGATGCCCTTGCCGCCCAAGTCCGCCACCACGAGGGCTTCGAGCTTTTTCGCGATCTCGTAGAGATGGCTCGTGCCGGCGCGTTCGGAAAACTCCTTGGCGATGGGGTCGAACAGGCGCGCCCTCGGGTCGTAAGCCTTGTAGACGCGGTGGCCGAAGCCCATCACCTTCACCTTCTTCTCTTTCGCCGCTGCGAACCAGTCTTCCGTCGTGGCGGGGTCTCCGATCTCCTGGAACGTGCGCAGCGTGGCCTCGTTCGCGCCGCCGTGCAATGGCCCCTTGAGCGAGCCGATACCTGCGACAATGGAACTGTAGAAATCAGTCAAAGAACTGTTCGTGACCATGGAGGAGAAGGTGGAGGCGTTCATGCCGTGTTCGGCGTGGATGATGAGGGCCATATCCATCACCTCCACGGTGCGCGCGTCCGGCGTCTCGCCCGTCATCATGCTCAGGAAATCCTCCGACAAACCCTTCGAGGGGTCGGGCTCGATGAGGAACTCGCCCCTTCTCGCCCGCTGGATGGCCGCCACGAGGGTGGGGAACTGCGCCGTGAGCGTGAGGGCGATATCGTAATCGTTCTCCACCGTCACCTCGAATTCCTTCGGGTTCAGGCAGCCGAGCATGGAGACGGCGGTGCGCAGCGAGCTCATGGGGTGGCACGTGCCGGCGATTTGCACGATCAGGTCTTTCACCGGCTGGGGGATGGGCCGGCGCAAGGCAAGATCGGCATTGAAGACGTCGAGCTCCGCCCGGGTGGGCAATTTTCCGTTCAGCAGCAGGTAGGCCGTTTCCTCGTAGCCCCCGCCTCCGGCGCAGAGGTCGTCGATGCTGTATCCGCGATAGATGAGCTTGCCGTTCGCTCCATCCACGTAGCTGATGGCGCTCTCGTTCGTGATGGCCCCTTCGAGACCCTTTTTGAATTCCACACTTCCAACGAATTGGCGGGGTTTTTCTTCAGCCATGGGCGTCTCCAAGCGCAAGATGATGAATCGGCTCCAAGAATACTTTAATTATCAGCAGGTTCCGTCATGCTGCTCGCGCGCGCGAAACCGCCGCTAATAAAAGTATACTGTATACAATTGAATGAGTTACAATAAGACTTATACTATACAAACATTTCATCCCGCCATGCAAACTGGGTTGATAGAATTACATGCCGGGGCTTCGCTTGACACCCCCGCTCGCGACCTTAGAAAATTTCTTCGAGCAGACTCTGTGTCTGCCCGACAAGAGAACGACAAATCCCCCGTACCAGACAGGAAACCCGGACCATGGCCCGACTGACCGATTACAAGGTACTGACGTTCGACTGCTACGGCACCCTCATCGACTGGGAGGCCGGCATATGGGATGCGCTGCAGCCGCTCATCATGGGTGGCGGCAACGCGGATGTGACACGCGAGGCCGCGCTCTTAGCCTTTGCGAAATGGGAAGCCCACCACGAGCACGCCTCGCCCGAGCTTCGCTATCCCGACCTCTTGGTCAAAGTCCACCGGAGCATGGCCGAGAGCCTTAGGCTAGAGACGAGTGATGCGCTCGATGAGGCGTTCGGCGCATCCGTGCCGCTGTGGCCGGCGTTCGCCGATACTGCGGACGCGCTGCGCGCCTTGAAGCGGCGCTACAAGCTCGTCATCCTTTCGAACGTCCACCGCGAGGGCTTCGCCGCCTCGAACCGCAAGCTGGGCGTCGCGTTCGACGCGGTCTACACCGCCGAGGACATCGGCACATACAAGCCCGCCGACGCCAACTTCGAGTATCTCCTATCGCACCTGAAATCGGACTTCGGGCTGGAGCGCACAGACGTCCTCCACACCGCGCAGAGCCTGCGCCACGACCATGCGCCCGCAAACCGGTTCGGCCTCGCCAACGCCTGGATCGACCGGCAGAGGCTCTCAGAGGGAGGAAGCTGGGGCGCGACGGAGAAAGTCGAGAATATGCCGACGACCGACTTCATCTTCTTCTCGATGGGCGAGATGGCCGCTGCGGTGGAAGCAGAGGGGGGTTAGGGGGGTAGAAATTCAACTCATTTACTCCCCTTCAAGTTGTTCCGTGATTGCGTTACGAAGTGGCGTCTGAATCGAATTTGGTGCTTTTTTTATATAGTCAAGCGCATTCGAACTAACATAGTTATCTAGGCTTTTTAGATATTGCAAAGCACTATGAACTGAAAAGGCATCACCTGTTTCTTTTTTGAAGTTACAAGGAAGGTCCGTCCAAACAACTCCGTATAGCCCACGTTCAATTGCCCAAGAGCGGATTGCCGAGAGCGATCTGCAATCGAAACTGTGTTCGTCTCCTCCAATAGAAAATCTACCTATATATCTACATTTGGTTTTTTCTCGTTTTTTTAGATCTTGTATGACGTCACTAATATCTGTTCGACCGCTCAGGGTCCAGCAGACTGAATTGGTAAATCCATTGTCTGGATCTATGACCAGCGTTAGGGCACCACTTCGGGACGAAGAAATTCTGGAAAATTCTAGCTTGAGTTTAGGGCCATTACATTGCCAAGGCTCGTGCAAGTCGTCGAATTGCTTATCGTTATCCCAAAGGAGGGAACCCCAACCAAGCAAAGCTATGCGTTTTTCCATGCGATCATTTCCCAGTATTTTGTTGTCCTCTTAGGTGCCAACTCTCAACCCCGCCGCGCGAGCCACCACGCCCCCGCCCAGACGGGCAGGCTTAAAATCACCGCGAAGACGGCGATGGCTATCGGGCCGAGCAATCCCGCCACCAGCGACGCCGCCACCGTGACGACGCCGAGTATGACCCCCGCCATCCAGGCGTCGCGGCGGTAGCCCAGCCGCCACAGCCGCCGGCACCCCAGCGCCAGCGGCAGGCCGCAAGGCGCGACCGGGAGGAGCGACCCCATCGCCATCGGCAACGACATCCAGAAACCGGGCTCTGCGCCGAAGCGCACGAGCGCAGTCGCGATCACCCCGGCAGGCAGCCACAAGAGCGCCAGCGCCCAGAAGCCGAACCGATCCACCCGACTCATGCCCCCATCACCAGAGCGAGTTCGCGCACCAGCTTGGCGGCGGCGACCGCGCTCGCGCCTGTCGGGTCCCACTCAGGGGCGAGTTCCACCACGTCGGCGCCGATGACGCGTGCGGACGAGTCGTCGAGAACTCGAATGCAGTCCATGAGCGTATCGAAGCCGGGGCCGCCGGGTTCGGGGCTGCCGGTTCCGGGCATCTCGCCGGGATTCAAGACGTCGACGTCCATGGTGAGGTATACGGCGCTATCGCCGATTTCTTTCAGGGCGGATTCGACGGCCTCAGGGCTCATGGGCCGTATGGTGTCGTTCGCGCGCATCCACGCAAACTCCTCGCGCGTGCCGGAACGTATGCCGAACTGGCGAAGTGGACCTATGCCCTCAAGCTCCAGGATGCGCCGCACCACGCAGGCGTGCGAGAGACGCTCTCCCAGATAGTCATCGCGCAAGTCCGCGTGCGCGTCCCACTGGAAAACGGCCAGACCCGGGAAAACACCCAACGCCGCTTCCACTATGGGCAGGCTCACCAGATGCTCACCGCCCAGGAACACGGGGCGCTTGCCGGCGCGAAATATCCGTGAGGCTTCGGCCTTGATGGAATCGAGGACGGCCTGGGTATCGCCTGAAGCGATATCGACGTTGCCTAAGTCGCACAGGGCGGCGTCGCTCAAATCCTTATCGAGATGCGGGCTGTAGGTTTCGAGACAATCGGATGCCTCTCGTATGGCATCGGGTCCTAAGCGCGCGCCCCGGCGAAAGCTCGCCGTCTCATCGAAGGGGCATCCCAGCAGAACGACGCGCGAAGATTCAAAAGAGCCCTTGGCGCAGAGAAAACGCGGGCGGACCTCCCCGCCCATCAGCCGAGAATCTCCGCCACGTAGGGGGGATGCGTGAACGCGGCTTCGTGAATCGCGGGGGAGTAGTAGTGGGTCTTCACGTCCGGCGGCAGCGCTCTCGGCTTCGCGCGGACGTCCGTTCTCTTCGATTTGGTAGCGAGGGCGAACGACCATATCCCCCCCGGATAGGTCGGCACGTTCGCGAGATAAGTCGCGGTGCCGGGGAACACACGCCGGATGCGCTTCGTGATTCTGCGCATCCTGTGACCCTCGAACACGGGGCCTTGCGTCTGCGCGGCATAAAGCCCGCCGGGCGCCAATGCGCGCTTGGCCGCACGGAAAAAGGAGACCTGCGTGAGCGGACTCGCCATGGCGACGGGGTCGGTGGAATCGACCAGGATGACGTCGAACGCCCCTTCCCTCCCCTCGATGAACTTCACCCCGTCTTCTATCCGCACTTTCACGCGCGGGTCGTCCAGCCCTCCGGCAATGGAGGGAAGATACTCGCGGCAGCAATCCACCACCATCTCATCGATCTCCACCAGCGTGACGCGCTCGACCGTCTCGTGCCTGAGCGCCTCGCGCACGCAGCCGCCGTCCCCGCCGCCGACGATGAGGACGTTCCTGGGTTCCGGGTGCGCGCACAGGGGCACGTGTACGAGCATCTCGTGGTAGACGAACTCATCGCGCTCGGTGGTCTGGATGATGCCGTCCAAAAGGAGGACGCGCCCGAAATCCTCGGTCTCCACGAGGGTGATTTCCTGAAACGCGCTCTTTGCGGAATAGAGGGTGCGCAGCACCTTCATGGTGAGTCCGGTGCCGGGGCCGTGGTACTCGGTGAACCAGGTGGCCGGCTTTTCGGGCGAGTTTTCCGGCATGAAGGGGGCGCGCGTCAGTTCCAAAGGATGACTCCCGCGAAGGCGGCGCCAGTATTCACGACGATGTGCTCGGCGGCGACGCTCCTGATCTCGCGGATCCTCTTTCCGCGAACCTTCATGCCGGCCTCCGCCATCCGCCGGGCTTCCTCCTCCACCTGCTCGCCGGGGGCGTGGTCGTGAAACTCCATGATGAGGCCGGGGTGCGCCTCGTCTTCGGGCAGGGCGATCGCCACCGCCGCGGTGATCACCTCGCCCGGGTTCGAGGATGTCACCGAAGCATAGGCCGCCGGCACCAGCGCACCCGGCGGCAGCTCGATAGACGTTACCTCCTCACAATGCGGCGGCAGGATGCTGCTCATGCGCACGAGGTTCGTGTCTCCAACGCCCGCGCTCAGGAGGGCGGCGTCGAAAGCGTTCAGCTCCGTCACGCCCTCCGCGCACCCGCATGCCATGAAATACTTCGTCGGTGTTGCGACGATCATCGCTCGCGCCCCTCACCATTTTGAAAAGAAAGGGAGGCCTCCCCTTCCCCGTTCGTTGCGAACGGCGCACTCATGGAAGCCTCGCGCCCTTCGATGACGCCGCGCGGCACCTCTTTCGTCTCCACGCGCTTAGGGAGAAGATGCTCCGCCAGATAGCGCACGGCAACATCGCAATCCACCTCGCCGCAGGAGAAATAATCCACCGCCGCATAGTTATGCTCGGGCCAGGTATGCACCGCCAGATGGCTTTCCTCCACCACGACCACCCCGCTCACCCCGTGCGGACTGAAGGTGTGGAACACGCTCTGCACGACGGTGGCCCCGCTCAAGCGCGCGGCCTCGTTCATGAGCCGCTCGATCCGCCCCGGATCGTTCAGGGCATCGGTTCCGCAGTCGTAAAATTCCGCCAGCAGGTGGCGGCCCAGGGAATTCAAATCCCAAATCCTCCGTAAGCAAATCGACGAGCCATCCGGAAATCTCCTGAAATCAAAAACTCGGAGGCGTGGACACCCACAGGAGCTTCGCGCGCTTCTTGTAGGGGTTCGCCACCCGGTGGTTCCTGTCCGAGGCGAAATAGAACCACTCGCCCTTTTTCGCCTTGGCGCGCTTCTCCCCGCATGTGACCTGCACCTTGCCCTCGAGAACGAAACCGAACTCCTCGCCCGCGTGCGCGTCCTCATAAATCGACTCACCTGATTCCATCGTCACCAGCGCAGGCTCCATGTTTCGGTTCGCCGTTCCGGGCACCATGAGATCGAAGGCGCTCACTTCCGCGTAAGTCGCCGCGTGGCGCGAATCCATCGGCCCGAAGGCGATTCGCCCTTCTTCATGGCCCTGAAAGAAGCGGACGATATCTGTATCCAGCGCTTCCAGGATCTCCAGCAGGCTCTCCAGCGAGGGCGAGGTGAGGTCGCGCTCGAGCTGTGAGATGAACCCCTTGGTCAGGTTCGAGCGGTGGGCGAGTTCTTCCTGCGTCAAGCCATGCGACCTGCGCAGGCCCCGTATGCGCGCGCCCACGCGCAGCATGCTCTCGACGGAGCGGCTCATGCCCGTCCTGCTCGGCTTTCCCTCGTGTTCCATCGCATCTCCCATCTGTCCGGTTCGCTTTGCTGCGGAGCGGGAAAACGACTCCGTCCGCGGGCTCCGGCCGCACGACTCCATGCGTTGTGAAGGGGCCGGGCGGTCGAACCGGTTGTTTAGCAAAAGATGCTTTCCAAAATATGTTTCCTAAACAACAGGGAGGAAATGTATATATTTTATGGGGGCCTGTGTCAATATTTCTCGCCGCGCGGAACGCCGCTTTCGGTGACTACTCAGAGTGAGAAAACAAAAAACGCCCTCATCCCGAGTAGGCCCGCAAGGGCCGTATCGAGGGACGCCGCCGTAGGGACAGGTCACGACCTGTCCCTACAGTCCTTGCGGTTTTGTTTGTCATTCCGGCGAAAGCCGGAATCCATTTACGGGTTGGGGTGAAAGAACGACGGCATTTCATTCCCCACAGATGCGCGAGGACCCTGACAAAGGGCAAAAGGCGAAGAAATGGATTCTGGCTTTCGCCGGAATGACGGCAGTAGTGAATTCCGAGCGTGTAGGGGACGCATATATGCGTCCCATGGCGGGCGGCGAAAAAGCCGGGTCGCATGGTATGCGACCCCTACACCTGTATTGACATACCGAACAAGGGGGGAGTGAATCTTCTCTCTCGTCTGTCGATTACATCCACCGAATCTAATAATCAGGACATTCTCAACAACCCCTTTTCGGATGACGAAAGACCGGCGTTTTGTTATTTTATGGACGAACCGGCGTCTCATGCGAGGCGCGAACACGTTCACCCGTCAATGCCGTCTTCATGGAGAGAAAAATGGCAGCAAGCATCGAAGTCTACACCACCGACCCCTGCACCTTCTGTCTGGCCGCGAAGAATTTATTGAAAAAGCGCGGCCTCGAATGGACCGAGCACCTCGTGTTCGGCGGCACGCCCGAATGGGACGCCATGATCGCGCGCACGGGCGGCAAGTCGGTGCCACAGATCGTCATCGACGATGAGGTCATCGGCGGCTTCCCGCAACTCCAGGCCTACGACAAGGAAGGCAAGCTGAGCGAACTCGCCGAAGCGTAATATCGCCGGGGCCGTCCACGCGAGAATGCGAGGGCGGCCCTTTTTTTCGCCTGATTCCGGCCCGGCGGCGTTTCACCGAATCGCGAAAGAAGATACCCTGCCCACTCACCGACATTACACGCAGCCGCCCTGTGAGGCGCGGCTTTGATCCGGGAGGAAACCACCATGCCGCTCATGAGCCCCGAAGAATACAAGCGAAGCCTGAATGACGGCCGCGTCGTCTACTACCGGGGCGAGCGCGTGGAGGACGTGGCCGCCCACCCCGTCATTGGTATTGCGGTCGATCACGCCGCCATCGACTACGAGATGGCCGAAGACGAGGCGGACAAGGAACTTGCGCTCGTCGACGGCCCGGACGGCCCCTACTCGCGCTACTACCACATCCCCGAGAACGCGGACGACCTCTTGAAGCGCAGCGCTTTGATCGAACGCGCCACGGCCCTGGGCGGAACGCTCGTCGTTCTCATCAAGGAAATCGGAACCGACGCGCTCTTCGCCCTGCGCCTCCTGGCCTCCTACATGGACAAGAACATGGGCACGAGCTATCTCAAGCGCGTGCAGAAATTCCACGAGCACTGCCGGGATAACGACCTCGCCGTCGCCGTCGCCCAGACGGACGTGAAAGGAGACCGGGGCAAGGGGCCGGGCGAGCAGTCGCATCCCGATTACTACGTCCGCGTGGCGGCCCAGGACGATGAGGGCATCACCCTGCGCGGGGCGAAGGTGCACACCTCGGTTTCCACCAACGCGCACGAGATAATCGTACTGCCCACGCGAAACATGCGCGCGGGAGACGAAGCGTACGCCGTGGCCTGCGCCGTGCCCGCCAATGCGCCCGGCCTCACCATGCTGGCCAGCGGCTACGGCGGCAGGAAGGGCACGGAGTTCGAGAACCCGATTTCGAGCAAGCACAAGATGATGGAGACCTTGACCATATTCGATGACGTGAAGGTTCCCTGGGAGCGCGTGTTCTTGAACGGCGAGGTGGAGAAGGCGGGGCCGCTCGCCAAGACTTTCGTCGAATTCCACCGCTTCACCGCCGTGAGCTATAAGCTGCCGCTCGTGGACCTGTTCGTGGGCGCGTCGCATCTGATGGCGGAGTACAACGGCATCCTGCGCGCGGGCCACGTGCGCGACAAGCTCGCCAAGCTCATCTCCTACGCGCAGATTTGCCGGGGCATGACGCGAGAAGCCGCGAGGGAATGCAAAGTCATGGATGGCGTCGCCATACCCAACGCCGAAGTAATAAACATCGCGAAGCTCCACTTCGCCACCGGCTACCACCAGGCGCTCGCCTGGGTGCAGGACATCGCGGGGGGGCTGCTCGTCACAGGTCCGAGCGAGGAGGACATGGACGACCCGAGACTCGCCGAAATCATCGACAAATACCTGGGCGCTTCGCCCGCCTCGTCGACGGAAGAGCGGCTCAGGCTCATGAACCTGATTGCGGAGATCACGGCGTCCGACTTCGCGGGCTATCAGGCCGTGCTGGCGATTCACGCCGAAGGCAGCATCGAGGCGGAGAAGATGACCATCTGGCGCGAGCACGAGGTCGGCCCCGCCATCGACTACGCGAAACGCCTCGCGGGCATCGAATAAAAGGAGAGTTTTCGGATGAACCCGACCCAGGCGCTCGTCGCCATCTGGCTGAACGTCGACGCAGAGCACGCGCAAGAGTTCAGAAAGTGGCACAACTGCGAGCATTCAACGGACAGGATGGACGGCCCCGGCTTCCGGGTGGGCTACCGCTACAACGCGGTGGATGCCAGCGCCGATCACAACATTCTCTGCACCTTCGAGGGAGATACCCTCGCGGCGTTCGAGAGCGATTACTACAAAGAATCGAGGGACAACCCCTCCCCCTGGACCAGGGAGTGCATGGCGTTCATCAAAAACGCCGAGCGCGCCGTGTACAGCCTGCAGACTTCCATCGGCGAGCCGCACCGCTTTGATACGCCTTATGTCTACATGGTGAGTCCCAATCCCGACACCGAGGAGATGAAGGAGGAGATGCTCGCCTGGTACCGCGAGGAGCACCTGGAGCGCCTCTATGAAGTGGAAGGCATGACGCGCGGGCGCGTGTACCAGCTGGAAACCGCCGCCACGGGCGGGGCGACGGCGGAGGCGGAGATTCAGGAGACGAAAAAGAGCGCGCGGCGCATTATCGCGCTCTACGACATGGAAGACCCGACCATCCCGGCCACGGACGCCTGGGAGGAAGCCGCCTACGGCACGCCCAGAAGCGCGGCGATGCGGCCGAATCTGGGGAACGCGGTGCGGGAGACCTGGTGGCTGGATTTTGTAAAGTGGAAGAGGTAGCCCTGACACTACAGTGAGAAGAAATTGCTTTTGTAAAAGTGAGTAAGTATCCCAAGATGGTATGGCTTTCGAAAAGCATTGCAGTATAATGAGATCATCGCTCAGCTAAGAGATAATGGATTGCTTTCTGCATGAACACTCCACCGGAAGATATCTAGTTTAATGATTATAGCACTTACTAAATCTCTAACTTGGAAAATATCAGATGAAAATTGAATCGACAGATTTGTCTGTTGAAAAGCTCCTTACTGGAAACTATTTTGTTATTCCTAGGTTTCAAAGGCCATATTCATGGGAAGAAGATAACATTACTGACTTTTGGGATGACGTAACGAATTCAGAGATTTCTGAATATTTCATTGGCTCTATGGTCGTTTACGATAAGCAGAAAAACACTTTGGGTGTCGTTGATGGTCAGCAAAGACTCACGACAATTATGGTGTTTCTTTGTGCATTAAGAGACGCGTTTCTGAATTTGGATGAAAAAGACAAAGCGAATGGCCTGCATGGTTTTATTGAGCGTAAAAATAGAGATAACAAATATATGTTTGTGCTCAAAACAGAGTCTTCATTTCCGTATCTTCAGGAGACAATACTAAAGCAAGGAAAATCCGAATTAAAATTCAACCATGAAAAGCCTGGAAAGGAGGAGGAGGCACTTGCAAAGGCGAAGGATATATTTTCGCAAAACATAATAGAAAAGTTAAAAACGATTGATAATGACCCAACGATCAAAGAGGCGGAAAAGTTATCCCATAAAATAGAATGGCTTACTTCAACAAGAGATGTAGTTCTTGAACTTAGTATCATCCTTATTACACTAGAAAATGAAGAAGATGCTTATCTGATTTTTGAAACATTAAACACCCGGGGCAAAGACCTAACACTATCAGATTTGGTTAAGAACCATTTTACTAGAAATTTGAAGAATAAAGGTGATGTGGATCATGCAAAAATTAAATGGGATGAGGTGCTTGGCACAATATTGAACTCTTCAGTGGAACTCTCGCCAGACAACTTTATAGTTCATTCGTGGCAGTCGAGATTTGAATCTGTTACGAAAGCCAAAACATTTCCTAAAATCAGAGAAAGAATCAACAGCAAAAATGCAAAAAAATATTTGGATGACTTTATCTTTGACGCGGAATGTTATCGTAGAATTTTCGAACCAAGTTACGGATGGGATAAAAACGAATCTGACGTCGTCAAAAGCCTAGAAGCGTTTAAATTGTTCAAACTGGTTCAACCTACACCAGCACTCCTTTCTTTAGTGCGAGCCTATAGACAAAAACAAATCAAACTTAGAATGCTGATGAGAGCACTTCAGGCAATTGAGAATTTTCACTTTAGTTTTACGGCAGTAACTTCATCAAGATCATCGGGAGGCATATCCAGCATGTATTCGTCTTTGTCGTAAGTTATTTGAGGCCTCTGATCCCAATGTTGCATCGGCTGAGATACGATCTTTGGTTACGAAGCTACGGGAACGTATTCCGCCGCCGAGCGAATTTGATGCGGCTTTTGAGCAGATAATTTACACAGCCTCTGCGACATCGCAGCGAGCACTTGTCCGCTATATCTTGCATAAAGTGTTTGAACACGAACGTTTGCCGATACTTGGCGAATCAAACGAATTGACATTGGAGCATTTGGTTCCTCAAACGAAAATCGGGGAGACGTGGTCGGAGCAAATTGTGGGGCAGGTGGGCAATCTAATGCTTGTTGATAAAAATACAAATGAGCAATTAGGGACAAAGCCGTTTGCGGAAAAGAAAAAGATTCTACTAGAAAATGGTTATCAAATTCCGAAAGTGTTTAAGAACAAAATTAAGCTGACAAGAGATTTAGTCACTCGACGCACAAAAGTCATCTCAGAGAGGGCCAGAAAAGAGATATGGAAGGTGTCTTGAATTCCTTCTTTAGAAGATATTTTGGTCGTACTGCGATATCGGCATCCTTATCTGCTCTGGATTCCGGCATGCGCCGGAATGACGATCAAAGACAAAAACCAAGAACGCCTTTTCGTATTTGTCGTCACCCCCCTCACTTTTCAGTCGGAATTTACAGCGCGTTCCTCATCCGCCCGGAATCCGGCATACTCGGAATGACGAGCAAGATCCAATCTATAAAACACCGTGGGCGAGGCGTAGCGGCCTCATTTCGTGAAGTGGAAGCGGGAGTGATGAAGGCGGAGACGGAGATGAATCTGTCGGTCAGACTTTTCAGAACGACGCTCACAGGATTCTGCCTGTGGCTCGCGGTTGTGACGGGTGCGGCGTCCGCCGTGGCGGCTGAAGTTTCGTGCGATGACTGGAACACGCAGAAGTTCTTCGAGCGCGCCAATGCGGTGGATATCTCCCGGTGCGTGAAGGCCGGGGAGAACCCGGTCAAGCGGAGCGTATTCAGCGGAGACTCCCCCTTGCACAATGCGGCGGCTTACAGCGCGAACCCGGCGGTCATCGCGGCGCTGGTGAAAGCGGGGGCCGACCCGAACGCGCGGAACCTCTATAAGAGAACGACGCCCCTGCACGCGGCCGCGGCGTTCGGCAAGACGCCGGCGATCATAGCGGCGCTGGTGAAAGCCGGCGCCAAAGTGAACCTGCGGGATAAATTCAAGCAGACGCCCCTGCACACGGCGGCGCTCGAGAGCAGGACGCCGGCGGTCGTGGCGGCCCTGCTGGATGCGGGCGCGAACCCGGCGACGAGAAACAAATCCGGCAAGACGCCGCGGGACTACGCGAAAGAGAACCCCGCACTCAAGGGGACGCAAGTTTATGAGCGGCTGAATGAAGCGCGGCGCAAGTAGGGACCAAGGGCGGACACACGAGTCCGCCTCTGCGAAAGTCTCCTCCCCCGTCGTTCCGGGCGCCGTCCGGGTTATCCAGCCCGTGTCTGGTGAACTTCTTCATGGTGCGGCATAATCAGGACATCATGGTCGAGGAAGCGACGGGGTCCTGCCGACGACCCCGCCGATGTTACCCATCGCGCGCGAACCGGGGGTCGACCCGGTTCACGGCGATCATCGGAGTGAATCTCGATATGGGCAATTTCCCGCCGCCTGCCGCGCCCCGGATGCATCCCCGTGAACGCCATGCCGAAACCTACGCCGTTGATTCCCTTCGTGTGGAGTCCTGCGCTGCCGCCTGCGTCGCGAAGGCTGCGCTCGCACCACCCTGCGTCCAGGCCATGAGGGCCGCCCGATGACCCAAGAATTCCTCGCCGATCTCGCCGACAGAATTGAAACGCTCAAGGCCGAGGGCCTGTTCAAGGAGGAGCAGGTCATCTCCTCGCCGCAGCAAGGCGAGGTGACCCTGGAGACGGGCGCCGCCTGCATCAACCTGTGCGCCAACAACTACCTGGGCCTCTCCAATCACCCCCGCCTCGTCGAGGCGGCCAGGGCCGCGCTGTCGCGCTTTGGTTTCGGGATGTCATCGGTCCGCTTCATCTGCGGCACCCAGGTGCCCCACAAGTTGCTGGAAGAGCGTCTGAGTGAATTTCTGGGAACCGAGGACACGATACTGTTCCCCAGTTGTTTCGACGCCAACGCGGGTCTGTTCGAGAGCCTGCTGGGCGAGGAGGACGCGATTATATCGGATGCGCTGAACCACGCGTCGATAATCGACGGCGTGCGCCTTTGCCGCGCGAAGCGGTTCCGCTACGCCAACAACGACATGAAGGACCTGGAGGCCAGGCTGGTGGAGGCGGCCGGCGCGCGCTACCGCCTGATCGCCACGGACGGGATATTCTCGATGGACGGCTACATGGCCGACTTGCCGGGCATCTGCGACCTGGCGGAAAGACACGACGCCATGGTGATGGTCGACGACAGCCATGCCGTCGGCTTCGTCGGCGACACCGGAAGAGGAACGCCCGAGCGGTGCGGCGTCGCGGGGCGGGTCGACATCCTGACGGGGACCCTCGGCAAGGCGCTGGGAGGCGCGGCCGGCGGTTACGTCTCGGGCCGCCGCGTGGTCGTGGAATGGCTGCGCCAGCGCGCGCGCCCCTATCTCTTCTCCAACACGCCGGCCCCCGTCATCGCCCAGACGGGTCTTGCGGCGCTGGATTTACTCGCCGGCTCCACGGAACTGCGCGACAGGCTCTGGCGCAACACGAGGCGCTTTCGCAAAGAAATGACCGCCTTAGGGTTCGAACTGCTGCCGGGTGAGCACCCCATCATCCCCCTGATGCTGCGCGACCCGAAGCTCGCGCAGAACTTCGCCGCCGGACTTCGCGGGAAGGGCGTACTGGTCACCGCGTTTTCGTTTCCCGTCGTCCCGCGCGGGGAGGACCGGATTCGCACGCAGATGTCGGCGGCCCACGACACGGAAGAACTCGACCGCGCCATCGGCGCATTCGCCGAGGTGGGGCGCGGGCTGGGAGTCATCGCGTAATGAGCGCCTTCAATCTCGAGGGACAAACGGCCATCGTCACCGGCGGGGCGAGCGGCATCGGACTCGCCACGGCGCAGGCGCTTTCGGACGTGGGAGCGAACGTCGTCATCGCCGACCTGAACGAGGCGGCGGGCTCGGGGGCGGCGGAGGATATCCAAGCGCGGGGCGCACAGGCCTTGTTCGTGAGGACCGACGTGGCCGAGGCCCGGGACGTCGAAGCGTTGGTCGCCGCGGTTGTGGAGCGGTTCGACTCGCTGGAAATCCTGATGCACTTCGCAGGGATAGGCCGGGAGATACTCGCCCTCGAAACCACCCTCGAGGATTGGGAGCGCATCATCTCCGTCAACCTGACGGGAAGCTTCCTGATGATGCAGGCCGCAGGCGCTGAGATGGTTAAGGCGGGTTATGGCCGCATAATCTCGATGTCTTCGGTGGCAGGGCTGCGTGGCGGGACGGGGCGTGCTGCCTACGGCGCCTCCAAGGGCGGCGTGGCGGCGTTGACGCGGGTGATGGCGACGGAGTGGGCGGAGTACGGGGTGACGGTCAACACCCTGGCGCCGGGACCCGTCGAGACAGCGCTGGTGAAACGAATGCACGATGAGGAGACCCGCCGCGCCTATCTCCAGAGCGTACCGATGAGCCGCTACGGCGCGCCCGAGGAGGTGGCGGCCGCGGCCCTCTACCTGGCGCTGCCGCAGTCGGGCTACATCAACGGCGTGACGCTGCCGGTGGACGGCGGCTTCAACGCGGGCGGCGTCATCAAGCGCTGGCCCGGCGAGGTGGACCGTAGGGGGCGCAGGACGAACGCCTGATGAAGTGGTTGTTGAAAGAGTCCTCTCCGCCTCATCCTCAGTAGCGGTGAAGCCGCATATCGAAGGTCAAGTCCGACTAATGAAGGAGGAATTGCATTCGCACCCCAGCGCGAGGCGTTCGACTCCCCTCGCCCTTCGAAACAAACGCTCCTTTCTCAGTCGCGTTCTACCTTCGGCGGCTACTTAGGGTGAGGGAAAGGCGCCCAATTCAGGGCGGTGAGCGAACCGACAAACTCTTCCTTCTTCGGGGTTCTCGAAACGGTGTTTTTCAACAACCCCCCCAGAGGGGGTCGACGCGCATTTTCCCGCACTTGCGGTGCGCCGGGATGTATCGCCAAGAGGTATCCTGAGGGGTTGGCGCGCGATATGATCGCCCGTCCCGGAGCCCCCTCTTCTCCACTCGGAATCGAGTTTCCCGGCAGCATTCGGCGCGCAATTTCCCGCATTTGCGATCAAGGGTCAGAGGAAGAATCCGCCTATGATGGCGGAGCCGCGCGGTTCGTTCGAAATTAATGAATTTCTGAAAAATTCGATTAATTGTTATCATGGACCCGGTGACCACGCAATAGTACGATTGACTCCGTTTGTCTACAATAAATGATTGTTTATAATACCATATTTCCGTTATACACTACCCCGACCCCCCTTGCGCTTTCGTCACACGTATGCTCTGATACCCTCCGGTATGAAGCCGCACGTATGCGTTATGATTACATATATCAGGAGGCGGGATGCCGAAGCGAAGCGATCTGAAGCTCACCAAGCGCACCGTCGACGCGCTCGAGGCCGACGGGAAGGACGCGATCTTCTGGGACCGGGAGCTGGCGGGCTTGGGTGTGCGCGTCCACACCACGGGCCGGAAGACCTGGGTGGTGCAATCCAGAGGACCCGGGGGTCCCAAACGCGTGACGCTCGGACGCCACGGGGAACTGACCGTCGACGAGGCCAGGAAACAGGCTGCCCTCCTCATCGACCGCATCAAGCGGGGTGAGGAGCCGGTAGGCGAACCGCCCGGGGCGGAACCCACCGTGGCGGGACTCGCCGAGCGCTTCATGCGAACCCACGTGGAGAAACACTTAAAGCCCGCCAGTGTTGCCGCATACCGCACGGTGCTCGACAAATACATCCTGCCGGTCCTGGGCCGGATGGCGCTGGACGAAGTCAGCGGGACGGAAGCAGTGTTGCCGCATACCGCACGGTGCTCGACAAATACATCCTGCCGGTCCTGGGCCGGATGGCGCTGGACGAAGTCAGCGGGACGGAAGTCACGGCGCTCCATCACAGGCTCAGGGACACGCCCGCCCGGGCCAACGCGGCCGTCCACCTGCTCTCGCGGATGTATACCCTTGCCGAGGCGTGGGAGCTGGTCCTGCCCGGGCGGAACCCCTGCCTCTCCGTGCGCCGCTACAGGACGCGCAAGAGGGAGCGGTTCCTGACGCCTGAGGAATACCGCCGCCTGGGCCGTGCGCTCAGGCAAGCGGAGGCCGAGGACGGGATATGGCCGCCCGCGGTTGCGGCCATCCGGCTGCTCGTCCTGACCGGGTGCCGCAGGGGCGAGATCCTCTCGTTGCGCTGGGACGACGTCGACCGCACGGCGGGGGATCTGCGCTTGAGGGACGCCAAGGAGGGTCCCCGCATGGTCCCCCTGACGAGGCCCGCCCTCAGGGTATTGGACGCCATCCCCCGCTCTGAAGACAATCCCTGGGTGATAGCGGGCCAGAGACCCGGGAAGCGCCTGACGAGCCTGCACCACTACTGGCGGCCCGTCCGGGAGCGGGCGGGACTCCATGACGTGCGCATCCATGACCTCAGGCATTCCTACGCGTCGAGGGCGCTGGCGCTTGGCGAGAGTTTATACACGATCGGGAAACTGCTCGGCCACACGAGCGTGGCGACGAGCGCGCGCTACGCGCACCTGATGCGAGAGGCCGAGAGGGAGGCGGCGGTAAGGGTGGGCGGGAGTATCGGGGTTCACATCACCAACGGGAGGGCCGGGTGAAGATGGCGAAGACGAAATACGGGACGCTTTCCAACCGCGCGGTCGCGAAACTGAAAGTGGAGAAGGACACGGTCTTCTGGGACCGCGACCTCACCGGCTTCGGCGTGCGGGTCTATCCCACGGGCTCAAAAGTCTACATCGCGCAGGCGCGGGGTCCCGAGGGACCCAAACGCGTGGCGGTGGGCCGCCACGGGGTGATAAGCGCCGATGAGGCGAGGAAGCGCGCCGCCCACATCATCGCAAGGATCAAGGCGGGCGAGGAGGCTGTTCCAGAGCCGATGAAGCCTGCAGGAGGACCCACGGTGAATGAGGTGTGCGCGCGCTACCTCGCCGAATACGTCGCGGTGCGGTGCAAGCCGACCACCGCCGCGCTCTACCGCTCGGTGGTCAACCGCCACGTCCTGCCCGCCCTGGGCAGGGCGCCGATCGCTGCGCTCTCGCGCGCGCAGGTGGCGGAGTTCCACGAGAGCCTGTACGAGACGCCCGCGGTGGCGAACATGGCGCTCCGCATCCTCTCCTCGATGTACCGCCTGGCCGCGGGCTGGGGAATGGTTCCCGAGGGAACCTCGAACCCCTGCAAGGCTCTCGTGAAATACCCCGAGCGCAGGCGCGAGCGGTTCCTGACGGATTCTGAGTTCACCCGCCTGGGACGCACACTCGAGGAGGCGGAGGCCCGGGGCGACGTTTCCGCGTCCGCGGTGGCGGCGATCAGGCTCCTGGCCCTTACCGGGTGCCGCAGGAGCGAGGTCCTCAAGCTGCGCCGGGAGGACGTGGCGCTCGAAGCGGGCGAGCTCAGGCTGCCCGATTCCAAGACTGGCGCGCGGGCGGTCCCGCTGCCGCCTGAGGCCGTCGAGCTTCTGGCGGACCTCCTTGGCGCCCACGACGGCCCCTGGGTCATACCGGGCAGGAAGCCTGGGACGCACCTTGCGAACATCGACGAGGCCTGGCGGGCGATCAGGGAGCGCGCGGGCCTCGGGGACGTGCGGATCCATGACTTGAGACATTCGTATGCATCGAGGGCGCTCGCGCTCGGCGAGGCGCTCCCCGTCATCGGGAAGCTCCTGGGCCACAGCAAGATGGAAACGACGGCGCGCTACGCGCACCTCGCGCCCCACTCGGCGCAGGAGGCAGCCGAGCGGGTCGCCGAGAGCATCGCGGAGGACATGCTGTAAGAAAAACCTCCTGAACGAATCGCGCCTGCAGCGCCCTGATCCGCGCATCGGGCGGTTATCCAAAGGCCGACGGCGGCGAGGCTCTATTCGTCGAAGTGGTAGTCGACCTGGTCGAAGCGGTCCCGCGCGAAGGAGAACACCAGGATGAGAGGATCCTCGCCGGTGCAGCGAAGCGTGTGCCTGGCATTGGGCGGAATATAGGCGGCGAACCCGGGCCCGACGTCGGCCGCACGGCCTTCGATTTCCATGCGCCCGCGCCCCTGCACGATGTAATAGGTCTCTTCCGGACCGTGGTGATGCAGAAGGAGCCGCTCGCCCGGCGGAATCTCCGCGATGCCGGTGACGAGCCCGGCGCTCTGCGTGCGCTCGCCCGTGGTCAGGAGTTTCCAGCGGATGGCGCTGCGTGCGGCGACATCGGCATCCTCCCACCCTTCCCAGGGCAAATCCGCCTGGTCGATGATGACGGGTCGCGTCCATGGTCTCATCATCGTTCGCTCTTCCTTCAGCTCCGGGCATGACGGCGGCTGGAAGTCCTGCTGAACCCGAGGCGGCCGTTGCCAAGGCATCCTTCGCGCATTTGCTACCGCACCGGAAGCAGCGCAGGCGGACGAAATAAATGTGGGTCGGGATCAAAATAATTGCAAATGTTTTGGGGGAAATCACCTGGTGTTCCGTGCAGTTTGTGCTCTTTTTATCTAGATTTGTGATTTTTCGTTTCACAGCACCCGTTGGCGCCAGGCGTGAGGGAGCGAGGCCGACATCAAGGGTTTCGGTTCCTGGATGACTTGCGAACCCGCTCACCGGAAACTCCTCCGACGCTCCTCTCCCCGGCCCGCGCGTCATCTCCGTTGAGGGCGCCGCCACAGCCCGCGAGCATGAAAACGAAACCGGATGTTCTTCTCACTCTTGCGTCCCCCTCCGCGCCGGTACCGGCCGCGCATCACTGCCGCGGATCGACCCCCTTCACCCAGTCCCGGGTCTTGAACCAGTAGCGGTGCCGCCCGGCCAGCCAGCCGTTCGCCCTGTTGGCCAGGATCCAGTTCGAGAAGAAGTGCAGCGCGGCCGGGTCGCCCTTGCGCAGACCGAACGCCTCGTCGCTCTGGGAGAGGTTCTCCGTGGTCGGCAGGAAGATGCGCTCCGGGTGGGCGCCGGCCCATTCCACCGGCTGCGGGTAGGAGGAGAGGACCGCATGCGCCTTGCCGCTCAGGACTTCCCGGAACGCCCTGGCGTCGTCGCCGAACCTGCGAACCACCGCATTGGGGAACAGCCGCTCGACGTCGCCGCACGCGGTGGAGCCGCGGCGGCACGAGAAGGTCACCGCGGCGCTGTCGTAGTCCCCGGGCCACTTCATGTCCGCGGCCATCGCCCTGTTGGCCGCGACCCCCATGCCGGAGTGCGCGTAGGGAACGGTGAAGTCGATGACGAGCTTTCGCCGGGGACGCACGCTCATGCCCGAGATGATCACGTCGAACCTGCCTGCGGTCAGGGCAGGTATGAGCCCCTCCCAGGGTGTCGGGACGAACTCGATACCCACGCCCATGTCCTTAGCGACTTTCTCCGCGACGTCGATCTCGAACCCGACCAGTTCCCCGTTCCTGTTCCGCATCGCCCAGGGGACGAAGATCGACATGCCGACCTTGAGCACACCGCGTTTCCTGATCGTCTCGACGACGCTCACGGACACGGGCTGTTTCAGGTCGTCCTGCGCGACCGCCCCGGTCGTGACCGACATGACGAGCGCGGCCGCCATGCCCAGCTTCCATACCGTCCCGCTCAACCTCATCGCCTTCTCCCCGCTCTCGTGGCGCAGTGCGTTATCTTGCCGGGTGCGGCGCACCGTGCCCGTTGAAATCGTGCCGATTCGAACATAGGTGCATGAAATCTACAAAAACGATCCGGGCAACGGGGCGCTCAGGGCCTTATCCGGCGACGCTACGTCTCGATGGGACCCGAAGAGACCGAGGCGAGTGCGGGAGCCTAGCCGGAAAGGCCGGAACTTCGCCCCCTCCGTCTGCTCGATCCAGAGCCCCAGCACCTCCTTCTCGCCCTCAGCGGTGAGCGCCAGGGCGAGGTAGACCGCCTTGTTCCGTATCAGGCCCTCGTCGCGGATCTTCACCCGCAGGGCGTCGAAGAACACCACCGGATAGACGGGGTCCAAGGGCCGGTTCTGCCACTCCCGCACCTCCTCGAGCACGGCGTCGGTCACCCGGCTGATCAGGTCCGGCGATACCGATACCCCGTACAACTCATCGAGGTGGCCACGGATCTCGCGAACACTCATCCCCCGCGCGTACAGCGACACGATGCGCTCGTCGAAACCCTCCAGGCACCGCTCCCCCTTGGGCACGATAGCCGGATCGAACGTCCCGTTACGGTCCCGGGGAACCGCCAGGTCCAGCTCGCCATCATCGGTCAGTACCGTCTTGCCCGAATGCCCGTTGCGGCTGTTGCCACTGCCGCGATCAGCAGGGTCTCCTCCAGAGCGTCAAAAGCAAGGAGATAGGGATTGTCCTTTTTGAACAGAATGCGGTAGTCGCTCGCAACGGTGATGAAGCGCCCGCCCGCTACCGTGATCAGCAAGATCAACACGGCCAGCGCGACGACCAGCCAGCGGAGGCGCAGAACGGCGTCGATATAGCGTTCCAGTTGCACGAGAGCTATCGCCTCCTTGTCACGGGCCGGGCGAGGACTGTCTGTTCGGAGTGCGCCATGTCAAAAGGTCGCTTACCACTTGCTCGATTCCGACGCTTTGACTCGGTCGGGCATACGGTAGGTGATCCCTCCTTCGTCGTACACCGAGATCTTGAGAAGCTGTGAGAAATTCTGGGATTTGACGATTTGCTTGCTGTGCAGATAGCGCAGGAAGCGTTGTTTCATCCGGAAACTGTAGAGCGTCAGCGTCGTGGACAGGCGGGATTGCTTCGGATACCCGAACTGACCCGCGAGTTCCTGCCCTATCAGCGCCGTGGAAAGGCGGTAGGCCAGATCCGTCAAGCCTTCCTGCTCCTTCGGGTCCGTTACCCCCGCAACCGGCGCAATGGCCCTGATCAGCGTGTTCGCCATGGCGACCGAATCCGCGCCGGGAGGCGGTTCGCACATGTAGGCTGTTTCCTCTCCGCGTCCGCCCCGTCGGTGTAGAGGATGGTTTCGGGTATCCCCATGAGATAGCCGGCGTAGCGCCAGACGGCGAGTACGCTATCCTGTTCCTCGATGCTGAAGCTCGTTCCCACGAATTTCGAGTATTTGAGCAACTGCACCGAGAAGATGGTGATGGCCAACCCCAGGTTCGCCGCGCTCAGCGGCGTGCCCCAGGCCTCAAAGTCCCAGTCGCCTGATTTCGCCAGCAGGTTCCTGATGCGCGCATGCACGAACCGGACGCGCGTGGAGAGCTTCCAGCCGTCGCCGTTCCTTAACAGCCCGCCGGGGTAGAATATCTCCATCAACTGGCGGTTGTTCTGCATGAGGCGCCTGGGGGTCGCCGCCGTCCGCCCGGTCGTGTTGAAGGACTTGGCGATGAGCGTCGAGAAACCCTCCACCAGCACCCCCGTCACGAACGCGACGAGCATGAGGTCGACATTGAGGTTGAAACAGCGGACCCCCGGCTTGAAGGCTTCTTGGTCGAGCCATGACGGCTCTTTGAAATTCCAGAAGAAATCGCGCAGGGGTTGCGGCGCATCCCGCAAAACGCCGTCATGCCCTTCGATGCCGGCCTCGATGAACGCGTGCAGGTCGTAGGCGGGGAGGGATGACAGCTCGTCCATTATCGGGTCCAGAACGGGATCGCCGATTGTGGTGTGCCGAATATAGTTGTCAGCCGCCTCCTTCATCTGGAGGCGTGCCCTGGCATATCCTTCGGTATATACTGATGGACACTTCTCCACAGCAATTTCCTTGGAATCGTATCCGACCATCAGGTGTCTGGTTTTTCCATGGGATGACCCGCAGTTCCCCGTGCAATCCCAGACCACTGAAATCCTTCAGGGGTCTGGCCCGAGACTGTCATTGTTTTTGAGGGGCTCAGAACACACCGTTCTCCTGGTGGAAGAAAATCGAACTGGCTTGTTCGCCAATTCGGGTAAGAGCGGTAACCCATTGGCCCGATCTTTCAGAGCTTGCAATTTCATGGCCTTAAACACTTCTATTGGCGAATCCCTGCGCAGAAGCCATAATGCCATGATGACAACCATAACTGTCACTGCAAAGATGTAGGTCATGACTTCCTTTGCGGGTCCGTCACATGTGAACCTGCTAAACCGTTCCCCTTGAATCTATATGAAACCGAAATGTTCCCCGTAAGTTACAGGAAAATATCATCATAAGGCAAACAAACGCGCAAGTGCGCCCAGAGGAGGCCGAGCCGGGCCGGGAGGGGGCGGCGGAAGGAGGTCTGCGAGAAGACGTTCTTCGCCTTCCCGATCACCCACCCAAGGAGGCGCGCGATGCGTAAACCGAGACCACAGGCGAACACCTTCCTCACCCATCTTCTCGGACAAGGCCTGGCCGACGAGCGATATGAAGTCAAACGCTACAGAACCGACGCCCGGGGCGGCATTCGTCCCGTAGCCGCCCCGGAGAGCGGGGGGCGTAAGAACAAACGCGTGACGGCCTTGCGCCGGGCGGTGCGCGAGATGCGTCCCGCGCGGGATGAGCTCATCATCTGCACGGGGCTCAAGGTCCCCGGCAGCGGACTCCAGCTCTGGGGCGAGCACCTCGTGTGGGGCCGGATGCTCAGCCGGGGATGAAGTCCCCCTTGGGAGGACTTCCGCCCGCAAGACGTCTCGCCGTCAGACGAACGACATTCGGAGGAAACCATGTCCCATAAGGACCCGGAGAAGCGACGCGCTTATGAGCGCGAACGACACAGGCGCCGGACGGCCGAGCGCAGAGCGCGAGGGATGTGCATCAAATGCGGGCGCAGACGGCCTGCGCCCGAACGAAGTCTTTGCGCAAACTGCATCGAGAGAGGACGCAAATCCGAGCGCGCCCGATACGCCAGGCGAAAACTCGAGGGGTCCACATACGGAGGACGCTGCCCCGAGAGCCGCCGGCGCATGGCGCGCTTGAGGGCCAGAAAGCGCAGGCGCGAGCGCCTCGAGGCGGGGTTCTGCTCTCGCTGCGGGCAAGTGCCCGTCGAAAGCGACGCCGTCTGCGGGATTTGTCAGGAGGCGCGCCGCGCGGCGGAAAAGAAGCTCTATAAAAAAGACGCTCCAGGGGCCTTTGCGGTCGTTGCGGATGCGCCGTAACCGGAAAGGCTTCGACGTGCGCTTCGTGCGCCGCAAGGGACGTGAAACGCCGACCGCGGAAGAACGCCGCCAGCCGGGCGCGCTATCGCGACAGGCGCGCTCTGTCGCTTTGTGTGGACTGCGCAGCACCCTCTCACGGAGCATCCAGGTGCGAGCCCTGCGCTTCGCGCTCCTGGCACTCCTCGGGCGAACACCGGGGAATGCCGGTCTTTCCGCCGCGCTTCACCATAGTCGAATTGGCCACGGGCGCCGAACACGGCCCTCTCGACTCATGGGAGGAGGTGGCGATGTGCCTCGCCTTCAAGAGGCTCTCCCGCGAGGAAGTAGAGGTCATCTAGGACGCGCCCGTGATTTCCAGGCTTGCCGGATAGTGAGCGTCATCTGAGCCGGCACGGCGGGGGTACGTACCGCCGACCGCCTGCCGGCAGGGGAGGTTTTGCCGCCGCCCTGCTCCGCAGCCGGCCCGTCGACCTCAGCAGGTTTGCCGGAAGCAGCTTCGCCGGGAGGGAGTCTCCAGGTCAGACCCGACCGGGGAGGGAGGGTCTGACCTGCCCGGAGGAAGAAGCGGCCCGTTGGACTCCCGCGACCGCGCCATGCGAACGAGGGAGCGAATTCGAGGCGGTGAGGCTCGCCACAGAGGCTGCGCCGAGCGCGACCCACGCCACCAGGGCGGGACCCGGGTAGCCCGAGCGGGCAAGACGCCGGCAGGCGAGCGCAAGCGGGATGGCGAACGGAGCGGCCGCCGATAACTCCACGAGCGCGAGCGGTGTCCTCATTCCGTACGCAGACCCCGTGCGCAGAACCTCTTCCGCGATAATCCCAGCCGGCAGCCACAACAGGTCCGGCAACCAGAAACCGAAACTTGCAATCCTTTCTCCCTTCCTCACCTCCGCGCGCTGTCTGACACGAATCCGCGACAAAGGCAAGCGCGCTGCGCGAGTGGTTCCCGCCGGGTGAGAACCTCCTCTCGAGAGTGAAAGGGAAGCGGAGAGCCGGGCAAAGGCCCGGTAGGGGGGAGGGAGACGGTCTCCAGCTCCCGCCGCCGGGGACAACCCGAGAGGAGGCACGGCCATGTACGAGAACGACTACGACGTCGACATTCCCACCACAGACGAACTGCTCGCAGAACTCGGACTCGACGCGCACACGATCCGCAAGCTGCGCGACGAGGCGAAAGGCGAGGCGGAGGAGTTCAGGAGGGAATAGGGCGAACCGGGGGGTCGGGGGGAGAGGGTTTCCGGTTCCTCGACTTTATCATCCACACTACACTTCAAGGAGTATCAAAATGGCATTCGGACTCAACAGAGCGGAACTGATCGGGCGTCTCGGCGCCGACGTCACCATCAACCATCTCGCGAGCGGGGGACGCGTCGCAAATCTATCCATCGCCACCGACGAGGGCTACGTGGACAAGCAATCCGGCGACCGGGTGGAGAAAACGGAATGGCATAGGGTGGTGACCTTCCAGCCCGGGCTGGTGGACATGTTCGAGCGGCACGCGAAGAAGGGCCGTCTGGTCTACGTCGCGGGCAAGCTCCAGACCCGCCGCTGGAAGAAGGATGAGGAAGACTCGGATCGGTTTTCCACCGAGATCCTCATCGCTCCGGGTGGGGCAATCCAGTTCCTCGAAAAAATGAACGGGAACGAAAACGGCAACGGCGCACCAGTCGCCGCAGGGGTCGGGGGCGAAGAGGACGACATCAAGTTCTAGGCTCACAAGGGGTCGGCGCCATCACGCGCGTCGACCCCTTTTCTTATGCCCGTTGCCCCGAGGAAGTCCCGCCACTCGATACGTCTCCGTTCGCCCACGGCCCCCTCCATCCGAATCCCGGACCTCCCTGTCGGCTTCCCTCGTCAACCGGGAACACCCGGGGAATCTCCGGTTCCGTGAACGGTAAACCATGTTCCCGGAAGATCGGCAGGAACACTGCAATCATCCCATACCCTGGACAGTGGCTCGGTCCACCCCCCGCTGCGGGAATTCCGGGCCGAATAACGGCCCGAAATGACCCTTTCCGCAGCATGAGAGATTGTTTCCCGATGAGCTTCGCCTTCATCGTGAAACACCAAAAACTCTTGTGTCCCGGTGGCGGTACTAGTGTCTCTCTCTTAGCGTCCTCATTTTAGCACACACGGCGCGGGGTCAAGGGTGCTTTTGCAGATAACGCAAAAGCATCTTTTTTTCAGAAAAAATCGGTGAAGCATGGATTTTTTCCGCTGCGCGCCCTCCGGGTGAAAAAAAGACTGAAAACCGCCCCTGACGCCCACGCCTAGCACGTGCTGAAAATGAGGCGCTAAGAAGCGCATCCGTTAACTCTCTGGAAAGGAGAAAGGCATGGAAACCACCGTGGTGAACCTGAACGACTACGTGGCGCCCCAGTTCGGAGGCGGCCTGCTGGTGAGGATCGACCGCACGACGAAGTGGGGAAACCCCTTCCGGGTCGGCGCCGACGGCGACCGCGACGCCGTCATCGAGAAATACCGCCAATGGTTGTGGGAAAAAATCCAGCGCCAGGAGCTCGACCTCTACGAACTCGCCGACCTCCAAGGCTGCGAGCTCGGCTGCCACTGCCATCCCCTCCCGTGCCACGGCGACGTCCTCGCACGCGCCGCCGAGTGGGCGGCCAGGTATCTCGACGGGATGCCGAAGGAAGTGGGGCGTAACGAGCGTGGCTACGCTCTTCCTGAATTCAACCATCCCCTCGCTTGAGGACAACCGAACCACCGACTGAAAACCCAATCACTGAAAGGAGTGAACGATGACTGCCACCGCGACACACGACCATAAAGAGAGCACCATGTACGAGAACGATCACAACGATGCCCAGCATGAATCCTTCACCTCCATAGTCTGCGAGCAGGCCGCGCTCTTCGGCGCAACTCCCGGACCGGACGAGTTCGACAACCGCCCCGTGTGGGACGAGAACGAGTCCACAGACGCCGTCCTGAGAGCATTCCACGTTCTCGCCGAGGCCGCGCCCGACGGTACGCAGCTGGCCGATGAGCGAGGGAATCTTCTCTGGGGCTTCGTCAACGCCTTAGACGCCCAGGCGCAGCGACTCGACCGCGCCGCCGACAGGATCATCCCGCAAGTCCGCGAACTCCAGCGCGAGCAGGACGGCTCCGAGATCCGCTCGCGTGAACTCGAACTCAAGACCGACCGCGCCCAGAATCTCTCCGACCGACGCGACGTGTTCGAGCAGATGAGAGACGCCGCCTCAGAGGCCTACCGCGACCTCACCGGCGAGGTATGGCGGCCCAGGCGGGGATCGCACGTCTCACTGACCGGCAAGCTCACCTCCGCCGTCATCGAGGCGCGAGACTTTCAAAGGGCCAGGAAGGACCGCGAGAACACGGCCCACTTGCCCCAGGGAACCCTCGTCGCCGTCGCGGGCGGCAAGGAGGCGAACGATGCGGGGAAAATCATCGGCCACCTCGACCGCCTCAAGGCCAAGTACGCCGACGTCGTCCTCGTCCACGGCGGCGGCCCGGGCGCCGAGAAAATCGCGGCGGGATGGGCCGAGCGCAACGGCGTTCATCAGGTGGTATGCAAGCCGGACTGGGAGGCGCATGGACGGGCCGCTCCTTTCCGCAGGAACGACGAACTCCTGGCGCTCCTCCCCAAGGGCGTGATCGCGTTCCCGGGCAGCGGTATCACGGACAATTTGATCGACAAAGCGCGGGCGCTCGGCATACCCGTAAAACAGGTCAATTGATTGCAGCATCCGACGGGTCGCGTCGCCCGGCGGCGCGGCCCGTTTTTGTTCTCCTTCGTTAGCCGTCGCACACGCCTCTCCTGTTTGCTCTTCTCATCTCCTCACGCTCAATCGCCGCGGCAGCTCCCGCTCGCCATTCTCGCCGGCAATAATTCCCTCAACTCGCGTTCCCAAGAATCCCTCTACCTGACGCCCTGCGGCGTTTCGTTCAGTACACCCCACGCAGCGGGCTGCATGCGTAGAGCAATCGCGCGCCCGTCATGCAGCGTTCCGCGCAAACGGCACCAGATAACGGCACGGTGTTGTTGGATCGAGTGTATGCTCTGAGCATACATCTCTATCCGGTTGAAATCCCTGGATTCCGCTTCGTGTGTATGCTCATGGCAGACATTGAAATCAGCGCGTTTCCTGCAATGTATGCTATGAGCATACGCGACGGGGCTGCGCGCGAATATGAGTTCTCCCTGCATGTGTCGCAAATGCGATGCAAGACACGGCTGCGCAGGGCCATGAGCGACCAGCGCAACCCGACCCGGGAATCCGTTGAAAGCCTGCTGTATCGGCTTCCGAAAGGCATCGAAGGGAACCTTAACAACACCCAAATGAACGATAATTCTAAAAACGAAACGGAGAAAAACGGCATGGAAAAACCATCAACAAGCACATCCGCGTCGATGAAGATCACTGGAAACGAATCGAAAAGCAGCATATGAACGTGGGATTTCACCGAGCCGGTTGATGATTGCGGCGGCGCTTGAGGCGATCAAAGGCCGGGAATGGCCGCGTACGGAAACGGAAACCTACCTGTTGCGCTCCACGATGGTCACCGCGCAGGCCATCGTCCGCGATATGGAGAGGGCCGGACGCGAGGAAGAGATCGAGCAAATCAGCCGAAATATTTCCGAAGTTGCACCGTAATTGTCGGTCAAATCGGTGAAGGGCCCGCGGGAACGGGCGGATTCGGGGAGCGAGAATGCGTGAGTCGCCCACCCCCCCGACCCAAATGGTTCAGCCGGGTGAAGCCACCGGTATTGGCAACTAGAATATCATGAGGACGGAATTTATGACTGCGACTTCGAACAGACCAAGAATTACCGAAGCCTACCGCAAGCAGGTGTTGAACATTCTAGTTGGCCACCTATGGCACACCACACATCCGGATCGCTTTGTTTCGATACTTGAGGACGAAGCTATACTGCCTGAACCTGATATTCCAGAATCGGATCGATGGAAGACGCCAAGGGGTCCTGAATACTATCCATATGTGCGTAAACTAGGTGGCGTGAGCCTTTTCGATTTCAACAACTTTGATCAAAAGAACTATAGCGAGAAACATCGACTTAGCAATTGGCGTGAATTTGTTCCCTTTCAATCACCCTGGGGCTCTGCCATATGGATCGAGATTGACAAAGAAGCAGTGAAGGACTGTTTGATCTCTGACTGTGAATTGTTGGTACCTTAGAAACAAGAAGAGACAAACCATCGTACAATTATGCCATATATTGAAGCTGCCAATATCGGAATGATTTCCACAGCATCGTTTTCCCGGGCTCTCTTAGTGAGCGACAGCACCATCGAAACTGTCCACTTCTAAATGGCGGGGTTCTGAGCAAAGGACCCATGACATACCGATCGGGCGGGACGTTGATCATCGCGTTTGCTCCGGTGATCACAGTCATGATCCGCAGGGCCGAATCCGCAATTGTACTGGCTTCAGACCATCGGCTGAAAAGCGTGAGAGTAAGTCGATCTCTGACTAATCACTAACTAAGATGCTCGTATACCAACATGGCGTTGGCGCTCGGCAAAAATCTCACCATGATCGGAACCCTCTTGTGTGATACGCAGGCACAAAACGCCACCGAGTATGCCAGCGTCGCTCGCGAAAGTATCCGCCGCCCGCATCGGAGACAGCATCAACAACGACCTGAATGCGGTATAGTTCTCGGTTTCAATGAGCTTTCACTCCTACCGGATGAATTAGGTTTCTCATTTGATCTGATGCGAGAGTGATTGGTCTCTAATTTTTTTTCGGGGCACCCATCGAACAACGTTGCGGGCAGTTCTTTACTGCATTACATTGAGACCATGGAAAGTCCCCAAGGACGCATGAAGCTTGCAAGACTGACAGTCAACTTGGACCGCCCACTTAGGACCAACGCTTATTTTGCCGACGAACGAACGAAATCCACTTGAGTCTGGCGGAAGGATGGCGCGATGAGCATCGAACGACGCTTCGATGTTTCCCTGATAGCCGGAATGGCGCTTAAAGAGAAACAGATACAGCAGAACTATCGCCCCATTATAGGCGTTCACAAGTGGTTCGCTCGTCGCCCGGGAACCCTGTTTCGCGGCTTGATTCTGGCGGAATTCGGAAACGCCCGCTTGGATGAACTCTTTTTTCAATCGAATGATTTTCCCGGACTCCGTATCGCCGACCCTTTCATGGGTGGCGGGACGCCGCTGATCGAGGCGAACCGGGTAGGATGTGACGTGGAAGGCTTCGACATTAACCCAATGTCGGCTTGGATAGTCCGCGAAGAGATCGAGCAACTTGATTTACCAACATACGAACGCGCCGCCAATGCTCTCATTGCCGCGCTCCGCAACGAGATCGACGGTTATTACCGAACATCCTGCCCACGATATGGTGATTGCGACGTCCCCGTAAAATCCTTTCTGTGGGTCAAGATGCTCGATTGCGAAGACTGCGGTAGGCCATTCGATCTGTTTCCGGGCTATCTTCTCGCCGAGAACCGGCGGCATCCCAAAAACATTCTAATCTGTCCGGCGTGCGGCGACCTAAACGAAGTTGAGGACCGCAAGAGCCCCCGAACCTGTATCGCCTGCGGAACCGCGCTCCACCAGAATGGGCCCGCTCGTCGAGGACGTTGCGATTGCCCGTATTGCGGACATACCAACGCCTACCCGGGAAAAACACGACAACCACTCGCCCACCGCTTGTTCGCAATCGAATACTACAACCAGCAACGAAAGGCGGAGCACAAAGGCCGTTTTTTCAAGAAACCCGATGAGAAGGACCTTGCCTGCATGGCCGATGCTGCAAGACGTTGGGATCAGCTCGTGCCCCGCTTCGTACCGGACCAGCATATCCCGACGGGTGATGAAACAACTCGGTTACATCGATGGGGTTACAACCGCTACCGGGACATGTTCAATCCGCGCCAGCTCCTCGGTTTGGAATTGAGTTGTCGACTGATTGCCGAAATAGAAGACCAACGCATTCGCTATGCACTCGCGACCAATCTCTCCGACTTACTGCGCTACCAAAATATGCTCTGTCGGTACGACACCATGGCCCTCAAGTCTCTCGACATTTTCTCTATTCACGGCTTCCCCGTCGGACTGGTGCAATGCGAGTCCAACCTGCTGGGCATCGCCAACGGTGCCGGGTCGAATGTCGGCTCCGGTGGTTGGTCCAACATCGTCGGCAAGTACGTCAAAGCCAAACGCTATTGCGAGGCGCCCTATGAGGTCCGCCACGAGGGCTCGCGCAAGGTACGGGTTTCAATTAAGGGCGAACGAATCGGCGAGAGACTCAACGGAACCTGCCGTGAAATCGCTATCCATTGCAAGAGTGCGACCGAGACTGCACTTGAGCTCGCCAGCCTTGATGCCGTGTTCACGGATCCGCCCTACTTCGGCAACGTGCAGTATGGCGAGCTGATGGATTTCTGCTATGCCTGGTTGCGTCGCCTCGTCGGGAGCGATGCGGAAGGTTTTGACCGTCCGTCGACGCGGTCGCGAAACGAATTAACGGGTAATGTCACCCAAGAACGCGGCTTGGAGCATTTTACCGAAGGGCTGTCCGAGGTCTATTCGCGCATGGCCAATGCCCTGAAGCCCGGCGCCCCACTGGTGTTCACCTTCCATCACAACAAGCTAGACGCCTATTGCGCTGTCGGCGTAGCGATCCTGGACGCTGGCCTCGTCTGTTCTGCATCGCTGCCATGCCCCGCAGAAATGAGCGGGTCGATCCACATTCACGGCACGGCGTCGTCTATCATCGACACAGTTTTCGTGTGCCGGGATCAAGGCTGGACACCGCGGCAGTGGCTGTTTGAGTCGGTCGATGAGCTTGTTGTTATCGTCGCTGACGATCTTGCCCAACTCTCGCAAGGCGGTCGCAAACCGACGAACGGTGACACAAGGTGTATTATTTTAGGCCATCTCACCAGAATGGCAATCTGGAACCTTAGAAAAGATTGGAATTGCGGAAAGACCGTCGAGGAAAAATTAGAACTCTTCGCTGAGGCTGTGGCGCAACTTGCCGATTATCAGTTGGTAGTTGAACGGCTTGAATCGCGCACAGCGTTGCCTGCAGAGGACGGGCCTCTTTTCGCAGACGCAGAATTGGTACAAAGGAACTGTGATGCCGTCACGTTTTAATGCTGACTACAGCGATCCGGGTATTGACTGGGAGCCGCTTGTTAATGAAGTATTCAACGAGTTGACGTCCAGTTTTCTCGAGATGCCGAAAGGCGAGGGCTTCATCGAGTATTCGATATTCGAGAAAGGTTACCAAGCCCTTAAACGCCATACTAACGCCTTTGCAGATACGACTGCCGGGAATGTTCTCGCCGCCGTGAGGGAGATACCAATCTCCTTTGTTGTGTTTCGCTGCATTCTTGGTTTTTCGCCACCGGAATGGGCCTATGTGACGACTGATAGGACGAAGGTTGAGATTGAGCAAAATGCTGCGCGGGCTATTGATCGGAGAATTCGGGTCAAACCGCTTGAACCGTTGAATGAAGGTAGCAGCATCACGAGCCAGCGTATCCACGCCATGATCAATGCGGGCGTAGCTCTTGTGCGGGAGGGTGCAAACAGCATGCCAGCCGGCATCTTGCACCGGCTTGATAAAGCCGATACCGTCAACGGGATCAATAGCATGCAATCTCTGGCTAATCTAGGCGCGCCTTATCCAGTTCTATTGTATGAGCGGTTTCTAGGCCGACCCTACGCGACCCACCGCGATTCCGTAAGTGAACTGGTTGGCGAAGTCGTTGAAACGGCAATCAAGAACATTTTAACAGATGCCAAGGTAAGCATACGTGAGACTAAGCGCGCTGAGCGTATTCCAGGGTTCGACCAAGCCCCGGACTTCATAATTCCAGATGAATTTACCCCAGTTGCGGTCATCGAGGCGAAACTGACGGAAGATGACGGCACAGCACGAGACAAAGTTTCCCGCGTTCAACGTCTGCGGACTTTGCGGGACGAGATAAGAGGGGATTACGACGTAATCGCTTGCATTGCTGGGCGTGGCTTCAAGGTCAGGCGTGAAGATATGAGACGATTATTACAGGCGACGGATGGCAAAGTGTTTACTCTCGCGACTTTGCACTTACTCATAGATAACACACGGATCCGAGAGTATCGCGTTAGGTGACAAAACGAAATATTGGATTTGTACCGTATCGTGTTCTTGCACGATGATGGCGTCGCTAGGATTAGACGCGTAATGCAGAGTTATTACGTTTTCATTTGCCCAACGAATCGGACGGAACTTGCTTAGTGATCATACAAAATAGATTGAATTCAGCCTCTAAAAGAGGGTAGTGGAATCTTTTTCCTTGCATGCGTCCACTGCACCCCATAACCATCTCTAACTTGGCGTCAGGCTCCAGACTTGCACAGCAATTTGCGACAGTTCTTGTTGTCGATTCTCAATAGCTTCAGTATCCCAAAATGGTATATTCATAATCGATCGTGTGATTTCAATCCGGGATTGTTGGTAAACAGTCTTCTTGTCCTCGAAAGGATCATTATCTGCAATGACGTTTAAATTACTATCCATGATCGTCAGATTGCCCAATCTCTTATAGTAATTGGCGGCATCCTCATCTGATATATGTCGCCAGTTTTCACATGGAGTTTGTGGCAAAATGTGCTCCAGATTTACATCATCATGATGTTGATTGACACGTAACTCTTGGTTGCTACTCACGAAAGATTCGATAGTCCGCAAGTAATATCGAGCTAGGTAGTTCCTTGAAACAGTTGCACGCGAAAATGCTTCCCCGAAACGTTGGTCACTTGGCAGTGACGCGCGGTTGAAGTCCAATAGTTGTTGAGCAGAAGTGATTTCTCCTACAGTAATGTTTTTCGCTGATGTGGAGAAAAGAGCCTCTAGTGTCCCACTACCACCAGAACCGCATATAAGAAAACGAACGGTCCATGAAACTAACATGGGCAGAGATTGCTGTATTTCAGCATCGTCAAACTCTCTAAGTATAGCGAGAATAAGGGGGCGGTTTTGAACAACACGAAGCTCCCTAAATGACGATATCGCGTCTTGTACTCTTGCACCAAGATCACGCCATCTTGAATTTGAGGAGTCATACAGAGCGACGTAGTCGGCAGCCGATTGATTTAAATGGACTGCTAAATTTACTGCTTGTTGTGTTCCTGAAACACGCTCCTTTATTCTGTCGTATAATTCGCGTTCTCTTGTTGTTCCGTACGTCGACGACCACACCTGACGAATAAAGGTCTTAATTGCTTGCTCGCGATCAACGCTTTCGATCCGACTCCTCATGCTGGTCCACGCGTCTTGAACTTCAGAGAGTCTCCGGTCGGACATTCTAAACAAGTAGTTCTTCAACAAATCAGTGATGGACAACTCAATGCCGCGATCATTAAGAACTTCGAATATGGTGTAAGCATTTGCTTCGCTGTTTACGCTAACAACAATGACTTTGACATTGCTCTCAATGTAATCAAGCCAATCATTTAATACGTCAATCGGTTCGTGAGATGGTCCGACAATGGTTTGAACAAACTGTTGGGCGATCAATTTTGCTTCTTGTATCCTTTTATGTGCCTCGGTGGAAAATTCGAGGTTGGTATCGTCCACAATCAATGCTTGAAAGAAGGGGTTGTCGCTTTGATTAAGCACTAGATTGGGTTGAGACTCCAAGGAACGCCGATCCAGTTGTGCTATAAATTTGGACTGAACTATCTCTGCGCGTTGCGAGTCCCCTTTGTGCCTAAAATAATTTCTTATTTCGGCGAGAAAGATCGTTGTCGATGCTAGGCGCTGTTGGCCGTCGATAACGTGGAATCTTTGATTGTTCCCAGGAGTTAGAACGATCGTGCCTAGAAAGTACTCGGGAGCATTTGCTCGTATGGCATCGCCAATGTCTCTTAGAAGGTCCGTGACTTGATCTTTTTCCCATGCAAAGGAGCGTTGATAAGGGGGAGTTTCGATCTTTTTGTCAGATATCAAATGGCCTATGCCATCTAAGTTGGTAAAAATGCGGTCGATCTCTTCGGGCATCGCAAATCCCTTTTGTCGAGTAATGAGACTTTGGATCTAACGTCGGCTTAGAAACACGAACGTCATGCCAAGAGTTTGCACGTAAGTCAAAGGGATTTGTGGATGCCATCACGGTTTAGATGCCGAGCAGGAGCCTTCTGGGGAAATGCGCTCATATCACGAGGCTAGGGTAATTGAAATCGCGCGAGCACCTCGGCGGTTGAAAGCGAGCGAGCATTTTGCTCGTGTTCTAGTAGACAACTTATCCCATTCGATAGGGTCACTGTCAGCGCGGGATGCAAAGATAATTTTTGGAAATGGGTACAATTTTAGAAATGCATAGCCCTCTTCTTTGCGTTCAACGCGACAATCATACATGATTGTGATGCCATCTCTTTCAGCAATGGCAGCTGCCTGTGTTCTGAATCGGCCCGGTGCTTTGTCATGAAGAGCTGTAAACAACTCGCCCGCTTTGTCATACTGGCCTTGAAGAAATAACTCACGAGCATACCAGAATTGGGCTTCGAAATTGTTGTCACCTTTGGTGAAACCCCGTCTTAGATGATCAATTGCCGCGTCGTTTTCGTCAGACTTGATGAGGACACGGCCCATTTCAAGATGTGCGCGCTTACTGGCAGGATTGTCTTGCAGGCAAGCTTTCAAGACACACTTGCTACTCTCTAGGTCTTCTGACGCTTGATAAATGCGCGCCAGCCGAACGGCGAGCCAGTCCTGTCTTGGATTCAGATTGAAAGCGCGCTCAAGGGTCTTTTGAGCTCGATCAGTCTGAGCTATACATTCTCTAAAGGTTGCCTCTGTGGCCAACAATTGAGAGCTTTCTGGGAAGATTTGAAGGCCGCGTTGGATCACAGTTTCAGTTTCTTTAGCAGCTTCGACGAAGTCGTTAGGAGGTTTTGTATTGTCAGACACATTAAGTGAGTTTGACAGCTCCTTGAATTCATCAATAGCGAGGCGAGCGCGCGTATATAGGTCGTACTCGCTGGGCTGGCGAATATTTCCACCGAGTTTTTCACGAGTGAACCGTCTTAAGCTTCGCTTCCTTAGTGGGTCATCCGTATCATTGGCCATTCGGCGTGCAATTTCTGCTTGGGTATGTTGAATACTACGACTAGTTGAGTTTAGCTTAAATGCGTGTGTGGCCGCTTCTTCAGCTTGCACAAGCGATCCGCCACGATGCTGTATCTCAAAAACGGCTCTTTGATGCCAAACGAAAGAGTCGTTCGGCATTGTTTCTTGCGCACGGTCATAGAACAGTCGCCCGAGTTCGATGCTCGGAAACATGTCGGCAATGCCCCTTCCTTTAATCAAACGAGAGAAAGTCTCAAGGTCTGACGAGTAATCAATGTTCATGGCTTCGATTAGTCTCGCGAGAAGATCAAACTTGTCTTCTGGGCTGGGCAACATCTGGTTGAAGACTATCTCGGCGACATGTTGATGGCGACTACGGTAGTAAACGTCACGTCTATGGTTGTCTTTGACGACATGCACGACATTTTCTAAGGGCTGGATCAATTCTGCTTGAAATTGCTCAAACCTAACCCCAGCGGCACGTGAAATGAGTCCAGCTCGTACGGGTGCATCGAATTGATGGAGGGCGCAAATATCAAGATATAGGTTACGGGCAGCCGCTGGTTCAATGCGTCGGAATTCGTCAACGACAATTTCCTCGAAAGGAACTCCTAGAGTCGCTTCATGGAGAGCGACTAATAGCTGGCGTTCTGCCCTTTCGATGAATTTCCTGGTCCGATCCTCTGGGGAGAGATTTTTAAGTAGACCGAGAGCATCGTGCTGTTCTAATAGGTTGAGAAGTGTTTGAATCTCCCGTTCGCTTAGATAACGGACAGGAAACTCTTGGTGTAAAAATCGTTCGAGATGCTCACAATAGATGTTCCACTCATTGTCTCTCTCGGCACCAACAATGGTGAGCGGGATGGACTGAGATCGTGAGATGTTAAGTAACTTTCGCAGTTCATCTCGGACGAGTGCAACACGATCGACAAATAGAAATATACGTTTGCCCGTTAGATGATGAATTTCAGCAAGTGGTTCTATGCGCAAGCCAGCCGGAATTTCATTGAATAGGACAAGGTTATCGTAAGTAACACCTGCTTCCCAGGCGATGCGTTTGAGCGAGACACTCTTGCCATTGCCCCCTGGCCCTTTCAACATAAAAAATTCAGTTGTATCGCGTTCCTCTTCGGATAGAAGAACAGCGTCAACTAATACCGAGTCAGAAAACGAACGGTGGGCATCCAGATTTTGAAGTATGCAGCCCCAGCCATTGTCGTATCCATGGTAGAACTCACTAGGATTTTGACTAGGAGCTGTCAGTCCTGAGTGAACATGCGTGGTATCGGTGTCGAGAAAACTTTTTAGAGACAATGATTCTGAAGGTTGCGCGATGCGGTAGTGTTTACGGATAGATAGCTCCCCACCACCAATATTAACAGGAATCGCTCTCGCAAAATCAGGTACTGCTTGGTCAATTGTCCTTAGGAAATCCTCGAAGGTAGTTTCAACTGCAAACACATGGAGCTTTGCCCAGTATCGCTTTTCAAAGTCGCTAATCTTCGGAGATACATAATAGTAAGGTGGCCTATCGATGTCAGAATCAGTGAGGTCGAACAATAATTCTTGAATATGTGGATCGGAAATCGAATAGCCCGAAAAAATGATTGGATATTCAAATCCCAGATCACGAAACCGATTGTATAGACGAGTTCTTTTCTTCCCGTAACTTGCGTATTGCTCATTGCCGAGGATAAGTGGGATTTCCAAATCCGCATAGGATTCGATACACCCATGTAGCTTATAGAAACCGACGGGATTTGTTTCCTTATTAAGCCTTGAGTCAAAGTTGTCACCATCTTTTACTGTTTTGACTAGGGTTTGCTGCGATGCTGGCACGCTTGTGTAGGCTCTTTCGATAATGAGATCGAAATTTGTGGTAGCAATGGCGCGCCACTGGAATGTAGGAATCAACAAATGAAAGTCTGCGGGTTCAAATGGCATGAATAGTTCGGAAATATACCTTTGGAATTCGGTCAGTCCTGCTTCGTTGGCTGCCATAGCTGCTACGGCATTGAGTGGTTTCTCCATCAGTTCATCGTTCAAAAATTTCTCGCAGAGCCGATAACGAAGGTCGTCGCCTTGCGGAATCTGGTCTCCATCGGGATGTTTGGCTTTCAGGCTTGCACCCGCACCAAGAAAAAGCACGGTACGTTGCTCTCTAACTGCGTCAATCAGGGCTGGAGGAATGTCGACCACTTTTTGTCCTTTTTTAAGTAAATCATTAACAGAAGTAGTTCAATTTGTGGACCCCTCCCTACCTCTTCCACTTCACAAAATCCAGCCACCACGTCTCTCTCACCGCGTTCCCCAGATTAGGCCGCATAGCGGCGCTCCGTGGGGTACCGTAGGCGGCTTCCTCCCAGGCGTCCGTGGTAGGGATGGTGGGGTCTTCCATGTCTAGATCGCGATGATGCGGCGCGCGCTCGTTTTCGTGTCCTGTATTACCGTCTCCGTTGTCGTCCTTTAGCCATTCTCCACGATATTGGCACATGTTCTCTATAATGAACACAGAAAGGCTCTAGGACCGAGGGGTTGTCTTCATTCAGTGTCTCATAATTCCTTTCTTCATTCGCCACAGACGCGAATCGAGCACTTGCATGGTGTCCTATCCGGTGATTCCTGATCCGACGTTGGATAGCCGGACTCTAGAGTAGCGCTGCACGATGGCCCTACAGAAATAGGCGATACCAATTTGCCACAGTGTGATGTTGCCGGGAGGGAGGGAGTCCATCCCATCGCTTGTAACCATTCGGTCGTATGGTGATGGTGTCCGCGTAGCTCATCACGGACATTCGAAGAGATTCCCCTGATGCTCTGGTAACATCTTTCGGCATGTGGCAAACAAGTCGGCATGAGGATGCTCGCAGAAGATGTTCAGGCGGAAGATTCGTTGGTCGAGAGGCCGGATGAGCCATGGCCTCATTCCCCTGATTTGTCCACAACCGCAGAGGCGTACTGGCGTTCGCAGTACGAGCGCGAGCGTGCGCGCGCGGAGGAGGCGGAGGCTCGCTGCGAGGAGTTGCGGGGTAAGGAGGTGGCTTCGCGCGCGCGGGCGGGTTCGCTGAAGTGGTGTCTCGACAACTGCCGGAGAAAGCTTGCCGCGCGCGTCAAGAAGTTGAAGGAAGTCCGCCGCGCCGCGAAGCAGGACGTCCAGGCGCTGGAAGCGGAAGTGGCTCGACAGGAGAAGCTTCTTCGCAAAGCCGGTGTCGAGCCGGGGGAGCGCAGCCCGCTCGAGTCGCTGCGCAAGGAGGTCGCCCGGTTGAACAAGGCTCTCTCGGGCGCGTTGCCACCGAAGGAGGCCGCGCGGCTGCGCCGGGTCGTGGAGAAGCGGGCGAAGACGATAGAGTCTCTTCGCGAGGAGCTTGAGGGGCGGGAGAAGGATGTCGTCCGTCTGAAGGATCGGCTGGCGTGGGAGAAGCTGGAGACAGCGGATCACAAGAAGACTATTCAATATCGTGAAGAGGAGCTTATCCGGCTCTACGGGAAGTTGCGGGAATCGCGCGACGAGTTGCGTGTCTCGCTCCGGGCCGCAGGCAGAGTGAAGGAGGGGCTGAAGGAGCGGCTGTTGCGCGCGAAGGAGGCGGCGTGCTCGAGGACGCCTCGTTCGGACGAGGCGCTTCGCAAGGCCCTGGGGAGGTCGCGGCGTCAGAAGACGGCGCTCGGGTCCCTGACCAGGGAGAACGCGCGGTTGCGCCGTGCACTACGCAAGTCGGAGACCCGCCGGGCGCGGCTGGAGGCCGAGCTCGCGAAGCTTCGCGCCACCGGAGCGGTGCTGGCGAGGAGGCTGTTCGGGCGCAGGAGCGAGCGGCAGGAGAAGCCGCGCTCGGAGCGCAGGCGCGGCGGGCAGCCCGGTGCCCGGGGCCATGGCCGCACCCCGCGGCCCGCGCTCGGGGAGAGGACCGAAGTCCGCAACCCGCCGCCCGGTGCGCGCGTCTGCGCCGGTTGCGGGCGGCCCTACGCGGCGAACGGCGCGCGTGTATCGAGTATCGTCGAGATTGAAGTCTCGGCCTACAGGCGCGTCATCCACCGTCCGAGGTGGCGTCGGGGGTGTGAATGCGCATCGTCTCCGGTGGAAGTGTCGGCGCCGCCCGCCCCGCGCCTGTTCACGGGCACGGCTTACGGGACGAGCGTGTGGGCGCGCTTCCTGTTCGAGCGCTACGCCTGCTTCCGCCCGCTCAATCGCGTCGCCGCGTGGTTGTCGGACCAGGGGCTTGCCGTCTCGGCGGGGACGCTGGGCGACAGCGCGCACCGCTTCACGCCGCTCTTCGATCCGGTGGCTGCGGCGACCCTCGCCCGCCAGAACGAGTCGCAGTTGCGCCACGGGGACGAGACAACGTGGCGCATCCAGTCGCTTCGCGAGCAGGAGCGCTCGAGCCGCGCCTGGCTGTGGGCCTCGTTAAGCGCAGACGCCGTCTACTTCCACGTCGACCCCTCGCGGAGCGCCGATGTCGCGATGAAGCTGTTCAGCGCGGCCGGCCGCCATACGGTCCTCGTCTGCAACCGCTACAGCGCCTACAAGAAGCTGGCGCGCGAACTCGGGGGTCTGGTCACTCTCGCATCATGTTGGGCACATCAAAGAAGAACCTTTATCGACTGCGCGGCCGGCGAGGCGCGCCTGACGCCGTGGTGCGAGAGGTGGATCGGGCGGATCGCCTTGCTCTACCGTCTGAACGAGGCGCGCCTGGCCCGTTACGACTCAGGTCTCGAACACCAGGACGCGGCGTTCAACGCGGCGCACGACGAATTGAAGAAGGCGCTCGAGGGCCTGTTCGCGCAAGCCCGACGCGAACTGGCCGCCCTGTCGGCGCAGGCGCGCGAGGGCAAGGCGCTTCGCTCGCTGCTGAACCACCGCGAGGGGCTGAGCGTCTTCCTCGAGCGCCCCTGGGTGCCGACAGATAATAACGCCATTGAGAGAGTGCTCAGGGGTCCCGTGATCGGCAGACGGCTCTCGTTCGGCTCCGTGAGCGAGGCTGGCGCCCGGTTTACGGCGATGATGTACTCCGTCCTCGGAACGCTCTCCTCGAACGGCATCGACCCGCTCCGCTGGCTCGAGGCATGGCTCACCGCCTGCGCTGAGAACGGCGGCCGCTCGCCCGGGGACCTCTCCGCGTGGCTGCCCTGGTCGATGGGCGCGGAGCGCAGACGCGCCCTCATGGCGCCGGGATGACGCCGTGACCGAGTGCCGCTACTACGGACGCGACTTCACGACGGAAGAGATGGCGCTGCTGCGCGCGCTGATCGCCGGTCCTCCTGCGCTCAACCGCCATGCGCTCTCGAAGGAGTTCTGCCGCCGTATCGGCTGGTTCAAGCCCGACGGCGGACTCAAGGACATGATGGCCCGGGTGACCATGCTCGCCATGCACAGGGACGGCCTGATCTCGCTCCCCCCGCCGAAGCACCCGCGAGCCCCGGCGCGGCCAATCGTCTTCGGACCAGATACCGAAGCACCCCTCATCCCGGCGCCGGCGACTCTCGACGAGGTCCGCCCCATCGGGATGCGCATCGCCGTGCGCGGAACCCGCGAGGGCAGGCTCTGGAACGAGTTCGTCGCACGCTACCACTACCTCGGCTACAAGACCCTCGTCGGCGCCCAGATGCGCTACGCCGTACATGACCGCGACGGCAGGCCCCTCGCCATGCTCGGCTTCTCCACCGCCGCCTGGAAACTCGCCCCGCGCGATGCCTTCATCGGCTGGACGCCGCAGTTGCGCGAGAAGAACCTCCCCCTCGTGATCGACAACCCGAGGTTCCTCATCCTGCCATGGATCAAAATCCCCAACCTCGGCTCGCACCTCCTCGCCATCGTCCGCAGGCGCCTGCCCGGAGATTGGACCGAGCGCTATGGCACGACCCCCGTCCTCGTCGAGACCTTCGTCGAGACGCCCCGCTACACCGGCGCCGTCTACAGGGCTTCGGGATGGATTCACGTCGGAACCACACAGGGACGAGGACGTTATGACAGGTACAATCGTCATGACAAACCCAAAAAGGACATCTGGCTAAGGCCCCTCCGAAACAACTGGAAGCAAGTACTCAAGCGCTGAAACAACCCCCATCACCCTGCCACCGAATGCTTACCGAAGATGCTCCGACATTATCGCCCCGGGAACACAGAGGTTTGAATATCTCCGCTTTCGGTTTGATTACATTTTGCGGAAAGCAAATGCCGATCGAAATCAGGAACCGCATATATTTCTCAATGATATCAATAGGATAGCGGAATTTGATAGCTGTTGGAAATCCTCTGCAGCCTGTAAACGGACGTGGAACATTATCAACGAGCTCGTTATCCTGCTGGCCCACTTCAGGCTATTGAACGTTATCTACCTGCCAAGAGCTGATCGCCTCTCCCCTGCGCGCCCACTGGCGAGTATTTTCTCATCGACGACGAAACATCCCCCGAACTCCAGTAGCGTTTCGCTCGGCACCTCCCGCTCGTGCTATGAACAGCCCCAACCGGTCGGTACCGGACCCCGAGGCTTGCGAACTTGCGAAATGTCAGAAACTATTATATATTTCTGACAATGAGGGGATGTCTCATGGAGAATCTGAGCGAAGCGATCCTGTCTTATGCAAGAAACCGGCCCGAAGGTGTTCCGTTGAGCGCCAAGGGGTTGCTGCATCTCGGCAGCCGCGCTGCGGTAGATCAGTCCTTGTCGCGTCTTGCCCGTCGCGGCGACCTGCTGCGCGTAGGACGGGGCCTCTACGTCCTTCCGGTGAAGAGCCGGTTCGGCAACCGGGCGCCCTCGCTCCACAAGACGGTCGAGGCGCTGGCGGCCCAGCGCGGGGAGCGAATCGCTTCCAGCGGGGCCATGGCGGCGAATGCGCTCGGCCTGACTACGCAGGTGCCGGTCAAGCCTGTCTTTCTGACCTCTGGCCGCGACCGCAAATTGAGACTCGGTCGCCAGGAGGTCGAGTTGCGGCACGCTCCGTCATGGCAGCTCGTGCTGAGTGGCCGCAAGGCGGGAGACGCCGTCCGGGCGCTCGCCTGGCTCGGGCCGGAGAGGGCCGGGGAGGCGCTCAATGTGATCGGGGGATCGCTGAGCCTCAAGGAGCGCGGGGAGCTGGCCGACGTCAGCGCACAGATGCCGGGGTGGCTGGCGGAACCTGTGAGTCGGTTGGCTCATGGCTGAGCGTTTTCTGGATCTCTCTAATCGTGACCGTCGGGAAGTGCTCGAAGTCGCCGCCGGCGCGTCAGGAAGGCCGGTGTATCTGCTGGAAAAGGACATCTGGGTCGTCTGGGCCATCCAGACGCTCTTTGAAGCGCCCATAGGCGCGCCGCTCGTCTTCAAGGGCGGCACATCCCTGTCCAAGGCGTATCGCGCCATTGGGCGTTTTTCCGAGGATGTCGACCTGACCTATGACATCCGCGCGCTCGCGCCCGACCTCGTCGGCGACAGCCCGGGAGCTCTGCCGACAAGCCGGAGCCAGGAACAGCGATGGACTAAGGAGGTCCGCAGACGTCTGGCCGCCTGGATGCATGACGAGGCCGTCCCGTTCCTGGAGAAGAGGTTATATGCGGCAGAGGCGGACGGCGAGATCAGGGTCGAGGAAGACGAACTCTTCATCCGCTATGCGCCGCTGAGCGAGGGGACGGGCTATGTTCGACCTGAGGTGAAGCTGGAATTCGGCGCACGCGCCACGGGGGAGCCGAACACGCCGATGCCTATCCGTTGCGACGCGGCCGACCATGTGCCGGATGTCGAATTCCCGGCAGCAAGACCGCGAGTCATGCGGGTCGAACGTACTTTTTGGGAGAAGGCGACGGCCGCGCATGTCTACTGTCTGCAGGGGCGATTACGGAGCGAGCGCTTCGCGCGGCACTGGTACGATCTGACGCGGCTCGAGGGCGCCGGCCTGGCGCAACGCGCCCTCGCGGACCGGGAAACCGCCAATTCCGTGGCGGCGCACAAGGCCGTGTTCTTTGGCGAAAAAGATGCGTCGGGAAACTGGATAGACTACGAAGTGGCCGTTACGGGCGGTCTGCAACTTGTCCCGACGGGAGACTCCCTGACCGCACTGGCGGACGACTACGCACGGATGGTTGAAGACCGGCTGCTGATCGAGGAGGCCGAGTCGTTCGATGTCCTGATGGATACCTGCCAGGCAATCGCGGAGGAGGCGAACCGGCTCGACTATTAGACGACTCACACCTTCCTGGACAGCATATCCATGATTCCTGCTCATAAGTAATCCATAGATGCTTCGCTTTAGCCCGACAGGAGTGCTCTAGACTGCGCAGAAATTCTGCGGAAGGCGGGTTCCGAACAGGAATGGGAACAATGATATTTTCTAATAACATCAATTGGATAAGAATATCCCATAGTCAATGAAGGCGATTTTCTTTCTCTAAACGAGCGAATTATATAAGGGGTTGGTTCAATGCAGGTCAGCCGACTATCACTAAAGAACTTTCGTGGGAGCAAGTCAGCCGAGCTAGATTTCTATGGACATACCTTACTTGTCGGAGAAAACAATGTCGGCAAGTCCACGATTTGCGAAGCACTTGAGTTTGCGCTTAGCCCGGAAAGGCAAAACCGGTTTCCTGTTGTTGACGAGTTCGATTTCTACAATGCCGCCTATCTCGATGAAAACGAAGAGCCTATCGAGATCCGAATCGAGGTGCTGTTGACGGAAGTGACGCCAACGATCGAGAAAGCTTGTGGCAACTATTTGGAACGCTGGGACCCAGCGAGTCGGCGTATTTTAGGCCAAGGTGAGGTCGACCAAGTCGACGGTGCGGGGCATGTTTGGTGCCTGCGGCTTCTGACCATCGCGCGCTACAATAAAGAAGAAGACGAATTCGAGACTGCAACGCACTACGCAAAAGCTTATGACCCTGAGAAAGAGGATGACAGTCGCGTTCCCCGCGTGATAAAGCGTAATTTTGGTTTTCTCTACCTACGTGCCCTTCGCACCGGATCGAGAGCGCTCAGCCTAGAGCGCGGCTCACTTCTCGACGTGATTCTCCGTATCCAGAACCTCCAGACAGGCATCTGGGAGCATGTCCGCCGCCGGCTCGAAGCATTAGACCCGCCAATTGAAGAAGGCGCCACCAAGCTCACGCCCGTGCTTCAGACCATCGAATCCCGCCTCGCCGAGTACATTGCGATCGACAAGCCTGGTGATGCGACACGGTTGTTCGTTTCGCAACTCACACGCGAGCATCTTCGAAAGACCCTGAGTTTCTTTATCTCCGTTACCAAAGACCAGAATCCCGTCCCATTCCAAAAAGTCGGTACTGGCACGCTCAATACTTTAGTGCTGGCGCTATTGAGCTTCATCGCTGAGCTTAAAGAAGAGAACGTCATCTTCGCTATGGAGGAGCCGGAAATCGCGCTTGCTCCCCATACACAGAGGCGTATTGCGACCTATCTGTTGAACAAGACGACACAGTGCTTTGTCACTTCCCACTCACCATACGTGATCGAGACCTTCGATCCCGAACGCATTATCATCCTGCGGCGGGAGAATGATTCGACCGTGACATACAAACGGGTAAACCTCAGCTTGGAGGTGAAAGCCAAGACGTACCGCCGCTATATCCGTCGCGGGTTCGCCGAAGCGATGTTAGGTCGCGGCGTCATTGTCACTGAAGGTATCACGGAACAACTTGCCCTCCAGGCCGTAGCTGAGAAGCTGGAGGCTGCTGACGATGTTCGCTATCCGCTCGACGTGTCTGGTGTCACAATCATTACCGCCGAAGGCGATGGCGGTATTCCTGAATTCGGCCGTTTCTTCGTCTCTCTCGATTTGCCGACCTTTGCTTTCTTCGACAAGAAGGCACGTTCCCAGAGGGAACAGGATGCTCTGGAGCAGGCCGGTTTTGAAATCCTCAACGAGACTACTTACGCCGGCATGGAGGAACTGCTAGCCGTTGAGGTGCCTTTGCATCATCAGTGGTCCTACCTTGAACAAATTAGAGACTCCGGCATTGCACCAAAGATTTTTATACCCGCTACGTGTCCCACAGACGACAAAGTGCGCGACTTCACTCGTCAGATGCTGAAGGACGGCAAAGGGTGGGGTCGGGCAGCCGACTTAATCGAACGCTGTGCTGTGGCTGAGCTGCCAGCCAGTATCGTCGACTTCCTCGAGCGGATATACAAGCTGTTCCCGCGTCCCAAGGTGCCAGACCTCGTAGATTCTGATGAAGAGGCGGCAGGAGAATCGGAAGAAGGATCCGAGCCAGCTGAGGCTGTAAAGACACAGGCTACGGAGGGTGAATGACTTTCGTCTCCTGCTCTGATCGGGACCGCATTCTAGCAGCGGACGACCATGTGCTCGTTACCGGAGGACCTGGCTGCGGGAAAACGACCGTTGCGCTCCACAAAGCGTTGCAACGGATTGGAGCCGGGTTGCTTCCTGGGCAGAAGGTGCTGTTTCTCAGTTTCTCTCGAGCGGCAGTCACCCGCATCGTCCAAGCCTCCCGCAAGGATTTGCCAAAAGAGTACCGCAGGCAACTCGACATTCAGACCTTCCATTCCTTCTGTTGGCGGCTAGTGCAGGGACACGGTTATCTCCTCGGTGCCACGTCGCCCATACAGCTCTTGCCACCGCACGATGAGCGAGCGATACGAAACGGTGCCAAGAGTGACGATCCGGCCTGGGATGCCGAACGGGAACGCCTCTTCCTCGAAGAGGGACGCATCGTCTTCGACCTTTTTGCGCCGAAGGCACTCGAACTTTTTCAAAGGAGCGCTGCGCATCGACAACTGGTAGCAGACCGTTATCCGTTGATCATCGTGGACGAGGCACAGGACACGGGCACGGAACAATGGGCCTGCATGGAAGCGCTCGCTGGTCTTACGCAACTCATCTGCCTCGCCGATCTCGACCAGCAGATTTACGATTTCCGGCGCGACGTGAGCCCTGAGCGCCTGAAACAGATAATGACGGCGCTTGCGCCGTTGGAAGTTGACCTCGGAGTCCAGAATAAACGTAGTCCTCGTGCCGAGATCGTCAAGTTTGGTAATGATATCCTTTTACAATCGCCGCAAGGTTCCTCTTATACTGGTGTCAGTCAGTTATCGTTCCGTCCGAACGCTGAGCGGCGCGACCGTGCCATTCGCAATGCTGTCGGGATACTTCGGAAGAAGATCACTGATACGACGGGGACACCACCGCTGAGTATCGGCTACCTGACGAACTGGGGTAAGGGTGTAACAATTGTCGCCCGTGCACTTCAGGGCGGCGAAGGTATCAAGGAAATCCCTCACCGCGTCGTTATGGATGAGGCCGAGGTGCTTCTCGCCACACGCGTCGTTGCCCTCTGCCTGGAACCGGTTGAGGATGTTTGGGAAAATCTAGCAACAGGTCTTGACCTTATTGCGGAGCTATATCGGGCGCGGGGCAATGCCAAGAAAGTTGACCAGTTGAGAAGGAACGCCGCCGATGCCCGAGAGAAAAGGGTGCGTGGTAACGCAAAATGCCCACGTTCTCTGAAGGACATTCTGGAGCATCTGCAGGCCTATCCGCTCAGCGGAAGTCCGGGACAAGATTGGCTGACCATTCGGCGCAAGTTTGAGGCCAGTGACGTAGCAGAGCTCAAGTTGGTCGCCCGCCAAGTCATCTATCTAATGGGCTTCAACCGAGGACTGCGAATTTCTGATGCCCTTGCCGAAGTCTGGCAACAACGCGGCAGATATGAGAGGGCACGTGCCCTCATCGAGGCGGCAGTTACCGAGGACCAGATCATCGGCAGCAACGGCGATTTGAACGGCATCAACGTCATGACCATGCACAAATCCAAGGGGAAGGAATTCGACGGGGTCATCATCCTGCATCTGGGCAATAACATGTCGCCTTTGTCACCGGACTATGAGTCCGCACCGCATATGAAGAGTCGACGTTTGCTCCGGGTTGGAATAACACGGGCGAAGCAGCACGTTCTAATGCTGACGGATGTATTCAGTCCTTCGCCACTTCTGAAGGGACACAATTTAAACTATCAACTATGATGGAGCAGGTGTGATAGAGGACTGGTTTAGTCATGGCAAATCCCAGAGTGGATAGAGAAGGTTTACGCCAATACGGACCCATGCTTTGCTTACCTCCATCACCCTGCCACCGAATGGTTACTCGTTCGTAAGGATTCGGTCGTGGGGTGATAGAGCGTACCACAGACTCTCCTGAGTGGGTGTTAACGACGCGGGCCAATGTCTCCCACGTTCAGTGTGAATGCTGCTGATTCACCAAGACCACCTGAATATCCTACCACTGCCGAAGTGGTGAGGGTACTGCTCTGGTCTGACTCTTTTCGGACAATGCTTCATGTAGGCACCGGTTTCAGCACGGCCATCACCCTGCCACCGAATGCTTACGAATGATTACCGACAGGGATACTTCGAAATACACAGGAGTTTGAATTCGCCTGCTTCCGTTTTGATTACTTTCAGTATAAGGGCAGTATTAGCGAGACCGGAAAGAATGAAACTTTCTTAATAATTTCAACAGACTACAAGGATCTCACCGCCGCCGGAAACCCCCCACCGTCTGAAAACGGGCGATAAATATCGATAAATTCACGGGGTATATCGATAAATTTCAGACAATTAAATTCTTTGGGAAATGACGCCGCGGAAGTGCGACGCAGGGGAATTCTGCCATGGACAGCGCATCTCAAGATAACGGCAAATGCGGGAAAATGCGAGTGAGCAGCAAGCGCTAGCCGACTGACCGGGAAGGGAGGAACTGCTTCGCCACTTCTCTGTCGTGACTTCTACGATCTCCTTCTCGCCAACGGAGACGCTGCATATCACGACGTCGACTTCGAGTTCCCTCATCGACGCGAGACTGCGCGCCAGTTCCGCCTTATCGTCCCCGTTGTCTGCGACGACGATGGTCTTCCACTCTCCTTCGTCTCGATAGATCGCGTCGCCCGTGAAGAGATACGTCTTGCCGTGAGGCGAGCGGTAGCGGTAGCACACGCTGTTATTCGTGTGGCCCGGCGTATGGGATTACCTCGATGTCGCCTGAAAGAAACTCGCGCGGGGGAGAATCGAAAAGAACGTCGGCGGAAACCGCCTCTGGCAGATAGGGCGCGACGAGCGCGTGGCAGCACAGTTTCGAGCCGAATCGCCCGGCCGCATCTACGAGCGACTCGTCCACCTCGTGGCAATGGCTCAGGCAGTGATGCGCAACACCGCCCCGCTCGCTCATCTCCTCGAAATCCCCTGAACTTCTCGGGTTGCAGAAGAGGACGTTGCCTCCCGGGCGCTCCAGCAGGTAGGCGTGAACGGTGAGGACGCTGAACTGCTTCTCCTCGGCTGTCTGCCACAAATCGGGGTAGAGGCGCTTCACTCTTTCCGCCCTCCGCTCATGAAGCCGTGCCTATCGGTCCTCCGGCACAAGGGATGAGCATTCCCGGTGGTTACATGAGTGGAGCGGACAACGGCGCGCCGGACCGCACCCGCTCCCCCGGTGAAAGCCTACTCTTCCGGCTCGTCGTAGGAGATGAAGGTGATGTCCACCGCCTCGTTGCGGCCGGGGATCAAGGCCTGGTAGCCGTCCGAGTAATACCATTTCTCCACCGCCTCCTGGTCGGGGAATTTCAGGAGAACGAACATCTGCCTGTCGTGCTCGCCGGTGAGCACCTTCACGAGCTGTCCGCTCGCCGCCACCTCGCCCCCGACGGAGGCGACGATAGCGAGGCCCTGCTCGGCATAGTTGTTGAATCCCTCTTCGTCCTTGACGGTGATGTGTCCGACCACGTATGCGCCCATGTCCGCTCCTTTCACAAATGGGGCCGCCCGCCCGGCGGCAAATGAATTGAGGATTTCAAGCCGCATGCATCGCGGCGTCTCTCACCTCTCCTCGTCAACCGGCCTTCGCCGGACTTGAAACCAGGACTCCATGAATCCCTCGGGAGATTCCAAGGTTTCATAAATGGCCTTCGGGATCAATGCCGCTCAGACGACGCGGGATGAGGGCATGCGCGTTCATCCGTCTTGTTCGGAATGAATGTATGGGATCGGTCCGCAATTCCCCTTGCAGGGTCAGACATATATGTCTGACATACATGCGTACATGGACGCCCCCCTGGAATGCAAGCGGTTTTTTGGGAGGGTTCGGCGCAAAGCGGTTCGACTCAGTCGTACATTCGGCCTCTTCGTTGCGGCGCTTCGTAACGGCCGCGGGCCCGTATGGAGATGCGCGGGTCGGGTCCGAATCGGCCCGGCGAGCTCGATGGTTCGCTCGTCGCATGTAACTGGTTGCCCCGACCCCGTCTCGATGACCGTTTGCCCTTACTCCTCCTGTGGCCTGCCCACATTCCTCCCGGCTCTATCCGCGCGCCCGCCGCTCAGGCGAGGGGCGCCGGTTCCCTGTAGTCGTCCTTGTTCCGCATCAGCGCCCACGCGATGCGCGCCATTTTGTTGGCCAGCGCCACCGCGACGAGCATCCTCGGCTTGCGCGCCAGCATCCGGGCCAGCCACGAACCCGGCGGCGCGCCGCGCCGGAGCGCCTGGCGAATCACCGACATCGCGCCCGTGACCAACAGCCGCCTCACGTCGCGCTGGCCCATCTTCGATACCCGGCCCAGGCGGGGCTTGCCCCCCGTCGAGTGTTGCCGGGGCACCAGTCCCAGCCAGGCCGAGAAGTCCCGGCCCCGCCGGAAGTTCTCCATCGGCGGCGCGAAGGCACGGATCGCAGACGCCGTAACCGGACCCACCCCCGGGATACGCATCAGACGCCGCGCCTCCTCGTCCGCGTGGACGCTCGCGTGAAGCCGACTCTCCAACTCCCCGATCTTCCGGCTCAGACCCGCGATTTGCTCCAGAAACACCTCGCCCAACTCCCGAACCGCCACCGGCAGACCCGATTCCGCTCCCCGAACCGCCGCCGCCAGACGCGTGAGGCCCACCGGACCCTGCCGCGCGACCACCCCGAACTCCGCCAGGTGTCCCCGCAACGCGTTGATCGTCTGCGTCTTCTGGCGCTTCAGCAAATCCCGCGCCCGGAACAGCATCCCCTCGGTCTGCTGCTCCTCGCTCTTCACCGCCACGAGATGCATCGTCGGTCGTGAGGCCGCCTCGCAAATCGCCTCCGCGTCCGCCGCGTCGTTCTTGTGGCGCTTCACGTACGGCTTCACGTAGGCCGGCGGCGCGAGCCGAACCTCGTGGCCGAGCTTCGCAATCTCACGGCCCCAGCGGTGCGCCCCCGCGCACGCCTCCATCGCCACCACGCAGCGCGGCTGTTTGGCCAGGAAGTTCAGCAGACCCGCCCGACCGAGCTTCTTGCGGAACGCTACCGAACCGTCCGCGCGCGCCCCGTGGAGTTGAAAACTGTTTTTCGCCAAGTCGATGCCGATGATGTAGACTCCTTCCATGGATGCCTCCTTCCGGGCGGTGTGTGACGTTGCCTCGCCACATTCTAAACTGCCGGAAGGGGGCGTCCACCCCATCGGCCCTGCCCTTCGCCTTCACAACGCGGGTCACATGTATGTGCGGGGCGGTCCCGAGGAGTCGGTTCCGACCGAAGAGGGAGGAACCACCACCTGCACCCCATCGCAGCGTCGAGACCAGAACATGACGCTGGAATGACGACCGGAATGCGGAATCATTTTTTCTCGCAGGGACAGGCCTCCGTGCCTGTCCTGCAAGGGACAACCACGGAGGGTAGTCCCTGCGCCCCTCTCATGCCCGCTCCCTCCCTCCCCCTTTCCGGGGCTGGCCGAGGGATTTCTTTTCAGCTAATATGAGGCCATACGCAGTAAAGTGGATTAAACAACCGCCCAAACTTGGTTATCAGGCGCACCGGCGCAGAGGGTTCCATTCAGGTTCGCCCGAGTGTTCTTTTTCGTTTTTGATTCTGTGGGGGAAATCCGGTCATGAAAAAACAAAACGTATGGATAAGCCTGGCCGTCCTGGCGGTGGCGGGCGCGCTCGTCGCGGGCTGCGCGGACGACCAGACGATGGGCATGATGAAGAAAACGGTAGCGGGCATGAAAAAGAAGGAAATGGCCAAAGACAAGAAGATGGCGATGAAGGACAAGAAGATGGGCAAGAAAAAGATGATGAAGGGCGATGAGGCCGCCGTGAAGGCGCGCCGGAAGCTCATGCGCGGCATCGGCGCGGACATGAAGCGACTGAAAGCCGCGATGAAACAAGGCAGCGGCTGGGTGGTCGAAGAGCAGGTGCGCCAGGCCGCAGGCGACATGTACAAGAAGGCGAGCAAGATCAAAAAAGCGTTCAAGAAGAACACCCTGGCGGGCAAGACGACATCGACCGCCGCCATCTGGAGGGACAAGGCGAAATTCGGCCTCATCGCGGATGGTCTGGCCGCGAACGCCGCCGTCCTGGCGCAAATCCACTACAAGGGCGGCCCTGCGGCCATCAAGAAGGCGGTGGGCCTCATCGGCAGGCAATGCGGCGCATGCCACAAGTCGTTCCGTAAGAAGAAGAAAAGATAACAACGCATAAGAGATACAGGGAAACCCCGGCGGAATAAGCCGGGGTTTTCTTTTGGGTGGGAGTCGATAGTTTCTCATCCGTAGAGACAGGCCCCTGCGCCTGTCTGAGGTCGCGACCTGTCCCTACGATGAAGTCCTCCCGGCATTAAGACCCGCCCTTTGGGAATCACTATTTCATCAGTCGCTCCCCTACACCCCGCCCGTCAGCGATTCGTTCCGCATCCGGCTCCGCACCTCGCCGAGCGGGCCGCTGTCGGCCACCAGGCCGTCGCGGTAGAGGATGACGTCGCGCGACCTGGCCGAAATCTTGGGTCCCGGCGCGATGACGCCCGTCAAATTCATCGGGTCGCTCGCATGGACGATGGTGGGCTTGCCCCGCGCGGGTATCTTGCGGACGGCGCGAAGCGCTTCCACCGATTCGGGCAGGGCGAACTGCTCGCCCATGAAGCCCGATACGAAACGCCCACCCCGAATCTCGCCCTTCGCTTCCAGGCGTCTGAACACGCGCACCAGTTCGCGCCAGCGTGGAGCGGCTGCCTCGCGGGCGGCCAGCTCGCGGAGCACGACACCATATCTTTTGAGCAACTGGCGCGCATGGGCTTCGCGGTGCACCTCCTCATCGAGCGGCGCGTCGGCGCTCCCCCACAGCGACCAGCGGCCCACGGGCATGAACCGGTTTTTCGCCTCGCGCGATATGGCCCTTCCCCCCGGCAGGGCGCGCAGTCTGCGCTCGCCCTTTTTCTTCTCTTTGGCACCCGCTATCAGCGCCCTTAATCCCGCCACTCCGTCGCCCGTCACCAGACCACGCGCGACGAGTTCCCAGAGCGCCTCTTCGGCCTCGGTCCTGAGCCTGCCCGTCGCCCCCGTGATGTCGGCGAGGAATGACGCTCCCCTACTTTTAAGGAAATCGAGTATCTCGAGCGCGGGTCTCGACAGATTCCCCCGCCAGGCGTCTTCGGTTTCGCGTGGTTTCAGGAACAGCCCCACCTCCTCTCGCATCAGGAAGGCCAGGAGCGCCCGGCGCGAAGGCTGCGCCTTCTGGGCCGCCCGGGATCGGCTCCCGTTCACAGGCTCTTCAAGCGGCTCGGGCGGAGCGCCCGGTCGCAGGCGTCCCCACGCGACGAGGCCCGAGAGGCAAAGCGCCTCAAGATCAGCCGCGTCGTAGTTCTTGATTCGCGCAGGCAGAATCTGCTCCTCCCAGGCGGGCGCGGGCAACTCCAGCCCCTGAAGCTGGCGAACCACTTCCAAGACCCCGTCGCGCCCGTACAGCATGGCGTCCTCGTGCACGTGCTGCCACCTGAGCAGATAGCGGATAAAATCCGCCGCCGTCACGGGCTCTATCTCGCGCCTGAGCTTGCCCAGCGTCATGCGGTGAATGCGGGCGAGCAACACGCGGTCGCACCATTCGGTTACCGCCTCTGGCGCAAAGCGAGCGAAACGGCCCCGCAGAACCGCTCCCTCTCCCTCCAGAGCGGCCAGGGCGATCTCGACGTCAGGCTGCGCGAGACCCACGCGCGTGGCGAGTTCACCCGCCGTCACGGGGCCTGTCGCCTCCATCCATCCCCGCACGATGGCGAGCGCCGCCTCATCCTGAGTGGGCGGTTCCACCTCATCCCCCTGGAAGGGAATTTTATCCGGCGTGAGCCTGATTCCCGGAATCGCTGCGCTCATCAGCGCCATTCTCTCCGCAGGAACCCAGCCTTCCCGCTCGACCCCGCCCGCTTCCCACTCCGCTTTCGCCACGCGGCTCGCGGCCAAGAGTTCATCCACCCAGGCGGCCCATTCACCCGCTTCTTCCACCGGCAGCACGCACAGGGAGAGCAGCGCGTCGTGCACCTCATCCGCGTCACGCGGGACCGGCCAGACCTGCTCGCACACCTCTTCGATAACGTCTGCGTCGAGCCGGGCGCTTTCCGCGTCATCGGGCAGGGCGCGTCTCAGCGGCACCGCGCGCGAGCGGCGCTCCTCCAGTGGCGCGTCGTCGATGAAGGCGTAGGGGTTCGCGTTCAGTATCTCGTGCGACATGGGAGAAGGCGCGGGCGTCTCCACGCCAAAGGTCTTGATTTTCCCGCTCTCTACGTCGGCGATGAGCGCTCTCAGGCTCTCGATGTCCATCGCTTCGGTCAGGCAGTTTTCCACCGTCTCGTTCACGAGGGGATGGTCGGGCGGCTCGATGGGGCCGTGGTGGTTGTCCTGGCAGGCGAGCTGGGCCGGGAAGACGGCGGCGAGCAGATCCTCGGCCCGCATGCGCTGGATCGCGACGGGCACCTTCTTACCCCCGCTGCGCCTGGGGAGTGCCAGTGCGCGCGTGGCGTTCCAACGCCAGCGGTTGGCGAACATGGGCGACTGGAGCGCGGACTGGAGCATATCCTTTTTGAGCGACGCCAGGCGCGCGAAGCCGAAAATCGATTCCAGCGGAAAGCTGTGCTGCGATGAGAGTGATAACACGATGCCGTCGTCCGTGGCTGCGGCCTGGAGTTCGAAATCGAACGTGAGGCAAAACCGTTTTCTCAGCGTGTGGCCCCAAGCGCGGTTGATGCGACCCCCGAAGGGCGAGTGGATGACGAGCTGCATCCCGCCCGCCTCGTCGAAAAACCGCTCCGCTATTATCTCTTCCTGCGTGGGTACGCGCCCCAGCACCCGCACCGTCTCGCGCACGTAGTCGAGTATCTGCGATGCGCCGCCAGGACAAATCCCGCATTCGGCGCGCATCCAGCGAATCGCCTCGGCAGGCTCGGTGAGACGCTCCGCCAGCTCACTCCTGAGCGAGGAGACGGATTCCGAGAGTTCCGCCGTCCGCGAAGGCGCCTCGCCCAGCCAGAAGGGGATGTTCGGCGGGAGCCCCTCGGCGTCTTCCACGCGCACTTTGTCGCGCTCCACGCGCTTGACGCGCCAGGAGTGGTTGCCGAGCAGGAAGATGTCGCCCGCGTTCGACTCGATGGCGAAATCCTCGTTCACCTTGCCCACGAAGGTCTCCGCCGCCCCCTCGACCACGTCGTAATCCGCCGTGTCGGGAATCGCGCCGCCCGAAGTGATGGCGCAAAGCCGCGCCCCGCGCCTCGGCCTCAGCAGAGCGTTCACGCGGTCCCTGTGCAGGTAGGCGGTGCGCCTGCCCCGGCTGGTGGAGATGCCTTCGGTGAGCATCTCGAGCACGTCCTCGAAAACACTTCTTTCAAGTTCCCCGTAAGGCTGCGCCCGCCTGACGAGTGACCAGAGCGCCTCTTCCTCCACCTCTTCCTGCGCGGCGGCCTCGGCCACCATCTGCTGGGCGAGTATGTCGAGCGGCGCTTCGGGGAAGATGACCCGGTCGAGCGCGCCTGCCCGCACCGAGCGGATGGCGGCGGCGCTTTGCAGGAGTTCGTCCCGCGTCATGGGGAAAACGATTCCTTTGGGGATAGCGCCCTTCCAGTGGCCCGAGCGCCCCACGCGCTGAAGGAGCGAGGCGAGCGTTCTCGGCGCGCCCAGGTGGCAGACGAGGTCGACGTGGCCGATGTCGATGCCGAGTTCGAGCGATGCCGTGGCGACGATGGCCGACAGCGCGCCCGATTTGAGCCGCTCCTCGGCGTCCAGCCTGATCTTGCGCGACAAAGACCCGTGGTGCGCGGCCACGCGGCCCTCGCCCAGCCTCTCCGTGAGCCTGTGGGAGACGCGCTCCGCCAGCCGCCGCGTGTGGACGAACACGATGGTCGTGCGGTGGCTCTCGATGTGGGCGGCAATGCGGTCAAACACCTCGGCCCAGTATTCGTGCGAGGCGATGGGTCCGATATCCTGATCGGCCACCTCGACCGTGAGCGCCATCTCGCGCTTGTGGCCCACGTCCACGATAGCGCAATCGGGAGCGCCGTCCTCCCCTCGCCTTTCCGCACCGACGAGCAGGCGCGCTATCACCTCAATCGGCTTCTGCGTGGCGCTCAGGCCGATGCGCTGGAGCCGCTCCTCGCAAAGCGCGTCCAGCCGCTCGAGAGAAAGTGCCAAGTGCGCGCCGCGCTTATCGCCCGCGACCGCGTGTATCTCGTCCACGATGACGGCGCGCGCGGTCTCCAGCACCTTGCGGCTGCGCTCGGCCGTCAGGAGAATGTAGAGCGACTCCGGCGTGGTGATGAGGATGTGGGGGCGTTTTTTGAGCATGAGCCTGCGCTCGCGAGCGGGCGTATCGCCGGAGCGCACCGCCACGCGAATCTCGGGCAGTTCCACGCCCTCTTTTTTGGCGAGCGCGCGGATTTCGCTCAAAGGTTCCTGCAAATTCTTCTGGATGTCGTTGCCGAGCGCCTTGAGCGGAGAGATGTAGACGAGGCGGCAGGTGTCTTCCAGCTCACCCGCCAGCGCGTCCCGAATGAGGCCGTCGAGCGACCACAGGAAGGCGGCCAGCGTCTTTCCCGTTCCGGTGGGGGCTGCGATGAGCGTGTCGCGCCCGGTGGCTATCTCGGGCCAGCCCGCATCCTGCGGGGCGCTCGGCTCCCCGAATTTCTCAAGAAACCAGCGCGCGATCAGCGGATGAAACGAGTGTCTGTCCATAGCGGGGCATTCTACCCCAAACGGGAATTGAGTGAACCCATGCTCCAAAGGTGTGTTATCTCTTCTATCGGTCGAGGATGGTTACTGTAGGGACAGGCCCCTGTGCCTGTCCTCCCACAGGGGGTTGTCCCTATACCTCACCACACTCACCCACGCACATCCTCAAAAAAATCCCGCACCTCGGCCTCGGCGCGCTCGAAGGATTTCCGCCCGAGCTGGTATATGGCCCTGAGCTTGCGCGGATCGTGCTCCATGAAGTCCGTCTCATAGGCGCGCTCTGTGAACGAGTCGTTGATGCGTAGGGTTCGGACGTCCGGGAAGAACAACTCGCGCAGCGTATCGACGGTGTTCGAACTCGTTCGCGAGAGCGTCATGTAGGTCTTGAGCGGCCGAATGCCCGCGATCATCCGCCGCGTCCATTTGCGCGACTCGGGGTAACTCCCCGTCCCGACACTCAATATGCGGATATCCTCCCGGGCGACGCCCAGCGGCCCGGTGGCGTCCGCGATGGCGAAAAGGGTGGGGTTGTTCGCTGTGAACCCGCCGTCGAGTGCTGTGCGTTCTTCGAGTCGGGGCGTGGCGATGCGCTTTTGCTTCAGGAACGGATGCGCTGCGCAAGACGCCAGGATCGCATCCGATATCTTGAGACCCTCGCCCGGCAAGAAACTTTCAGGGCCATTATGCGGTTGATTCAACGTCCTCTTGAACACCATGGGGCAGTCGTGTTCTTCGTGGGTGACGAGGATTCCGACGTCCAGCTTGAAATCCTCAAATGTCATATCGCCATAGATTCTTTGGGAGTGCCGCTCGAGCGCGTTCGTCTTGTTGCGCGCGAGCAGAGGCCCCAGCACGTCGGGTGCAAGCTCGAAATAGCGATCCGCAATCGTCGGGTCCACCGGGTCGCCTAGGGCCACCATCGTGGCGATGATGGAGCCCGTGCTGACGCCGTAGGCGAGATCGAATACCTCGTGCAGGGGGCGTTCCAGAGTGCGCTCAATCCCTGCCAGGACCCCCAGGGTATAGACGCCGAGCGAACCACCGCCGTCGAGCGAGAGGATGTAGAAGGGTCTGCTCATTGCCGGGCGTTCCAAAGGATGATGCACGGATTCGGCTGAAATGTCCTCGCAAATTTTGCCGGGGTATATTGCTTATTCATGGGGCTATTCTAGCGCAAATGGGGTTAAGTTGTTCAGTGAGACGCATAGACGACTCATAAGTCTCCTGTAGGGACAAGGTCGCGACCTGTCCTCCCTACCTCTAAAAAACGACCGACCAGTCTGAGGGCGAGACTTCGTCTTAGAAGGAATACGGAAAAACCAGAAATCTCAGAGAAGCGGTGACGAGCCACCAGTAGGGGCGGACACATGGGTCTGTGGGACAGCCCCGAGAAGGGGCTGTCACTACGGAATCGAAGATTGTCGGGGCTGACCTAATCCATCCTTACATATTCATGCGCGCGGAAGGGAACGCCCAGCTCCTCGGTCGCCACCTTCTCGCAGGCTTCGATGTCGATGAGGCCGTTCATTTGCACGGCCGTCACCTCCACCTCGGGGATGTAGTTCTTGGACCAGCGGACGAATTCCTTGACCAGCGGGTAGGGCTCTTCGATGTCCTTGGTCTTGCAGATTTTCGCATAAGCCTCCGGGCTTTCCGCCTGCATGCTGATGGAAATCGCGTCCACCAAGCCGCCCAGTTCGGGTAGAATGTTTCGCTCGTGCGTCTTGTTCGCGAGCCCGTTCGTCACCAGGCGGATCCGCTTGGCGCCGCGGCGCTTGAGTTCGCTCGCCACCTCCTTCACCACGTCGAGGCGGAGCGTCGGCTCGCCGAATCCGCTGAACACGACTTCCTCGAAGCGCGACGGGTCGCCGGCAGCGGCGAGCACCTCGCCTGCGTCGGGTTCCGCCTGAAGCGTCAGGTTGTGCCCCTTGTAGACGCAATCGCTCAGCAGGCCGCAGAAAAAACACGAATTCTGGCAATCGTTCGTGATGTTGAGGTAGAGCGTATCGCCGACCGGGTAGGCGACACCACCCTCCGCGCGCGGCGGTCCCACGCCGAACAGGCGGCGCACGTTCTCCGTGGTGAGGCGCGTTACTGCTTCCGTCGACATCCCGTGGAGTTCGCCCAAAGTCTCCGCCACGCGCGCGACGTAGGCCGGCTCGTTCCGCTTGCCCCGGTGCGGCGGCGGGGCGAGATAGGGGCTGTCCGTCTCGAGCAGCACGCGCTCGATGGGGATGCGCTCAAAAACTTCGCGGAGTTCTTCCGAGCGCGAAAAGGTGATGGCCCCGCCCGCGCCCAGGTGAAAATCGATGTCCAGGAATTTCCGTGCCTGCTCGTCATCGCCCGTGAAGCAGTGGATGACGCCGCCCGCGCGCCACGCCCTTTCTTTTTCCAATATCTCATAGACGTCATCCGCCGAGTCCCTGCAATGGACGACGATGGGCTTTTTCACCTCGACGGCCAGCCGGATTTGCTCCCGAAACCACTTGCGCTGGGCCTTGCGCGGGGCGCCTTCGCGGTAGTAGTCCAGCCCGATCTCGCCGATGGCGACCGCTTTGGGATCTTCCGCGAGTTTTGCGATATCCCTGATGATTCGCTCGTTCACGTCCTTTACGTCGCTCGGATGCACGCCAACCGCCGCGTAGACGCCCGCGTAGGATGCCGCGAGGTCGAGGGTCAGACGGCTCGACTCCAGGCAGGTGCCCATCGATATGATGTAGTGCACCCCCTCCTCGATGGCGCGCTCCACCGCCCCCTGACGGTCCGGGTCGAACGCCTTGTCGATGAGATGCGCGTGGGTGTCCACCAAAACAGGCAGGCCGTCCGTTTCGGGCAGATCGGCGATGATGACCTGGGGTTTCGGCCTTTGCCTCCGCTCCCCGCGCGAGCGGTTCCTTCCCTTGCGCCCGCCTCGCCTGCGGCGAGACTCGTTTTCGCGCGAGCTGCCGCTTTCAGGGCGCTGGGCGGCTTTCTCCCCGTTTTGCTTCTGCGCGGCCGGTTCGGTTTTCGCGGATGTAGTCTGCCGATCTTTGTTTTCCGGGCGTTTCCCTCCCCTTCGACCGCGTCTCCTTCTGCGGCGATTGGGGCGTCCCTTTCTTTCCTGACCTGAGGAAGAGTCCTTATCGCCGGATGAATCCGGCGCGGATTCGGATGATTCGTTCACTCCACAAACTCCAATTCTTCCGGGCGGGGCAACTTGTCGCTATCGGACCGGCGCGCCCGGGGTCACAGTCTCGTCCAAGCCCACGAGCACGAGCTCCTTGCCATCTTCGGCGGCGAGCACCATGCCCTGGGATTCCACGCCCATGAGCTTGGCGGGCGCGAGGTTGGCCACCAGTATCACCTTGCGGTTCACCAAATCCTCGGGCGCGTAGTGTTTCGCCAGACCCGCCACGACGGTCCGGGTTTCCTCGCCTAAGGAAACGGTGAGCTTGAGCAGGTTTTTCGACTTGGGAATGCGCTCGGCCTCCAGCACATGCGCGGCGCGCAAATCCATTTTTTGGAATTCTTCGAAAGATATCTGTTCCTTCTCATCCTCTGCGGGCGCGGCCTCTTCACCGCTCGCGATTCGCTTGGCCACCTTCTCTTGTATGGCCTCTTTCGCCTCATCCTCGATGCGCGGGAAAAGAGGGTCGCCCAGATTGGTGACCAGTTCCTCCGGCAAACCGCGCATATCCATCAATTCCGCATAAGGCGCGCTCGTCCAGTCCTCGGCCAGCCCGATCTGCGCCCCTATATTCAGCGCGGAAGCGGGCATGACGGGCGAAATCATGGCCGCGACGACGCGAATCGAAGCCACGGCGTGCCAGAGCACCGAACACAGGCGGGCCTCGTCGCCCTCTTTGGCGAGCGTCCAGGGGGCGTTCGTGTCGATGTATTTGTTCGCGCAGGAAATCACCTCCCAGGCGGCCCTCAGGCCGTGCTGGAAGTGGGTGGCCGACATGCCGCGCTCGTATTTCTCGGCCGCCTCGGCGACGAATTCGCAAAACGCGCTCTCCGCCTCGGTATCGCCCGCTTCGGAGTGTTCGAGACGGCCCTCCCTGTAGAGCTTCACCATGTTCAGGGTCCGGTGGAGCAGGTTGCCGAGATCGTTCGCCAAATCGCTGTTGATGCGGTCGATCAGCGCGCCATGGGAGAAATCGCCGTCCAGCCCGAAGGGTATCTCCTTGAGCAGGAAATAGCGGATGGCGTCGACGCCGTATTCCTCGATCAGCCAGTGCGGGTCGACCGCATTGCCCAGGCTCTTGGACATCTTCTGGCCCTCGATCGTCCACCACCCGTGGCTGAAGACCTGGCCCGGCAGGGGAACGCCTGCGGAGAGCAGGAAGGCGGGCCAGTAGACCGCGTGAAACCTCAGGATGTCCTTGCCGATGAAGTGCTGGTCCGTCGGCCAGGGGCTTCCCTCGCGAACCCCCTCCTCATCGAAGCCCGGCGCGGTCAGGTAGTTGCTCAGCGCGTCGAACCACACGTAGATCACATGGCTTTCATCCCCCGGTACGGGGATTCCCCACTGGAAGCTCGTGCGCGAGAGGGAGAGGTCCTTGAGACCGCCGCGCACGAAGCTCATCACTTCGTTTCTGCGGCTCTCGGGCTGAACGAACTGGGGGTATTTTTCATAGTGCTCGAGGAGCGGCTCGGCGTACTTGCTCAGGCGGAAGAAATAGCTCGGCTCCTCCACCCATTCGACCTCGGCGCCCGTGGGCCCGAGCTTTTTGCCGTCCGGAGTCTCGGTGAGCTCGCTCTCGGTGTAGAATGCCTCGTCGCGGACGGCATACCAACCGGCGTATGCGCCCAGGTAGATGTCGCCCGCCGCCTCCACGCGCCGCCAGAGCTCCTGCACGCCGCGAATGTGGCGCTCCTCCGTCGTGCGGATGTAGTCGTCATAGGAGATGTCGAGCTTCTCCCAGAGCTCGCGGAACTTCGCGCTGTTCATGTCGCAGAACGCCAGGGGGTCCATGCCAGCCTCGCGGGCCGCGCGCTCCAGCTTCTGTCCGTGCTCGTCGGTTCCCGTGAGAAACTGCGTCGGCTCACCGCGCAGCCTGTGGAAGCGCGCCTTGGCGTCGCACGCCACCGTCGTGTAGGCGTGTCCGAGGTGCGGCTTGTCGTTGACGTAATATATCGGCGTGGAGACGTAAAAAGGTTTCTTGCTCATCGCTTCGGGCCATTTCCCTTGGGTAAGACGTCGAGGGACGTATCGTTCTCGACGGCGGTTTTAAGAGAAAACTGGCCCGTGGGCAAGCGCATCAAGTCCTCCGCGTGAACCGTCATGAAATCTCCGGTCTCGAGGGCGAGGGTCACCTCTTCCTTGAGCAGGTCCTGGCGCACGACGGTCGCGCCGCAGTCGCAGCCGCCGACCTTCTTCTTACACGCGGGCAACTTCTTCTTCACCGACACGTAGTGAGAATGCTCGAATCGGAGGCAGCACTTGAGCCGCCCGCAGCCGCCGGAGAGCTTGACGGGGTTCAGGCTCAGGTTCTGATCCTTCGCCATACGGACGGAAATGGGGTCGAACGACTTGAGAAAGGAGCTGCAGCAATAGGTGCGGCCGCAATCCCCGCAACCGCCCTTCATGCCCGCCTCGTCGCGCACGCCGATCTGGCGCATCTCCACGCGGACGGACAGGCGCTCGGCGAGCACCCGCACCAGCTTGCGGAAGTCCACGCGTCCGTCGGAGGAGAAGTAAAACGTCGCCTTCTTGTTCGAGTGAATGTAGCGGACCTCGACGAGGCGCATCGGCAGCTTGAGTTCGGATATCTTCATCCGGCAAAAATCATAGGCGTTCTTCTCGTTCGCCTCGGTACGGACCACCTTTTTCTCGTCATCCTCGGTGGCTACCCGCAGCACCTCGGGGAGGGATTCGGGATAATAGCGCGAATCCATGACCCGGGGGTTTTCGGATATCTCGCCGAACTCCGTATCCCCGTCATTGCTCCTGACCATGACCTTCGTGCCGACCCGAAGGCGCAATTCCCCGTAGGTGTGGTGCACCGGCCGCGCGCCGAAGCGCGTCTTGACCCCGACAACGCCGATTTTGCGCGTCTCGGGCGGCGCCTCGACGGCGATGCCGCCATTCGATGTATCACTCATTCTTTCACCTCAAACCCCGGCGGGGACCGTCTCCCGCAGGGAATATACCAGAGTCTCGAGCGTCAGGGACGGGTTGGTATTCCCGCCGTCCACGTCGCGCATGGCCTCCCCCACCCTTTCCAGTGCCTTGGTGAGGCCTGCGCTTCCCCAGCGCTCTCCCATGGCGGCCAACGCCGCCCGTATGTCCGTGTGCCACAATTCTATCGCCTCGGGCGCTTCCTGGGTGATGAGTATATCGCGAAGCAGCCCGCGAAGCATTTCCAAAAAGAGAATTGTTTCGTTTCTGCCCGAAGCCCCGCTGCCCGCCCGCTCGGAAGCGAGCGTGATGAGGGTCACCTCGTCCGCCCGGCCCGCCGGCGCGCTCAACTCCTCCAGGAACCGCATCGCCTCGTCCCGGCGCTCAGCGAGGTCCTCGACGTCGGCAGACATGGCGACACCCAGCCTGCCCATGCTGAGGGAGACGAGCTTTTCCACGTCCGCGCCCTCCTCCCCGATACGCTCATCGAGGATGGCGGCAATATCCGCGCGCGCCAGGGCCTGGAACCTGAGCCTCCTGCAGCGCGAGATGATCGTCGGCAGCAGGGTGTGGAGGTTCGGCGTCACGAGCATCAAAATCGTGTCTGCGCTCGGCTCTTCCAGCGTCTTGAGCAGGGTGTTCTGGCTCACCCGCGTCAGCATGTGCGCGTCATCGATGATGAAGACCTGCCGCATCCCCTCGTTCGGACGCTGATGCGTGCGCCGGATCACTTCCTCTCGAACGGACTCCACCTTGATGGAGCGCGACCCCGCTACCGGACCGATGGAGACGACGTCGGGGTGTACGTTCGTGAGCACCTTCTCACACGCCGCGCACTTCCCGCACGGCGGCGCATCGCCTGCGCACTGCAATGCCTGGGCGAAAAGGCGCGCCGCGCTCGCCTTGCCGACCCCGTCGGGGCCATAAAACAGATAAGCGCCCGCCACCTGTCCCGAAGTCAAGTCCCTTCGCAGCAGGTCTAGGGCCGCGTCCTGGCCGCGGATGGATTCCCAGCCCATTCGAATCTTTCCTTCACGATGGCTACTACTTTCTCGTGCACCGGCTCAATCGCGCCCTCGCCCAGCACGCGGAAACGACCGGGCTCTCGCTTCGCCAGCGCCTCGAAACCCGCCTGCACCTTGCGGTGAAACGCCAGGCTCTCGCCCTCGAGCCTATCGCCCGCGCTTTCTCCGCGCGCGCGACCAAGACCTTCCTCAAGCGGTACGGAGAACAACAACGTCAGGTCGGGAACGAGCCCCCCGCTCGCCATGCGGTTCAGCTCCAGCACCATCTCTTCGTCCAGACCCCGTCCGAACGCCTGGTACGCCGTGGTGGAATCGTAGAACCGATCGCAGAGAACGTTGGCGCCTGCCTCTAGCGCCGGTCGAATCGCCTCGCTCACGTGCTGCGCCCTGTCAGCCTCGTAGAGCAGGAGCTCCGTCGCGGTGTCGAGACCTTCATCACGCGGCGTGAGAAGCAACTCGCGAATTCCCTCACCGACCTTTGTGCCGCCGGGCTCACGCGTCGCGACGACGGGGAGGCCCGCTTCTTCCATCCATGTCCGCAGGCGCGCCAACTGAGTCGACTTACCGCAACCTTCCACACCCTCGAACGTGATGAAACGACCCCGCATCGGCAAATTCTCCCGCAGATTCTCGCGCAACACCTTACCACAACCCGCTCATGGAGCGGACGATGCGCGCGCGATCAACTCCCGTCCAGTTTCCGGTAAATGGTGCGCGTGGCTATTCCCAGGATGCGTGCGGCGGCGCTCTTGTCGCCGCCCGTATGACGGAGAGTTTCCAGAATGACCCGCCGCTCGACTTCCGCGAGCGGGGTGCCGACTTCGAGGTTGATGAGCGGGGAGTCCGAAGCCACGGACTGTTCACCGTTCGTGGACTCGCCCCGGGCGATTTGCGCAGGCAGATCGTCCACCGAGAGAATCTCCCCCCGGCTCAGCACCACGGCGCGCTCCACCATATTTTCGAGTTCGCGCACGTTTCCTGGCCAATGGTAGTTCGACATCGCATCGAGCGCCTCGCGAGAAAACGCGAGAATGGACCGGTTGTTCTTCGCGGCGAAGCGCTGGAGGAAGTGCTCGGCGAGCAGCGGAATGTCACTGCGCCTATCCCTCAGGGCGGGCATCTGGATGGTGATCACGTTCAGGCGGTAGTAGAGATCCTCGCGAAACCTCTTATCGGTCACGGCGGATTGCAAGTCCACGTTCGTGGAGGCCACGATTCGCGCGTCCACCTTCAAAGTCTGCGTCCCGCCGACGCGCTCGAATTCTCCCTCTTGCAGGACGCGGAGAATCTTCGGCTGCAAAACGAGGGGCATGTCCCCGATTTCATCGAGAAACAACGTGCCCTCGTGCGCGAGCCTGAAGCGCCCCTCCTTGCGGCTCACCGCGCCCGTGAACGCCCCGCGCTCGTAGCCGAACAGTTCGCTCTCGAGGAGCGTATCGGGAAGAGCAGCGCAGTTCACCTTCACCATCGCCTTGCCCGCCCGCTCGCTACCTTCGTGCAGGGCGCTCGCCACCAGTTCCTTGCCCGTTCCGCTCTCACCCAGAATCAGGACCGATGCGGAGGTGGGCGCGACCTGGCGAACCATGTCCTTCACCCGGCGAATCGAGGGGTGGTCCCCCATCATGCCCGATGTGTCTCTCAGGCTCTGGAGCTGCGCCCGCAAATCCGCGTTCTCGCGCATGAGGGCCTGTTTTTCCAGGGCCTTGTCTATCGCCTTGAGTACGACCACGCGCTCCAGGGGCTTGGTCAGAAAGTCATACGCCCCCTCTCGCATCGCCTCCACGGCCGACTCGATGCTCCCTGCGCCGGAAATCAGGATCACTTCCGTATCCGGGCTTACGCGCTTCACCTCCTTCAGCAAACCGATGCCGTCCATCCCGGGCATTCTGAGATCGGTGATCACCAGATTTACGGGTTCGGCGCCGAACATTTCGGCGGCGGTTTCCGCATCGTGCGCCATGTCGACGTCGAATCCCTCCTTGGCGATCATCTTCTGGAGAGCTTCGCGGCTGCCGCGCTTGTCGTCCACTACCATCACGCGCGCTCCGGCGTGGTCACTCATGATTTCGCCTCCTGCGCAACCGGGAGCGGGAGTTCGACGACGAAGGTAGCGCCTGCCCCCTCCTCGCTTTCGAAATCTATGCTCCCGTTATGGTCGGTGATGATTTGGCGGCTCAACACGAGGCCGAGGCCGGTTCCGTCCGCCTTCGTCGTGAAAAACGGCGTGAACAAAGAGGCCTGCTCCTCGAGGCTGATGCCCTTGCCGCTGTCTGATATACGGATGGCGAGGTGCTGGTTTTCGAGTTCCGTCTTTACCATGAGTCGCCCGCCGTCAGGCATCGCGTCGAAGCCGTTCAGGATGAGATTCTGAATTGCGACGCGCATTTGCGTTTCGTCCAGGACCACTTCGGGGATGTCCCTTTCAAACTCTTTATCGATTTGAATTTTTCTACTCACCGCCACTTCCGAATGCAGGTCCAATAAATCCTCGAGCAACTCGTTGCAGTCTACCGCGGTTCTTTCCAGGCTGGGCATCCGCACGAATTTGAGATAATCGGCCGTCACCTGCCTGAGGATATCCACCTCCGCCCTCACGGATTTAAGCAGCGTCCATGCCTCGGAGGTATCCGCCTCCTTGAATTGAGACAACTCATCGCCGAGCAACTCCGCGCTCAGGTTGATGGTCGAGAGCGGATTGCGTATGGAATGCGCCACCTGCTCGCTCATTTTGCCGACGATCGAGAGCCTCTCGCTCTGGAGAACCTCATTTTCGAGCGCCTTGCGCTCGGTCACGTCCTTCAAATACAAAATCACTTGGAGCGTCGCTCCCGAGGCGTCGAGAATCGGATAGGTATAGTATTCCATCTCCATCCGGCGCCCATCTTCCCACGAAATCGATTTTTCGAAAAAGCCCGGCTCGCCGGTCGCGAACGTGTCGACCACAATGGATCGCTCGACAAAAGACTCCGGCACAGCGGTAAGCGGCGATTCTTCCCATTTCTGGTCCAGCAAATCGGACGTCTCGCGACCGAAAAGCCTGCCCATCGAGCGGTTGAGCATTCGGATGCGGAAATCCTTGTCCAGAATGCCGATGGCGTCCGTGATCCCGTCGAAAAGCGCCTGGAGGCGCCTGTTGCTCTCCAGCACCTGCTCGGACCAGTGGATTCTGTCCTCGGCCCTTATGCGCCTGCGCTCGCGGTCGAGTATCAAAAGAGCGGCCAGAATCAAGGCGACGAACCCGAAAGCCGTCAGCAGCAACCCTTTTCGGAACAAGCCTCCGATCAACCCGACGAACTCGGTGGAGGGCGCCGTTAGGGTGAAAGTCCATTTCTCCTCCCCGACCGGGAAGTTGCTGAAAGCCGTCAGGTATCGCATGCGTTTTTCTTGTTTCGCAGGCCTGAGGTCGAGGTGCCAGTCGAAACCATTCACTTCTTTCTTCATGCGCTCGGCGAGTTTTTCGAGTCTCCCATCACCCAGTTCATGCGCGAGGGTGGACAATTTCACGCCCTCCAGCCGGGGAATCCCCGGAGGGAGGATAATTCTGCCCTCCGCGTCCACGAGCCAAGCCCGCTCCCGGCCTCCCGATTGAACGGGCTCGACGAAGGCGCGCACCAGATCCGCCATGGAAATTCGCGCGTAGAGCCAGTCGCGTATCCGCTGCGCCTCGGATACTTCGGTTCCGTCCCTTTTGGACTCCACCGGCGCCGCCACGAACAGGGAGGATACCCTTTGGGCTTCTTCGCGAATCACGAGGATACAGGCGCCTTGCGACAAGGGGCAGCTCGCCAGTTTTTCGAGGTATTCCTTGGGAATCGCGTCGCCTGGCGCGTGGCCGCCCTGCAGATAGCCCAGCTCGCTCACGCGAAACCTCCCGCCCAGCCTCTCGTACAGACCCATCATCACCGCCATACGTCCTGGATGATCGGGTTCGATGGTGCGCAGAAACCCTGCGCTGTAGCGCAAAGTCGCCGTGAGTGCCTCCAGGAACGAGGCGATCCTGTCGCCGGCCTGCTCCACGAGAAGGAGTTGACGGCGGTTGGATCTTTCCTCTATCTCGACCTTGGTGTCTACGTAGATCCGGTAAGAGAGAAAACTCAATATCACTATCAGAACGAACGTGGCGCCTATCGTGCAGTACTGGAACTTCTGGTTCGCCCGGCGCGACTGGGCGATGCGCGAGCGCGCCGAATCCCCGGTTTCATAGACTGTCCCGGCGTTCGGCGGTGTGCGCCGTACGAGCAATCGTCTCGCAACAGACCGAAAGGCTCTCGTCCATGCGTTCGGCATCGGATTTCCTCGGAAAATTGGCGGCTTTCGCTCCACCCCGGCAGCGGACTCCATGATTTTGCGTAGCGGGGTCCGAAAACCCTTTCCCCGCCCCGGCGCGGTCCGCTTGACACGGGAAAAATCCCCCCATATCTTGCATAAATTAGCACTCCGTACGCCGGAGTGCCACACCAAAATTCAGCGCAGAAGACGCCGCGCCGGGAGACTCGCGATATGGACGCCCTGGAACTTGCCCAGAGAAATCGCGAAATCCTGCGCGCCATCATCAATATTTTCGTGGATACTGGCGAACCCGTGGGGAGCCGCACGCTCTCGAAGCATTCGGACCTCGCCCTGAGCCCCGCCACCATCCGCAACATCATGAGCGATCTGGCCGACGCGGGCTTCCTCACCAAGCCCCACATCTCCTCCGGCAGGCTCCCCACCGACTTGGGCTACCGCATCTTCGTCGACGACCTGATGGGCTCGCATACCCTCACAAGCGAGGAGCAGGAATCCATGCGCCTGGGCGCTTCGGCGCAGGCCGCTCAAATCGAACAGGTGCTTGCGCAGGCCACGCGCGTGCTCTCGGAACTCACCAACACGGCGGGGCTCGTGCTCCTGCCGGCGGGGGAGCAGCTCCACTTCAAGCACATCAACTTCGTGAAGATGTCGGAAGAAAAAACACTGGCCGTCATCGTCTCGATGAGCGGGGTGGTGCAAAACCGCGTCATCCCGACCGAGGCCCCCGTCAGCCAAGACGAGTTGAACAGGATATCCAATCTGCTGAACGATGAGTTCAGCGGCCTCGCTCTTAAAGAAGTGCGCGAGAAGATCATCCAGAAGATGGCCCTTGCGCGGGACAACCTCGACACCCTCTATCAGCAGGCCCTCAAGCTCAGCAACGATGCGCTCTCGGAGAACGAAGCCGTGCAGGAATCCCTCTTCGTGGAAGGGGCCTCGCGCGTGTTCTCACAGCCGGACTTCGCCACCAACGCCGAGAAACTCCAGACCCTCTACCGCACGTTCGAGGAGCGGGAAAAACTCGTGCGCCTGCTGGACAAGTGCCTCGGCTCCGAAGACATCACCATTCTCATCGGTTCGGAGAACGATTTCGAGGAGATGAAGGATTGCAGCGTCGTCGCCCAGCGATACTATATGGACGACCGTCCGCTGGGCAGCATCGGCATCATCGGCCCCAAGCGAATGCGCTACGATCGCGCCGTCTCACTCGTGGAATGGACGGCGGATTCGGTATCGAAATTCCTCTCCTCTGGAAAGCAATAGGCGAAACTGCGCTTTCATCCCCAGTTTCCCCGGCGGAGGTCATGATTCCTTGAACATCGCCGACGCCCTCAAGATTCTGGGATTAGAGAAAAACGCCTCATCCTCCCAACTCAAAAGCGCCTACAAGAAACTGGCCTTGCAATTCCATCCGGACAGAAACCCGGGCGACCCGGAGGCGGAAAATCGCTTCAAGCAGGTCGTCATCGCCCACGAAACCCTCCAGAACCCGAAACGCCCGGACTCCCGAGGGGCGCCTCGCGCGCGGAGTTCCACTCGTAAAAGAGGCGAGTACGAGGAAAAATGGGAAGACATCTTCTCTCATATCTTCAAGAACGCGCGCGGACCAGCGGATGAGAAAAAAGTCGCGTCTCGGGACTTGCATGCCCACGTCGAGGTGACGCTCGAGGAATTGACGCGAGACACCGATAAAGAAATCGCCTTATCACGCCGCGCTCGCTGCGCCTCATGCGAGGGGCGCGGAGCCGAGGCGGGCGCGCGGATGAGCGCCTGCCCGGCGTGCAAGGGCGCGGGCGAGGTGCGCTACAAACAGGGCCTCGCCGAGTTGCGCATTCCCTGCTCCGCTTGTGACGGCAGCGGAGAGCACACGGGTCTTGCGTGTCGGGATTGCGGGGGAGAGGGCGTCACGAGCAGGCGGGAGAGCTTGAGTGTGGCGATTCCTGCAGCGACCAAAGAGGGCGCTCAGATCAAGATCAGGGGCAAGGGCGATGAGAACGCGCGCACCGGCGAGGCGGGAGACCTCATCGTCACGGTGCGCGCGAAACCCCATCCCATATTCCGAAGGGAGGGCAACGACATTCTCTTCGACCTGCCTGTGAGCATCTCCCAGGCCGCCCTCGGCCACGAAGCCCCCGTACCCAAGCTGAAGGGCGCGCGGCGGATCAAGATTCCCGCGGGAACCCAGTCGGGCCGGGTCTTTCGCCTGAGGGGAGAGGGCCTCTCACCCGCGGGGGGACGGGGGGCGGGCGATCTCCAGATCCGCGTGATCATCGAAACGCCCACCAAGCTGAGCGATCGCCAGCGCGAAATTCTCGATGAGTTGCAGCGTATCTCCTCGCCGTCCACGCACCCGCGAACCCGGACGTTTCTCGATAAAATGAAATCTCTTCTCGAATGAGGTGGCTCTGGACGCCTTGTTGCGCCCGGAATTTCCTGCTACATAACTTTTCCGAAAACAAACACCAGCCGATACTTCCACGTACAACAGACACAGGAGCATCCAACATTGTCCAATCAAGCGCACATCGATGAGTTCATCGAAAAAACACAAGCACTGAACGGCCGGCCCGTGCGCGAGCGCGAGGCATGGAACAACGAGGCTAGCGCCGACGCCATCCGCCATTTCGCATACGGCATCGACGACGATAACCCGCTTTGGCTGGACGCCGGATACGCATCCGGAACGTCGCACGGAAACATCATGGCGCCGCCCGCGTTTCTGGTGTCGGTCCTCTACCCGATCCTCCACGGAGCGCCCATGGAGGCGCCACTCTCCTCCTTGATCGGCGGTGTGGAATTCGAGTGGGAAAAACCCATCCCCCAAGGAACCAGACTGCGCGCCGAGTCCATCCAGAAGGATTCCTTCGTCAAGACGAACAAGGCGGGCCGCCAGCTCATCTTCATCATTTCGGAGTGCACCTACTGGAACGAGGATGATGAGGTCGTCGCCAGGGGCATCGGCACGATGATCCGCACCTTGCAGGAGGGAAACGCGCTCCTCTACGAGCGACCCGTCAAGAAGTACGACGAGGCGGAATTTTCGGAAATCGAAAACGCCTATCAAGCGGAAGAAAGACAGGGCGGCGAGAAGCGCCGTTTCGCGGACGTATCCGTCGGGGATGAACTCCCGTCCATGCTCCGCGGCCCCCTCACCATCGGTGACATGGTCGCCTGGAACGCGGGCAACGGCCCATCCTACAAGGCGGGCAGGCGCGGATATCTCGACCTCAAGAAAGCGCCCCACAACGCCGTCCTGATCCCCCAGATCGGGATCAAGGTCAAAAACTCCCAGCAGCACGAGGACTTCAACCTCGCCTCGGGGCGCGGGATGCCCGGACCGTTCGACAACGGCGTCATGCGCTTCGCCTGGGTGAGCCCGTTCATCACGAACTGGATGGGGGACGACGCGTTCTTGAAGAACCTCTACGTCCAGGTGCGCCGCCCCATGATCTACGGCGACACCATCTGGCACAAGGGCAAGGTGGTCGAGAAGAACGACGCCGAGCGCACCGTGAAGATCGAGATCACCGGAACGAACCAGGAAGGCGAGCTGGCGACGGCGGGCTCGGCCGTGGTTCGGCTGCCGGAGTAAAACGCGAGAGCCTGTGACGAAAAAATGGCTCGAACTCATCATCGAGATTCGTGAGGCTCTGGCCGAAGATGCCGCCGCCCGCATGTTCGAGGCGGGCGCATCCGCTGTGGAGCAGCGAGAAGGTGCTGTGGGCGCATCGCTGCTCATCACACACATCGCGTTTGAGGACGGCGCGACCAGAAAACTCCGCGCGATAGAGGCGCTCCTCTCCACCATGGGCGTCGAGAAGAGCGCCATCACCCTCAGGAACATCGAGGATCAGGACTGGATCGCCCAGTCGCGCGGTCACTTCAAGGGCGAAGCCTACGGCGAGAAACTCTGGGTGAGGCCCCCCTGGGACGAAGACGAGACGCCCGAGGGGCGCGTCGCTTTGACGCTCGAACCCGGCCTCGCCTTCGGCACCGGCAGACATCCCTCCACCCGCCTGGTACTGCTCGCGATTGAGAGCCAATGCGGCGGAAAACCTCCCGGGCGCATGGTGGACTTAGGCTGCGGCACCGGGATTCTGGGCGTCGCAGCCTTACTCTATGGCGCAGAGCACGTCGTCGCGCTCGACCTGGACCCCAAGGCCGTAGAGGAGACCAAAACGCTTGCGGAGCGAAACGGGGTGGGTGACCGCATGACGACGCGCAACACGACGCTTGCGGCTGGCGTGCTCAAAGACTGGTGGGGCCGGGTCGACTTCATCGCGGCGAACATTTTTCTGGACGCTCTCAGGGAACTCACGCCGCTCATTCACGGGGCGCTCGCGCCGGGGGGCCGGGCCGTTCTCTCCGGCATCGGCTACGAGCAGGTTGAGACTCTCGCTCGTATCTATAAAGAGGCCGGTTTCACCCTCGAGAGAGCGAACCGAATCGAGGAATGGTCCAGCGTCGAGGTGGCGAAGCCATGACGCGCGACGGACTGCGGCTTTTCTACGTTCCGCCTGCGGCGGTTCAGGGCGAGCAGGTCGTCCTGGGGGCGGAGGAATCTGCGCACATCCGCCGCGTCTTGAAGATGCAGGCGGGCGCGATCTGCCGCGCCGCGACGGAGGATGGACGCGAATACAAGGTGGAGCTAACGGAAATAACCGCCGGTGAGAGCACCGCTCGAATCATCGAGCGCCTGCCGAAAAGGCCGCCCTCTCCCACATCAATCGCCTTGGGCGTCCCCCTGCTCAAAGGGGAGCGTTTCGAGTGGGTCCTCCAGAAAGGCTGCGAACTGGGCGCCGATGCGTTCCATCCACTTGCGCTCGAACGGTGCGAAGTGAGGATTCAGGAAAAAAGAAGCGCCGATCGTCACAACCGCTGGCGTCGCATCGTCCTGGAAGCCGCCAAGCAGTGCGACCGCGTACCTCCTCCCGTGACGCATCCGCCCGGCGGGCTGGCGGAATATCTTGCAGAGACGGATAGTTTCGACCTCAAGTTGATGGGCTATCTGGGCGAAGACGCAATCCCCGCCAAAGAGGCGTTATCACGGGTGAGCAGTGCAGCTTCCCCGCTTCGCGTCGCCATCCTCACGGGACCCGAGGGCGACCTCACGGAGGAAGAGGCGCAACGAGCGATGGACAGCGGCTTCCTGCCGGTGTCCCTGGGTCCCAGAATCCTGCGCGCAGGCACCGCGCCCGTCTCGCTCATCACCATCGTGCAGCACGCCCTCGGCGATATGGGCTGATGCGCCCTGCTCGATTGACACCTTTTTCACACCGCCTTAGGTTGTGGGCATCACCACTCACTAACGGGAACATCCGATGAAGGTCATCATTGTCGGCGGGGGCGGGCGCGAGCATGCCCTCGCCTGGAAACTCAGCCAAAGCCCGGACGTGGAGGAAGTCGTCTGCGCGCCCGGTAACGCGGGCACGGCCCGTTTCGGGCGAAACGTCGCTGTCGGCGCCGAGGACATCGCGGGCCTCCTCTCGCTGGCGAATGAGGAAAAGCCGGGCCTGGTCGTCGTCGGTCCCGAAGCCCCCCTGGCCCTGGGGCTTGTGGATGAACTCGAAGCGCTCGGAATCCCGGCGTTCGGGCCATCCGCAGAGGCCGCCCGCATCGAGGCGAGCAAGGCGTTCTCAAAAGCCCTGATGGATGATGCGGGAATCCCGACCGCCGCCTACGGCGTTTTCGATGACGCCGGAGCGGCAAAGGATTTCGTGTCGCAGCGCGGCGGCGCATGGGCGGTGAAGGCCGACGGCTTGGCCGCGGGAAAGGGCGTGCTCCTGTGCCCCGATACGGCGAGCGCGCATGCGGCCATCTCCGAGATCATGGAACACAGAGCGTTCGGCGAGGCGGGCGCCACGTGCGTGGTGGAGGAGTTCCTGGAAGGTGAGGAGGCGAGCTTTCTCGCGTTTGCGGACGGGGAAACTGCGCTCCCTATGGCATCGGCGCAGGATCACAAGGCCATCGGCGAGGGCGATACCGGCCCCAACACGGGCGGCATGGGCGCGTATTCGCCTGCGCCCGTGCTCCCGGGCGATTTAGAGGAACACGCGCTCGAAACCGTCATCAAACCCGCCATCCGCGCCATGGCGAGGCGGGGAACGCCCTATAAGGGGATTCTCTACGCCGGCCTGATGGTGCAGGGCGATGAGCTGAAAGTCCTGGAATTCAACTGCCGCTTCGGCGACCCCGAATGCCAGCCGCTGCTCACCCGCATGGAGGGGGATTTGCTGCCCGTCCTGATGGCGTGCATCGAGGGGCGGCTCCATGAGACGGCGATTCGCTATTCGCAAGACGCCGCGGTCTGCGTCGTCATGGCGGCGGGCGGCTACCCGGACGCCTACCGCAAGGGCGACGCTATCCAGGGAATCGAGGACGCCGACGCCATGCCCGGCGTTCACGTCTTTCACGCGGGAACAGCCCTGAACGACGAAGGAGAAGTCGTAACCGCCGGTGGCCGCGTGCTCGGCGTCACCGCGAGGGGTATGGACATCCGCACCGCCATCGCGCGCGCGTACGAGGCGAGCGACCTGATTTACTGGGAAGACGCGTATTTGAGAAAAGACATCGGCGCCAAGGCTTTAAGGCGTTTGGGCTGAATTCCCGGCTGCCAATCCAGAATGCGCGCCCTCATCATCCTTATAGACGGCGGCGACCCCGCCTATTTCGAGGCCTCCCACACGCCGAACTTGGACAGCATCACGAGTGAGGGCGCGCACTTCACCGTGTCGGGACAGATGCCCTCGGTCACCAACGTGAACAACGTCTCGATGATCTGCGGCGCGCCTCCCGCCGCGCACGGCATCACGGCCAACTATTTCCTGAACGCAGACACGGGCGAAGAAGTCTACATGGAATCGGGAGATTTCGTCCTCTCGCCCACCCTCATGGAAATGGGCCGTGGTGCGGGGCTTAAGACCGCCGTCCTGGCCTCCAAACAAAAACTCTGCGACATGATCGGCAAGGGGGCGGGCACGGTCGTCACCGCGGAAGACCCGCCCGGATGGCTCACCCGAAAGGCGGGCGCCAAAGAGGATATCTACAGCGGGGAGGTGAATCTCTGGCTCCTGCGGGCGGCGCGCGCGGTGCTGGAAGCGCAAAAGCCGGACCTCCTCTACGTCACCACCACGGACTACCTGCAGCACAAATACGGCCCCGGGCACGCGGAAGCGCAGGCACACCACGCCGCGCTCGATGCGGAAGTCGGACGCCTGGTCGATAGCTGGATACGCACACATGAAGACGGCGCGGTATTCGTGACCGCCGACCACGGTATGCTCGACAAGACGAAGGCACTCGACCCGGGCGTCATATTGAGAGCACAAGGCGTCGGCGCGGAAGCGGTGCCCATCATCAAAGACCGCTACGTCGTCCACCACGGGAACCAGGGCGGCGCCGCCTACGTTCACCTGCAAAACGAGGATTCTCTCGCCGAGGCTGTCGATATCCTCAAAGCCCGCCCTGGCATCGAGGATGCGCTTACGCGGCAAGAGGCCGCCGTGCGCTTTCAGCTAATGGCCGAGCGGGTGGGCGACATCATGGTGCTGGCGGATTCCGAAACCGTTTTCGGCGTGATGGATGAGGCCGAGCGCGAGGTTCACTTGAGAAGCCACGGCTCGCTGCACGAGAGCGTCGTGCCGTTATGGGCCTTGAATGCGCCAGATTTCACACCAAGCGATGCGCCCCGCCATTTCGAGTGCGTTCGCTACGTGATGGGTTTGTTTAAAAAGCTCCGTATATGATCCCTATGGGTTGATTCCAAGCAATGCTGGAGCGATTGCCAACCGAAGAGGGAGGAATTGACATCTGTAGGGACAGGCTTCCGTGCCTGTCCGACACCCGGGCGGGAATTTAGTCGTAGATTGAGAAATATCAGAATCAAAATTCATTAAAAGCTTTTAGCAATTTCATCGTTGCGTCGTGATCCAAGGAATCTCCTACATACCGGCATTCGTATAAACCTTGTAAATTCGAAGGCAACTCTATGCCCTTTTCAACTAATAAAATCAGATTGCGTCCATACAATGCCATGGCAGCGCCAATTTCAATCAAAACATTCCCATTAAGTCTTGGAACCAAATTTCCTTCCTTGTCATATAAGTTTTCTTCACGTGCCACATGGATTATCCCTGCTCCACATGTTCTCATATCTTCTAACACTTTTTCTGGTACAGGTATTGATGTTGTTTCATGCTCCTGAGCAACGATGGGTTCCCTTTGGCCATAGCTGACAATTTCTTTTATTTCCTCTAAGATTTTTGTGTTTGATCCGTGAGTAATGAAAACACGCTTGTTCTTTCCCTTTTCTTCAATTTCATTTTGTTTTTCTGATTCAGGCTCATTTTGGCTGTTCATAGTGCCTGAAACATCAAGAGTTTCATCATTTTCTTGATCTTCCATAAAATCAGCATTGTTTTCTGATTGAACTGAACCAAAATTTTCGTTAGAACCCATATTGTTGCCAACAAAATCCTTTATCGCCTCCTCATTGAATTCTATTCTTGTCTGCGTACCTTTTCGGCCAATTACCATTGAACCTAATTCAGCACCTTGAACAATATGGAAAAAGCAAACTACTTGATCTTTAAGTATCTTATCTTTATCGGAAACCTGATCTTTGAAGTGTTCATGCCAATGAGCAGCAATATCCGTAGTATTCATTACATAATTTGCTCTATGGACGGCTCTTTCGATTGTTGAATTATACGGTGTTATCCCTCTTATAACTTTTTTCAACACATTTGTAGGGTTGTTGATAAATTCACGCCCCTCTTCCATCAACTTCATTTTACCGTTTTCATCATTTATCAAACCCCAAATCTTGTATGCGGAAATTTTGCGACCATCAAGTGTTTTAGAATCTATAACCGACTTAGCTTCTGATAAAGAAGCACCAGTAGGTTTGGTTGCCAAGTATTGTGTAATTCCATGAACATCCTCAATCGTAGTCCTAATCGGTAGTGCCATTTCATTTTCTCCTAATCACTAAGAAAAATGCCTCGAAATATGAACCACCATCACGGCGGAAAAATACAATCCTTGAATTGATTTGTCAATACCTCTATATATATATGAGGGTATTTATAAATAATGAATCCATAACTAACTATTATTCAATATGTTATATAGTATAAAATGGACATATAAATACTCTTTACAATATCAAGATGTCTGCATTGAGCGCACGGTCGGTATCATGCGCTGCCGATTCGAAAACCGTTTTCGGCGTGATGGACGAGGCCGAGCGCGAGGTTCACTTGAGAAGTCACGGCTCAGTCCACGAAAGCGTCGTGCCGTTATGGGCCTTGAATGCACCAGATTTCACACCAAGCAATGCGCCCCGCCATTTCGAGTGCGTTCGCTACGTGATGGACAGATTGTAATAGGGGATGGAATCGCGGTCGCTCTTCAGGGATTACGCTTCACCCACGGAAATTTCTCGTCGATTCCCGGCCAGATTTCCCGGATGGAGAAAAAACATATCGCTATCCAGATGGCGAGGCCCATGTCGAAACCCTCGAGCACCCGCACCATCCAGATAAAATCGAACACGCCCAGCACCAGGGCAGCGAGATAACAGCACCACGTAAGCCCCCGCAGAGTCGCCAGTCCGAAAAGACCCAGGGCCACCCCTCCGGCCAGCGTCGCCCAGCCGTAACCCACCCTGCCCGGCTGGTTCGTGTACATCGCCGACACGGTGAAGATGACGAGCAGCACGCCTACCAGCAGCGTGGTCTTCGCCGCGCGATTCGCGCTGAACGTTCTTTCCTCGGGAACGGGAGGTTCATTCATCTTGCTTTCGCTTCCTGTTGTTTGATGCCGACCGACCGAGGGTACGTCATCCGCCCCTCGTTGCCTAGCCGCTCGCCTATGTGCTGTAATCGAGCCTTCGAAATTTCATTCTATATTACGAGGAGGACGCCCCTTGAAGGCGATGGTGCTGAGAGAACCGGGAAAACCCTTTGTCGAGGAAGAATACCCAGACCCCGTGCCGGGTCCGGGGGAAGCGGTCGCGAAGGTTCTGGCCTGCGGCGCCGGGCTGACTATCCACCACGCCCGCATGGGCCGGGTGCCCGGGGTGGATTATCCCCTCATCATCGGGCACGAGATTACCGCCGTCATCACCGCCTTAGGCGAAGGCGTGGAAGGCCTGCAGGAGGGTGACGCGGTGACCGCTCATTTCTACGTCACTTGCGGGAGGTGCAAGTGGTGCCTCATCAACCGCGAGACGCTGTGCGAGAATTTCACGGGCTACATCGGCCGCCAGGTGCAGGGCGCCTATGCCGAATACATCAAGCTGCCCGCAAGGAATTACATCAAAATCCCCGCCGGTCTCGATTATGAGAACACCGCGGCGGAAGTCTCCGTCATCTGCGACGCGATAGCTACCCCCTACAAAGTGACGAAGCGCGCGCGCATCGCGCCGCTCGAGAACGTGGCCGTCATCGGCGCGGGCGGCGGCGTGGGCATCCACATGGTGATGATGGCGAAGTGGGCGCACGCCAGGGTCATCGCCGTGGACGTCGCGGCGAACAAGCTCGGCAAGTGCCGGGACGTGGGCGCGGACGAGGCCGTCGACGCATCCCAGGGAGACGTGGCGGGCGCGCTCATGGACTTGACGAACGGCAAGGGCGTGGACGTGGTGGTCGATTTCGTCTCCTCCGCCTCCACGATGGAAGCGGGTTTTCAGGCCTTAGGCATCGGCGGACGCCTCGTGACGCTGGGCGGCACGGGCCAGCCGTTTCAGGCCGCGTCGCGCAATATGGTGAACAAAGAACTCGAACTCATGGGCAGCCGCTACTGTTCGAAACAGGAACTCAAGGAATCGCTCGACCTGGTGGCGCGGGGCGACGTCTGGCCCGTGGTGACGGAAACCTACTCATTCAACGTCGATGAGGTGGAAAAAGTCCACGAGCGGCTGGAAGTGGCTGCCGTCACGGGCCGCGCGGTCATCATGATGGATTAGGATTTGTAAAACGTCATCAGCGGGCTAGTTGGCGATCTTCCACTGCCCGTCGGGCTGCCTGCAGGCGGTGCCGTAGGCGTTCTGCTCTTTGCCGTCGATGACAATCGTCTGCTGGAACTCCCGGCAATACTGGTTGAGTTCGTTCTTGAAGGCCGGTTTAGGAACCACGACGCCGCACACCCGCCTGTCGGGGTTGTCCCACACGGTGCGTGTGCCGGAGCGCTGGTTCTCGAGCGCGTATTGCGTGGCGCTCGCGAACCTGAGCCGCTCAGCATCGTCCAGGTCTCGTCCAATCTGCCCACCCACGACGCTGCCGAGAAGCACGCCTGCGAAAGTGGCGAGCGCCTGCCCGCTTCCCTTGCCGACCTGATGGCCGATGACGCCGCCTCCGATCGCGCCTATTACCGAGCCGAGAACCTCGTTGTCGTTACTCGATTCATAAGCAGCGCAGCGATAATCCGGGGAGCGATAGACGTAACGCTCACGCGGGTATGGCCTATAGATGACGCGCGGGCCGGTCCAGACCGGATAGCCATACCAGACCGGAGAGACGTAGCTGGGGCCGATCCAGAAGTTATGACGAACGATAGTGCGGGGACGACGGTGATGACGACGCCATTTGCGGTGCTGGCGCACCCTGTGGTGTCGATGTGATTTATATTTATGATGCCGCTGGATTCCGTGGCGCCTGCCTTGACGCTTATCCGCCGCCGCGTCGTTCACCAGAAAAACGACCGCCAGAGCACTCAACACGATGGAGAGTCCAATGCGCCTCATCTGTCCATCCCCCCTGGAATCTTTCTCATCTTCCGAATAAAAGATGTAAAGCGACGACTTGCTTATTATACAGTCTGACGACGACGGGTTCCATGCCTATTTAAATTATTGATATTATATAACTTACTTGATTTGCCCTTAAAATAGACTCCACTTTATCCGAAGTCCGTCCTCCACACACTTACATTCGACTATGCGCCTTGCGCCGTTTCTATTCCCGTCCCGACGGCAAAACCCCCGCGAACTTTGAAGATTCCCGCCCCCGCCTGTAGAATCGCTCACCTGCGCAATCACACTATCATTCAGGAGGTTTCAGGTTTCATGAGCGAAGGCGTTGCGTTTGAAAAATGGGAAGTCGGGAACAAATTCACCACCCGGGGCAGGACCATCACAGAGACCGACGTGGTGAATTACGTCAACTTGGTGGGCTATACGGAAAGCCTGTTCCTCGACATGGAGTTTTTGCGGGAAAAAGGCCATGAAAGGCGCATGGCGCCCGCCCTTTTCACCTGCGGAATCGCGGATACCTTAATCGTCCAGACGGGCGTTCTGCACGATTACGCCGTCGCGCTTCTGGGCGTGGACGGCCTCGTGGCGCGCGCGCCCGTGTACGTGGGCGATACGCTGACGGTCGAGGTCGAGACGACGGACGTCCGCCCCTCCAAAAGCAGACCCGACCGCGGCGTCGTCTCCACGCACCAGAGGGTGCTCAACCAAAAAGGCGAGGTGGTGCTCGAATACGACGTGAAGCGCATGCTGCTCAGAAGCGATTCGTGAGGCGGACGCTCTACAGCCCGAAAAACACTCTCGCCGTGCCGCTCCATATTTTCTCCGCATCCTCCGGTGAAATATCCAGCGCGTTCATCATATCGGCGTGGCGCTTCACGGGCACCCAGGGGGCGTCGCTCGCGAACATCATGCGCGATGCGCCCATCTCCTGTAAGGAAAACTCGAGCGCCGTCTGCGAGTGAACCACCGAGTCCGTATAGAAGCGCTCGAAGTATTCGCTCGGGTCGCGCGTGATCAATTCTTGCTCGTCGCGGTAGCGCGAACTCAGGTTGTCCACCCGCCCGATGAACAGCGGAAGAGAGGCGCCCCCGTGAGGCAACAACACCTTGAGGTTCGGGTGACGCTCCAGCACGCCGCTCAAAATGAGCCTGAGCGCCGCCAGGCACTCATCGAACATGAAGCCTATCATCGGCCCCAGCCAGTGATCTTCATAATGCGGCCCCGAGGGAGAAGGCCCCGGATGCAGCACGAGCGGAATGCCGCGCTCGGCCAGAAGCCCCCACAAGGGCTCATGGGCAGCGTCGTCGATGTAGCGTTCGCCGCCGATGTAGGCGAAAACCTGAAGGCCCACGAAACCGAGATCGTCCACGCAGCGCTCGAGTTCGCGGCAGGTCGCATTCATATCGCCGAAACCGAGCGAAGCCACCCCCCGGATGCGCCCCGGGTGGCGCGCCGCCGCCTCGGCCAGCCCGTCGTTCCCGATTCTCGCGAGTTCGTCCGCGTCTTCGGGGCTTTTGGCGAGGTCCGGGCCTGGAATGTTGATGCTGATTAGGGCAAGATCGATTTCCTGCTCATCCATTTCGGCGAGCTTGATGTCGATGTCCAGGGCGGGGTGCCGCATCGGAAGTTTTTGTTCCGGGCTCGCCCACGCCCACCAGAAATCCTCCGCCTTCTCGTAGCGCGGAAAATCGGAGCGGGCGGCGAGCGCCCGGACGTAGGCTTGTGGTACATGATGGGTCTGAACATCGATGCGCATGGAATTCTCCAGACTATGATGGGAACCTTGATATTAGACAGAGGGGATTATTCCCCCAGAATGAACCGGATGCAAATTAAAGTGAGGAGATGATTGTGAAAACGACAGGAGTAGCCGTCATCGGCGCAGGCGGCATCGGAACGCTCAGGGCGCATTCTTGCGCGCAGATCCCCCAGGTGGACTACCTCGCCGTGTGCGACATCGTGCCCGAGAAGCTCGACCGCCTCGCGGAGTCGGTGCGGGCCGACGTGGCGACGGAGAAATACGAGGTGGCGATACGGGACGAGCGCGTGGGCGCCGTCATCGTTTCCTCGGACGAGGAGTTTCATCACGGCCCGGCGGCCCTGGCGGCCGAACTCGGAAAGCCCGTGCTCATCGAAAAGCCCTTCGTCCTGGACCTGGACGAGGCGGACGACATCCTGAAGAAAGCCGATGCGTCGGGTGCGGAGATTTTCGTGGGCTACACCCAGCGCTACAGAAGGCGCTTTCTGCTCGCGAAACAGGCGGCATTCGCCGGACAGCTCGGCGACATCGTGATGGCGCTCGGCAAGATTTACGTGACGCGCGCCGTGGGCGAGGCGGTGGCGAAGCGCTCGCCCAACACCACGCCCTCCATCAACACCCTCACCTACATGGTCGACCTCATCCTCTGGTACATGGAGGGAAAAAAACCCGTCGAAGTCTACGCCCGCGCGGCGAGCTTCGTGTTCAAGAAATACAACCGCGACGATTTCCAGTGGATGATCGTCACCTTCGACGACGGGAGCGTGGCCACGCTCGGCACGAGTTGGCTCCCTCCCCACCACTGGCCTGCCTATACGGCGACGATGGAGATCGACTTACAAGGCACCAAAGGTTCGTTGAACGTGGACGACGCGCACCGCGACGTAATTCTCGCGCCCGAGGATCCGATTCCCTGCCCCTACACGCCGGAGCACCAGGTGAACGTCGCCTTCCTGGGCTCCGCCATGCCGGGAGATTTCGTGATGGGTGAGTTCTTCGGCCCCATGAAGGAAGAGACAGACGCCTTCGTGCGCCACATCCTGGGAATCGGCGGGGTGGGACTCGCCACGGGCGCACACGCGAGAGACGTACTCGCCCTCACCATGGCGGCGGACCGCTCCTGCAAGGAGGGCCAACCCGTCTCGCTTTAGGGTCCGGGTGGATATGGCGCGATCGTTGCTTCAGGGGTTGTTGAAAAACTCCTCCTCGATCGGAATTGACAACTACCGTCTTTCCGGCGTCATTGCCGCTTCTGTTGTATGTCGGACATATATGTCCGACATACATGCGGCCCTGCCTCTTCGCCTTCACAATGCGGGTCGCATAATATGTGGCGCTCCCAAGTAGGGAGCGCCACCTACACGTGTATCTACATCTCGACCAAGGGGGTGTGGATCGGCCCGGTCCACTAGGGGTTTTTCAACAACCCCCTCATGGGTGGAGTGTTTCCTACATTTGCGTCAGTGGGGGGAAGAATTCCGACCGAGTATGACTTTTTCAACAGCCCCTGCAGATGTAGCCCGCATTCCCGCTAGCGCGGCATGAGATTCCTGATCTGTGCCTCGAGCGGCTCCGTGGTGAGCCGCTGGAAACCCAAGTGGCGGGAGAGGGAATCGCCGTCGTGGCGCTGGCCGTCGCGCCAGATTTCCATCAGGAATCCGCCGCTCTCGCGATTGGCCCACCACCTCTTACCGAATTTCGTCTTCAACACTTCGGCCATCTGGGCCTGGAGCATCCACGCCCTCAGATAGTTCGCACAGTAAAAAAACGGGTCCACATCGTCGAGATAGGATATTCGTGGGTATTCCACCCTCGTCGCCGAACTGAGTTTTTTCTGATAGGCAGTGTCCTTATCCTCTAGATCAGCACCCTGGTGAAGAGTGAGCTCATAATCAATTTTCGCCGCATAGCGCCTCAGCATATAGAGTTCGAAAAGCGCATTGTGCGCCAGAAACGCCGCGTAGTCTGACGCCTCACCGCCCAGTGCGTCCACGAGCCAGAGCGGCTCGAGCAGCAGGTGATCGAAGAGCATGGCGAACCCTTCCGTCACGGAGTTGTCCCCCAGGCGCTTCCACTCGAAAGGCGCATCCGCCGCCACGCCTGCGAAATGAAGCGCGTGACCGAGTTCGTGCCAGAATGCGCTGTAATCGTCATAGCCGCCCCGAGGCCTGATGACGAGATAGACCTCCTCCGGCACGCGAATCGAGGCGCAAAACGCGCGGGGGCTCTTGAGCGGGCGATCCTCGATGTCGAGGCGCACCCGGCCCTCCGCTGAGAGATCGAGGCCCATCGAGGAACAAACCTCTCGCGCCGAGGCTTCGATCTTCTCCGCCGGGAAAAGAGCGTCGTACGCCGTACCCCGGAAACAGTACTGCGCATCGTGGCGCTGCGCGGAAGAAGGCGGAACACCCATCCGGCTCAACGCCTCTTCCATCGCCTCGGCGTAAAGTGCGCCGGTGCATTCCAGAAAACGCTTCATCTCGTCCCTGACCGGCTCAAGCTCATAGCGCTTCAGCGCCGCCATCATCCCCAGGTAGCCCTCGAACTCCAGGTCATCGGCCATCCCGTGGGTCGCGCGGTGAATCTGCTCCAGAAATACGTTCTTCTCCGCCAGGGCCTCACAGCGGGCGTTTTCCAGAAAAGTCCGCCTCCCGCGGTCCGACTCGTTCAGGAGCGCGACGGCGCTTTGCCGGTAGGGGATGGACTCACCCTCAGTCGTTTTCACCATGGTTCTGGTCTCGAACAAAAGCGCCTTCTCGCTCAAATCCCTGGTCTCGTTGCGTATATGGGCCAGAGTCAGGAAGCCGCGCAGTTCGGCCAATCTCAGGGACTCGGCTGCATCGTCCGCCGAGTCGGCGAGAGAAGTAAGTGTATCGATGTTTTCGCGGGTGAAGAGGTCGGCGTATTCGGAGAAAATCTCGCTCAGGCGCACATCTTCCTTGAGGCCTGCGCCGACCTCGTACCATTCCTTGCGTGATTCGCCGAGGAACGCTTCGGCGCGGGTGCGGAGGTCAGCCAGGCGCATGGGAATTATATGACCGGCCGGGTGAATCCGCGCGGCAAGACGATGATGCCGGAAGTGTCGGAAACGGCGCCTGGGTAGGAATCGGCCTCTTCAATCACCACCGATGCGCCCGCTCCGATCTGGTTGAACCTGTCGACAATCGCTTTATCAAGCTTCGCCCCGGCTCCGATGCGAGTGTGATCCATGACGATGGAATCGACGACCTCCGCTCCCTTTTCTATGATCACGCCGCGGCCGATGACGGAGCGCTCGATGCGCGCGCCCGCAATCTGGCATCCTTCTCCGATCAAGGCGTTATCCACCCGGGTGGATACGATGCGGCTGCCCGGCCCCGGATAGGCGCTGGTGTGAATCGGCCAGTCGGGGTTGCTCAAATCGAGGCGCGGCGCTTCTCCCAGGAGATCCATCTGCGTCTCCCAGTAGCTCTTGATGGTCCCCACGTCGCGCCAGTAGCCCCTCTCCTCGGTGGACCTGACGCCCGGAATCTCGTTTTTCATGAAATCATAGGCAAAGAGTTTTTTGCGCTCGCCAAGCAATGCGGGGATGATGGTGCGTCCGAAGTCGTGTTCCCCTTCGCGAGCCGCGTCGCTGATGAGCGCATCCATCAGCACCTGGGAGGAAAACACATAGTTTCCCATGGAGCATAGCGCACGAGTGGGGTCGCCGGGCATGGGCCGGGGATGAGCGGGCTTTTCGTCGAAACTCTCCACCTGGCCCGTTTCGTTCACGGCCAGCACGCCGAATTCCCGGGCGTCTCCGATGGGCGCGGGCAGGGCCGAAATCGTCGCGTCCGCTCCGCTTTCGAGATGGAAGCGAACCATCTGGCTCACGTCCATGCGGTAGATGTGGTCCGCCCCGAACACCAGGACGATGTCGGGCGCATTGTCGGTCACCAGGTTCCTGTTCTGATGGATGGAATCGGCCGTTCCCTTGAACCAGAATTCGCCTGCGCGCTGCTGCGGCGGGACGGCCGTTACGAAATTTTTCCCGAGCGTTCCGCTGATATTCCACGAGCGCCTCAAATGCTCGATCAGCGACTGCGCAAAGTACTGCACAAGTACATAGATTGACTGATATCCCGAGTTCACCAGATTGCTCAGCACGAAGTCGATAATGCGGTATTTCGAGCCGAACGGCACGGCCGGCTTGCCGCGCGCGACCGTCAGGGGGCGAAGCCTGTTTCCGGCGCCGCCCGCCATGACGAAGGAGATGACTCTGGGATCACGCGAATCCAACCTTTGGCTCCTTTTTTCGATTCGTCTCAACGCTACTGCGGGCGCATCGCCTTTTCGTACAAATCGACATAGCGTGGCGCGACGCCGTTCCAACCGGAATCCTTCTCCATCGCGTTGCGCATCATCATACGCCAAAGCCCCTGATCCAAAAACACCCGGCATATTCCCTGAATCCCGGCGAGAAAATCGGCCGAATCGAACGCATCGAAGTGAAAGCCTGTATCCGCTTGCGGATCGGGTATCGCAGTTGAGGCAACGGAATCCGCGAGTCCGCCGACCCGACGCACGTAAGGCAGCGCGCCATAGCGCATGGCGTACAGCTGGTTCAGGCCCGAAGGCTCATAGCGCGAGGGCATGAGCAGGACGTCGCCGCCTGCGTACAAGCGGTGGGAGAGCGCCTCGTCGTAGGCGGGCGCGAACGCCATCCGGCCCCGGTGGGCTGCAGCGGCCATTGCCAGGGCTTCTTCCAACTCTTCCTCGCCGGTTCCGAGGATAGCCAGGCTGGCGCCTGAATCCATCAGCTCATCCATCGTTTCGAGAATCAGGTCGATTCCCTTCTGATGCGCCAGCCGCGAGACAACGACGCACAAAGGCCCCTCCGCGTCCGGGTCCAGTCCCAACTCCGCCTGAAGCGCGGCCTTGCACTTCGCCTTACCCTCCAGGTGCGCACTCGAAAACGGAGCCGGAATGTGGGGATCGCTTTCGGGGTTCCAGACCGCATCGTCGATGCCGTTCATGATGCCGAACAGAGAGTCTTTTCTGAGAACGACCGCTCCTTCGAGCCCCTCTCCCTGTTCTTCCGTCAGCATCTCCTGCGCGTACCGCTCGCTCACGGTGGAGAAAACGTCGCTGAACAGGATGCCGCCCTTCATGAAGTTCACGTCGCCGTAAAACTCCAGTCCATCCAGACCCATCGCCTCATCGGGCAGGCAGGTGTGCGCGAAATCGTCCGAGTGGAAGCGGCCCTGATACGCCAGGTTATGGATGGTAAAAACGATGGAGACACCGCGCCATTTCTCATGGTCAGCCAGACGGCATTTCAACAGGGGTGGTATCAAGGCGCTTTGCCAGTCATGGCAATGGATGACGGACGGATACGCTCTTTCGCACTCCATGTGGGAGAGCGCGCCCCTTACGAAACGGGCGAAACGCTCCGCGTTGTCGGGAAACACCCCGCGCGCGTCCCCGTAGAATCCGTCTCTATCGAACAAATCATCCGCTGCGATGAGTCGAACCGAAACGCCCTCGTGTTCGAGCGAGAACACATCGTAGTGAGCATCCGAGAAAACATCCGCGACTTTCGCGGGGGGGCCGGGCTCATATTCCCGGAGAATGGAGCGATACGCCGGCAGGTAGACGGAGACCTTGTGGCCCATTCGCCCCAGGGCCAAAGGCAGCGCGCCGATGACATCGCCCAGCCCGCCCGATTTGGCGAAGGGGAACATCTCGCTCGCCACCATGGTGATTTCGATTGGTTTGTCCGTCATTCCGCCTGCCCCTATGTTCATCCGTTCCTCGCTTTGGCGTTGTACGCCGTCGATACTCGATGCCTTCGCCAATCTATACATGAATCATAACGCCTATGTTACAATCGAATGAATGGTTGATGAAAAAGGCGTGGAGGTTCCATGCGATATCTGGTGCGCGGAAAAGTCATCAAGGGCAAAAGCGCCGCTCTTCTCGAAGCCATCGAATCGGGCGAACTCGGGCGCGGCTCCATCGCGCACAGAACTTTCTTGAAATGCATGAAAGAGGCGCGGCTTACCGAGCGGGGCCAGGTTCGCTGGCTCGAGGTCTGCTACTGCCGCGAGGCGTTCGGGCCGGGCTATGAGCTGTGTGAGGAACTGCCTTACTGGGAGGCGTACTTCGAGGAAATCGACGTGCGCTTCGCCCGGAAACCGGAGGATTGCGAGGGCTATCCGGTCTGCGGCGATTGCGACTGCACGGATAAGCTCGAGGCGAAACTCGAAAAACTGGGCATCCCTTTTTTCAAGCACTTGAAAGAAACCGCTTCTCCCGCTCCATCCTCAACTTGAATCGACCCACCGCGCGGGTCCCACTTTTTTCGTGAGTTTCCACCTGTCGTGAATCCATAGATATTGCTCCGGCCTCTTTCGAATGAAATTTTCCGTCTCCACATTCACAGTTTTCGTGAGCCTTTCGATTTCTTTCTTTGCGCTCCCGGCGTTCATGTCGGGCGTTATCGGCTCACTCAGCATTATTTCGTAACGTCGGTCATCGCCTTTTCTCAGGCAGGAGATCAGGACGAGGGGCCGGTTGTACAAAACTGCGAGCGCGGCGGGGGCGGGCGTCGTCCTGGCGGGCTTACCGAAGAACGGCGCGTCGATTCCATCGCCGCCCGCATTCTGATCCGCGAGAATCGCCACCGAGCGGCCCTTGCGTAGCGCCTCGCGCAGATGGAAGAAAGCATTTTTCTTCGAGAGTATCTCCTGGCCAGAGGATGCGCGCATTTCATACAGCGAGGCTTCGAGCTTTCGGTTATCCAGGGGACGTACAGGGACGGTAAGCGGAATACCCGCCAGCGCGCCGGCGTGAGCGAGGAATTCCCAGTTCCCCAGATGCGGCACGACGAACACGCAGCCGCCCGCTTCCTCGTGAATCGCGCGAACCTTATCTATCGTCACCTCTGCACTTTCCACGATATCGCGCACCGTCTTCTCTGCGCGCCGCAAATCGAAGTGGGTGAGAAACTTCGCTCCCTCCAGACAGGTGAGTATGAACGAACGGCAACTGCGCCTCGCCAAAACCAGGCGCTGCGCCTCGTCGAGTTCGGGGAACGCGATGCGCAGGTTGGCGCGCGCGATGCGCCTTCTCCTCGGAGCAAACCTGAAAATCGCCTCCCCGACAATGATGGAGAACGCACGGCAAACCCCGTAGGGCAGCATGCGAATCAGCCTCAAAACCGAGGTGATCAGGGCGTATTCCACCCATTGGTGAAACGCGCCCTTGTCTTTGCTGCGCTTTCTCCTGGTGGACCCTGCGGGTTTGCTCACGGCGCGGCGACGATGGTCGCGGAGGATTGCCCGCCGATGCCGTGGCTCAGGGACAAGAACGCGGCCCCCGCGACGGCGCATTCTTCGGTAGGGATGTGGAGGGCCTCGAACACATCTTCTTTCATCGAGAATCCCGGCGTGGGCGGAAGACGGCCGTCTTTCAAGGCGCTAAGACCCAGCACGATCTCTACCAAATCGCTGGCCGAGCCCATGTGTCCCGTATAGGGTTTCCAGCCGGCAAGTGGAGCCAGTTCCTTCACCTGATCGCTGAATTCCTGCAAGGCGGACAGTTCGCCCGCGTCTCCCTGAGGCGTCGCGCTTCCGTGGGGAAGGATAAAGGCCAGATCATCAGGCGCTAATTCCGCCTCGGCCACCGCCGTTTCCACCGAATGGCGCACCGCTTCACCGGGAACGGGGATATAGCGTTCGGAAGAAAATTCCTGGCAATTCGCCGTTCCCATCACACGGCCCAGTGGCTTGGCGCCCCGCGCACGGGCGGACCCGGCGCTTTCCAGCACCAGGGCGGCGGCGCCTTCTCCGGGGAAGAATCCATCGCGCCTCCTGTCGAAGGGCCGGAACGAGGATGCGCCCTCTTTCGCCTGGGATAGAATGCCCAGGCCGTCTAGTTCCAGGAGCACCATGGGGTTCGCCCAGCTCCCGCAGCCCACGACCAGGCCGACGTCGGCTTCGCCGAAGCGAAGCACGCGATCGCAGTTCTCGAGCGCCTGCGCACCGCACGAAGAAAGGCTGGAAAAACTGCCGTTCGGCCCCATGAATTCGTACATGGCCGATAGATAGCTGAAGAGATTGTTGGGCAGGCCTTCGAGCAGAAAAAAAGGGCTCACCCTGTGGAGCGCCGCCTCGTTGAGGGAGGCGGGCTCGGGCGACTCCCACGCATCGCCTGCCGTCTGCTTGAGCGCCGCGTAGAAATCAACATAACCCACCCTCGTGAAATCGCCCGAACCCACATAGAGGGATTTTCTCTCAGGCGACACCTCGCCCATATCGAGGCCGGCGCAGGCCACCGCCTCGGCGGCGGCGTGAAGTCCCAGGATGGAACTTCTGTTCAGGAATTTTCGCTGGCTCGCGAGTTTGGGCGGCACCTCGGGCGGGTCTTCATAGCCGGGAACAACGCCGTGGTAGGCGAAATTATCCGGAAGAGACGCATTCTCCTCGCTCGGGTGGTGGTCGACCCCGCATTTTCCGGCGCGAAGCGACTCCCAGTTCTCCCCGGCGCTCCCGCCTATGGAGGTCAGCAGTCCCACACCCGTTATCCATACATCCACGCCCCGCATCGCTCATCCCGCCTAGCTCAATCGAATCTCGCGTCTTAAAACGCGAAAATGATGACGCTGCTCCTCGGGATCCTCATAATCCGCGAGCGGCGCCACCTTCCCACCAAAATCGGCGACCACCCGTCGCTCCCCCTCCACGGTGGCCACTCCCCTGAAAATTCCAAGTCCTTCTTCCTCTCCGCGCGACTCCACGCTTAAGAGAACCTGATCCCCCGGAAAGGCGAAGCCATAGTACCTGACACTTCGAACCTTTTCCAAAAGAATCCACCGGTTGAAATCAGAACCCGCCGCTTCCAGCCAACCGGCGAGCTGCACCAGCGCCTCGAATATCAGCGCGCCCGGCATAACGGGGAACCGGGGGAAGTGATACTCCAGAAAATCCTCGCTCATCGTAATGTTCTTCACCCCCTGGATGGAGACCCCCGCCTCCCACGCCGTCACCCTGTCCACAAGCATGTATCTCAAATCACCACTCCCTAATTTGCCTCTTCCGGCGCGTCGTCTCCCAGGAGAATCACCTGGGCCACCGCCAACTCCAGCGTATGGCTCATCGAAATGGTGAACTGGGTGATCTTCTTTCGCACACTCATGCGCTCCATCGAACCGTTCAGTTTAAGCGTGGGCTTGCCCGAAGCCGCCGATTCCACCTCGATCTCGCGCAGACGGCGCCTGCCGCCCAACCCGCCTGGTTCGGAAATACCGAGGCCGAAGGCCTTGAGACAGGCTTCTTTCGCCGCGAAGCGGGCCGCGAAATGAGGATAGGGGTTGCGGCGCTTCAGGCAATACGCCCGCTCGGCATCGGTGAACACGTCCTCGCCGAACGCCTCGTGGCGCTCGTAGACCTCCTTCAGGCGCGCCACCTCCACCAAATCCACCCCCTGGTACAACTGCATCCCGAATATCCCCCGCTCTAGCCGGTGAGCAGGCCGCCGTCCACGGCTATCGCCTGTCCGTTGATGTAATCCGATTCCGCAGACGCCAGGAACACTACGAGCTTGGCCACGTCCTCGGGCTCGCCGAAGCGGCCCGCCGGTATGCGCCCCATAATCACGTCGCCGCCCTTCTCGCGCACGCGCTCGCTCATATCGGTAACGATCATGCCCGGCAAAATGGTGTTGAACTGGATGCCGCGTTTACCCATCTCGGCGGCGCAGGCGCGCATGAAGGCGATGATGCCCGCCTTGGCGGAGGCGTAGTTCGTCTGACCGGCCCCGCCAGAGACCCCCATGACGGAGGAAATGCTGATCACCTTGCCGGAGCGCTTTCTGAGCATGATCTCGCCTGCCGCCTTCGTGCAGTGGTAGGCGCCGTCCAGGCTCACGCCGAGCACCTTGCGCCAGCCCGCGGGCTTCATCGTGAGCAGCAAGCCGTCCTGAATCACGCCCGCGTTGTTCACCAGGATGTCGAGCGTGCCGAAATCCTCCTTCACTTTCTCGAACATCGTCGTTACGTCCTCGAAAGAGGAAACGTCGGCCTGGTAGGTGCGCGCCTGGCCCCCAGCCACCTCGATTTCCTGCTTCACTTCCTCGGCGGCCTCCGCCGAGCGGCTGAAGTTGATCGCCACCGAAGCGCCCGCCTCGGCCAGAGCCGTGCAGCAGGCGCGTCCGATGCCCCGACCGCCCCCGGTCACCAGCGCAATTTTTCCGCTCAAATCGATATTCATTCTGAATCACCTTTCTTCTGGGTTGCTAAGCCGCCTTGCTCACGAGGAGTGTGGCGTTTTGTCCGCCGAAACCAAAGGAATTCGTGATGGCGGCGGGCACGGGCATCTTCCTCGCCCCCTCGGCCACGTAATCGAGATCGCACTTCGGGTCCGGGTTCTCCAGGTTCGCCGTAGGATGCACGATGTCGCGCGCCACGCTCAAGGCCGTGAAGATAAACTCGGGCGCGCCGCAGGCGGCGATAAGATGCCCGATCATGGATTTGGACGAACTCACCGCCAGCGCATCCGCTTGCGAACCAAACACCTCGCGAATGGCCCTGGACTCGACCGGATCGTTAAGTTTTGTGCCCGTGCCGTGCGCATTGACGTAGGCGACGTCGCCGGGTGCGAGACCCGCATCCTCCAACGCCTCGCTCATCGAGCGAACGGCGCCCCGGCCCTCCGGGTGCGGGGCCGTCACCTGGTGGGCGTCCATGCTCGTGCCATAGCCCGATAGCGCTGCGTAGGGCGCTGCGCCCCGCTCACGCGCGTGGGCTTCTGATTCGAGAACCACCACGCCCGCCCCTTCGCCCACGGCGAGGCCGGAGCGTTTTCTGTCGAACGGACGGCAGATGGGTGCTTTCGATTTGGACGCCGCGCCGAGTAAGAGGAATATGGCCATCCCGACGGGGTGGATCATTGAATCGGCCCCGCCGCAAAGAACCACGTCCGCCTCGCCCCTGCGGATCATGCGCATTCCGAGGCCTATCGCCTGTCCTGCCGCCGCGCAGGCGGAGGTGATGGTGCCGGTGGGACCTGCGAGTTCGAACCACTCCGCCATCTTCGACGTCGCCCGCTCGGGCGGGTTGTTGAAGTAACCCGATTCTTGCGTCATCTCGAGTTCTCTGGCGAAACGCACGGCGTCGAAAACGTTTTCAGGGTCCGCCCAGGCCGCGAAATCCTCCAGCCGGTAGCTGCTCAGCCCGGTCCCCATCACCACGCCGGCGCGTTCGGGCGCATAATTTCCGAGGCGCATCCCGGCGTCCGTCATCGCGTTCTGCGCTGCGTCGAGTGCGAACAACACCCGGCGCTCCCCTTCGCCCGCATATTCCTCGGGCAACCTCTCTCTGATGGCCGAGAGCGTCTCTTCTGAAACCTCTCCCGCTCCGGCGATGGGCAACGCCTTCGCGTCGAAAGACGCAATCGGTGCGAGTCCCGATTCACCGGCAAGCGCACGTTGCCAGCATGTCTCCACGTCGGCGCCCAAGGAACTCACCATGCCGAGTCCGGTGATGAAAACCCGTGCGCTCATACCGTCTCCTCGAACTCCAACCAGCCGTAGCTTCTGAAGCGCTCCTTCAAACCTTCAGGATTATCCATACCCTCAGAATCGTCGTTGGATAAATGGGGATAGATGAACCGCTCGGCCCTCGCCACGGAAACGCCGTCTTTTTCAATTCGCGCGCGGCACAGGCTCGCCCGCTCGTTCGTATCGATTATCTCGCCATGAATCTCCACGGATGCGCCCGGGCACAGGTCGCTCGCGACCTCCACGTCGTCGATGAGCGAGATGACGCACGGGATCTTGAATTCATGGGTATAGACCACGAGCCACCCCGTAATCTGCGCCATTGCCTCGATGAGTATCGAGCCGGGCACGCGGGGGGCGCGGCTGAAATGGCCGTTCAGGTAGGCTTCCGAGAGGGGAAACGTCTTGACGCCCACGATGCGCTTGCCTCGCACCACCTCCTTGATCCGATCGAAATAGAGAAACCGCAATATCCCGTTCTCCCGTCAAGCGTTCTTACCCACCAAGAAAGCCGCGCATACGCCGTCGAAGCCCTGCAGAAGCACGAGCGCGTTTTTGAGTTTATCCCGCCCGGGGCCACCTGCTGCATTCCGAAACAATCCGCCCTCCGCTACGGGAGGTGGGGGTGGCGCGCCTTCGGCCAACGCTTTTAACGCTATAATCAAGTCCAGCGCAGGGCTTCCTCCCCAAAGGTGGCCGAATACGCTCTTTGTCGCAAGCCCCCAAGGCTTGTGGTCACCCAAAAGAGCACGAATCGCTTCCGTCTCGGCATCATCCGCCAGAGGCACCCCCTCCCCATGAATCACGATGATGTCCACTTCTTCAGGCTCGAGGCCAGCACATGCGAGCGCACCCTGGGCCGATTTTTGAACCGCCCGGACGAGGCCGCCTTGTTTGTTGAGCGCGCGCGCAGAAGAATATCCCTTGAGCCAACCGAGTACATTGGACTGGTCGGCATCCCCAGATTGATTGAGGCGAATCACGCCCGCGCCCTCGCCCAGCCCTCCAGCTTGGGGCCAGACGCCGCGCCGCTGCGCGCGGGCCAACATGCGGGCGGAAATCACCCCACTCACGCCGGCGCAAAGAGCGAGCTTCGCCTTGCCTGATCCGGCGGAATCCACCGCTTCGCAGACGGCGCGCGCCGTCGCCTCCGCCCCTGCGCTGAAAACGGCGTTCTCGCCCCGCCAACGATGCTGAATCGCCGTCTGGCTGAAGCCAATCGCGTTCAAAAGGGCTAATGGCCACAAGGGGGGGATGCTGTCCGTCCCCTCGCGGAAAAAATGCTCCAGATCCACGCGACCTTCCGATTCCTTCACCGCGCCGAGCAAATCATCCCTTCCCGGATCGACGGAGTCCATGCCTGCGAAAAAGGCGATTTCTTCCTCTTCCATATCCGAATCGGCATGGGTGTCGGCCAGCAAATCGTGTACCGCGGCCAGGAGCATATGGGTATGATGGCCCATGATTCTCGCCGCACGGCGATCCGCCCCGACCGATTCAGGGTCGATTCGCGCGCAGCGCGCTGTTTCTACAGGAGGAAAGCCCGCGAGTTCGGGATCAGCATCCGGAGCGAGAAGGGAGCGGCCCGCGCAAAGCGCCTCCCAGGCGGGTTCGACACCCCATCCCGCCGCCGTTACCAGGCCGACGCCGGTGATCGGAACGGGAGTGAACTTCACGCGATTTCGGGGCCGCCCAGACAGAGGCACGCATTCTGCCCTCCGAAACCGAAACTGTTGGAGAGAGCCACGCGGTGAGTCTGCACCCTCGTCTCGTTGGGCACGTAGTCGAGGTCGCACTTGGGGTCGCGATTCTGGTAGTTGATTGTCGGCAGTATTTCCGAGCGGCGCATTCCCTCCACGGCCAGAATCGCCTCGACGGCCCCGGCCGCGCCGATGGTGTGGCCGATCATGGATTTGTTGGAGCTGATCGGTATCTTCTCCGCGTGAGCGCCGAAGACTTCCTTAATGGCCCTGGTTTCGGTGGAATCGTTCTTGGGCGTCGATGTGCCGTGCGCGTTGATGTATTCGACCGCATCGGACGTGAGGCGTGCGTCCTCGATCGCCTTTTTCATGGCGAACACCGCGCCCAGGCCCCTCGGGTGCATGTCGGTGATGCGAAACGCATCCGAGGAATCGCCGTAGCCGAGCACTTCGCCCAGAATTTCGGCGCCACGGGCGCGCGCGTGCTCGTAGCTCTCGAGAATCATCGCGCCCGCGCCTTCGGACATCACGAAGCCGTTTCGCCTCCTGTCGAAGGGACGGGACGCGCTCTGCGGGGTATCGTATCTCTCCACCAGTGCGGTGAGCAGGACGAAGCCGAGAAACCCCACATACGTGATGGGCGCCTCGCAGCCTCCCGCCACCATGACGTCGGCCTTCGCGTCGCGGATGAGGCGCACAGACTCGCCGATCGCCTGCGCTCCCGCCGCGCAGGCCGAGCAGATGGAGACCATGGGACCCCGGCAGTCGAAATCGAGAGCGACGACCGAGGTCGCCACGTCGGACTTTCTTCTGAAGAACGTCATCAGATCATAGGCGCCGCGGCTTTTGAGTCCCTCGATGTCCCACCCGCCCTGCAAGGGATCGCCGCTTTCGGGCTTCCAATAGGGAAAGATACGGAGCAATTCTTCGACTTGGGGGTGATCGCCGTGGGAGCCGAGCGCGACGCCGATTCGCTTACGCTCTGAAACTTCACCCAAACGCGCCGTCTTCGCCGCCTGGGATACTGCGACGCGCATCATCCGCACGCCCCGGGTGGAGAATTTATCGAGTCTGCGGCCCGAGCCGTTCTCCTGCGAGGCAACCCATTCATCGTCCACCTCGCCGGCGATGCGGCAGGGCAGTTTTTCGGGGTCGAAGCGCCGTACCACGTCGATGCCCGAGCGCCCCTCGCGCATGGCGTCGAACGTGGAAGCGACGTCCCCGCCCAGAGGCGTCATCGCTCCGTATCCGGTGATTACGACCCGTCTGCCGCTACCGGCCATTCACATGTTCTCCCGCTAAAATGGCTTGGATGAGGCAGGCGGCCTCAGGAGGAGAAGAGGCCCCTTTCCTCTTGCACCCGGTTCAGCCAGTTCTGGACCACTTCATCACCGCTGGGCAAAGAGGCGGGCTCGTTCGACTGAGCGCATACGATGCGCGTTCCATCCTCGGCCTTCCAATCCGCCCCCGCCGGACTCTTCTCGGGCAGGCAGTTCAGCACGTCGCGCACCGCGCCCGCCAGCGTCTTCGGCGTAACGAGAGCCGGAAGCTCATCCACGGGGATGCCCGTCTCCAGGTCCGACGCCGCTTCGTTCAGGCGCAGCTTCAAGACTTCGACTCCTGTGTCCGTCACCTCGCTCTCCTCGTTGATGGCCACGCCCTCGCCGAACATCTCCTCCACGTGCTCCAGGACGAAATTGCGCGCCATCTTGATGCCAAACACCTGCTCGAGGCGAAAGTTCACGTCCAGAAAATCGAGCGACAAAACGCCCAGGTCGTCCACGAGGGAACTGTCCGGCTCGATGGTCTCCTCGTCGATTCCCGTCGTGTGGGCAATCGCCTTTTTCACTTCCTCTAAAATCGTATCGTCTGATACCAGGTTTTGCGACATAGCAACCCTCTGTAACGAGCGAGCGCGCTACTCAACCTCGCGTGTGAGCGCGCACTGAAACTCCACAACCCATGCAAGCGTATACAACCAAGGAGGGAAGCGAAAATCAACCTTCCCCCGAGCAATCATACCTCAAATCATCTTCCCGGCGGGCGGTTGATCTGGTTGCTGAGTCCCTTGTCTACCACCAGGGTCTGCCCCCGTATGGAAGCCGCGCCCGCACCGGCGAGAAAATAGACGGATTCGGCCACTTCATCCGGCGTCACGAAATAACGCTCCGGTAGTTCTACCAGTTCGGGTTGAATCATGCGCAGCGTCTTGAACGAATCTGTCTTCACCAGTCCCGCGCAGACCGCGTTGACCGACACGCCTCTCTCCTCGAAACTTTCCGCCCAATGCCTGACCGCCGCCTCCATCGCCGCCTTCATGGGCCCAAGCGGATATTCGGGATGATAGAAACGACTGCCCAGGCTCGAGATGAACACGACGGCTCCGCCACGGCGCGAGAGCATCGGAAGCGCCCCCTGCAGGCAGAAGACGTTGCCCAGAAAATTCGTCTCCACCAGGAGTTTGAGGTCGCGCTCCAATAGTTTATCCCACGGCTTGAAGGGCGCGCGCGCCGCGTTCAGGACAAGCACGTCCAGCCGGCCGAACTCCGCTTCCACCTGCGCGAACATTCCCTTGACGGCGTCTTTTTTCGAAATGTCCGCAGGGATGGCGACCGCCCGCCCCCCGGCGGCTTCTGCCTCGCGACAAAGCTCGTCCGCCATCCGGGCGGAGCGGCCTTTGCCGTCCCTGTGATTCAGGGCCAGATGCGCACCGGCGCTTGCGAAGCGCCTCGCAATGGCCGCGCCGATGCCGCGCGATCCGCCCGTCACCAGGACCACCTTATCCTTCATGCCCTTTGACTCGGGGGCGTTCATGGTTCATCCCTCACGTATAACCCGCCAACGGCCCGCCCTCTGCGCCTACACTCCGAATATTTTGGAAATCGACTTCCCCTCCAGGAATGCGCCGCAGCCTCATGGGCTGAAAATTTATATCCCACGAAAGCCCCTCCATCAAACGCCGCAAGGGATTGCCCGAAATAAACGATTGAATCCCCACCCGAGACCTCATACAATGGTCATCTTTCTTTCAACTTGGATTCATACAGTCAACATACTTGGATTCATATGCGGCACAGGGGGGGCAAACAAATGGAACACCTCGATATCAAGGAAACGCCGAAGCTAAGAGACCCCGCACTCCTCATGGCCTTCGCAGGCTGGAACGACGCCAGCAGCTCCGCCACGACCGCCGCGAGCTTCATTACCGAGAAGATGGGAGGTTCGGAATTCGCCCAAATCGATTCCGACCCCTTCTATAATTTTCAGGACATGCGGCCCCACGTGAGCCTCGATGATGGCAGCCGCCGGAAAATCACATGGCCCTCGAACACGTTCTACGCATGTGAGACGCCGAACCTCGAACACGACGTGGTGGTGTTCCTGGGTGTGGAGCCTCATCTGCAATGGGGGCGCTTTTCAAAAATCATCCTGTCCATGGTGCGCGAATGCCGGGTGCGGATGGCCGTGACGGTGGGGGCCCTGCTCGCCGACGTCTATCACCGAAGCCGCGTCCGGATCACAGGCACTTCCACGAACCCGGAGCTGGCCTCGGAACTGGGCCTCAGACCCTCACGCTATGAGGGACCCACCGGTATCGTCGGCGTGCTGAACAATCTGTTCCGCGACGAAAATCTGCCCGCCGTCAGCGTCTGGGCGAATGTGCCCCACTACGTGAACGTGACCCCCAACCCGAAAGCGGCGCTCGCCCTGGTTGAGCGGCTCAGCGAATTTCTCTCTTACCCGCTCAATCTCTCCGAACTCGAGGCGGGCGCGCATGAATTCGAGGAGAAAGTGGACGAGGCGCTCGAGAAAAACAAGTCGGTGAGAGACTACGTGGAACAACTCAAGCTCAGAGACGATGGATTCGATGAAGAACCCCAGCCGGGCGAACTTCCCTCAGGCGATGAACTAGCCAGGGAGTTGGAGCGTTTTCTGAGAAACCGGGGCGCCGATGAAGATGCGCCCGAGGAAAAATAGGGAAATTTGTTTTGCCCTGCATGGGCGATTCCGCAAGCAACCCAGGTAAATTTTGGCGGCGCGCCGTTTCGCTTTCAGCCGGAGGCTCAGAGCGCGCCTAAGCGGACCTCCAGCTTTTGAGGACGGCCTCTTTCACCAGATTCCTCAGGCCCGCGGCATCCACCGGCTTGGGGAGGCAATACGCCGCGCCCATGTCCAGGATACGCTTTCGTTCGTCCCCATCGACGCCGCCGAGCGCCACGACGCACGTATCGCCGCCGGTCTCGCCCTGTTTGATCTGGAGGCACACCTCGTAACCATTCACACTTGAATGATTCAGGTCGAGAATCACGATGTCCGGTTGTGAGGTTGAATAGAGCACGCCAGCCCGGAACCCGTCGTGAGCCACCTGAATTTCATAGCCCGGCTCATCGAACGAGAGCGCTTCTTTGAGTGAATCGGCAAGGCCCTGGTCGCCGTTCACAATCAACACCCGGGGAATGCCTCCCTTCTCCCGGAAAGGATGGGGAATGTCGCGTGATTCCAGAAAGGCGAGAAGCGCCTCTTTTCTCACCCTCCGGTGCCCACCGGGCGTCCGGTGTGCTTGCAGCCAACCCTTGTCTATCCAGTTTTGAATCGTGACCGGCGTGACGTCGCAAATTTCCGCGACCTCGAACGTGGTGAACACTTTTTTCCTGGACAACTTTTCCGCGCTGGACAATGGCCGCCCCCATTGTGGCTAATGAAATGATGCCGTATTCGCGTTGACTTGATTGCGTAACTCGAAAATTTTTGCAAGAGACTTCTCGCACATTGCCACCCGCATTTCAACCGAGGCCAGCGAAACAAGGGGTTCAAAAACGCGGCTCCGGCAGGAGGGGGTGCGAGAGCGTTGTATTTCAAGAGACTCGCCGTATATTCTGGAGCCATCGAGGACATCGAGTGGATACGCGATAGTCGCGGCCCGGAGAAAATGAAATGACTCCACAGGACAAACGAAAATGAGAGCCGTCGTTCAACGCGTGAGTGAGGCCAGCGTCCGGGTGGACTCCGTGGTGGTTGGAGAAATCCGGGGCGGACTTCTCGTCTTTGTGGGAGTAGGACGTGAGGATACTGAAAAAGACGTCGATTTCCTCGCCGAAAAAATCGTGCATTTAAGGATATTCCCGGACGAGGCGCAGAAGATGAACCTCTCGCTTCTCGACGCAGGAGGCGCCATGCTCGTCGTCAGCCAGTTCACCCTGCACGGCGATTGCCGAAAGGGGAGGCGTCCCGCCTTCATCTCCGCGGCCCCGCCCGAGCAGGCGGAGCCTCTTTATGAGCGATTCATCGCGCAAGTCGAAAAACGAGGGGTTCGCGTCGCGGGGGGCCAATTCGGCGCGATGATGGATGTGGCGCTCGTAAACGACGGGCCCGTCACCTTGCTGCTGGATTCGAAGGGCGCGTTTTAATGGCTCTCAAGGCGGGAGACGTTCCGCTACTCAAGGAAAAGCTCGACGCGCTCGCCCGGACCTATCACGACGAGTATCTCGCCACCGATCCACTCGGCCTTGCACACGCCTACCAGGGTGCGCGGGATCGCGAGGTCGCGGCGTTTCTAAGCGCATCGCTGGCCTTCGGCAACGCCTCCGCCATACGGATGAGCGTAAAGCGCGTCATGGAGCGTCTGGGTCCTCGGCCCGCCGCCGCGCTGCGCCGTCTCCGTCCAGAGGAAAGCACCCGCCTCTTCGAAGGCCTCTACCACCGGTGGGTGGGGCCCGAGGCCATCGGGGCTCTCGCCCAGGCGATCGGCTCCGCGCTCAGGAGCGAGGGCTCGCTCGAAGCCTTGTTTCTCAAAGGCTACCGCGCAGATGAGGAAACCCTCCAGGGGGCGCTCGTCAGTTTCAGGGAGCACCTGCTCCGCTCCCTCCCTTCCACTCGTTCAAACACGAGAATCGAGCGCGGGGTCCGCTATCTCCTGCCCGATCCCGAGAGTGGCAGCGCGTGCAAGCGGCTCCACCTGTATCTACGGTGGATGGTGCGGCCCGATGACGGGCTGGACCTGGGTCTCTGGAAACGGCCCAAAACACACCAGCTCATCATCCCGCTCGACACCCACATCGCGCGCATCGGGCGCCTGCTGGGACTCACCGACAGGAAGACGCCCGACCTCAAGATGGCGCTCGAGATCACCAGAAACTTAAAGCGCATCGATCCGGACGATCCGGTACGCTACGATTTCGCCATCTCGCGGATGGGAATCCTCAAACATTGCCCGAGCAAGCGAAACGTAACACTCTGCGCGGGCTGCCCTCTGCAGGATTCCTGCCGCTACTGGCGCCGTCTGCCCCGGCGAAGAAAAGACGCCGCGCTGCAGGCGCGCGGGTGAACAACGGGGGCGGTTGCCGCCGTGCAGACCCTGGGATACCTTGCCACCGACACTGATTCGGGAGATTCAACACGTGGCGACGAACATAGAACGCATCGCATTGACGGCATGGGCGGAGGCGCAAAAAAGCCCGCTTGACTTCACCAGCCTCACCGCCTGGCTGAAAGAAAGGGGTTTCGAAGTCCACCTCGATCTGGATACGGCCCGGATGGCGGGAGAGGAAACGGGCGCTGCGCGCGAGGAAGTCGTCAAGCGCGCCGATCTGGTTATCGTCTTCGGCGGCGACGGCTCCATGCTGCGCACCGCGCACAACATCGGGGAGGAATCCCCCCTCCTTCTGGGCATCAACACCGGACATCTGGGCTTTCTGGCCGACATTCCCCAGGCCGAACTCTACCCGGCACTCGAGCGAATCCTGATCAAAAAGGAATTTTCCATCGAATCGCGCATGCGGCTCGGCGCCAAGGTGCTTAAGAATGGAGGCGCGCCTCCTTTGCTGGCCGATTCGCTGAACGACATCGTGCTCACCACCGGGCCACTGGCACGCATGGTCGAATATGAGATTCAGATGGAAGGAAGGCAGCTTGGCTATTTCCGCGCCGACGGCCTCATCGTCGCCACACCCACAGGCTCCACTGCCTATTCGCTCTCCGCGGGCGGGCCGCTCGTGCTGCCCGACCTGAACGTGATGCTCATCAACCCGATATGCCCGCACACGCTCAGCAACCGGCCCATCGTCGTCCCCGCCGAGACGGCACTGGAAATCACCATCTTCCCGGATACAGAAGCCGAGGGACGAGAGGTTTTACTCACGCTCGACGGCTTTCCCGGTTGCGAGCTCGAGGCCGGTGATTCAGTGAAAATTAGGAAAAGCCGCACCCCCGTGCGCATCATCAGGCCCAAGGGGGCGGATTTCTTTCAGACTCTCCGAGAAAAACTCTTGTGGGAGACCCACCCGCGCGGCGGGCGGAAAACGTAATCCCCGATGCTCCGCCTCCTCAAGATCACGAATTTCGCCATCATCGACGACCTGGAAATCGCCTTCGGTTCCGGCCTGAACGTCCTGACGGGCGAGACGGGTGCGGGGAAATCCATCATTTTTGGCGCCTTGAACCTCACGCTGGGCGCGCGCGCAGGAGGCGACCTCGTCCGCGGGGGTGCGAAAGAGGCCGTCGTCGAATCGCTCTTCGATATACCGGACACTGCGGGCGGCCTCGCGGCGCGTTCCCTGCTCGAAGATGCGGGCGTGGAAATCGAGGGCGGCGAACTCATCGTGCGGCGCCGTGTGGCGCAGGCGGGCAGAAGCCGCATCTATCTGAACGGCGTACTTGGCACCGCTTCGCTGCTCTCCCGGGTGGGCGAGCGCCTCGTGAACATCCACGGCCAACACGCGCACCAAAGCCTCCTGCGCCCCGCATCCCACCTGGGGCTTCTGGATGATTTCGCACAAACGAGCAGAGAAAGAAACGCCTTAGGCGAGATGGTACGCGAACTCAATTCCGCCGAGGAAGAACTAGGCGCGCACCGCGAGGGTGTTCGCGAGCGCGCCCAGAGGGCGGACCTCCTGCGCTTCCAGGTGGAGGAACTCGAAAAAGCCGCGCTGCGCGCAGGTGAACTTGCTGAGATCGAAGCCGAACTGCCGAGACTCAGAAACGCGGGCCGCCTGATAGAAGGCGCCGCCTCTGTCTATGAGCGGCTATACGAGGCGGAAGGGTCGATTGTCGAGAAAACGGGTGAAATCCAGCGCGAACTCGATGGCATGTGTGAGCTGGATGAATCGCTGGGTACTCTTTCCGGGGAAGCCGCATCCGCCCAGGCGCAACTGGAAAGCCTCGCCGATTCGCTCCGCGATTATGCGGAAGGAATCGAGCACGACCCCGAACGCCTGGAAGCCCTGGAAGCCAGGCGCGCGCTGGTACGCGAGATGATCAGGAAATACGGGAGCGATGAGGCCGAATGCCTCGCGTATCTTGAGGAATGCAGGAACCAACTCGCCATCGTCTCGGATGAAGAAGGAACCGAGGCGCGCCTCGTGGATGCGCGTGACGCACTAAAGAGTGACCTCACGAAAACCGCCCTCGCCCTGTCCGAGAAAAGGGCGCGCGCCGCGATAAGTCTGGATGCGCGCATGGAAGAGGCCCTGGCCGAACTGGGCCTTGCGGGCGCGAAGTTCCAGACGATCATCACGCACTCAGAAGACCCCGAGGGCTTCATCAAAATGGACGGACGCACTGTGGCCGTTCGCGCCGACGGCGTCGACCGCGCGCAATTTCATTTCTCGCCCAATCCCGGCGAGCCGCCGAGGTCTCTGAGCCGCGTCGCCTCGGGCGGTGAACTCTCGCGGTTGATGCTGGCCCTGGAATCCGTCCTGAGGCGCGCCGACCTGATACCCACCCTCATCTTCGATGAAGTGGATGCAGGCATCGGCGGAGCCGTGGCCGAGGTTGTGGGCAGAAAACTGAAAGGTGTATCGGCGAGCCATCAGGTGCTCGTCGTAACCCACCTGCCGCAGGTCGCGAGTCTGGGCAATCGGCACTTCCGGGTGGAAAAGCACGTAGCTGGAGAGCGCACGCAGACGCGCGTCGAAGTATTGGATGACGAAGAGCGCGTGGAGGAGATCGCCCGCATGGGAACGGGGCTGGAGATCACCGACGCGGCACGAGAACACGCGAGAGAGATGCTGGGAAAGGCGGAATGAGGGAGAACGCCGAAGGCTGTGCGACCGCCACTGCGCCGGACATTCGCCTCTTAGGGCAGGTGTGCTAAAATGATAATCGCGACTCCTTGCAAACCAACAGGAGAACGCTGAAATGAACGACATCCGGTTCGACACGCTGAAAGCCGCCCGCGATCTGAAAGCCGCCGGTATGGATGAAGCCCACGCCGAAGCCATCGTTGCGACGATGGGCCGCGCCATGGGCGAGAACCTGGCCACCAAGAACGACATCGAAGCACTTGAACAGGCCATCAAAGCCCTCGAACAGGGTACAAAAGCCGACATCAAGGCTCTTGAGCAGGCCATCAAGGCCCTCGAACAGGCTACAAAAGCTGACATCAAAGCTCACGAGCAGACCACCAGAGCCGACCTCGCGGCCCTCGAGCACCGGGTCACGGTCCGGCTCGGCGGACTGACCGTGGCCGGCGTCGCATTCCTCGCCACACTCATCAAGTTGTTCTGACCGCCGCGGGAAGAAGCGCAGCGCGCGCGTCGAATTTCTTAGCGATATTGAGCGCGTAGAGGAGTTCGTCCGTTTCGAAACGGGATTCGAAATCAACGACTCAACCAGGGAGCACGCAAGAGAGATGCTGGGAAAGGCGGAGTAGCCTCTCCTCAAGTCAGCCCCCTCAAGGGGGGAGTGAATAATTTTCCAATTTGCGTCCAGCTCTTTTGTATTTCCGAACGTTAGCGTTCAATCAGTGTCAACTGGGTGCCGAATTTCACGCCCGCGAATTCGCAAGCGGTTTGGATCTGATCCAGCTTTTGCCCCGTGTTGCTGTTGGTTGCCAGCCACCATCCGTTCTCCAATTCCAGAGAGCTGTTAATCAAGTGAGGGCTATTGATATAGAGGTCATTTCGTTTTCGCGCCACCAACCGGCGTGTTTCACTGGCCGTCTGAGCTGCGAAGCGCTCCATAAATCCAGAGTCACGCCTTGTAAATTCATTTAGCACTTCGGCCAAGGTTTGAGTAGCGTTACCTGGTGTTGCTTTCTTATCATCAAGGACAAAGCCTACTATTTGGGGTTGCCAATTGCGCGTTGGTTGCGACGAGGCGGGACCCGACTCCACCGGCGGACGACGCGGGGCCGTTGAGGCAGGGGTTGACCTCAATGATCGTGAACGAGGAGGTGGCTGGACAACTTCGGAAGAAAGCCTTTTCAAGAACGCTTCCACATCCTCCAGTCTCGGCCTTGTTCCGCAGGCTCTCGCGACCTCTTCCGCAAGCAGGTCACGAAGCATATCGTCGGGAGTTTCGAGCAGATTTCGCCAAACACCCGGAATGGCCTTGCGCGCTTCCCCTGACTCCCGGTTGGTCTTATGCCTTTGCTCTGCATCTCGCCGGGCATCCTCGGAAACGACTCGATTCTTCCGCAAATACATTTCCAGAGACTCCACGTATTCGGGAATTCTCTCCTCGTTCGTCAATTCCACACGATAGAATTGCCGATCGGGAGGATCACCCGCCGCCATGCTGAGGTAAAAATCCCAAAGGTTTCCGTCAGTCAGAATAAGGAACGGAACGCCCCGGTTGACGGCATATCGAAACACCTGTTCTTCGCCTTTGATGTCCACGCCGCCAAGTCCCTTGGCCTCGATAAAAACAAGCGGGCCGCCATTTCTCAATAGCGCGTAATCCACCCGCCCGCTCTCAACGGAAAATTCCGGCACGAACTCGGCGGGATCGCTATCGTCCCAATCCAAGGCACGCAGAATCGGCACGATGACTGACTGTTTGACTTGCGCCTCATTGGTCAGTGAACCGGAATTTATGCGCTCGACCGCTATTTTTAGGACTTCCTCCAAGCTCATTCGTCAGATAACCTCTTCTCTGTAAACTTCGATACAAGTAAGGGACGCATATATGTCGGACATATATGTCCGACCTACACATGAATCCTCTGCCCTACTTGTCCGGCGCTTCTATTCGTCCTGGTACTGCTGGAGGCTCTGGAGGACGGAGATGTCCTCGAGCGTCGTGGTGTCGCCGATTGTATCCGCCCCCGAGGCGATGTCGCGCAGGAGGCGGCGCATGATTTTTCCGCTCCGCGTCTTGGGCAGCGCGTCGGTGAAGCGCATGTAGTCGGGCCGCGCGATGGCGCCGATCTCCTTGACCACCCACTCCTTGAGCCGCTTCTCCAGGGCGTCGTTCTTCCTGTTCGCGCCCTTCATGGTGACGAAGGCGGCGATGCACTCGCCCTTGATCTCGTGCGGGATGCCCACGCAGGCGGCCTCGGCCACGTCGGGGTTCGCCACGAGCGCGCTCTCGACCTCCATCGTGCCGAGGCGATGACCCGAGATGTTGATGACGTCGTCCACGCGGCCCATAATCCACACGTAGCCATCCCTATCCCTCCGCGCGCCGTCGCCGGTGAAGTAGCAGCCCTTCACGTCGCTCCAGTATTGCTTCTTGTAGCGCGCGTCATCGCCCCAGATGGTGCGCAGCATGGAGGGCCAGGGTTTCCGGACGACCAGGAGCCCGCCGCCCTCGGGACCTACCGATACGCCGTCTTTCGTTACCACGTCGGGCACGACCCCGAAGAAGGGCAGCGTGGCCGTGCCGGGCTTGGTCGGCGTGGCGCCGGGCAGCGGCGTGATCATGATGGCGCCCGTCTCGGTCTGCCACCAGGTGTCTACGATGGGGCAGCGCTCCCCTCCGATGACCTTGTGGTACCACATCCAGGCTTCGGGGTTGATGGGCTCGCCCACCGTGCCCAGGAGGCGCAGAGAGGACAAGTCCCTCCCGTTGGGGTGATCATCGCCCCACTTCATGAACGCGCGGATGGCGGTGGGCGCGGTGTAGAAGATGTTGACGCTGTATTTTTCCACGATGTCCCAAAAACGCCCGGGATCGGGATGGTTGGGCGCGCCCTCGTAGATGACGGACGTAGCGCCATTGAGCAGCGGGCCGTAGATGATGTAGCTGTGGCCCGTCACCCAGCCGATGTCCGCCGTGCACCAGTAGGTGTCCTCGTCCTTCAAGTCGAACACGTATTTCGAGGTGAGATACGTGCCGCACATGTACCCGCCCGTGGTGTGCATGATGCCCTTGGGCTTGCCCGTCGTGCCGCTCGTGTAGAGGATGTAGAGGGGGTGTTCGGAATCGAGCTTCGCGGCGGGGCAATCGGTGGAGGCGTTTTCCATCAGGTCATGATACCAGTGGTCGCGCCCCCGCTTCATCGTCACCTTGTTGCCCGTGCGCTTTAGGACGATCATCGTCTTGATCGACTTGGCGCCCTTGCACGCCTCGTCCGCGTTTTTCTTGAGCGGCACGATGTTCCCGCGCCGGAAACCGCCGTCCGCCGTCAAGACGGCCTTGGCGCGGCAGTCGTCGATGCGGTCGCGCAGCGAGTTCGCGCTGAAGCCGGCGAAGACCACGCTGTGCGGCGCGCCGATGCGCGCGCAGGCGAGCATGGCGATGGCCGCCTCGGGCGTCTGCGGCATGTAGATGATGACGCGATCGCCCTTGCGGATGCCGACGCTCCGCATCGCGTTGGCGAACTTGCACACCTCGCGGTGGAGTTCCTGATAGGTCAGGGTGCGCGAATCGCCCGGTTCGCCCTCCCAGATGAGGGCCGCCTTGTTCTTGCGCCAAGTGGTGAGGTGGCGATCCAGGCAGTTGTAGGAAATGTTGGTCTCACCGCCCACGAACCACTTGGCGTGCGGCTCGGTCCATTCCATGACCTTCCCCCACTTCTTGAACCAGTGGAAGTTGTTCGCCACTTTCGTCCAGAACCGTGCGGGTCTCTTGACGGACTCCTCGTACATCTCCCGGTACTGGGCCATGGACTGGATGTGGGCCTGCTTTGAAAAATCGCGGCTGGGCTTGAATACCCGTTTTTCCTGCAACAAGGTGTCGAACTGTTTGTCGTCGACCATGAGAATACCTCCCGGCTCGGTCAGGTGAAATCATATCGATGGCGATTTTTCGCTATTGTTGGTTATTCGCGCGGATTTCTCAAGTAGCCGTGCGCGGATATAGACAAGACGAATCAATTGCAGAGCGCCGCGCGCACCTCCCGCGCCGCCCGGGCGGGGTCGTCCGCCGCCAGGATCGCGCCGATGAGGGCGACGCCGTGCGCGCCTCTCTCGATACACGACGAAGCGTTCTCGGCCCCCACGCCGCCCAGGGCGTAGACTGTGCCGCCTGCGACAGCGAGTTCATGCTCGAACTTATCGAGGCCCAAAACGGGGCCGGATGAGAATTTGCTGTTGGTGGGGAATACCGGGCTCAGCGTGACGAAATCCGCGCCTTCCGAGAATGCGCGCGCCGCTTCTTCTCCCGAATGGGCGGAATAGCCGATGAGGCCCTTATAGCCTCCCGCGCGTACCGCAGAGACGCTCACCGTGCCCTTGCCGAGGTGTACGCCGTCCGCGTCCAGGGCATTGGCCAGCTCCGCGCCGCCGTTCACGAGCAGGCATGCGTCATGTTCATTCGCGAGGGAGGTGACTTCCCGCCCCAGCTTCAGGCGCTCATCAACAGGCAGATCCTTTTCGCGGAACTGAACGAAGCGCACCCCGCCCGAGAGGGCGGCTTCCAGCGCGCTCAGGAAGTCGCCAGACGGGGGAGCGTTCCTGTCCGTAATGAGGTAGAGCGGATCGAGCACCGATGATTCCAAAATTTTCCCGGCAGCAGCTTAAGAGCCGATGACGCCGGCCAGCGGACTCGACGCCGTGGCGTAGAGCTTCATGGGGATACGTCCGGCCTCATACGCGAGCCTGCCCGACTCGACGGCGAGGTTCATGGCGCGCGCCATTTTCACCGGGTCGTCGGCGCCCGCGATGGCCGTCTGCATCAGGACGGCGGCCGCGCCGAGCTCCATGGCGACTGCGGCGTCCGAAGCCGTGCCCACACCCGCGTCCACGATGACTGGAACCGATACCTGCTCCAGGATTATCCTGAGGTTGTAGGGATTCCGTATGCCGAGGCCCGAGCCGATCGGTGCTGCCAGCGGCATGACGGCGTGGCAGCCCAACTGTTCGAGTTTCTTGCAGATCACGGGATCGTCGATGCAGTAGGGCAGGACGATGAAGCCGTCATCCAGCAGGATCCGGCACGCCTCGAGCAGGCCCTCGTTGTCGGGGAAGAGCGTGTCCTCATCACCGATGACCTCGACCTTCACGAAGTCCGAACCCGTGACCTCGCGCGCGAGTCTCGCCGTCGTCACCGCGCTCTTCACGTCGTAGCAGCCCGCCGTGTTGGGCAGCATCGTATATTTTTCCTTATCGAAATGCGCCCAGAAACCCTCCGAGGAATCATCTTCCAGGTCCACGCGGCGCACGGCGACGGTGACGATCTCCGTCCCGCTCGCCTCGAGTGAATCGCGCATCACGCCAAAACTCGGATATTTCCCCGAACCCACCAATAGGCGGGAAGTAAAAGTTCTGCCCCCAATCTCATACGTGCTCATTACACCCCCTCCCGGCGCAGGCTCTCAAGGCCGCGCCCGTTATCATATACGATCAGCCCCCGCCCACGGCGCGGACGATCTCGACCTCATCCCCATTGGATAAATGCGTATCCCCGTATTCGCCCCGGCGGACAATTTCCATGTTGAGGGCCACGGCGATGCCGTTGACCTCGAGCTCCATGAACTCCAGAAGAGCGGCGACGCTCACGCCCTCCGCCAGTTCCTTGTCCTCTCCGTTCACCCGGACTTGCAAGAACTCATCTCCTCAGGCGACACCCGGAAACTTCTCCATCAAGAAACGTCGCATCAAAAAAGCCGCCCCACGATACGGGAGCGGCCAAAAACACCCGGCTTCTTCGGCCCGCTTCCCTTCGCTGGAATTACCCAGTGCAGGTTCCAAGGGTTGCCCGCGACTCCAGGCTCTCAGCACATACACCCCTAGCAGGAACTATCTCCCAAGAGCATATACGGATGCGCCCCGACTTGCAACGCCCGAAGGGAACCGGCGTGTGCAATTCCCCCCGTTTTCGGGTATGAATACGAAAAATCACAAAATACGGCCGGGGTCCACCGAACCTCGTGCCTACCCATCGACCGAGGAGCGTGCCCATGAAAGCAGCCATCTTCCACGAAGTCGGCAAACCGATGACCATCGAACCCATCGAGGTGGAACCGCCCAAGGAGGGAGAGGTGCTCGTGCACTACCGCGCGGGCGGCGTATGCCACAGCGACCACCACGCCATCGCAGGACTTTTCCCGGTGCCCACACCCATCATCATGGGACACGAGGGCGCAGGCGTCGTGGAAGAGGTGGGACCCGGCGTGACCTCCGTGAAGCCCGGCGACCACGTGGTCACCGTCTGGCGCTACAGCTGCGGCGCGTGCGATCTCTGCCTCGCGGGCCGGCCCGCCATCTGCGGCGAAGGCATCCGCATGCGGGCCGACGGCACGCTCTCGGACGGCACGACGCGCTTCTCCGTCAACGGCGAACGGGTGCACCACTTCCTCGGCGTCTCCACATTCAGCTCCCACTCGGTGATGTCCGAGAAATCGGTCATGAAGATTCGCGAGGACATGTCGCTCGAAAAAGCGGCGGTGGTGAGCTGCGCCGTCATCACGGGCGTGGGCGCGGTGGTGAACGGCGCGCAGGTGCGTCCGGGCGAGAGCGTGGCGGTATTCGGCGCGGGCGGCGTGGGGCTGAACGCGGTGCAGGGGGCGGCCCTCATCGGGGCGGAGCCCATCATCGCGGTCGACCTGATGCAGAACAAACTCGAAATGGCGAAGAAATTCGGCGCGACGCACACGGTGAACTCCTCCGATGAGGACGCGGTGGAGGCCATCCGCGCGCTCACCGACGGCAAGGGCGCGCACTACGCCTTTGAGCTCATCGGCGTGCCCGAGGTGATGTCCACCGCGTTTGAGAGCGTGCGCACGGGCGGCACGGCCGTCATCGTGGGCATCGCGGACGTGAAATCGAGGGTCTCGATACCCCCCGTCTCCCTGGTGACGGAGGAAAAGCGCCTCATCGGCTCCCTGTACGGCTCATCCAACCCGCGCATCTTCGTGCCCCGGCTCATCGATCTCTACATGGCCGGCAAGCTGAACCTAGACGACCTGCTCACCAAGGTGTGGCCCATCGAGCAGATCAACGAGGCGTACGATTCGCTCTTAAACGGCGAGGTGGCCCGCAGCGTCGTCGTGCACGAGTAGGGGTAAGGGACTGCCCCTCAAAGATGATGAACACCGCGGCTACCGGACATCTCGACAGGGAAGCCTTGATCGTCACCTGTTGCGACGGCATCGGCTGCAACGCCTCGACCAAGGGCGCACTCAACATGACGCGTCTCGGCTTCCGTGTAAAGGAACTCATGGGCGGACTCGACTGGTGGAAGCGCGACGGCCATCTGACGGAAAGCGCCGTCCAATCGCTTAAATCATGAGGAGAAGGTTTCCCTGCCCCAAAACCCCCGTTTGGACACCCCCCGCCGTTTTTTGATAATCTGATTCTGCTTGTCCCACACCATCCCGCCGGAGGAGAGCCATGGACATCATCGACATATCCGTTCCCGTAGTGGAAGGCGAAATGCCCATCTATCCCGGGAATCCGGGGCTTTCGATGCGCTTTCACAAATCCTTCGACGCAGGCGACGACGTCTGCCTCACCGAAGCAACCATCGGCGTGCACACGGGCACGCACCTGGACGCGCCCATGCACTATCTCCACGATGCGGGCGGGATCGAGACGCTGAACCTCGAAACCCTCATGGGTCCCGCCCGGGTGATTGCGGTGGAAAACCACGCGTGCATCACGGCGGAAGAACTCGCCACCAAGAACCTCGAAGGCGCGACGCGCTTTCTGATCAAGACGCGAAACTCGGATGAGGGGTGGTGGCGGAAATCCTACAGCCCCGACTACTGCCACATGACGGCAGAAGCGGGACAGCTTCTCTATGACCACGGGATGGAGTTACTGGGCGTGGACTATCTCGGCGTGGATGCGCCCGATCCCAACGTGCCCGTCCACATGCTGCTGATGCCGCTGGGCGTCGTCCTGCTCGAAGGCCTGAACCTCGCCGATGCGCCCGAGGGCGATTATGAACTCATCGCCCTGCCCGCCCTTCTCCCAGGGCGAGACGGCGCGCCCGCGCGCGCGGTATTGAGGACCCTCTAGCACTACCTGGAAAACCAATTTCTCAATCCTTACGAGAGCCACTCCTGCGCACGCAGCGGTTCGCCCACTCCCCCGGCGTCTGCAGCCCTTTTCTGCTATCTTGGCGAGCAGGAGGAAGCGGTATGGCTATCATCGACATCACCGTTCCCGTTCGCGAGGGGATGCCTCTCTGGCCGGGAGACCCGGACCTCAAAATGCGCTTTCATGCTTCTTTTGACGCAGGCGATGCTGTCTGCCTGACGGAAGCGAGCCTGTGCCTGCACACGGGCACGCACTTGGACGCGCCGGTTCACTTCCTGCCCGGTGCGGGCGGCGTGGAGGCGCTCTCTCTCAATACACTCATAGGCCCCGCCCGGGTGATCGAAATTGAAAACCACCAATGCATCACGGCGGAAGAGCTAAAGACCAAGAACCTGGTGGGTGCTACGCGCTTTCTCATCAAGACGCGCAATTCAAGTGAGAGATGGTGGAAGAAGCCGTTCGACCCCGATTTCTGCCACATGACGCCCGAAGCCGCGCAGCTATTGCTCGAAAATAGAATGACGCTGCTGGGCGTGGATTATCTCTCCGTCGACTCGCCCGAGGGAGATGCGCCCGTGCACCGGCTGCTGATGCCCCGCGGCGTCGTTTTGCTCGAAGGACTGAATCTAGGCGATGCGCCCGAGGGCGATTATGAACTCATCGCCCTGCCCGTCCTGTACACGGGGCGAGACGGCGCGCCCGCCCGCGCGGTATTGAGGACCCTCTAAGGCGCTTGCCCCAAAACCGACTTTTGGGAAATACTCCCCCGCAAACCGGTATTCCAGTTCTTGATGAGGAGCCGCATGGACACGTCCAGGGAACAGCGAGAGGCCGTACAGAAGATATACAACCAGGATTCGGACTACTACGTCACCAGCGCGCCCCACGCGCGGAGCAGCTCGCTCGCGCGCGCAGCCGAGGTGCTGAATCCGAGCGGCGGCGTCCACCTGGACATCGCCACGGGCGCGGGCCACACGGCCTACCAGATGGCGGAGGAGTGCCGCCACGTCATTGCGAGCGATTTGACCGCCGGCATGCTCGACTCCGCGCGCAGACTCGGGACCGAGAGAGGCATCGGGAACGTCTCGTATCTCAGGACCGACGCCGAGAACATCGCCGTTCAGACGGGTGCGCTCGATTCGGTATCGGTGCGCATCGCGCCGCATCATTTCCCGGACGTTCCGGCCTCGATGCGCGAGATGTTCCGGGTGCTCAAGCCCGGCGGCAGGCTCGTCTACATCGACAACATCGCACCCGAAGAACCCAGGGAACTCGACAGTTACAACGATTTCGAGCGCCTGCGCGACCCGAGCCACAACCGCTGCGACAGCCTGCCCGGCCTGGTGGAGATGCTGGAAGCCGCCGGTTTCCGCGTACTTTATTCCGAGACCCTGAGGAAGAAGATGGTGCTCTCCCATTGGGTGCAGCGCCCCCACCTCACGAATGAGGACAAGGCGTCGCTTCGCGAATATCTCGAAAACGCATCGCCCGCGATATCCTACTGGCTCGACCCGCGAGAGGAAGACGGCGAATACGTATTCGACGAGCAGGAAGCCGTCATCCTCGCCGAACGTCCTGCATGAGCACCGACGAAACAAAGCGCATCCGCCGCCTGACGGACGCGGACAGAAAGCACCTCTGGCATCCCTTCACTCCCATGGACGAATGGGAGAGTGAGGACCCGCCGCTCATCGTCGAGCGCGGCGAGGGGGCGTACCTCATCGACGTGGAGGGCAACCGCTACCTAGACGGCGTATCTTCCTTGTGGGTGAACATCCACGGGCACCGGAAAAAAGAGATAGACGAGGCCGTTCGCGCACAGCTCGGGCGGATCGCCCACACCACCCAGCTGGGCATGGCGAACCCCCAGGCGGTCGAACTCGCGGAGAAACTCACGCAAATTGCACCGGCAGGCCTCACCAGAGTCTTTTATTCGGATTCAGGGGCCACGGCGGTGGAAATCGCGCTCAAGATGGCCTTTCAGTACCAAAAGCAAAGAAAAACGCCAAAACCTGAAAAAGACAGGTTCCTGACGTTAAACCTCGCATACCACGGTGATACGGTTGGCGCGGTGTCTCTGGGCGGCATCGACCTGTTCCACCACATCTTCGGGCCCTTGCTCTTCAAAACGATGCGGGCCGAGGCGCCCTATTGCTTCTGGTGCCCAAGAGGGGCCGAACGCCCGCCGTGCCCGGTCTGTTCGGGCGATGAAATCGTACAGCAAATCGAGGAAAACGCGCCCCACCTCGCCGCCGTGGCCGTGGAACCCATGGTGCAGGGAGCAGCGGGGATAATCACCCAGCCGCCCGGCTTTCTCCGGAAAGTGCGTGAGGCGTGCACGGCGCACGACGTGCTCCTCATCGCCGATGAGGTGGCCACCGGCTTCGGGCGCACCGGCCCCATGTTCGCCTGCGAGCACGAGGGCGTTGCGCCCGACATACTGTGCCTCGCCAAGGGAATTACGGGCGGCTATCTGCCGCTGGCAGCGACGCTCGCGACCGAGGAGATCTTTGGCGCCTTTCGCGGCCCGCCCGAGATGGGCCGCACGTTTTTTCACGGGCACTCCTACACGGGAAACCCCCTGGGCTGCGCCGCGGCACTGGCGAACCTCGAGATTTTCGAGCGGGAAAACACCATCGAAACAAACCGTGCGAAGATAGCGCATCTGTGGAGCGAACTCGAAAAACTGAAAAACAACCCCCACGCGGGCGAGGTGCGCGGCCTGGGCTGGATGGTGGGCGTGGAACTCCTGAAGGACAAGGCTACGAAGGAGCCCTACACGCCTGCCGAGCGCAAAGGGCGGGCGGTCATCCTGGCGGCGAGAAAGCGCGGCCTCGCCGTGCGGCCCCTGGGCGACGTTGTCGTCCTGATGCCGCCTTATTGCGTGACGAACGAAGAGATAAGCCGGATGGTGGGCGTTCTGGATGAATCCATACGCGAGACGTGCGCGGCGGACTAGCGGACGAAACCATACGCTCGACTCGCCAACCCCCCCTACCCCCCCCCCCTTAACAGGGGGGTAAAGTCAAAACCCCTCGACAGGAATTCGCTTTCCATCATCTGGGCCATGACGCTAATCAGGGAAATAAAGGCGATGCGCCCCGGCGAGGGGGTGAAAGAAAAGCCCCCCTGTCAAGGGGGGTTGGGGGGTTCGGGGGGAATCCATTCGCGAGGCGCGCGCCTAACGCAAATTACAGGAAGCTGTTGAAAAACCTAGCATGCGACCCCTATGAAGATCGCTCCCTTACCGGGAGTTTCCCGGTGCGCCCACCGCGTCCACGTCGGGTTTTTTCTGCGGCACGCCCACCGGATTGACAGGAGCGCTTCCCACCGGCGGGAGGGACTCCTTCGGCACACCTACGGCGCTCGCAGGAGGCTCCGGGGTGGCCGTGGCGGCTGCGCCGCTTTGCGCTTCCGCTCCCCCTGAGGCGGGCGCGACTACCCTGTCCGATATCAACTCCTCGCGCACCCGGAGCGGACCGGTGATGGCGAACGAACCGGCGATGCTCTGCGCCTCCTGCCCCCCGATGAGCAGCACGACGCGGTCGAAGAGATCCGGGAAATTCTTGACCACGGCGCCGGTAACGGCGTTGGCGGTCATCAACTCCGCCCACACGCCGCCCGGGTGCGCGTCGCGCAAGGTCTCGTCGAAATCGACGTAGGCGATCCCGTCCGGCCCCGGGAACGTGGCGCGCAGCTTCGCGCCTTTCGGGATAACCGGCGCGTACCCCTCCCCCTGGGGTCCGGCGATGAGGGCGGTCAGCAGGTTGCGCAGGGTATCGATGTTGTCTTTCCCTATCTCCACTTCCACAGGGTACGCGACCAGCAGGTCTTCCTCCGCATCCGCGAAATAAAGCGTCTTCTTTACGCTCGGCGCGCGCGATGCGCCTCGACGCGCGGGGTCGAGCGCGGCGTCGCGGCCCCGCTCCAGGAAGTCCAGAACGGCTTCCTGATAATTCCATACGAGCGCTCCGCTCACCACGATGATCAAAACGCCCAGCGCGAGTTTCCTGACCACCCTATCGACCCTCCCCCGCAGGCGGAGCGGCGTTTTGCTCCTCAGGCGCACTCTCACCGGGCTGCGGCGATTCAGACGGCGCGGCCCGGGATTCAGCAGTTTCAGGCTGCTGCGGCATCTCGGGCGCCTCCGATGATTCGCTCGGCACGGGCTCGGCAGGCGCAGGCGGTTTGGGCGGCAGGTCTTCGGTGAGGCCCGCGAACTTGAGCACCGCTTTGGCGAGCGCCGTCAAGTAGGGGTCATCCTCCGCTATTTCGATCAAGCGCGCCTCGTCCTCGGGCGTGCTGATGACGCCCAGGCTCACGTAGGCCGCCGGCATGCGCGCGCCCTCGAGATCGCGCACAGCCAGAATGCGGAGCGGTGGTTTTTCGTCCGGACGAATGGCGGCGAAGCGCCTCTGCAGGCTCAGCGCGAAGCGGCGGTTCGAGGCCAGATGGATGTTCTGGCTCCGCTGCCAGCGAAACGCCACGGCCTGGGCCGCTTCTCCCGCCACGCGCGGCGGTCGCCTGGGCGCCGCCACCATGATGGCCGGCCCACGCGCGCCGGGCCGCCAGGAGGCGTCCGCATGAATGGTGAGGAACAAGGAGGCGGCGTTGTAGTTCGCCACCGAGGCGCGCTGCACGGCGGTCATTTCCGTATCGGCCTCGCGCGTCAGGATCGTCTTCACCTCGGGGCGTCTGGATAAGAGCGCGGCCAACAGGCCCGCCGCCCGCAGGGTGAAATCCTTCTCCTTTAGCAGCGCGCCGCGGCTGCCCGCGTCCCGCCCCCCGTGCGCGGGGTCGATCACCACGACGAAAGGCGCCGAAGTTGCAGGCGCGCCCGGCTTCGCAGTCGCGGCATAGGCGTCGCCGCAAGTGATGAGGCTCACGAACCATAGCGTAAGAATGATGAGGCTGAATCGTCTCAAGGGTCTCCTCCCGTAACGGCACCAAACTACCACTTCAGGGAATAGGAAACCAACCGGGAGGGGGGAGCGTTGCGATGGTATGCGAATGAGGCGTCGGTCAGTAGTTTTTTGTCCACACAAGAAACGCGAAGCCGGTTTTGTAGGGACAGGTCGCGACCTGTCCCTGCCGGATATTTAGACGACCGACAAGAGTGAGGACAACACTCCCCTTGAGGGGTCGGGCATACCGAGGGGAATGCCTGATGAAAAAGTCCGAGAAAACTGAACCACTCCTGCCTTGCAGAGCGCCAACCAATCACTCCCCCCTCAAGGGCCTGTTGAAAAACCCCCGGTATTATGATTGGGTGTAAGGACACTATCTCGCCCGAGATGGGAGTTCCCTCGATGATAGGCAGGAAGAGGCGCGAGCAGATGGATTTGTTCGTGGCCGGTTCGCTGGATCGGCTGATCCCCGAGGATCACGTTCTGTACCGCGTGCATGAGGTGCTGGATTTGAGTTGGCTTCGGGAGGAGGTGGCGGATTGCTATTGCGCGGACAACGGTCGTCCGGGTATCGACCCGGAGGTGGCGGTTCGCCTGATGCTGGCGGGTCTTCTGCTGGGCTACGTTCACGACCGTCGCCTGCTTCGTGAAGCGAAGGCGCATCTGGCGATCCGGTGGTTCATCGGATACGGGCTGCACGAGGAGTTGCCGGACCATTCGAGCCTGACGCGGATTCGTCAGCGTTGGGGGGAGGCTCGGTTCCGGGCGATATTCCGCCGGACGGTGCAGGCGTGCCTGGAGGCGAATGTGGCGAAGGGGGAGGTGGTTCACGTGGACGCCTCGTTGATACGCGCGGACGTGAGCTGGGATAGTCTGGCGGCGCATCATGCGGAGAAGGTGATTCGGGAGAACCCCGTGGAGGAGAAGAGCGGGAAGAAGGGCGGAGGCCGCGGCGGCGGGGGACCGGTGAGCCGGACAGACCCCGACGCGCGGCTCGCGCGCAAGAGCGCGCGGGCGAGGTTCGAGCCGAGCTACAAGCACCACGCGGCGGTGGACGATGAGCGGGGCGTGGTTCTCGACGTGACGGTGACGGAGGGGACGTTGAACGAGCGTGAGATGATGGCGTCCCATATAGAGGCGGTAAGCGAGTTGTCGGGCCGCGCGCCCTCGGTGGTGACGGCGGATTCGGGGTATGCGTACTCGAAGGTCTACGCGGCGTTGGAGCCTCTGGGCGTGGCGGGGGTGATACCGGCGAAGAAAGAACCCACGCAGAGCCGTGTTCCGTTGCGGCTGTTCCGCTACGACGCGCGCCACGACTTGGTGAAGTGTCCGCGCGGCAAGAAGCTTCGCCCCCGGCGGAGCGAGGAGCGGGGGCGCTACTATGGTTCGAGGACGCGTGATTGCGCGGGCTGCGCGCTCCGGGCGGATTGTCTGCCGCAGGCGCGGTCGAGCAAGGAGGTTTTGATTCCCAACGCGTATCTGGCGCTGTTGCGCGCGCGCCGGCGGCATGCGCGTTGGGGGGAGGAGGAGCGCCGGCTGTGGCGCCGGCACATGGGGCGCTCGGAGGGTTATCACGGGGAAGCGAAGAGTTGGCACGGACTGGGGCGGGCGGTGCGTCGGGGCCTTGCGAACATGAAGATTCAGTCCTACCTGACGGCGACTGCGGTGAACCTCAAGCGGCTGGCCGCCGCTTTTGCGGCGCGTATATTCGCCCTCTGGAGGGCCTACGCCGCCCGGAGACGCCGTCTGCGCGTTCATCGCGCCCTCGCGCGCTGATTGGGATCCCTCCCCGCCGCCGCGTGAACCGCCAGAACACCCGCTTCAAAAAAGGGGTTTTTCAACAGACCCTTGAGGGTCGGTCTATCCTCCTCGGGTAGACCGACGACGAGGTAAGGGCGTAGCCCGCAAGCGAGTCGGTGGGGGGTATAACTCGGAATGTCGATAAATCGCATTTTACCCCCCACGCATCAGCCTTCGCACAAACCGCTCGGCTTCTGCTACTCCCCCTCAAGGGGGGAGTGATTCCCGACCCTCGAGAATGTTCATCGTAGGGACAGGCCTCCGTGCCTGTCCTGATGAAAGGGGCTGTCTGACGGGTTCCTAAAAACGGGCGGGCACAGGGGCCCGCCCCTACGGGTTTGTTTCGATACGCGAGAGGACCATAGGGACAGACCTGTGTGTCCACCCCATCGCCCGATTGCCAAGAAAAAACGGGAGAACACGCAGGTTCTCCCCTACGAAGACACAATTATTGCGTAGCCATGACAACCCCCTGTGGTCGCCCTGCGCCACTCCCCTCGCTCGAAAAATCATCGTCGCTGTAATAGACTACGAGCATCGCCCGGAACCGCCCGCACCCAAAACCCGTGAGAGGAACCCATGACAGCGACACTTGAACGCTTCTTCGGACTGGCGCAGCGCGGCACCACCGTGCGGACGGAAGTTATGGCAGGCGTGACGACGTTCCTGACGATGGCCTACATCGCCTTCGTGAACCCGCAGATCCTCTCCAGCGCGGGCATGCCGTTCGACGCGGTGTTCGTCGCCACCTGCCTCTCGGCTGCGTTCGCCACGCTGATAATGGGTCTTTACGCCAACTACCCGATCGCCCTGGCGCCGGGCATGGGGCTCAACGCGTTCTTCGCCTTCAGCGTCGTGCTCGGTCTCGGCCACAAGTGGGAGGTCGCGCTTGGCGCGGTCTTCATTTCCGGCTTGTTGTTCCTGGCGATCAGCATACTGCCGGTGCGGCGCTGGATCGTCGAGGCGATACCGCAGGGACTGAAGCTCGCCATTGCGGCCGGGATCGGACTGTTCCTGGGCATCATCGCGCTCAAGAACGCCGGCATCATCCAGGGCAGCAAGGCGACGCTTGTCACCGTAGGCCATCTGACGACGCCCGGGCCGCTGCTGTGCCTGCTCGGCTTCTGCCTCATCGTGGCGCTCGCCGCGCGCAAGGTGCCGGGCGCAGCACTCATCGGGATGCTGGCCGTCGCTGCCGCCGGCCTGATTTTCGGCGTTTCCGAATGGAAGGGCATCGCCTCGCTGCCACCCGACCCGACGCCGACGCTCCTCGCCCTGGACATCGCCGGCGCGCTTCAGGTGAGCATGCTCGCCGTGATTCTCACGTTCCTGCTCGTCGACCTGTTCGACACGACGGGCACGCTCATCGGCGTGGCGCACCAGGCGAACCTCCTCGATGAGGAAGGACGGCTCCCGCGCATGCAGCGCGCACTGATCGCCGATTCGGCGGGAACGGTGGGAGGCGCCCTGCTCGGCACCTCGCCCGTCACGAGCTACATCGAGAGCGCCGCCGGGGCCGGCGCGGGCGGTCGCACGGGCCTGAGCGCAGTCGTCGTGGCCGTCCTGTTCCTCGCCTGCCTGTTCTTCGCTCCGCTCGCAGGCTCGATACCGCCCTACGCGACGGCGGCGGCCATCCTATACGTGGCGTGCCTGATGGCGCGCCCGCTCATGGACCTGGACTGGGGCGACGTGACCGAATCGGCAGCCGCGATCATGACCGTCATCGCCATACCGCTGACGTTCTCCATCGCCGACGGCATCGGCCTGGGCGTCATCACCTACGTGCTGATCAAACTGATGGCGGGACGCGGAAGCGAATGCTCGCCGACGCTGTACGGGGTAGCGCTTCTGTTCGCCGTGAAGTTCGCGTGGCTGTGAGGTAAGAGGACGCGCGAGATGGAATAACGGCAATAGCTACATCTTCCGTAGGGACAGGCCCCCGTGCCTGTCCTGACAAAGGGTAAGGTAGTCTGCTCCAATACGGGCGGGCACAGGGGCCCTCCCCTACGAATTCGGATCTAAACGCGAAATGCCCGGAGTCGATAAGGCGCAAAATCCTGTCCGGGGACCGGCGTGTCCGCCCTGTCCCAAAGTTGTCCGCATTTCGTCTACGTCGGCATGAGGGCGGCGCAATAAAGTCCGATGGATTGTAGGGGTCGCATAAATGCGACCCGCAAGCCACGAACCGGTCGGGCCGATGGGGTGGACGCCCCCTTCCGGCAGTTTAGAATGTGGCGAGGCAACGTCACACACCGCCCGGAAGGAGGCATCCATGGAAGGAGTCTACATCATCGGCATCGACTTGGCGAAAAACAGTTTTCAACTCCACGGGGCGCGCGCGGACGGTTCGGTAGCGTTCCGCAAGAAGCTCGGTCGGGCGGGTCTGCTGAACTTCCTGGCCAAACAGCCGCGCTGCGTGGTGGCGATGGAGGCGTGCGCGGGGGCGCACCGCTGGGGCCGTGAGATTGCGAAGCTCGGCCACGAGGTTCGGCTCGCGCCGCCGGCCTACGTGAAGCCGTACGTGAAGCGCCACAAGAACGACGCGGCGGACGCGGAGGCGCGGCGTCTGATGCGTATCCCGGGGGTGGGTCCGGTTACGGCGTCTGCGATCCGTGCCTTCGCGCCGCCGATGGAGAACTTCCGGCGGGGCCGGGACTTCTCGGCCTGGCTGGGACTGGTGCCCCGGCAACACTCGACGGGGGGCAAGCCCCGCCTGGGCCGGGTATCGAAGATGGGCCAGCGCGACGTGAGGCGGCTGTTGGTCACGGGCGCGATGTCGGTGATTCGCCAGGCGCTCCGGCGCGGCGCGCCGCCGGGTTCGTGGCTGGCCCGGATGCTGGCGCGCAAGCCGAGGATGCTCGTCGCGGTGGCGCTGGCCAACAAAATGGCGCGCATCGCGTGGGCGCTGATGCGGAACAAGGACGACTACAGGGAACCGGCGCCCCTCGCCTGAGCGGCGGGCGCGCGGATAGAGCCGGGAGGAATGTGGGCAGGCCACAGGAGGAGTAAGGGCAAACGGTCATCGAGACGGGGTCGGGGCAACCAGTTACATGCGACGAGCGAACCATCGAGCTCGCCGGGCCGATTCGGACCCGACCCGCGCATCTCCATACGGGCCCGCGGCCGTTACGAAGCGCCGCAACGAAGAGGCCGAATGTACGACTGAGTCGAACCGCTTTGCGCCGAACCCTCCCAAAAAACCGCTTGCATTCCAGGGGGGCGTCCATGTACGCATGTATGCGGCCCCTACAACAGCGTATTCACTCCCATTCATCAATCGCGTTTGACCCTTGCGCCCCCGCCGATTTTCCCCGATCATGGGTGGTAGTTTGTGAATCCCGAGGAGGAGTGAGAGCGTGTGGGGCGACAAGACGCCTGAGGGCGTGAAGGGCTCATCCGATCTCAAGCGCATCGCCACGGTGGGCGGGCAGATGGAGGCCCTTATCCTCAAAAGCAGGCTCGAGGCCGAGCGAATTCCCGTGCACCTGAGCTACGACTCGACGAGTTCGGTATACGCCTTCAGCCGCACGAACCTGGGCGCGGTGCACCTGATGGTGCCGGAAGCCTTCGCGGAAGCGGCGCTCCTCATCTACCAAGAGATCAGAAACACCGGACAATCGCCCGAATAATCCAACCGATACACAGAGACGACGCCATGACGAAAACACAAACGGACCTGGAAGCCCTGCGGGGACTTCTGCTGGAAAAATCGTATGAGAAAAAACAGGTTACGCTCGCCTCTGGCCGGGTGAGCGATTTCTACGTCGACTGCCGCCAGGTGACGCTGCACGGCGAAGGAGCGCGGCTCGTGGGCCGGGTGATCTTCGAGCGCATTAATGGCGTCGACGCCGTGGGCGGTCCCACCCTGGGCGCGGACCCGATGGTGACGGCCGTCTCGTTGACGGCGGCGCTCGAAGGCCACGACGTGCCCGCCTTCATCATCCGCAAGGCCGAGAAGGGCCACGGGATGCAGAACCGCATCGAGGGGTCGGGGAACCTGAAGCCCGGCATGAGGGTCGCCATCATCGAGGACGTGGTGACCACGGCGGCCTCCACCTTCACGGCCATCGACGCGGCTTTGGCCTTCGGCCTCGAGATCGCGCACGTCATCTGCCTCGTGGACAGGGAGGAAGGCGGACGCGAAAATCTGGCCAAGCGCGGCTACGAGCTCGACGCGGTGTTCACGAAGACGAGTCTGGTGGGAGAGTGAGGTACCCGACACGTCCTTGCGCTTCCTCACGCATCGCTCGGGCTGACCGCCGGATTCGAGCGGCTTCCGGGTGGCCCGGCCGCTTGGGGGCGAGGAGCTATCAGCCACTACGGAATATAAGCGCTCCTACTGAGACGCGCGGGTTCTCACCAGTCTTTGAATTTAACCGCTTCCGATTTGATTACATGCTACAGAAGATGAAACCAGAACGGAATTAGAAAAACGTAAACCAACTATACTTTCAATGACACATGAAGATTTCATCACCGCCGGAAATACCCTGGTGGTACTAAATGGCGGAGGGAGAGGGATTCGAACCCCCGGAGCTTTCGCTCAGTGGTTTTCAAGACCACCGCCTTCGGCCGCTCGGCCATCCCTCCGTGAAAACCGCGAGCCCTCGCACTGGGGTCGGGGCAAGCCCTTCCTCCCCGGTCGGGGTCGACCCGGCAAGCGGGCGAGATTCTACCTGAATTTTAGCATGGCTTGAAGCAGTTTTTAAGATATCAACCCCGACTGATGAAGGAGGGGTTGACGCGACTGATGAAGGAGGGGTTGACGCGACTGATGAAGGAGGGGTTGACGCGACTGATGAAGGAGGGGTTGACGCGACTGATGAAGGAGGGGTTGACGCGACTGATGAGGAAGAGCTTGCGGACTGGAGAACGAGAATGGCCGCCCGCGTTCGAGAGCGTCAAGGGCCGCGCGGGGACAAACCCTCCCTTCTCGGTCGGGTCTGTGCCCCGCTTCGGGTATTGCGTCCCAGGAGAACCCGGTCAAGACCGTCTGAGCCAAGAAGACGGTTGAATGGCCGGGTTTGGGATACGCACCCGCGCGACTGGGTGGCGCTTCCCTCTCCGGGACGGGTGTACCCGTATGCGGGGCCGCAATTCCTGGGTCCTCAATCGGAATTGACCCCCGCGCGGCGTTTCCGGCCCGCCGCCGCCCCTGCGCCCTGAGCGCGAAGCGGCCGGCGTCCCCCGCCGGATTCGCCCGTCGCCTCCACGAACACCCGCCGAGGCTACGCAAACGGGAGAAATGGTATCAGCGAAAGCGATGATTGGGGTTAAAGTTTGGGTAAAGTATCCGGAGAGGCTTCCGCTCCGCGGCGTGTTTCAGGGAGCAAACCCTCCCGCATTGTTCGGGGCCGCCCACATCGGGCGCAGGCGCATTTACGCGCATTTGCCGTAGCGGGAGAAGAAGCGGACGAGCGTATCCTGAAAGATTTGCGCGCGATGCGATTTCCTCATTCCGGCGAAGCGCACGCGCCGCATACGCGATAGAAGCCGGGTCGGCGGCGGAGGCGGGCGCGCACATTTCCCCGCATCTGCGGTAGCGGGAGCGGGGGAGAGAGCGGGTATGATGGCGGAGCCGCGCGGTTCGTTCGGGAAAAAGCAAACTCTCCATCCCCGGTCGAGTCAAACGCTTGCTCATCGGTCGGGTCAAACCCTTCCTCATCGGTCGGGTCAAACCCTCGCTCATCGCTCGGGTTTTATATCTGAAAATATCGATAAATTCCGATAAATTCACGGGGTTTAGCGGTAAATTACCGAAAATTAAATCGCTGGAAAAACCGGTGAAAAAAGGTAGGCCGCCCGGGGGTTATTCCCTCGGCGCGATGATGTATATTAAGCGCATCGCCGCCCGCGTTCATAACAGGAAATGCGACATAACTACAGGAGATGTGAGGAAATGCCTGAAATTATCGACCTTTCCATGCCCGTCCACATGTGGATGGAGCGCTACCCGGGCACGCCGCAGCCCGTCATCCAGATGATAGAGACGACGTTCGAGTCCGCGGCGCGCATCGGCACCGACAAGATGGGCTTCCCCGAGCTGTTCGCCCACAGCGTGTGCATCTTCAGCGAGCATTGCGGCACCCACATCGACGCGCGAAGCCACGGCGGCATGAACGATTCGTGGTCCGAGGACATCCCGCTGGACAAATGCTACGGGCCGGGTCTCCGGCTCGACATGCGGGGCAAGAAACCGGGCGAGGCCATTCAAATCAATGACTTGAAAGAAGCGCTCGCGAAGGAGAAATACACGATTGAGGGCGGTGAGATCGTCTTCCTCTGGACGGGGGCGGCCGCCTACAACGAGGAGCCGCGCTACCTGACGGACCATCCCGGCATGGTGGGGGAGAGCGCTGAGTGGCTCATCGACCAGGGCGTACAGGTGATGGGCATCGACGCGCCGGGGTTCGACTTGCCCATCAAGGAGATGCTCGAGCGCAAAGACCCCTGGCCGTGCCACCGCCTCTTCCAGACACGCGAATACTGGCACATCGAGAACCTCTGCAACCTGGACGCCATTCCCGCTGCGCACGGGTTCACGGCGAGCGTGCTGCCGCTTCACTGGCAAGGCGCCACGGGGACGCACATCCGCGCCGTCGCCATCATGAACGAGTAGACGAGCGTGTCCTCCACGGGCCGCAGAGGAGCTGGAAAACGGATGGCTCTCCTCGCCGTTTTCTCGCTCGCGCTGCTCATCGGGATGTTCTTCACCGTAGGGGTTGGGGACGCGGCGAATCCGAACAACTCACTGAAATCAAAAGCAAAACAAAACCGTGAGGCGCAGCTCAAGCTGTATGAGCGTACGCTGAAAAAGCATCTTGCTGCCGACCCCTATCCCCTGATCGATCTGGAAGTCTCGCTTGAGAAGTGGAAGAGCGCAGCAGGGCTTATCGAGGGCATGGACCGGGCGGGCATCGCTCTGAGTGCGGTCACCGCGGCGAGTGAGGAGGCCATCCAAAAGGCGGTGGCGCAATATCCCGGACGGTTGGTTCCGCTCACTACCTCGGCGGCTCAAGAAGACTGGATGCAGACCGGGGGCGATTATCTTTCGGGCATCAAACGACAACTCAATGACGGCGCATTCGGGATAGGCAGGATCTCCTGGCGGCCTGAATCAACCGGTAAAGAGCAAATGAGACAGGCCGGAGAGGCTTTAGGGGCGATCGTACGAATGGCAATCGAAAAACGAAGCTTCCTGATGCTCGACATGCCGCCCGATGACGGCGGTCTGGAGCAACTCGAGCGGCTATTGAGAGCAATGCCCGAGGCGAGAGTCGTCTGGACGCAAGGGGGCAGAATATTGAATTTGGACCCTTTACCCGGATACGGACACGGCCTCCTCAGGGCGTTGAGCCTGCGGCACCCAAACCTCCTCTTCACGCTTACCCAAGACCCGCCTACCCCTGATGTAACCATTCAGCGGAAGAATCACCTGTACGACCCGGGAGGAGCCTTCTCGCGCGAATGGCGGGCGTTGCTCGAAGCGCGCGTGGGGCATTTCACCGCCGGCAACGATTCCCCCAAGATAAGCCCGGCGATTTATGCGAGAAGGACACGCATTTTCCGTCAAAACATCCTCAGGAATATCAGCCCGCCCGCCAGAAAGCTCATCGCCTACCGAAACGCATGGCATTTGCTGACAAACCGGCGCTGGAGGCCTTGATTCACGAAATTCCCCCGTATCCGTTGCATCAGGCCCTGCGCATGGGGATAATGCCGACCCTCGGGATTGGTTAAATCCCTGAAACAATGATTTCCCGGCTATGAAACTTACGCGCAAGGAGTTCGCCTCATGTACAGCATACGCCACCCGCAACGTACTTGGTTCGGCCTCGGAACCATAGCGAAAATCAAGGACGAGGCGGAGTTCCTGGGTGCTCGCAAAGCGCTTTTCTTCACGGACAAGGGCGTAAGGGGTGCTGGCGTAGCGGATATGGCGCTGGCCCCTCTCAAGGAGTCCGGCGTCGAAGTTACGATATACGATGAGTGCCCGCCCGAGCCCGCCATCGCTGATCTCGAAAAAGCGTTTGATGAATTTAAAAACGGTTCTTTCGACCTCGTGGTCGGGGTCGGGGGCGGCAGTTCGATGGACATGGCGAAATCCATCGGCATATTGCTGGGGAATGACGGCGCACCCAGAGATTATCTGGGTATAGAACTCGTGCCGAAACCAGGCCTCTCCACGATATTGGCGCCCACCACGAGCGGAACCGGCGCAGAGGCCACGCCCAACGCTATATTCTCGGTACCGGAAGAGCAGGTGAAACTGGCTATCGTGAGCACGCATGTCATCCCTTTCGCCGCCATCGTCGACCCGGAACTCACGCTTTCCGCACCTCCGAAAGTCACTTCCGCCGCCGGTGTGGACGCCTTCACGCATTGCCTGGAAACCTACGTGGCCAGAAATGCCACCCCACTGAGCGAGATGTACAGCCTGGAGGGCATGAAACTCATCGCCCGCTCCTTGAGGCGCGTTTGCGACGATGGAAGCGACATCGAAGCCAGAACCGACATGGCGCTGGGTTCATACTATGGCGGAGTTGCGCTCGCAGGGGCAGGAGCCGGCGCCATTCATGCCCTGGCGTATCCGCTCGGTTCGCGGTTCCACATTCCTCACGGGGTAAGCAACTCACTGATGTTCTCCCACGTCATGAAGGAAAACTACGAAGCGGCCCCGGAGAAATTCGCCCGCATCGCCCGAATACTGGGCGAATCCACCGATGACATAACCGAAGCCGAAGCGGCGGAGCTTTCCGTTGGCGCGGTCGAGAAACTTTGTCGTGACTGCGGGGTGCCAACCCGACTCGGCGAAGTGGATGTCCCCGCACACGCCATCCCGGAGCTGGCCGAAGCCGCTTTCAAGCTCGAACGTCTGTTAAGTTGTAATCCCAAAGAACTTACGCTCGAGGACATCGAGAGAATCTATCGCGCAGCGGCTTGAAAGATGTCCATGGAATTATCTTCTTCGCGAAAATTGCGCTCCATGATGGACATCGCACCTGGCGATATGGTCTGCGTCATGGGCGCCGGCGGCAAGGCCACGCTAATGAAGCGGCTCGTCCAGGAGATGCTCGACGAGCCGTTTCCCGTCATCATCACCAGTACAACGAATCTTCACGCCTTGGGTGGCGACGACGCACCACCCGTTTTATTGAGCGAGAAGGGTCGCACCGAGTTGCAATCCGCCGCTCAGGACTGGTCCAAGCGTGGCGCTGTTGTCTGGGTGGAGAAAAAACTACCGCAGAATATGTTTCGCGGCCTCGAGGCGAGTCAGGTAGAGGCGCTGTATGCTTCGGACTTTGACGGCGTAATGGTCGTAAAAACCGATGGCGCCAGAAAACGGCTCATCAAGGCTCCGGGACCAGCTGAGCCGGTCATTCCCGAAGGGGCAACGCATTGTGTACTCGTTCTGGGACTCGCCGCAATTGGACAAAAAGCTGATGAGAAAATCGTCCATCGCATGGAAAAAGTCTACAGCATCACGGGTCTCGAAGCCGGAGATACCATTGAAGCGCATCATATGGCGAGATTGGCGAGTCAGCCGGAAAGTTACCCGAGTCGATTTCCTGAATGTGCAAAGCGGATACTCTACCTGAGCCATTGCAGTTCCCAAAAAGCCCTTCGGGAAGCTCAAACGATATTCGAGACCGTACCCGACGGCATTTACGATTGCCTGCTCACGGGAGATTCCATTGCAGGAAATTTTTTTCGCAAGGGAGTAAATCAATGATCGGTGCGGCCGCTATCAGAAAAGCTCTTGACGCCAGAAAAGATGAAATTATCGAGCAAATCGTCCATGTGGTGAGCATCGACTCCCCAACTTTTCCCAACACGGGAACGAACATAATTTCCTCCCACTTTGCGGAAAAATATCGCGACATGGGAGCCGAGGTGGAGATGATCCCCGGCACACATGAAACGGGAGATCATCTTCTGGCGACGTTTCATGGCGCAAGAAATGACGCCCCTCACATATTCCTGATCGGACATTGCGATACCGTTTTTCCCGAGGGAACCGCCGCGAAAAGACCATTCACCACAAAAGACGGGATCGCCTACGGCCCTGGAGTAGCCGACATGAAGGGATGTCTGGTGACATGCCAGTTCGTTATGGAAGCGCTGCTGGCCGAGGGATTCGAGAATTTCGGGAAAATCAGTATCTTATACGATACCGATGAAGAACGCGGGAATCCATCATCCAGGGAAGTCATAGAACGCATCGGGAAAGACGCCGCGGTCGCGTTGATCATCGAGTCCGGCCGCGCAAACGGCTCCATCGTCTCCTCACGGAAAGGTAGTTGTTTCGGAAAATTGCTAATAAGCGGCGTCTCTGCCCACGCGGGCGTCGACCCTGAAAAAGGTAGAAGCGCAGTACACGAACTAGCCCATCAAATGATGGCCATTCAGAAACTCGAGCGCGAAGGAGGGACCGTCAACATCACGGGCCTTTCGGGCGGTCGAAGGCCACACATCGTGGCGGACGAGGCTTCCTGTCACGTCGAAGTGCGTGCGGAACGGCAAACGATTTTCGATTCCATGACGGATGAGTTGCTCCGCATTACCTCCATTCCCTACATCGAGGGGACACACTCAGAATTTCAGAAACTGGGCGGGAGGCCCGTCATGGAGTTTAACGCCGGAGCGAAAAGACTCGTCTCCATTGCGGCGGAAATCGCCACGGATGCGGGCGTTAAATTTCAGCACGCTCCCAGCGGTGGGGGATCTGACGGAAATTATCTCTCCCCGATCGGAGTCGCCGTTCTCGATGGACTGGGACCCGTAGGTGGGAATTTGCATACGGACGAGGAATACTTGGAACTCGATTCGATCGCTCCAAGAGGCGCATTACTCGGGGGGTTGATAGAAAGGCTATCTGCAACATGAGGCGCTAACCAAGAGTCCTCAATCTTCCAAGGGAATTCCAATCTCCGATCTGGGTTTAGGATCTGCGACCACATTTTCTCGAACCAACTCTTCTATTCTTTCATCACTCCACCCTAGAATTTCGGACAACACTTCGCGTGTATGTTCCCCGTGCAAGGGGGCCGGCCCTTGCACCTTCCCCGGATGCTCGGAAAATTTGGGGGGAACACCGGTAGTGTTCATTTTACCCAGGAGCGAATGGTTCGTTTCCACCACCATCTCTCTGTGGCGAACCTGCTCATCCTCGAGCGCTTCGCCGACATTATAAACCGGGCCGCAGGGAATCCCTTTTTCCTCCAGTAATCTCAGCCATTCATTCCCGTTTCGTCTGCAGAGATACCGCTCCAATATGGGGATAAGCTGATCGCGATTTTTCGCGCGGCTCGGGATGTCGACAAACCTCGGGTCATTCGCCAACTCGGGAGCCTCGACGATGTCGCAAAAATAACCCCAGAACCGATCGCTCGTCACACCGATGATGATTTCCTTATCCTTGGCCTTGAGCGCCTGATAGGGAACGATTTGAAAATGGGCCGAACCCCAGCGCTCGCTCATGCTGCCATCCATGAAATAGCAGCCGCTCAGGTTGGTGAGCAGCGACACGCTGCTGTCGAGAAGAGACAGATCGATGTATTGCCCCTTGCCCGTCTTTTCCCTGGCGAACAATGCGCTGCTTACGCTAAAAGCCGCCCACATGCCCGCCGTGAGATCACTGAGCGGAACCCCGGCCTTGCAAGGTCCGCCATCCGGTTCGCCCGTTGCACTCATGATGCCGCTCATCGCCTGGCCGACGATGTCAAAACCCGAACGCTCACGATACGGGCCCGTCTGCCCGAAGCCGGAGACGGAAACGTATATCAGTCGAGGGTTCAAAGCGGATAGTGCCTCATAACCGACGCCCAGACGCTCCGTGACTCCGGGGCGAAAATTCTCGACAACCACGTCCACCTTTTTTGCAATGGAGCGAGCGATTTCGAGGCCTTCGCTTTTTTTGAGGTTGACCACGATACTCTTCTTGCCGTGGTTCACACCCAAAAAATAGGCGCTCTCTCCTTTCTTGAACGGAGGACCCCAGGTGCGGGTTTCATCGCCATATCCATGAGATTCGAGCTTGATGATTTCCGCTCCCAGATCCGAGAGCATCGTGGTGCAAAAAGGCCCGGCGAGAATTCGAGACAAGTCCAACACGCGAATTCCCTTCAATGGTCCCTGTGCGTTCATCATCCCCATCCTGAGTAACAAGCAAGAAGATTATTGCGAATGTATAGAATGTGCAAAGGCGCAGGGCAGTCTGTCAAGGAATCTCCGTTAAATTCAAGGCGTTTCTCCCTACGTCGGGGGCAAGGGCAGGATGAACGCTTTCAAGCGGAAAAGTGCTCCCAAGCCAAGTTTTCCAGAATGAAAATCCCGTCTGCGCGCTTGAGAGAAATCCCCTCCGAGTCCGGAAGAATTTCCCCGATGGGGGTGAGTGGTCCCCCTCCAGAACTTCGAACGACTTCTTGAAGAGCGCAAACGGATTTAGCGGGCGTTGTGACGAGAAGCTCGTAATCTTCACCGCCATGCAGCGCCCACTCGCTGGGCTTTTTCTCGGCGACCGAGGCTACTTCGAGCAGGGCGCCGGAAACGGGTAGTTCGGATTCCCAAATAATAGCACCTACCCCGCTCGATTCACATAGGTGACGAATATCGCCCGCCAGACCATCGCTGATATCCATCATCGCGGTGGCAAGCCCCGATTCCGCGATGGCTGCCCCCTCCGCCACGCGAGGCTGCGGCTCGAATTGCGCGCGGGTGAGCGAGGGACGTACCCCTTCGGGTAGTTTTATGTGCTGCCTGGAAGACAAAAATAACCCCGCGGCGGCATCACCCAAACGCCCCGTCACCAGAATCCTATCTCCCACGTGAGCACTGCTTCTACGGAGCACCTTCTCTTCCATAATCTCGCCGACGAGAAACACGTCGACGAACAATGGGCCACTTGTCCGGGTGACGTTTCCGCCCAGAATCAATATTTTGTATTGCTCCGAGAGAGCGCGAACCCCGCCATACACATCATCCAGAAAAGAAACCGCCGTCTCCTCGGGAATGCCCAACGAGATGAGTGCAAAGCGTGGCTTTCCTCCCATGGCCGCCACATCGCTCACATTCACAGCCAGCGACTTGTAACCCACGGCGAATCCCGAAACATCCCCCGTGGACGGGAAATGCACGCCACCTACCTGCGCATCACACGTCACAACCCAACATTTTCCATCCGCCGCCTTGATGACGGCCGCATCATCTCCGTTGCCTACGATGACGTCTGTATCGTTCCCCACCGATCCGAGTACGTCTCTTAGACGCTCTATCAGGGCGAATTCGCCGATCTCACCAGCCGACTTGCCACTCATCCTTTCGCCCTCTCAATACGATTGCACAATTCCCTTGTCGCGGCTTCCGGGTTCGGTGCCCCCATAACCGCGCCGATTACAGCTACGCCGGTGGCGCCGGCTTCGATGACGGGCTCCACGTTCTCGATACCGATTCCTCCGATGGCGACGGCGGGCAAACCAGGGGCGTGTTCGATAATCCGCCGAAATCCTTCCGGCCCAATCGGCTCTCTCGCATCGGCCTTGTTGCCAGTCGCGTAGATGGGACCTACGCCGATATAATCTGCATCCTCAGCGGCGGCTCGCGACGCCCATTCGGATTTTCCGGCTGTTACGCCGTAAAACAACGTATCTCCGCCTATCGCCCTAGCCCTCGGGAGTGGGAAATCCTCCTGTCCCAGATGCACCCCCTCCGCGCCACACGCCATGGCGACGTCCAACCGATCATTCACCGTCAAAGCACAGCCGGTTCCCTCCAGAGCATCTCGCAATTCATCAGCCAAGCGAATCATCTCCACACCACTCATATTTTTTTCGCGAAGCTGGACCATGCCGGCCCCACTCATCGCGGCTGCCCGAACCGCGTCCCTCAGCTTCCATCCGGAAGCCTTCGCCAGAACCTTGCGGTCGGTAATGACAACCAGCGATGGGTCGAATTTCATGGCGTCCCTCAAACAGACAAGAGCAAAACTACCACGTTGATAATGAAACACGACTACCATGATAAGCAAGACAAGCCATGTTGAAGAATACATTTATCAATGAGAGGAGAAAAAATAATGAGGGATGTATCTCTTGCGTATTTCTTTCATGCTTGAGAATCTCTTCTCCTATCTTAAAAGGAGAGCATCATGAGTTGGATCCAACCCATTTCTCCGGATGCCGCGGAGGGAGAAACAAAAGAAATAATCGAAGGCCTGCGCAAAGCGAGAAAACCCATTCCCAAAATGTTTCTGGAGATGGGCAGAAGACCAGGCATTCTGGCCGGGCGTGAAATGCTCCGCAGTTCCGTTCATGGCGGCTCGAGCCTCGGAACGAGGCGGGCTGAGTTGCTTGCCTTCTACGTGGCAGCACATGGGGGGTGATACGGCTGAGCGATGAACCACGGGCAGTTGTTCCGTGACAAATGCGATGGCGCCACAACCGTTGAAGTAGCCGAGGTGCTGGACGACCCGAAGCGCGCAGGTATCCTCGACCCCGCGGACCGCGCCATGCTCGCCTATGCGGAGAAAATCACCCATACGCCCCACCAAATGGAAAAAACGGATATCGAGCATTTGAGGCGCGTCGGTTTCAGCGAGGAAAACATCGTTGACATCATATCGGCTGCGGCCTACAGAAACTTCGCCAACACAATCAACTACGCCTTCGGGCACGTGGAGCAAAATCCCGAAGGACCCGAGGAGTTGAATGCCGCCATCCAGAGGTTGAAAAAGAGAATTCGTGTCTAATAAATCACTAGCCTTGTCATCAATCTCGTATGTGGGCCTGTTCATATCGGGCGCTTGCGCGCTGGCCGCGGCGGCATCGGGACTGGGCTATCGCTGGGGATTTTGGCATTTCAGCGCCGGGTTTCAGATTTTCAAGTCCGCATCCGTTATCGCTCTGATCTCAGTCGCCGTATCCATGGCAGGTGGGCTATTTGCCCTGCGCGACGCCTCGAGATTGAGAACCGTCTGCGCCGCTCTCGGCATCGCGCTGGGTTTTACCGTAGCAGGATTTCTGTATTCGCACATGCAAATTGCGAGACGGGTGCCCAAGATTCACGACATCACCACGGACACCCGAAACCCTCCCGCTTTTCAAACCGTTCTTCCACTCAGAAAAGGAGCGAAAAACCCTCCTGGGTATGAGGGTGTGCGCATTGCGCGGCTCCAGATAAAAGCGTATCCAGACATCAAGCCAGTCATATTCCGGGATTCAAAAGAGGAAGTTTTCAAGCGCACCCTGGACGCCGCACGCGCTATGGATTGGCATGTGGTGTCATCAAAACCGACCGCAGGACGCATCGAGGCCTATGACTCGACTTTCTGGTACGGCTTCATCGACGACATCGTTATACGGATCACGTCGAGTAACGGATCGACGCGCCTCGATATCCGCTCGAAATCCCGCGTCGGCGTCGGCGACATCGGTGCGAATGCCAGACGAATTCGCGGATTTTTCGAAAAGCTGAAAGTGAGATAGACTCAAACAACCTACTATAATCGGCGAGCTTCGTCGTGGATTAATTCCTTCCAATGCATGATGAGGGATCACATGCCCGACTATCAGGTTCTTGGCAAATCCATTCCGAGACTCGATTCCGTTGAAAAGGTTTCCGGATTTGCAGATTTTGGCGATGATTTGAGGAGGCCCGGCTGCCTAACCGCAAAATTACTCCTGAGTCCACACCCCCATGCCGAGATCAAGAAAATCGATATTACCGATGCCTTGAAAGTTCCCGGCGTGCACGCCGTTGTCACGGCGGGTGATTTCTCAGGCATTCGCCACGGCCGGCTCGTGCGCGATGAACCACTTCTGGCCATCGACAAAGTGCTTTACGTCGGCGAGCGCGTGGCCGCCGTAGCCGCCGAAACCCCCGAAGCCGCGCAAGCCGCGCTCGAGAAAATTCGTGTCGATTACAAGGTGCTCCCCGCCGTGTTCACGACGGATGACGCCCTGAAAGACGACGCCTCGCTTCTGCACAACTCTCTGGATGATTACGCATCGTTTCCGGGTATCGTGCGCTATGGAAACGTGGCCGCCGATATTCTCATTCAATCCGGTGATCCCATAGAAAACGCGCTTGCTCGCGCCGACTTCGTTTTCGAGGACGAATACGAAACACCCCGCGTTCACCAGAACTATTTAGAGCCCCGCGCCATGCTTGCAGAACCCGGACCCGAGGACAGCACCATAGTCTATTCGCCCACCCAAGCGCCTTTCGTAGTGCGCGCCATCGCCTCGGAAATACTCGAACTTCCCATGAACAAACTACGCATCGTGAGCACCCATGTGGGAGGCGCTTTCGGCGGCAAATCCCAACATCTGATGGAAGCGCTGGCCGTTCTTTTGAGTAGAAAATCGAACCGTCCCGTACAGCTGACACTCAACCGCGAGGAGGAAACTATTACCGGAAATCCGAGGCACGCATATCGAATGCGATATCGCACAGGCGTTACGCGGGAAGGCAAAATCATCGCGCGCCATGTGCAAATCACGTCGAACAACGGCGCCTACTGCATGACGGGGCCGATGGTGTTGGGAAAATCCTGCTACACCAGCGCAGGACCCTACAAAATCCCGAATGTCAGGGTCGATGGGCTACTCATATATACAAATCTTCCTCCCAGCGGTTCCTACCGGGGATTGGGCGTGGCGCAGGTCGCCTTCGCCTGCGAGCGTCATACCGATCGCATCTCTTCAGAACTGGGGATGGACCCGCTCACGTTTCGACTTCTCAATGGGATGGATGAAAACGATGAAGATCCCGCGGGCACAATTCTGCAGAGCGTCAGCATCAAGGAAACGCTGGAGCGCGCGGGCAAAAAAGCAGGCTGGGGAAAACAGAAAAAGAGTCATCGGGACGATAGAATCAGGCGCGGGATGGGCATCGGCTGCGCACGCTATCCCACGGGCGGGGGAGCGTCGGGCGCCGTGGTAAAGGTGAACGAAGATGGAGGCTTGGCAGTTCTGGCTGGATGCGCCGATCTTGGTACGGGCGCAGCTACGGTGATGGCTCAGGTGGCAGCGGAAGTTCTTGGGGCAGAGGTGCAAAAGGTGAGCGTCCGCATTGCCGACACCGAAACCACGCCCTTCGACGCCATCTCTGCGGGCAGTCGTACTACGTTCAACATGGCGCACGCGGTGCGAATGGCGGCGGAAGACGCCCGTGAGCAAATGCTACGCCAAGCGGCGCGCATGCTCGAATCATCTCCTGAGGACCTGGACATCGGCGAGGGAAACATATTCGTGCGCGCAGCACCCGCGCGTGCAATTCCGTTTGCCGAAGTTGCGTATTCCGCAGTCTGGAAAGGTGACGGTCCCGTGACAGGCCGCGGCGCCTACCGCGGGGAGAATCCTCCTCATCGGACGGACAACGTGCGTGGTCACCCGGAACCATCGAGGCCCGGGCCTGAATTCGCCACCCAAATCGCCGAGGTCGAAGTCGACACCGAGACAGGAGAAAGCAAGGTATTGAAAATCACCAGCGCGCAGGATGTGGGCTTCGCCATGAACCCCCTCACCCTGAACGGACAGATTGAGGGTGGTATCGCCCAGGGACTGGGTTGGGCCCTCGCCGAGCAGATTCACCACGAAGGAGGCGTCATCGACCATGCGGATTTCGAAAGCCAACTCAATCCCACAAGTTTGGACGTCTCGGAAATTACAAGCGTGATTGTGGAATCACCCGATGTGGAAGGCCCCTATGGGGCCAAAGGGGCGGGGGAGATGCCGCTCATTCCGGCTGCGCCCGCGATTGCGAACGCGATCGCAGACGCCATCGGGGACCCGGCCAACCCGAACCTCAACAAGCTGCCGATTGCGCCGGAGGACATCGTTCGTGCGGTTCACGAAAAAAGCGCTGCCGTACCGGTTTCCTAGTTTTTCAGTTCGAATTTCTCATCGTAAATATCAAAACTCGATGACGCCGCGATGTCCCGTGCCTGCATGATCAATTTGCGTGACAAGCTTGAAATATCTGGATTTCTGAGGAACTCGACAAAGAAATTATGGTAAAAGGCGTCGGGCCGCACGTGAACGCGCACCCGGAGTCTGGCGACATCCTCTCTTCGACCTCTCCTGTATCGAAACGTGATGGATTTTTGAGGAGGAATGCGCGTGTCATGGATTTCACGGCTGAAATCTGTCGAGAGTTTCCGCCCGATTACGTTGATTTGCCTGGAACCCGGTATTGTTCGTCCACCCTTATCCTCGAGTTCAGTGATAACTTCCACGGTAGGCGTAATATAAGTGGGAAAATAATGACCGGCTCCCGAGTTCGTAAGCTTTATCTCGGCCATCACGATTTCCCCCTGTGCTTCTACTCCCGAAGTAACGTCGATTTGCACGGCGCCCTGGGTCATATCCTTGTCATGTATGCCCCGCCACAAATGCGCACGCCCAGGCATATGGCAATTCTGGCAAGTGACGCCCTCCTCGCCCCAAAGTGAGTCTTTCCACTCGTTATACGTATTCTGAATCGATTTCCCATTCGGGCCGGGAAATGTGTGCTGGTGACAACCCATGCAAAATTCAGCGCGGCTGAAAAAAGGCGTGCGCTCCACACCGGCGTGCGGACCACTCTTCGTCGTGTCGTTCACCTCCTCGGGTGTTTCTATCTTCGATGGACCATACACACGCCAATCGCGTACATGGCATGCTGTGCAGGCCAGTCCATGCATCTCCAACTTTTGGTCGTGAACCGCATTTTTCCGCCAGTTCGTAATTAGGCCCGCCCCCTGCTTCGCACGCTTCTGCTGTTCCGCCAAAGGCGCATGGCACTCGTTGCAGCTTTGCGCTTCCTCGGGATTCGTCTTCCACATGTCGACGAGCTGCCCGTATACGCCCGGACTCATCGCTTTGGCGTGAAGCGTGGTCTTCCACTGTTTGTACTGCTCGGGATGACAGCTCCCGCAACTCTCCGGCAAAAGGGAGCGTTCAGCGCCTTTGTATGATTTCGGCGCCTCGCCCATGGGAGGAATAGGATAGCGGAAGTGTTCGTTCACGAAATCCCGCCAACGCTTCCATTTGCCGGGAATCTCATTTTTTTCAGTAGCTTCGATGGAGGGGAAGAAGCCTTTAGATAATTTCGGGAAAACAGTCGGAAACGCGAAAAGTAGCATAGATAATACGATAACCATGAATTTCAAGCGCATTTCAGACATCCTGCTCCGGCGGCCCGACTGTCTATCCTGTGAGCTTTCACCCTACAACACTCGTGCGGGCAAGTTATTGAAAAACCGAGAAGTTGTAGCGCTGCCCCACGCCCGTATGCATTGTGAGCTTAAAGCCCTTTTTTTCTCAACAGGCGTATTTCTATACAAAGTTCATGGCTCAAAATTGGGAAGTGACATCTCCCGGAATGGTTTTACTTGCTTGAGCGGATTGTATAGGTTGTCTGCCGGAATCATTAACACCCATACCCATCTAATCGGGAGTAAAAATGAATTTCGCCATTCGACCCGCCACTCTTCATGACGCAGAGAAAATCGTCCAATTCAACATCGAGATGGCCCTGGAGAGTGAAAACCTGCGCCTCGAGCCCGAGAAAGTCCGCCAGGGCGTGCAGAAATCGCTCTCCGATTCGTCGATGGGTCGATTTTATCTCGCGCACCGGGGCGATGAGATTTTAGGGCAAATCCGGGTCACCCTGGAGTGGAGCGACTGGAACAACGGTAATTACTGGTGGATCCAGAATGTTTACGTCATTCCTTCGGCGAGGAACCAGGGCGTCTACAGGGCCTTGCACCACCACGTCAAAAATCTCGCCGAACAAGCCGGCGCCTGCAGCCTCCAGCTATACGTCGACGTTCAAAACACGGCGGCCCAGGCGGTTTACAAGAAGCTGAACATGGAGCAAAGCCATTACCTGATTTTCGAGCAGGTGGAAGGCTAGCCGGGAGGGGGGGGAGAACACGCTCTCAATCGCGTCTGGAGATTACCCGCCCTCGCGATTTCTCTTGAGCGGGATGACATCCGCAGGCCTTTGCGCATCATCCCGTCGGCGTCCCCGCCAGTTGGAAGGCCAGATATAGCGCACGCGCCACAGGGTTCTGGCCGCTCCTCCCACCGCCCACGTGAGCGTGCCGCTAGCTGCGCGCGTTCTTTTCCCCAGCGAGCGAAACACTTTTTTGCCGCCTTCCTCGCCAATGGAGACGAGGCGCGACGTCGCCTCTCTCGCCGCGTCGATGGGCCGGAGGGCCTGCGCGATCACCTGGCGCAAAACCCACTTCATCATCAGGCAGAATACGAAGGAGAGCGCGAAAAAGACACCCAGCACCTGGAGGCCGCGGGCGGGCTCATCCACTATCATCACGCTCATCTGGGCGATGCCGTAAAAAGCCAGGCCAATCATTCCCAGGCAAACGGCGATAGCGCCTCCTGAACGCACTATCAAGCGCAACATGCCGAACATCATCGTCTCCGAATGTCTTTCGGTGCCGGAAAACGCTTCTGATTCATCGAGAATACCCATTTACGCAACCAAAAGCCAGCGCGGGCGTTTCATATCCTACGCGTGTTTCCATTGACGCGCGAAACCTCTCGTTTTATGTTCACTACCCCATAACGAAACAGCATGGAGGAGCAGCAAATTGTTCGACATTCGCCTCATCAGAAACGACCCCGAAGCGGTGGCGCGCGCGCTCGCGCGAAGGGGCGGCGATTGGGACCTCTCGGGCTTACTGGAAATCGACGCCCGCAGGCGGGATTTGACCCACCAGGTCGAGAGCCGGGTGGCCGACGTGAGGAAGCGCAGCAAGCGAATCGGCGAACTCAAGCGCAACAAGGCGTCCGATGAGGAGGTGCAGGCGTTTCTGGCCGAGAACCAGCGCTTGACGGCCGAGGCGAAATCCATGGAGGGCGAACTGAGGGAACTCGAGCAAAAACAAAACGATGCGCTCCTCGAACTCCCCAACGCGCCTCATGAAACCACCCCCGAGGGCCAGTCTGCCGAGGAGAACGCCCTCGTGCGGGTCTGGGGCGAGAAGCCGGCGTTTGACTTTGAACCCAAAGCGCACGACGAGCTGGGTGAAGCCTTAGGGATTCTCGACATGAAGCGCGCCGCCAAGATAGCGGGCGCGCGGTTTGCGCTCTACCGGGGCGCGGGCGCGCAGATGGAGCGCGCCCTCATCAACTTCATGCTCGATCTGCACACGAACGAGCACGGCTACACCGAGTGGCTCCCGCCCTTCATGGTGAACCCCGAGGCCATGACGGGCACGGGCCAGCTGCCCAAGTTCGAGGAAGACCTCTTCCGCGTAAACGACGGAAAATACTACCTTATCCCCACCGCCGAGGTGCCCGTCACGAACATCCACCGGGAGGAAATCCTGGATGGCGGGGACTTGCCCCTGAAGTACACGGCCTATACCCCCTGCTTCAGGAGCGAGGCCGGTTCCTACGGCCAGGACACGCGCGGCCTCATCCGCCAGCACCAGTTCAACAAGGTGGAGCTCGTCAAGTTCAGCCGCCCCGAGACGAGCTACGAGGAACTCGAGAGCTTAACCTTGGACGCCGAGAAAGTGTTGAAACTACTTGGGTTGCACTACCGCGTCGTCACGCTGTGCGCGGGAGATCTGGGCTTTTCCGCCACCAAGACGTACGACATCGAGGTCTGGGTGCCGTCCCAGAACACCTACCGGGAGATATCCTCGTGCAGCAATTTCGAGGATTTCCAGGCGCGCCGCGCGGGCATCCGCTACCGGCCCGGTGCGGGGGATAAACCACTGTTCTTACACACGTTAAACGGCTCTGGTCTCGCGGTGGGGCGCACGCTCGTGGCGATTCTGGAGAACTGCCAGCGCGCGGACGGAAGCGTTGCGATTCCCGAAGCCTTGCGTCCCTACATGGGCGGAGCGGCCTCTATTCCGGCCTGAAAGCCGCGCAACTCCCCGCATTTGCCGTCAGCGCATATGTAGCGGATCGTGGCAGAATTCCCCTGCGCCGCACTTCCGCGGCGTCATTTCTCAAAGAATTTAATTGTCTGAAATTTATCGATATACCCCGTGAATTTATCGATATTTATCGTATTTTTCAGAAAATATAATTATTTTCATTCCTTCTCATCCTGTGTCGAATTCACTTGAAGTCCTTCCTATCCCGAGACGGGTTCTGCTCTGTGCCGAAGAAAAATCAACAACGGCAATTGCGGGCAAATGCGCGGCCAGTCCGAATCTGCAAGAATCGAAGCCTTACATACTGATGCGCCTCCCCCTTCCTCTTGTCTACGGTCTGCCGCCCGGGCCGCCGATAAAGCAGAGGCCGTCCTATGCCAATTCCCGTCCACCTCGTTACCCCGCAGGCGAAGAAATGCTACTATCCGTCCACGGAATTGGAACAGAGCCGGTCGAGGGAAACGATGAAGAATTCAGGCCTCTATCGAACCTACAAGTACTGTCGATACAACCTGCTGCGCTGGCTGCCGGGGAATTGGGGGCGCTATTACCAACGCAAGTTTCGGGGTCTATATGCCAAGGTGGAATTTGACGAGGCGCTCCGCCGCTCCGAAGGCAAGACGTGCATCGATCTGGGCGCCAACATCGGCATTTACACCAGAAAGATGGCGCTTCAGGCCAAACGGGTCATCGCATTCGAACCGGACCCGTGGGCCTGCGTGGAGCTTCGCGCGGGTGTTGCGGATCTCGACAACGTCACGATTGTGAACGCGGCGGCGGGCGCGTGCGAGAAAAGAATACTTCTCTACCGGCACCCCCGCTTCGAGAACGATCCAGCCTTGTATTCGATATCGAGTTCGCTGCTCGTCACCAAGCGGGATTTCACAAAAGAAAACGCCGTCGAGGTCAGGCAGATAGACTTTATCCGTTATCTCGAAGGTCTCAATGAAGATATCGGGATACTGAAAATCGACATCGAAGGCGCCGAGGTCGAACTGCTCGAATACTTGTTCGACCGACCGGACGTCCTGGCGTGCATTGACAATATCTTTGTGGAAACGCACGAAAAAAGGATCCCTGCTCACAAGCAGCGGATCAACACCCTCTACGAAAAAGCCCGAAGTATCGAACGGCCTTGCATCAACCTCTCCTGGCATTAAGCAGTCGGGAAGAGCGCCAGTGGAGGAAATACGCATTTGTAGGGGTTGCATATATGCAACCCTGCTTTTTTCGCCTCCCAACCACGGGCCACTTGCATGCAATGGTCGATCCCGAGCTGGGGTTGTCCCCTACAAACCTAACGTAGGGGGCAGGTCGCGCTACCGATACGTCTCCACGCCACCCACCGCTTCTATCCCCCTCGTTACCCCATCGACGAAGAAATGCTAATATCCGCCCACGAAAAGGAATGGAATTGACTGACCTGAAGCGAAAAATGTGTTTTGCCGGATTCCATGCGGAACCTGCGAACAAACCGAAACAAAGGGGTGAAACGGTGGATATTGCGCCGCTTGCCATGAAGTGCATCGTCATCAACCTGCCTCGCGCAGAAGCCCGGCGAGATGCGATGCGCAGGCAGTTCGAGGCACTCGGCATCGAGTTCGAAATTTTCGACGCCACGGACTGGCGCGATTTGAATGAGGAAGACTGGGCCCTCGTGGACAGGAAATCCCGTGATCGAGAGGGCCGCCGCCCGCTTTCGGACGGCATGATCGCCTGCCACTTGAGCCATAGAAAGGCGCTGGGAAGCGTCGCGGAGGGGGAGGATGAACTGGCCGCCGTCTTCGAGGACGACGTAACGCTCGCGCCTGAAATTGTAGGCGCGCTCGATGCGCTTAAGCGGCTCTACACCTCGGGCTGGGAGTTCGACTTTGTTTTTCTGCATCGGCACAGCAAGGGCAAACCCTTTATGCCGCTCAAGAGGTTGGATGAGAGGGTCCGGTTGGGGATCACGAAGTTTTCTGACTGGGGGACGCAGAGTTACGTCGTTTCGAAAAAAGGGGCGAGCCGACTTCTGGAGCGCTTCCCGAAAATAGTAAACCGCACCGATCACACGCTGCATGCTTACTGGGAAAACAGGTTGAACGTCTTCTCCTTGGAAACGCCCGTCGTTTTTGATGGAAACGAGGCGGGCGGCCATTCTTTCCTTCAGGAGGCGAAGGATTCCCGACCGAGCCGGAATTTCTCGAAAATAGGGCACCGAGTACTCAGTAATCTCAGAGAAGAGGTGCTCAAGCGCGTATACTTTTATCTCAAGGTGCGGAGCGCAAAGGGTGCCGGCGATTCAGGGTAAGCAGAGGCGAGACGGCGCGAACTAAGACACTGAAATGACGTTTAGCGGCTCTTAAAAAGATCGTTGCTCATTGTCAGGAAAGAATTGTAAAAAACAAATCTAACCAGTCCCTGTGAATTACCGACAGCAGCCTCTTTGGTGATTAAGGAGAACTTGCGTCAATATCGTCCGGCGGATGAGTAAAGACATCCGCCACCACGAGGGGACCCGACCATGAAGCTGTTCGTCGTCAATCTCGCCAGGGCCAAGGAGCGCCGCCGCCGGATGGAAGATCAGTTCGCGTCATTGGACCTGGAAGCGACGTTTCACCCCGCAGTTGAAGCTAAAGAACTCACCCGCGAGCAATACGCACAGGTCGACAGGGAAACCAGGCGGCGGCTGGGACTCTGGCCCCAGGCGGACGGCTCCATCGCCAACTGGATAAGCCAGCGCCAGGTGATGGCGGAAATCGTGGAGAACGGCCCCGAAACCGCGGCTATCTTCGAGGACGACGCCGGGTTGTCGTCGGACCTTCCCAAGGTGCTCGACGCCTTGGAGCGCAGGCCCTTCGCCTTCGACGTCGTGAAGCTGAACCGGCGCTCGAACAGGACCTTCATCCCCTCCGAGCGCCTCGATACGGGACACCGGGTCGGCCGCGTTCGCTATTCCGACTACGGCAGCGAAGGCTACGTCATCACGCGCGAGGCGGCCCACCATTTTCTCGAGAACACGCCCATGATGATGCGCGAAATCGACCAGGCGCTATCCCGTTTCTGGGAGAACAGGCTGAACGTGTTCTACGTCGACCCGCCCGTCGTCTCGCACGACGAGCAGGATGATTCACAGATCGAACGCGACCGCAGACTCGCGCGAAAAAAACACATGCGCGCCGACGGCGTAGTGTACGTAACGTGGCGTCGCGCAATAAGCGCCATCGTGCGCGAGGCGCAGCGACGCATCGCTTTCCGACGCTTGATGCGCGGGGAAATCGGCGTCACCCCGCCGCCCCCGGAATAATTGACATCAGAACGAATTCTCCTTCATAATTGATTCATCTAAGCAGATTTAAAGACCGCGGCTAAACCCTATGGCGCGGAGTGTGTGTTCCCCGTTGAATGGAAGGAGTTCGGGTATGGACGCAACCGGTCGAATCGAAATCATTAATCCTATCGCTGCCGTAGCGCAAGATGACGGACCCGCCGAAGGGGCCGCCGTAGAGGGCCTGGACGGGCTCCGTATCGCTCTCCTCGACAACAACATGCCCCACGCGGGCGACTTTCTGAGCCACGTCGGCGAAGTTTTCGCCGAACGCCACGACGCGAAGCTGCTCGTGCGCAAGAAGGGCTGGGCCGCCCAGGGCGCCGGGCAGGAGACGCTGGATGAGATCGCGTCCAACTGCGACGTGGCGGTAACCGGCTTCGGGGTCTGAGGGGGCTGCACGTCGTGGAGTGTCCACGACTCGGCAGAGCTTGAAAAACGCGGCGTCCCCACCGTCGTGGTGGTGGGCAACGGGTTCGAGACGGCGGCGCGCAGCTTCGCCAAGGCCTACAAATCCCCCCATCTTCGGCTTCTCCTCGTCGATGACACCGTGGCCCACCAGGGCGGCGACGCCCTGTTGCGAATCGCGCAAAACGGCGTGGAATCGGTGGCCGCCGAGTGGATGAACACGGCGAACGGGGAAGCCGATGCGGTCGCCGAAGAGGACCCCATCGAGCGAATCCTCATGATCGCGGGAGACCCCATCGGCGCAAACGGGGCGCTCTTCGATCTGGGCGCGACGGACGGGCTTCCCGTCATCCCCCCCACCCTGGAAATGGTGGAGCGGTTCGTCGAGGCCTCGGGCAGGAAGGGCAATGAAGTAATCGCCCGCCTCATGCCGAGGCTGGCGGACATCACCGTGGAGCGTATCGCCGCCAACGCAATCATGGCGGGCTGCAATCCGGGCGCCATGCCCATCCTCATTACGGCGGTGCAGGCCATGGGAGCGGAGGAGTACCACGTCAACCACGTCATTACTACGGCGCACACGCTTTTCCCCATCGTCGTGGTGAGCGGCCCCATCGCTAAAGAGATCGGGATGAGCGACGGACGCGACTTGAGCGCGCAGGGCTGGGGGGTGAACGCCTCGGTCGGCCGCGCCGTCAAGCTCATCATGTTCAACTGCATCGGCGACCTCGGAAACCGGGGCGCCACCTGCCAGGGTCATTTCGCAAAGTATTTCGACGCCATCACCGAGAACGTTGAGCAGAGCCCCTGGGAGCCGCTCCACGTCGAGCAGGGTTTTTCAGAATCCGACAGCGTGGTGACGGTGTTCACCGCGGAACCCCTCCACATGGTGGACGACCACAGCGCGCTCACCGCGCAGGGCATCCTCGGCACCTTCGGAACAGTGGCCGCCTGCTCGGGTACCCGGCCGCAGTTCGGCCGCTGCGAGATCATGCTCATCTTCGGTCCCACCCACGCGAACAAGGTCGCCGAAGCCGGGTTCGACAAGAAGCTCGTGCGCGATTACCTCTATGAGGTTCACCGGATTCCGGTCCATACCTACCCCCCCGAGTCACGGGAGCGCTGGAGCGACTGGAAGCAGATGCTCTACGGGGTGAACACGATGGAGGGAGCGACGATGCCCTTTGTCGAGGACAAGGACGACATCACCATTCTGGTGCACGGTGGCGCGGGGCCGAACTCGCTCCTGGCGCCCGGCGCGCTGAACCACCGCTCCGTAACGCGGAAGATTGACTAGGCCATGCCAGAGGCGCTTCTGAGCGAACTCTCGCCAGGCGCTCAGGCCGCGCTCGAAGCCGCGATGGAGGAAGGGCCGGGCGACGGCCTTCCCCTCGTCCCGCCTACCCGCAGGGCTGTCGACGCCACCCTCGCCGCCGTTCATGAGGGTTCCGGCCACGTTTTGGGGATCATGGCGCCCGCCATGGAAGAGGTGACGGTGGGCGATGCGGCCGTCTGCGCTGTGGCTGCCGGGTGCAAGCCGACGTACTTCCCTGTGGTCCTGGCGGCGCTCGAAGCCGTCATGGAGCCCGAGTTCAATTTTTTGGCCATTCAGGCGACTACCGAGCTCGCCTCGCCCCTGGTGATCGTTCACGGGCCTATCGCCGAGCGGTTAGGCGTGCATTCGGGCAGCGGATGCATCGGGCCCGGCTTCCGGGCGAACGCCACCATCGGCCGCGCCGTCCGACTGGCCGCCGTCCGGCTGGGTATGGCGGCGCCCGGCGAGACCGACATGGCCACCTTCGGCCACGGGGGCAAGTACGCCGCCTGTTTCGCCGAGGCGGCCTGCGGCTGGGAGCCTCTCCATGTGACGCGGGGATTCCGCGCGGAGCAGAGCGCGGTGACGGTGGTGGCTGCGGACGCGCCGGTGAACGTGAACGATTACGCGAGCGGCAGCGCGGAGAGTGTACTCCGCATGATCACGGGCACCATGGCCTATCCCGGCTCGAACAACGCCCAGGGCGGCGGCGAGGTCTTGGTCGTCATCAGCCCACAGCATTTGGGGCTACTCGCCTCGGGCGGCATGGAACGGGCGGACGTGCAGCGCGCGCTCTTCGAGGGAGCGCGTGTGCCTATGAAGAGTTTTTCGCCCGAGATCGCCGAGCGCGTTCGCGGCAGGCGGCCGGGGCTTTTCGCGGACACGGAGCCGGAAGCCGTTCCGGTAGCGGATAAGCCGGAAAACATTCTCATCAGTGTGGCCGGGGGGCCGGGGAGCCACACGCTCTTCTTCCCCACCTACGGAGAAACCCGGGCGGTCACGAAGCCGGTACGCGATTAGATGAACGATACGGGCGAGAGAAAAGGGAATTGCATGCGTGACTCGGAAGCGGGATTCCGGTCTCCAGGTCCGAAAAGGAGGGATTTAATCACTCCTCTTGAGGGGGTTGTTCTCTACCAAGGAACATATCGGAATCACTCCCCCCTTGAGGGGGAGTCGAAGAGGCCGAGCCCTTGGGCGAAGGCCGATTCGGTGGGGGGACATGCCACAGTAAAAATCTCCCCACACCAGTTCGCTTTCGGGCTAACGCCCTCAGCTCACTGACTCCCCCTCAAGGGGCTGTTGAAAAACCCCCGGCATTGTGATTGGGTGTAATGACACTATCTCGCCCGAGATGGGAGTTCCCTCGATGATAGGCAGCAAGAGGCGCGAGCAGATGGATTTGTTCGTGGCCGGTTCGCTGGATCGGCTGATCCCCGAGGATCACGTCCTGATGCGCGTGGACCGCGTACTGGATTTGAGTTGGCTTCGTGAGGAGGTGGCGGATTGCTATTGCGCGGACAATGGTCGACCGGGGATCGACCCGGAGGTGGCGCTCCGCTTGATGCTTGCGGGTATGTTGCTGGGCTACGTACACGACCGGCGTCTGCTTCGCGAGGCGCGTGCGCACCTGGCGATCCGGTGGTTCATCGGATACGGGTTGCACGAGGAGTTGCCGCATCATTCGAGCCTGACGCGGATTCGTCAGCGGTGGGGGGAGGCTCGGTTCAAGGAGATATTCCGCCGGACGGTGCAGGCTTGTCTGGAGGCGAATGTGGCGAAGGGGGAAGTGGTGCACGTGGACGCCTCGTTGATACGCGCGGACGTGAGCTGGGAGAGCCTGGCGGCGCACCACGCGGAGAAGGTGATTCAGGAGAATCCCGTCGATGATGAGGTCGGGAAGAAGGGAGGAGGCCGCGGTGGCGGGGGTCCGGTGAGCCGGACGGACCCGGACGCGCGGCTTGCGCGCAAGAGCGCGCGGGCGGGGTTCGAGCCGAGCTACAAGCAGCACGCGGCGGTGGACGATGAGCGGGGTGTTGTTCTCGACGTGTCGGTGACGGAGGGGACGCGGAACGAGCGTGAGATGATGGCGTCCCATATAGAGGCGGTAAGCGAGTTGTCGGGCCGCGCGCCGGAGATGGTGACGGCGGATTCGGGCTACGCGTACTCGAAGGTTTATGGCGAATTGGAGCGGCGGGGCGTGGAAGCGCTGATACCAGCGAAGAAGGAACCCAGCCAGAGCCGTGTTCCGCTGCAGTTGTTCCACTACGACGCGCGCAACGAGGTGGTGAAGTGTCCGGGAGGCAAGACGCTGCGCCCCCGGCAGGCGACGGAGCGGGGGCGCTCCTATGTATCGAAGACGCGGGATTGCGCGGGCTGCGCGCTCCGTGCGGATTGTCTGTCGAAGTCGCGCACGAGCAGGACGGTGTTGATTCCGCACGCGTATCCGGCGCTGTTGCGCGCGCGTCGGCGGCATGCGCGCTGGGGGGAGGAGGAGAAGCGTCTCTATGGCCGCCACCGTTGGCGCTCGGAGGGCTACCACGGCGAGGCGAAGAGCCGGCACGGACTGGGGCGGGCGGTGCGCCGGGGCCTTGCGAACATGCGGATCCAGTCCTACCTGACGGCGATAGCGGTGAACCTCAAGCGGCTGGCCGCCGCTTTTGCGGCGCGTATATTCGCCCTCTGGACGGCCTGTGCCGCCCGGAGACGCCGGCTGCGCGCACATGGCGCCCTCACGCGCCAATTGGGCTGCCTCCCCGCCGCCGCGTGAGCCGCCAAAACGCCCGCTTCCAACACCGGGTTTTTCAACAGACCCCTCAAGGGGGGAGTGAAAATAGCGCACTCCTTCTGTGGACTTTATCAACAACCCCCTCAGGGGGAGAGTGGGAGAAACCCAAGTTCAGGGGAGTGATTTTGGATAGGGAATTTTGAATTCAACTGGTAGATTCTTCATGAATTGACCGGCATATAGGAGACACACATGGCCGATAGGAGCAACGTCGACGTCCTCGTAGTCGGAGCGGGCATGGCCGGGGTATGCGCCGCGGTCGCCGCAGCGCGGGGCGGTGCGCGGACGGTACTCACGGATCGCTACGCCTTCCTCGGGGGCAACGCCACCGCGGGCCTTCTCGGCAACTTCCTCACCTTCCACAACATGAAGGGGGAGCAGATCTGCAACGGCATCCCCCAGGAGATCGTGGACGAACTCATCCGGCTGGGCGGCGCCTTTCCCGAGGGTCACCTCCACAACGCTTATGGCAACTCCTACTCCGTGACGCCCCAGGACGGCGAAGTGCTCAAACTCGTGAACCAGAAGCTCTGCCTGGACGCGGGCGTCGATCTGGTGCTGAATACCTACACCATCGGGCCCGTCATGGACGGCGACCGGGTGGCCGGCGCGCGCATCGTGAACAAGAGCGGGGAGAGCGAGATCCGCGCGCAAGTCGTCATCGACGCGAGCGGGGACGCGGACATCGCAGCGCAGGCGGGCGCGCCCTTCCACCTCGGTGACGAAGAGGGAAAGATGATGTCCATCAGCCTCTTCTCCCGGATGGGGAACGTGGACCTGGACCGCCACCTCCAGCACGTCAAGGCCAACCCGACGAATTTCATGCTCGGCGAGGACCCCTACATCGGGAAGAGCCGCGAGGAGATCGCCGCAGGTCTCCGCACCCACAAGGACTACCCCCTCGTGACCGGCTATTACGAGTCGGTCAAGCTCGCCCAGTCGCGCGGCGAATTCCACCCGAACAGACAGCGGGTGGTGTTCTCCATCACCAACATTCCCGGCGTGGTCACCATCAACTCGACGAGCATGCTGGGCTACAGCGGCGTCGACAACGATGACCTGAACCAGGTCGCCATCGAGGGCCGCGAGCAGGTATTCAAGGTGCGCGATTTCTACCGCAAATACGCGCCCGGCTTCGAGGAGTGCTACGTGATGGACTCGGCCTCGGCCATTGGGGTGCGCGAGACGCGCCGCATCATCGGGGAGGAGACCCTCACCACCGAGGACTGCGTCGAGGCGCGCAAGGGGCCGCGCGACATCGGTCAGGGGGCTTACTGCCTGGACGTACACCAGCCCACCGGCGTGATCGAGCACAAGCACATCCGGGACGGTGAGTCCTACGGCATCCCCTACGGCATTATGCTCCCGCAGAAGATAGAGAACTGCCTCGTGGCGGGCCGGCCCGTCTCGAGCGATCGCTTTGCGAACGGCTCCGTGCGCAACCAGGCCCACATCATGACCATCGGGCAGGCGGCGGGTACGGCGGCGGCCATGTGCGTGGAGCGCAGGACGACCCCGCGCGAACTGCCGGTCGAGCCCCTGCGGGAGAAGCTTCGCCAGGATGGAGCGGTCGTGTAACCGCTCCTTGGAATTCGCATCATCCGGTCACCCAGAAAAGGGAGGAGAAACGATGAAACGTTCCAGACGCTGGCTATTCATTATCGCCGTGGCCGCTTTTGTGGCGGGGCTCGCGCTGCCCGCCGCGGCGGCCAAGAAGGTCACGCTCCTCATCCACCCGACCTTGTTCAAGGCGGCGGGCGGTCCCAAGGGCGTCGTGGCCGACTTAGAGAAGGAAAAGGGCATCAAGGTGACCGTGGTCACCACACCCTACGGGAAAATCAAGGACAAGGCGGTCCTCTCCTTCGCGGCCGGAGGCGGGCAGTTCGACGTGGTGTCCTGGGTGGACGCCTGGGTCAACCCCGAGACGATAGGTTTTTTGGAGCCGCTGGACAGCTACATCAAGAGCGCGCCCAAAGACTACGACTACGGGGACCTCATCCCCGCCCTCTCGGGCACAACTCGCTTCCCCAAGCCCGGCGGGCCCGCCTACGGCGTTCCCTACCGGACGGGCACGGGAATCGTCTATTACCGCAAGGACCTCTTCGCGGCGGCCAAAGTCTCGATTCCCAAGACCTGGGATGAATTTCTCGCCGCGGCCGAAAAGCTGAACCAGCCCGGCAAGATCTACGGCGTCGTCCAGCGCGGAAAACCCGGTGTCCACGTGGAGCAGGACTTCCTGCGCTATCTCCACAGTTCGGGCCACGGCGTGCTCTCCGCCGACAACAAGACCTGCCTGCTGGATCGCGCCGATTCGATCAAGCTGCTCGAGGTATTCGGCAAGCCGTTCCGCAGCGGCTGGTCCCCGCCCGACATGCTGGCCTGGGGCCGGGACGAATACAGAAACGCCATGATGCAGGGCCGCGCCGCCATGGGGGTCTACTTCTCCCCCTACTGGGGCCTGATGACCAACCCCAAGAAGTCCAAGACGGCGGACAAGCTGGGCTATTTCCTCGTCCCCTCGTTGGACGGCAAGAACCGGGGCGCCACCCTGAACGGCGGCTGGCACCTGATCATGGACAAGAAGAGCAAGAACAAGGCGGCGGCCTGGGAACTCATGATGGCGCTCTCCAACAAGAAGAACCAGCTCCGGGGCGCCCTGCAGTGGGCGAACGGCCCCGTGCGCAGCTCGGTCTACAACAACGCGGACTACCTGAAGAAGTTCCCCGTGGCGAAGGCGTGGCTGACCGCCATCAGCCGGGGCAGCGGCGCGGCGCAGCATCCGCGCGCGTCCGAGATAAGCGACGCCACCTCGAAGGAAGTCATCAACTACCTGCAGAAGAAAAAGAGCGCCAAGCAGGCCATGGGGGACGCCTGCAAGCGGATCAACGCGGTTTTGAAGTAAAGCGTCCGGGGACGAAAACCGGACGCGGAGGCATTCCCGGGGGGTCGAACCCGACCGGGGAGGGAGGGTTCGCTACCCCGGACGAGGGGCCAAGTGAAACACGATGGTTCTGTAGGGATGGGTCGCGACCTGTCCCTACCAGAGCACCCCCCCCCTACCCCCCCTTGACAGGGGGGTAAAGGCGATGCCCCCCGGCGAAGGGCTTTTGTTTTTTCTTGCCCCCCTGACAAGGGGGGGTAGGGGGGGTTGCCTTTCAAGTGATTACGGATTGACGGGATGATGGCGACCAATACGTCGGGACAGGCGCAAGCACGGAGAGTGTCGTGAATACCGGAGCCGTTCAGAAAACAGCGCGGCGGGGCGGCATGGCGTGGCTCACCCCCGCGCGAAAGCAGACGATGGCGCCCTACCTGCTCATGGCGCCCGCCTTCGCCATCCTGGGCGGGATACTGGTCTATCCTTCCTTCTACAACATCTATCTCTCCATGTGGAAATGGCGGCTCACTACGCCGCACCTCTCCACCTTCGTCGGCTTTGCGAACTACGTGCACCTGCTCACGTTCGACCCCGACTTCTGGCAGGTAACCCGCTTCAGCCTGGGCTTCACCGTGGCCACCATCGCCCTGGAGTTCATCCTGGGGGTAGCGAGCGCGCTGCTGCTCTACGGCCTGGTTCGCGGCAGGCGGCTCATGACGTCCTTTCTCCTCACCCCCTACATGGTCGCTCCCATTGCGGTGGGCCTCGGCTGGCGGCTCATGTGGGACCGTGACATCGGCATCGTGAACCTCCTCATCGCACTCGTGGGAATTGCCAAGGTGAACTGGCTCGCCGAGACCGGCCCAGCCTTCTGGGCCATCGTGATCTGCGAGGTCTGGCGTTCGACGCCCTTCGTCACCATGATCCTCCTGGCGGGCATCACGGCGCTCCCCAACGAGGTGTTCGAAGCCGCCCACGTGGACGGCGCGAACCGGGTGCAGGTATTCCGGCGGATCACCTTTCCGCTCATCCTTCCCCCGCTGGTGGTGGCGTTGCTGTTTCAGACCATCTTCAAGCTGCGGGTGTTCGACATTCCCTACATTCTCACGGAAGGAGGCCCCGGCACGTCCACCATGCCTTACGGCCTGTTTATCCAGCGCATTTATTTCCGTTATTTCGACGTGGGCAACGCGGCGGCCACCTCGGTCGTCCTCCTCGTGCTGGGCGCCGGGATCGCGTTCGCCTACATGCGGCTCATTCGGGACAGGGACGGCTAGGCGATGGCGCGGGGCGAAGAACAGATTGGGCCGGGGATTCCCTCCTTCCCGGCGGCGCGTGGGGCGATGCTGGTGCTGCTTGCGTTCAGCCTGTTTCCGATCGTCTGGATCATGCTCACCTCGGTGAAGAACGAGACCGCCATCTTCAGCATCCCGCCCACGGTTTTCGTGACCCCGGATTTCTCATCATACTGGAAGTTCCTGGGCTTCGGTAACGAATCGGCGCTGCTGTTCATCTGGAACAGCGCGTTCATCGCCGTGGTGACGACCTTTCTCACCCTGCTTGTCTCCTCGCTTGCGGCCTACGCGTTTTCGCGCTACCGCTTCCGGGCGTCGAACTATCTTCTCTTCTTTATGCTGGCCACGCGCCTCCTGCCGCCCGTAACAGCGGTGGTTCCGCTCTACCTGCTGTTCCGCTATCTCCAGATTCTCGACACGCGGCTCATCCTGATCCTCATCTACACCGCCCTCAACATCCCCTTCGGCACCTGGCTGATGAAGGCGTTTTTCGACGGCATCCCCAGGGAACTCGAAGAGGCCGCGGCGCTCGACGGCTGCGGCGCGCTGCGCACGCTGGCGAAAGTGACCTTCCCCCTCGCGTCCTCGGGTATCGCCGCGACCTCCATATTCGTCTTCCTGCTGGCCTGGAACGAGTTCATGTTCGCGTTCATGCTGACGAACGTGCACGCGCGCACCATCCCCGTCCGCCTGGCGGAGACCATGGGCGAGATGCAGGTCTTCTGGCAGGATATGTCCACCCTCGCGACGCTCATCATGCTGCCCGCCCTGCTCGTGGGCTTTTTCATGCAGCGCTATCTCATCCGCGCCTTGACGGCCGGAGCGGTGAAGTAGGAGGAGTCGGCTTGGGCACCGTCAGTATCGAGAACCTGAGCAAGCACTTCGGCAGCGTGCGCGCCGTGGACGGAATCGACCTGGAAGTCTCCGAGGGAGAGTTCCTCGTCCTGGTGGGGCCATCGGGCTGCGGCAAGACGACGACGCTGCGCATGGTGGCCGGGCTGGAGTTTCCCACCGACGGCGAGATCCGCGTGTCGGGCGAGCGCGTGAACGAGATTCCCGCCAAGGATCGCAACATGGCCATGGTGTTCCAGAACTACGCCCTCTACCCACACATGACGGTGTACGAGAACATGGCCTTCGGTCTCCGCGTCCGGCGGATTTCTGCGGGCGACATCGACCGCCGCGTTAAGGAGGCCGCCGCCCTCATGGGGCTCGAAGACCTCCTCCACCGCAAACCCCGCCAGCTCTCGGGCGGCCAGCGGCAGCGCGTGGCGGTCTGCCGGGCCATCGTGCGCGACCCGGTCGCCTTCCTCTTCGACGAACCGCTCAGCAACCTCGACGCCAAGCTCCGCGTCACCGCCCGGGCCGAGATACGCAAGCTCCAGCGCCGCCTGGGCACGACCTCCATCTACGTCACCCACGACCAGACCGAGGCGATGACGATGGGAGACCGCATCGTCGTCATGGATCTGGGGAAAATACTGCAGGTGGGTCCTCCCATCGAACTCTACGACCGCCCCGTCAACCGTTTCGTGGCAGGGTTTCTGGGGAGCCCGGCCATGAACTTCATCGAAGGCCGCGCACAGCAATCGGAGGGCCGTCTCGAACTCGAAGCGGGCGCCCTGCGCTTCCCGCTGCCGGAGTCCTGCCGGGAAGGAGACGCCTATACCCTCGGCTTCCGTCCCGAGCATCTGGGCTTTCAAGAGGGCGGGGAGCGCCTCGTCTCCGCCGAGGGCCGGGTGGAACTCGTCGAGCCTTTGGGTTCGGATACCTTCGTCGCCCTGGACCTGGGCGGTGAGGTCCTCACCGTAAAGGAAGAAGGCCATTTCCGAGCGCAGGTGGGAGAGCGCATCCGGGTGTTCTTCGAGATGGACAACGCCCATCTGTTCGACGGCGACACCGGGGAGCGGCTGGAAGGCTAGACCCCTGCGGAATGTGAGATGGGTTTGCAGGGGCGGACCTGTGTTCAGCCCGCACCATACATTCCAGGTCAAACAAAAGTAGGGACAGGTCGCGACCTGTCCCTACGCAGTTTCAGAGAAAGAAAGATTATCCCGACAGACCTGGGTTTTTAGAAAACCCGGAAACCCTAATACACCTCCGTTGCGCCGCCTTCGCCTGCGGCTTGCTGTTTGGGCCGCCATCGCAACAGATAGCGCTCCAGCCAGTTCACCGCCGTGTTGGCGATGAGCACGATGAACATGAGCAGGATGAGGCCCGCGAACGAGCCCGCGATGTTGAACAGGTTGCTCGTGTGCTGGATCATGAAGCCCAGCCCCTTGCTCGCCGCCATGAACTCGCCCAGGATGGCCCCGATGATGGCGAAGGGAACGCCTATCTTGAGGCCCGTGAGTATCCAGGGCATCGCGGCGGGCAGCGTGACCTTCCAGAGAACCTGCATCTCGTTCGCGCCCATCACCTGCGCCAGGTTCTTCAGGTTGGGGTCCACGCCCCTCAGGCCCGAGTAGGTGTTCATGAAGGTCAAGAAGAGCACCAGGCTCACCGCCAGCACGATTTTCGATTCCACCCCGATGCCGAACCAGATGATGAGAATCGGCGCCATCGCCACGCGCGGGATGCCGTTCACCGCGACGATGAAGGGGTCGAGTATCTCGGCCAGGGTTTCCAGCCGCGCCAGAATGAAGCCGAGCGCGATGCCGAGAGCGGCGCCCAGGATATAGCCCAGGAAGGCCTCGTACATCGTCGTCCAGGTATCGACGAACACGCTGCCCGAAAGCGTAATCTCCACCATATAGCTCATGACGCGCAGGGGCGAGCCGAACCAGAACGGGTCCACGCAGAGCCACTGTTTGGGGCCGATCTCCCAGGCGCTGAGCTCCCACATCGCCAGAAAGCCGCCCGCGAATGAGGCCCGGTAAATGAACATGCGCAACTTCTGGTTCTTGATGAAGCGCCCGGTCCTCGATATGGAGACGTCAACGAAGGCGATGGCGTGGAAGAACATGCCCGTGACGGAGCACATCATGTAGCCGGCCACCGTGAGGAACAACAAGAGCGAGCCAATCAGGTAATCGCCCCGCCAGAGTTGCGGTACGCCCGGCAGGGGAATCGTCAGGAGGATCTCGCCCAGTTTGGGAATCCTGACGCGGCCGGAAGCCTCATGGGTGGTCTGTATTGCCTCGTCCGCTCCCTTGTCCCCGCTCGCCTCTTTATCGATCATGTCGACCATGGCAATCCCCTTCTTATCCGCTCGCTCTAACTCGCGGACCCGTTTTTCATCCAATCCTCGCTGCGCTGGACCTCCTCGCGCAATTCCTGCCACAGCTGATCGTAGGTCTGCCGAAACTCCTCCTTGCTGTGGATGGTGAACACGTCTCGCGGACGCGGAATGTCTACTTCGGTGACGCTCCTGAGCTTGCCGGGCCGGCTCGTCATGACGACGACCCTGTCAGCCAGGGCGATGGCCTCGACGAGGTCGTGCGTGATGAATATCACGGTCTTTCGCGCCTCGCGCCAGAGTTTCAACAACTGATCCTGAAGGATAATGCGCGTCTGCGCGTCGAGCGGCCCGAAGGGCTCGTCCATCAGGATGACTTCCGGGTCGTAAATAAGAGTGCGTATGATGTTGGCCCGCTGGCGCATTCCGCCCGAGAGTTCGTGGGGGTAGTGGTCCTCGAACCCCGCGAGGCCGACGCGCTGGATGAGTTCGCGGGCCTTGTCGTGCCTGGTCTTCTGGTCGACCCCCCGCATCTCCAGCGGGAAGGCGACGTTGTTGATGAGCGTGCGCCAGGCGTAGAGATAGTCCGACTGCGGCACGTAGCCGATGTCGGTATTGATGCCGTGCAGCTTTTTATCCTTGTACGTGATGGTGCCCGAGGTGGGGTGCACCAGCCCGATAATGCAGTTCAGCAGCGTGGACTTCCCGCACCCGCTCGGTCCCACGATAGTGATGAACTCGCCGTCTTCGATCTCGAGGCTCATATCATCGACGGCGATCACGCGGTTTCCACGCGAGAAGAATTCCTTATGCAGGTTCTTGATCGAGAGAATTGGAGGCACGGCGCATGAATCTCCGCCGCCGGGGACAGGCTCTCAAAAGCCCCTCCCCGGCGGTTTTCAGAGTCGGAAGTGTTAGTTCACATCTTGCCGGGCAGATACTCGTCCGTGACGAGGGTGCTCCTCGGGAACGCCTTCTTGAGCTTGCCCGCCGCGATGAGCAGGTTCTGTGTAATGTCCACCGCACGCTGGGTGACTTTCCCGTCCAGCGAGACAGCCTTCTTCACCGCCGCGATGCTGGTGCGCAGCAGCCGCTTGTCGGTCTTGGCGAAATAAAGCTGGATTTTCTCGCGAATCTGCTCGGCGGTGTGCTTGTTGATCCAGTTGTTGGCCTTGAGAAGCGCCCGGACCACCTTGCGGACGGTCTCGGGGTTTTTCTTCGCGTAATCGGGCCGCACGAGCAGGACCTCCATCATGAACTGGTCCATCTCCGGGTCCTCACCCGCAGAGTTCGTGACGAAGGGAATGCCGATGTCCTTGAATATGGCTGTCTCCGGCACGGGAATCGTCTGTATCGCTACATCGATTTTGCCGCGCTGAAGCGCCGCGATGAGGACCGGGCCCGCGCCCGCGCCGATGAGCTTCACCTCTTTCTGGGGCGTATAGCCGGCCTGGCGGATCCAGTATTCACCCTGGTTGTAGGTGAGCGCGCCGGGACGCGTGGCGCCCACGGTCAGGCCCTTCAGTTTCTTGATCTTTTCCTTGTAGGGCGTCTTGGCGGTGATGCCGAGCCTCTTCGCCACATCCTTGCGGATGGCGGAGTTGACGATGCTGCGGTTCAGGCAGCTCATTACCGCGATGAGGGCGCCGCCCGCCTTGACGGCGTTGATCTGGTAAGTGCCCGCCGCGATGGAGAAATCCGCCTGGCCCGCGAGGTTGGCCTTGATGTCCGGCCCGCCGCCCCGCGTGGAGATGACCTCTGCGGCCAGACCCTCTTCGGCGAAGTAACCGTTCGCACGCGCCACGTAGTTACTGACGAAGGCGAGACTCTCGACCGCCTGGGTGATGACGACCCGTTTGACGGCCGACTCAGAAGGCGTGACGGCTGTAAAGACGAGCGCCACTCCCAGGATAACCGCCAATACCGATTTGAAGATGAGACCCCGTACATTCATTCTGTTATCCACGATTTCAGCCTCCCTCTGGGCCGCAGGATTCGCGGCTGCGTCATGGACTCGATCAACGCCCCGAGACGGGGCGCACTCAGTGTATCGGGAAGATATGACTTTCCTTCGATTCCTCCTGCTTGCAACAAGACAATACCGAAAGAAACTTTATGATTTCATGATGACGAGTAAAGAGAATACCATGTTTGCCGAAGCCGTCGCAAGATGCCGGAATCCGGTGCCGCATCATCACGAAACGCTCTGAGCCGCTTCATCCGGCTGGCGCAAGCCTCAAACCCCCCTGGATTGGGATGTTGAAAAGTCCTGATGAATGAAGGGGGTTGGGGGGCAAGGCAAGGAGAGATGGAAAGGCTGGTTTCCGTCGTCCCTCGATACGGCCCTTACGGGCCTACTCGGGATGAAGGTGATTTTTTTCCTCACCCTGAGTAGTACGCCATATCATCCTCACCCTGAGTAGCCGCCGAAGGCGGCGTATCGAAGGGCGCACATGGGCCTGCGAACCGCCCCTATCTCACCTCGATCCGCAGGTTATCGTCATTCCGGCTTTCGCCGGAATGACGAACGAAATCGCATTTATTGTAGGGACAGGTCGCGACCTGTCCCTACGGAGGTTGTTGAAAATCCGTGTTTCGGAAGCGGGCGCTTTCCCCTCGAAGGACTCCTTCAACAACCCCCCGCCTGCGCGCGCTCGCGCTCCAGCTTCCGAAGAGCACCCCTTTGTATCTTTCCCGTGGCCGTGAGGGGCAGGCTTTCCAGGAACTCCACCTCTCTCGGGTATTTATAGGGCGCGAGCTGGGCTTTCACGAAATCCTGAAGCTCCTGCACCATTGCATCTTGCGCGCTCTCAGACTCAACTTCGGCGCTTCCCGAGAGAACGACGAACGCCTTCACGATTTCCCCGCGCTCTGCGTTCGGCGAACCCACCACCGCGCACTCGCGCACATTTGCGTGTTCGAGCAGCACGGCCTCCACCTCCAGGCCCGACACGTTGTATCCCCCGGTGTTGATCATGTCGTCGGTACGCGCCTCGAAGGAGATGTACCCTTCCGCGTCGACGCGGCAAAGGTCTCCCGTCATGTTCCAGCCGTCACGCACGTAGTTCCGCTGGCGCTCGAGGTCATCGAGGTAGCGGCAACCGGTGGGGCCTTTGACGATCATCTGGCCCACTTCGCCGGGCGGCGTGTCGCGCATCTCCTCATCCACCACGCGCACCTGGTAGCCGGGCGCCGCGCGGCCTATCTTTCCGGGGCGGACATCTTCCCCGCTCGCCGAAATGAAGATGTGCAAAAGCTCCGAGATGCCGAGGCCGTTGATGATAGAAACCCCCGTACGCTCGCGCCATTCGCGGAACACCGAAGGCTCCAGCGGCTCTCCCCCCGCGATGCAGGCGCGCAGGCTGCTCAGGTCGTAACCACCCGCGATGTCGAGCATCTGCTTGTAGCCCGAGGGTGTGCTGAAGCACACCGTTCCCTTATATCTCTCGACCGATACCAACAGATCGCGCGGCGTTCCCCGCTCGAGCAGAACCGAGGAGGCGCCGAAGCGCAGGGCGTCGGTGATGAAGGCGCAAAACCCGTACAAAAAGGCGATTTGCGGGCTGCCGCAAACGACGTCATCCGGCCCGAGATCGAAAAGATATTTAGGAAACGTATCCGCCACGGCGAGCAGGTCGCGGTGGAAATGCACCGTCCCCTTGGGCGTACCGGTGGAGCCCGAGGTAAAGCCGATGAGGGCCACGTCTTCCGCCGCCGTATCCGCGTTTTGGAATTCGGGCGAGGCTTCGGCCATCAAGGCTTCGAGGCCGTCCGCCTGACCGCCCCCGAACAAGACGACGTGTTCCAGTGATTCAGAAGACTTGGCAGCTGCGCTCAAATCTTCGCTCAGTTTTTCGTCGCAAATGGCAAAACCGACCTGCGCTTTCTCCAGCACGTAGGCCAGCTCGCGCTCACGCATCACGGGCATGGTCGGAATCACGACCCCGCCCGCCTTCAAAACCGCAAGGCTCGCAGCCACGAGAGTCGGATGGTTTGATGAGCGAAGAAGCACGCGGTTTCCGGGCACGAGACCGAAGCGATTCGTCAGCACCGAAGCGATGCGGCCTGCGTTCTCCAAAAGCGAACGATAGCTCCAAAGCGTTTCGCCGTAATATATCGCAGGTCGCTCTGCCTGCGCGCCCTGGGCCATCTCGTCGATGAGTACAGCGCCTGCATTGATACGAGCGGGATAGGCCGCAAGCTCCGGCAAGACGCCGTAGTCCATCTCCGGCCACAGGGATTCCGGCGGCAGGTTGTCCCGCACGAACGTATCGACGTGCCCGCTCGCCTCAGCCGGCATGGCGCTTCACCTCGGGCAGAAGTTCTTCGGCCAGCCGCATCATGTGTTCCACCTCCTCGCCTGCGGACGCCGCCGCCTTAAAGATGAAGTGCCGGACGCCCGCCTTCCGGTACGCATCGATCCGCTCGGCGCAACGCGCAACCGAGCCGTGGAGCAGGTATCTATTCGCCGCCTCGCGCATATCCATCCCATACCGCATCGAGAGATTCCTCGCACCCTCATCAAGTGCTTCATCCTCTTTTTCGCGCAGATTCACGAACAGGTGAAGCGCGGGCGTCCAGGGATTTTCGGAATCGTCAAGCGCGCGCCCCGCCTCGGCCGCGAAACGGTGAATCTGGTTCAATGCATTCTCATAGCGCGATGTAGAATAGAGATAAGGCGCGTAGCCGTCTGCCAGAAGAGCGGCGCGCCTTTGCGCGGCCTCACTCCTGCCGCCCACCCAGATCGGAGGCCCGCCCGGAGTTAATGGCGGTGGGCTTTGCCGCGCATCCGAGAATCGGAAGAATCTCCCCTCGTGCCTCACCGCCTCCCCCGACCACAACTTGCGCAACACCTCGATGGCCTCATCCGTCCGCGCCCCGCGCTCTGTTTTCGGTACACCGCAAACCTCGAACTCCTTCTCTTCCTCGCCGCCTACGCCCACGCCGAAGATGAAGCGCCCGCCCCCGCTCAGGTAATCCACCGTGGCCGCCGCTTTCGCCGCGATGGCGGGCCGCCTGAGCGGCAGGAGATAGACGAGGCTGCCCAGCGTGATGCGCTCGGTTCTGGCCGCGGCGGCGGCGAGAGCGGCGAGGCTTTCCAGGAAATTGCCGCGAAAAGCGATGTGATCGTCCAGCCAGAAAGAATCGAAACCTGATTGCTCCACCTTCTCTATGAAATCGAGAAAATCCAGGTGCGAGGGCGGATCGCCCGGCTGCATTCCGTAGCCGTATCCGTATTTCACCGCTTCGTTCATGGGGACCCTTAATACAATTCAGCCCGATGCGCTCAGGTGTAGATGTCCTCGAGCGTCCCGTCTCGCCGCCCAGCCGGGAGGGACGAGAGTGTTCGAGCCGTATTCCTCGATTACCGCAGGCCCGCTTATCTCGGCGTCTGAAGGCAGGGAATCTCGCCGGTAGACGGGGCAATCGGGAACTTCCTCCTCGAAAACGACGCTTCTTCTCTCCAGGAGCGCGTCATCAAGCACGCCGCCCGGATTTTCCACCTTCACCCACCCCAGCTTGTCCACCATGCCGGAGGCCCGCACCCTGAGGTTCACGATCTCGAGCGGATCGTCCGGATGGCAATGCCCGTAGCGCGCCTCGTAGCGTGTGTGGAACTCACTGCCCAGGGCGTCGAGCCAGCCACTGGATTCCGGAACCGGAATCGTGAGTTCGAACGCCTGTCCGACATATCGGACGTCTACGTGACGGAGCGTCTCGATTTCACTCAATCCGGCCCCGCGCAACTGCTCGGCGCAGGGAGCTTCAAGATTCTTGAAAATGCGCTCCAAATCGCTTTCTTGCGCATCTTCCAAAGCAACGAAGCACGTCCCGACGTTCTCCTGCACCACATCCGCCATGAGGAGACCGACTGCTGAGAAATTTCCGGGAAAGCGCGGTACGACGACGCTCGACATGGAGAGTTCCTTCGCTATCAGGGCGGCGTGCAGCGGCCCCGCGCCGCCGTAGGCGAGGAGGGTGTGTTCCCTCGGGTCGAAGCCGCGTTCGATGGAAATCTCGCGGATTGAGCTCACCATCCGCATTACGGCGAGGTCGACCACTCCGCGCGCCATCGATACGGCGCCTGAAATCCCGAGTTCCACGGCCAGCGACCCGAGGGCGCTCTCCGCCTTTTCGGGGTGGAGTTCCAGCCCTCCGGCCAGCAGCGTGCGCGGCCCGATGCGCGAGAGGGTGACGTTCGCGTCCGTGACCGTCGGCTCCTCGCCCCCAAATCCGTAACACGCAGGTCCCGGACGTGCCCCCGCGCTCTTTGGCCCCACGTGGAGCGCGCCGTCCTCATCGCGCCAGGCGATGCTCCCCCCGCCCGCGCCCACAGTGTTGATCTGAAGCTGCGAGGTCTTGAGGGGATAGGCGCCGATAGTGTTGTTCGTGCTGACGATGGGTCTGCGGTCGCGGATGAGGCATACGTCCGTGCTGGTGCCGCCCATGTCGTAGGTGATGAGGTGATCGAGACCCAGCGACTCGGCAACCGACACGCCCGCCACCACGCCGCCGGCGGGGCCGGAGAGTATCGTACGCACAGGAAACCGCGCCGCCCGCCCGGCGTCGAGCATCCCGCCGTTCGAAGCCATAATAAAAAGGGGCGCGCTGCATCCATTGTCTTTAAGCGCTCCCTCCAGACGGCTCACGTAGTTTTTAATTTTCGGGCCGAGATAGGCGTTCAGCGCGGCCGTGGAGAAGCGCTCGAACTCGCGGTACTCGGGCACAACCTCGTGCGATAGGGAGAGAAATACTCCCGGCAGCATCTTTTCGAGATACTCCGCCGTGCGCCTTTCGTTCTCTCCGTTGGCGTAGGCGTGCAGATAGCAGATGGCGAGAGCTTCCGCGCCAAGACGCTTCAAGCGTTCGGCCTGCTCCTCGACCTGCGCTTCTTCCACGCGGACTTCCACTCGCCCATCGGCCAAGGCGCGCTCTTCGATTTCGAGCCGCAACTCACGGGGAACGACCGGCCGAGGGCGAACGAATTTCGGGTCGAAAAGGCTCTGGGGCACGAGGCGCTGCGTCCGGCCAATCTCAAGAACGTCGCGGAAGCCGTGCGTCGTCAGGAGAGCAGTGCGCGCGCCTGAGCCTTCCAGGATCGCGTTGGTGCCGACGGTGGTGCCGTGCGTGATCCGCTCGATGCCGGAGATATCGAGACTCCCGACGCCTTCGAGAAAAACCGCGTCTTCTCTCCCGCGAAGCGTGGGAATCTTGGAAACCTCTATCCGTTTTTCGTCCTCATCGTAGAAAACGAGATCGGTGAAGGTTCCTCCGGTGTCTATGCCGACGAGACTCAATGAAACAGCCTTCCTTTAATAATAAAGCGAAGAAATAATCACGCCCTCATACGGACAAAAACGGAAAAATTATAAATCTGCTCATACTTTCACGGGAGACAGAAAGACCCCGTCTCCCTCCTCGGCGTCGAGCATGGCGATACCGTCCGCGTCAAGACCCGCCGCGTTCTCGGGCAGCGCATCGTCCGCTTCCATCCATGCGCGAAGCGGCACTCCCCACTTTCCGCGCAACTCGACCAAATCCCCTTCATGAAGACCCCGCCCCGCGAGCGTCGCCGGGTTCATGTAACACCTACGGCGGGAATCCTCGCGAGCTTTTTTATCTTTGAGTACAAGAGTCATCGCGCGTCTCGCCGCCCGGGCGGCCTGCCTGCGAGCGTGCGTTCCTTCTTCATCCAATACGCCGTCTTGTACGATTACGGCGTAATCACGCCTCGCTCCTTCTTCACTTACATAGCCCGCCCGCACGTCGGCGAGAACCGACTCGATATCCCGCTGAAACGGGTCGCTGAATCCGCCGCCGCCCGAAGTTTCCATGACGAAAACGTCACACCTCTCAAGAGGATAACCCGCCGCCTTACCGGGGGTTTCCGTGGGCGCGAGAGTTTTCTCTCCCCTTTCAACGACGAATCGGTTGGGCATTCCCGGCCCTCCGCCGAGTACGCCAAAGGGCGGGATGACGTTCTTATCCGAGGATATCGAGAGGAGCGCGCTCTCCGCCAACACCTCCACCTCGCGGTGTAAGCCCAGCCCGCCTCTGTGGACGCCGGCTCCGCCCGAATCCACACGCAGGGAGAGTTCCCTTATCCTGAGCGGCTGGCCCTGCTCGATGACCTCGACCGACTGGATCGATGCGAAATCCCCTTCCGTGAAATTCCGCGTGGCGTTGTTGCCGTCGCTCTCTGCGAAGCCGCCCGTGCCGCCCGCCGGAAACTCGTAGAAGAGAAACGGCTCCCCGCTTTGCGCGTCCCTCCCGCCGATGTAGACGTGGTTCGACGTGCCCTTGAGATCGCCCGTCACGGCATCGGACGCGAAGCGCGCGGTGGCGCCGATGAGAACGGAGACCACGGCGTGGCTCACCTCCATCGAGCCTGCACAACTCGCCGGGTAGCGCGCCGAAAGCAGCGAGCCGGGCTCGACCCGGATGGTAAGCGGACGGAAGGCCCCGTGGTTGATGGCGCCCTTGGGGTCCAGGAACGCCTTGATGACGCTGAAGGCGGCGGATGGCGCCATCGCGGGGCCCACGTTGTAGGCGCCTTTCGTCTGCGGGTCTGTTCCGTGAAAATCGACTATCAGCTCATCGCCCGATTTTTCCACCCGCGCTCGGATGCGTATCGGTTCGAGCGAGTGGCCGTCATGATCCATGAAATGCTCGTAGGTGGATTCCCCGTCGGGCAGGGCGGCGATTCTGCGCCGCATGGAGGCTTCGGCGCGCTCGAGCAGGCGATCCTTCGCGGCGAGGATGACCTCCCAGTCGTATTTCGCGGCCAGTTCCTCCAGCCGCTTGTGAGCGGTGTGGCAGGTGGCCAGCATGGCGAAAAAATCTCCGCGCCGCTCCTCGGGAACCCGCATGTTGTGCAGGAGAAGGTCGAGAATCCCCTCGTTGAGCTCCCCCTTCTCGATGATCCGCAAGATGGGGATGCGCACCCCGTCGTGGAGAATCTCGGTGTTCTTCCCGGAAATGCTCCCCGGCGTCGTGCCGCCCACGTCACCCCAGTGCGCGCGGACGACGGGGTAGACCGCCATTTCCCCGCCATGAAACAGGGGCGAGATGATCGCCACATCGTTCAGGTGCGTTCCGCCCGTATAGGGGTCGTTGTGGATGAAAACGTCGCCCGGATGGATGTCGCCCCCGAAGCGCTCGAGCATTTCTCCGACTTCCATCGGCACCGGGAAGATATGAACGGGGTTGTCCTCCGCCATGGCGACGAGCTGTCCCTCGCCGTCCACGAGCACGCAGGAGAAATCGTGCCCCTCGTAGATGATGGAGGAATACGCCGTGCGCACCATGTTCGCGCGCATCTCCCGGACGACGGCGACGAAGGATTCGTTGATGACTTCCAGGGTTATGGGGTCTATTTCCCCGCTAATTTCCCGGTACATGGATTCCCCGTTCATAAAGACGTGGCCGATGGCCGCATCTTAGCCCGAACGGGGAGGTTTATTCACCCGGCTCCCGTGTACGGGCGAGAGTCCAGACAAAGGGTTTCGAGTGAAAGCGGAACGGCTTCCGGTGTTGTCGAATCTTTAGGGAGATGCAGCAGAGTACCCGGAGATTAAACCGGAGTGAGTGAAGCGCGTTTCTCCTCGCGCTCGATGCGCACGGCGCAGCACTTGAGTTCCGGTTGGTGGGATACCGGATCGAGCGCGGGGTTGGTGACGCGGTTCACGTTCGTCTCGGGATGGAACGACTCGCCCCAGTGCATCGGCATGAAGAGAAGCCCCCGCCGGATGCGGCTCGTGTATCTGGCGCGGGCGTATGTTCTTCCCCTGCGACCGATGAGGAAAATCCATTCTCCTTCTTTCACGCGGTGGCGGGCGGCGTCATCGGGATGAATCTCGATGAAAGGCTCGGGCTCCTGGCTGACGAGTTGGGGCACCTTCATTGTGCGCGTCCCCGTATGCCAATGCTGGGCCACACGGCCCGTGGTGAGGGTCATGGGATATTGGGCGTCTGCGGCTTCATCCGGCGGCTTGTGGGCGCAGGGCATGAACTTCGCCCGGCCGGATTCAGTCGCGAACCTGCCTCTCAGATAGCGCCTCGGCGTGCCAGGATGCCTCGGGTGGGGACACGGCCATTGCATGGGGGCCTGCCTCAGCCGCTCGTCCGTCATCCCCGCCATATCACAGGACGTGCCTGCGGTGAGGCGGCGGAACTCGTTCCAGACATCCTCGTGGGAGGCGAAGTCGAATCCATCGAAACCCATTTCCCCGGCGATTTGCGATGCGATCCACCAATCGGGCATCGCCTCGCCCGGCGGGTCGAGAAACTTCTCACTCCACACGACGAGGCGTTCGCTGTTCGTCATCGTCCCTTCCTTCTCGCCCCATTGCGCGACGGGCAGGAGAACGTCCGCGAACTCCGCCGTCTCCGTCGGGAAATAGCAATCCTGCACGATGACGAGTTCCGCCCGCCTGAGACCCTCGCGCGCTACTTTGACGTCCGGCATGGTGACGGCGGGGTTCGTCGCGGCTATCCACATGGCGCGAATCTCTCCCTCCGCCGCCGCCTGAAACATGGGCACGGCCGTCAGGCCCGGCTCGGTCGAGATGCTCTCCGGCCGGATTCCCCAGGCGCCTTCCAGGTAGGCGCGGTGCGCATCGTTCGCTACGAGGCGATGGCCGGGCAACTGGTGAGACAGGTAACCCACCTCGCGGCCACCCATGGCGTTGGGCTGGCCCGTCAGCGAGAACGGACCCGCCCCTTTTTTCCCGATCTCTCCGAGTTGGAGGTGTAAGTTCTGAAGCGCCAGACATTTCTCCACGCCTTGGGTGCTCTGGTTTGTCCCCTGACAGTAAAAGCTGAGCAGTCTGCAAGGCGTCGAAAGATATTCCACCATCTCGTCGACCCGGGCGGGGTGGATATCGCACGTCTTGAGGAGGACTTCTTCATCCAGCGCTTTGAGATGCGCGGCGTATGAGGAAAAGTCCTCCGTTCGCCTTCTGATGAATGGCGCATCCATCCTGCCGATTCCCAGGAGTCTCTTGGAAAGGAGTTGCAGAAACGCCACGTCGCTTCCCGGCGCCAGGCGTATGTGAACATCCGCGAACTCCGCTGTGGGGTTCGAGCGCGGATCGACGACGACCACCCGCACGTTTCCGCCCTTCACGCGGCGCTTACGGATCATCTGGAAAAGAACCGGGTGGTTCTCCGCCATGTTCGCGCCGATGATGAGGATGACTCCGGCGTGCTGGATGTCGTCGTAGCACGTCGGAGGCGCGTCGGAACCGAAGGATTGCGTATAGGCGGCCACCGCGCTCGACATGCACAGGCGGCTGTTGGTGTCCATGTTGTTCGTCTGGAGATAGCCCTTGAAGAGTTTCGTGAAAAGATAGGACGCCTCGGTGTCGAGTTGGCCGGATCCATAAAATCCGACGCTGTCCCGCCCGTGTTCCTTTTGTATCTCTAGGAGTCTTACCGCGGCGAAGTCGATGGCTTCCTCCCAGGAAACGCGGGTCGGCGCCATGCCACGGTGGCGGCGAATCAAGGGATATTTGAGTCTTCCCGATTCATCGAATACTTCTTTCAGATAAGCGCCCTTTGGACACAGCATGCCGAAATTGGGCGCCTGATCCTTATCGGCCCCGATTTTGATGATCTTGTTATTGCGCACTTTGGCCGTGATGACGCACCCCACGCCGCAGTAAGGACACACCGCCTTGCCCGAACGGATTGATGCGTCTATCTCATCCACATCCATACGTTGCACTCCCGCATTTCAAAACGCGTTCATCGCCGAGCGGCAAGGGAAGACGCAGCCCGCGATGCCGACTGCGCATTCCTCATAACCGGAATAAAGGGCGTCCGCCCTAGGCTGCCGGGCGCATACCCACTTGCTCCCTCTCGTTGAGCGCCGCCGCCAGGGCTTCTTTCTCCCGGGAGATCACTTCGGGCGTGAACTGCACCGCAAGCGCCAGGACGGAACATGCCGCCACCGTCGCGCCCAGGTAGAAAAGGGCTTCCTGCGTCGTCAGACCCTCGGCGCGGAACAGGAAGCCGGCCGCCACGGCGCCCGCGTTTCCGCCTGCGCCCACGATACCGGCCACCGCGCCCAGCGCCTTTTTATTTATAAAGGGAACGATGCCATAGGTGGCCCCCTCCGCCATCTGAACGAACAGGCTAAAGATGAGCATCGCCGGAACCGCTAACAACAGCGTCTCCATGTTCGCGAAAATCATGAGCGCGATTCCTTCGAGAAATATAACGATACCCATGAACCAGACCCGGCCCTTGAGGCCGCCGCGCACGGCCACTTTGTCGGAAAACACGCCGCCCAGCGTTCTGGCGAAGATGTTCATGAGTCCGAAAAGACCCGCGATGAGACCGGCTGTCTTGATGTCCAGCTTGAAGTGGTCGAAATAATAAAGGGCGGCGACGTTGTTGATGGTGAGTTCCACGCCGAAACAGGCCGCGTATATGATGAACAGCGCCCACACGCGGTAGTCCTTCGCCGCGAGTTTGAACGACGTCCACCCCGAACCCTTGGCCGGCTCCATCTCGCCTCGTTCGCGAAGCTCCTTGTAGTTGCCGTCCGGCGCGTCCTGGGTGAGAAAATAGTAGGCGATACCCGTCAGGAACAGCCCCAATCCGGGAACGACCATGGCCAGACGCCAGCCCAGGAATTTATCCGCGCCGAAGGTGAGGGCCGCCGCGAACACCAGCGGCATGGCCATCTGCGTGACGCCCCCGCCAAGGTTCCCCCACCCGGCGGTCGTGGCGTTGGCGGTTCCCACGCAGTTGGGCGCGAACATGACCGAGGTGTGGTATTGCGTGATGACGAACGAAGCGCCGATAGCCCCGATGGCGAGGCGGAAAAGCAAAAAGGTCTCGTAGCTGTTGGCGAGGCCGATTCCCATGACGGGTATGGAACCCAGAACCAGCAGCGCCGAGTACACCAGCCGCGCGCCGTAGCGATCGCACAAGGGGCCGATGAGTAGGCGCACCAGAACCGTGATGGCGACCGAGGCGATAATGGTGTTGCCGATTTGCGCTTTTGTGAGAAGCAATTCCTCGCGTACGACCGCCATGAGCGGCGCGATGCCGAACCAGCCGAAAAAGCATAGAAAGAAGGCGAACCACGTCACGTGAAATGCTCGCATCTGCGGGGTCTTGAAGTCGGTGAGACGGATTCGAGTCGCTTTGTTCGCAAAATCCATTTCTGTCTCCTTTTTTAGACTTGGTTTGGCGTGTTTATTTTCTCGTGATGTACGGAACGACCCGGGACAACAGTTCCGGTAGTTCGTCACACGGCACGTTCTCCAGAAGTTTTTGGGGGACTTTTGAGTCCGGGCCGGTCTTTCCCTTCAAGAACACGTCTACTGCGTCGACGACCTCCTTGCCCCGGCGCGCCTTCTTGCCGAGTAGGCCGATGTCCGCAGCGGCATGGTTCCCGCAGGCGTTGGGGCATCCAGACCAGTGGATCGTCACGGGCAAGGTTTGCCCCACCTGGTTCTCCAATTGCTTTCCGAGCTCAATCGCGTGTTCTTTGGTTTCGATGGTGGCGAAGTGGCAGTAGTCGATGCCCGTGCAGCTCACCATTCCGCGAATCACCTCGGGCGGGTCGTAGCGAAGCTCTTTCAGAAGCGGCTCTTGTGTGAAATCGCCTACCCTGGCGTCGGGGATCCCCGCGATGATGATGTTTTGAGACGGCGTGAGGCGGATGTCCCCGCTTCCGTAGTCGTCTGCGAGACGCGATGCCTCGAAGAGTTGCCGGGAGGTGATGCGCCCGACGGGAACCACGAGACCCGCGTAATTCAGCCCGGCTCCCTTTTGCCGGAAGATGCCCACATGGGGATTCTTGGCCTTCCTGTCTCTGGCGTCTTCACCTGCTGTGACGAGCGGAAAACCCGCTCTGCTCTCCAGTTCTTCGCGGAATTTCTCCGCGCCCCACTCCTGAATCAAAAACGCCAGGCGGTTTTTCTTGCGGTTGCCGCGAGAGCCGTTGTCTCTGAAAACGCGCGTGATGTTCGCGCACAACTCGGCCGCTTCTTCAGGCAGAACGAAGACGTCCAGCGGCGTGGCGACCGTGTATCCGCCCGAACCCATCTTCCCGCCCACGGCGACGTTGAAGCCTTTTATCTTCTCCCCACCCATTTCCTTGAAAGCGGGAGTGAGAGAAATATCCTGAGCCTCGCCGTGCGTGCAATTCTCGCAACATCCCGTGATCGTGACGTTGAACTTGCGCGGCAGGTTCGTGAATTCACGGTTGTCTACGATGATCTCGTCGAACTGCCTGACGACAGCCGATGCGTCGAAGAGTTCTTTTGGGGTCAGGCCTGCAGCGGGACAGCCCATAATGCCGCGGATGTTGTCCATTCCAGTCTGACGCGAATGCAGGCCGACGTCTTCGAGTCTTCGCCAGATTTCCTCCACCCGGTCTATCGCCACCCCGCGCAACTGGATCTGCTGGCGCGTGGTGATGTCCGCATGGCCTGGACCGAACTCATCGCTGATGTGGGCGATTACGCGGAATTGTTCGGAATTCATCAATCCGTTCGAGGAGCGCAGGCGCATCATGAAGTGTCCGGGCGTCTGTTTGCGGAAAAACACCCCGCGCCACTTCAACCGCTCTTTGTCGTCATCCGGAATCGCCTCCCAACCCTCGCTCACGAACCGCGCGATATCTTCTGCGATGTCGAAGGGGTCTTTCTCCGCCTTGATTTCCTCGATTTTGTTGATTTTCTGATCCGAAACCACCCGCATCTGATTTCTCTCCCGAGTCGATGAAACCTGAAGCACAAACCCTGGTGGAGACCATGCTCATCTCCCTCACCAGGAGTATGAATAGCAGACGGGAGGCGGGTCGGTGGTTTCCATAATTTTAAATATGTGTTTCCTTTGCGTGAAAGTTATGTTGCCACCTTGTTACGTGATGCTTTGTTTCAGGTGTGTTTCAAGGCGGACATTCGTGCAGAAACACCGCAATGTACGGATTTCTTCAAAGGAGACCCGCATGGATTCGGACGCTGCTTTTTTCTCGGACGTCGAGACGGCGACGCTCGGCGACGCCGCCACGGCCCTGGGGCTTAATCTCATCATGGAAGGCCCCCGGCCCAACGCGCCCGAGACTTATCCACGGTTCGCAGGACCCGCCGCCACCATGGTGTTCGCGCCGGTGCGGGACCCGGGAGCCAAGGCCCTGTTCAGCCTCTATGACGCGGTGGAAGAAGTGCCCGCGGGCTCGGTGGTCGTCGTCGATGCGGCGAGCTCTCCCCTGGCCGTTTGGGGCGGGGGCGCGAGCAGCGTCTGCAAAAGACGCGGCGCCGTCGGCTGCGTGATCGACGGGGCGACGCGCGATCTCGAAGCCCTCCGCGATCTCGATTTCCCCGTGTTCAGCAAATCGGTGTGGAGCCTCGCCTTCCCGAAGCGCCTGGAAGTCGTGGCGAAAGACTCATCCATAACCTGCTGCGGGGTGCGGGTGGAACCAGGCGACATGGTCGTCGCGGATATCGACGGCGTGGCCGTCGTTCCGCAAAGTTCTCTGAAAAAGGTGAAACGGCAGGTCACCCGGATTCGGGATATCGAAAACGAGGTAAAAGGCCGCATCGCCCAGGGAGAATCGATGCGCGACCTCTTCCCCCGCCTCGCGCAGAAGTTCGACACCGATTGAAGCGGCGCAAACGATTTACGGGAGAAGACCATGACGCATGAGGTTTCAGCCGTCGTAGAGACGCCCGGAAAAATCAGCTTACAGGAATTTCCCTTGCCGGAGATAGGTGATGAGGACGGCCTGCTCCACGTCGACATGGTGGGGGTCTGCTCGTCTGATTATAAATACTTTAACGGCAAGGTCGCTCACAGATGGAGCTACCCCATCATAATGGGCCACGAGATGGTGGGCCGCCTCGCCAAGGTCGGGAAAAACGTCCAGAAACGCCTCGGCGTCAAGGAGGGCGACCGCCTTGTGGTGGAGGCGCAGGTGGGCTGCAACCAGTGCTGGTACTGCCACACCGGCAACCGGCGCCTGTGCAAGGACGCGATGGTCTACGGCAGCGTCCGCTCATGTGCTGAGCCACCTCACCTGTGGGGCGCTTACGGGCAATACGTCTACCTGCCGCCGGGCGTGGGAATCCACAAGGCGCCCGATGGTCTTACGGATGAATCCGCCGTGCTCATCACCGCCGTGCTGGCGAACGGGGTGCGGTGGGCGCACGATCTGGGCGGCATCTCGGTCGGCGACGCCGTGGTGGTGCAAGGCCCCGGTCCCCAGGGTTTATGCGCTTGCGCCGTGGCGAAGCACACAGGCGCCGGACAGGTAATCGTCACCGGCCTCGCGCGCGACGCGAAGCGCCTGGAGGCGGCGAAGCGCTTCGGTGCGGACCACGCCATCGACATAGAGGCCGCAGACCCCGAGGAAGAAGTCCGCAAGCTCACGGACGGGCGCATGGCGGACGTGGTGGTCGACGTGACGGGCAGCCCTGCCGCCGCGAGCCTCGCCCCCAGGCTCGTCCGCAGGCTGGGAACGGTGGTTCTGGCCGGACTCACCGGCGGGAAGGAAGGAACTCTGGAACTGGACCCTCTCGTGTGGGGCGAAATCCGCATCCAGGGTGCATACAGCCACACGAGCGACGCCGTGCGGGGCGCGCTCGACTTCGCGGCCAACTCGCCCTATCCCTTCTCGGAGATGGTGACCCACCGCTTCCCGCTCGCCGAGGCGGAGCGCGCCGTGCGCATCACGGGCGGGGAATTTCCCGAAGAAGAACAGGTCAAAACTGTGCTCCAGCCGTGGCGCGACCTCTAGGCGGCCCGAAAACGCCTGGTTGACCCCGATTCCATGCTTCTGTACAAGGGATACATACTGAAAAAGCGGAATTCCGATCACCGGGCACTCGCTTCCCCATAGGGGGTTATTCCGTGTCGGAGTGGATAGCGTTACCTTTCCAGGTGATATTCAAGATATCCTCGTGGGTGTTCTACACCCTGGTCCAGCCGCCGCTCATCCTGATCGGCATCCCCGTTTTTCATTACATCATCCCCGTCATCCTGCTCGCAGGCGTCGTCATTTATGCCTTCCGCCAGGTGAAGATGGAAGGCTGGGGTTTCCTGCTGCGCAATCTGGAGGAACTTCTAGCGTATCCCTTCCTGGCGGCCATCGGATATATCGTCTTCATGCAGGTGTATTTCAGATACATTCTGGACGATCCCATCGTATGGGCCGAGGAAGTTACGCTGCTCTGTTTCCACTGGGCCGTTTTCATCGGCGCTGCGCTCGCATACAAACACGGCGAGAAGCTGACGATGGAGACCTTCGTCGGTCAGTTGCCGGAACATTGGCAACGGAAGATTCGCATCGTTATCGAAGTTCTCATTTTCTTCACGCTGCTTCTGCTCCTGTACCAGGGAATCCAGGTGGCGATTCTGGAATGGACCTACCCTTCTTCGGCGCTCGAGTTCCCGCAAACCTACCAGAGCGCATCGTTTCCCGTGGGAATGGCCCTGATGATCATCCACTCGGGACGCCAACTATTGGGATTGATCACGAATAAAATGGAACTGGGCCACCGGAGTTCCCCGGCTGTGTGAGCGAGAAGGAGCCTACATGAACGCATTGATACTCGTATTGCTGTTCTTCCTCTTCCTCTCCTTCAACACACCGATAGCCCTGGCCCTCGTATTCACCTGTCTGTTTTACCTGACGTTCCTCTCCGAGATGCCGGTCACCTTCCTCGCGAGCATCATGATCGGCTCTTTGGAGCATTACTCGCTCATCGCCATTCCGCTGTTCATTTTTGCCGCCCAGATCATGAACATCGCGAAGGTGACGGACCGGATTTTCGATTTCGCCAAAACGCTGGTCGGTCATTTCACCGGGAGCCTGGGACACGCGAACATCGTCGCCAGCATCATCTTCGCGGGCATGTCCGGATCGGCATTGGCGGACGCGGCTGGACTTGGACGCGTGGAAATCGAGGGCATGACCAAGGAGGGCTACGATAAGCCCTTTTCCGCAGCCGTAACGGCCGCGAGTTCCTGCATCGGGCCCATCATCCCGCCCAGCATCATCATGGTGATATACGCGAGCATCGCCGAGGAATCGGCGGGGCGTGTCTTTCTGGGCGGCGTAGTTCCGGGCTTCTTCATGGGTGGCGCGATGATGGTTATCGTCTATTTCATCTCCCGCAAGCGGGGATACAAGAAATATCCGCGCGCTTCGCTCGTCCAGATATGGAAGAGTTCCCGCTCCGCCTTTCTGGCGCTGATGACGCCTGCGATCATCCTGGGCGGTATCGGCTCGGGCGCCACGACGCCCACCGAGGCGGCCGTGCTCGCCGTGGCGTGGTCGCTCTTTCTCGGAATGGTGGTCTACAAGGAGGTCCGACTCACGGACATCCCCCGCATCCTATCGACGGTGATCATCTATACGGCGGTGGTGCTTTTCATATTCTCCGCCGCTTCGGTCTTCACGCGCCTCATCACCATCGAGCGCGTCCCCTTCATATTCGCCCACTTCCTGATGACCGCACTGCAGGAGAAGTGGCTCATTCTCTTCGTTCTCAACATATTCCTGCTCATCGGCGGCATGGTGATGGAACCGACGCCCCTGCTGCTCATCGTCACGCCCGTCATGCTGCCCATCGCACAGGCGCTGGACATCGACCTCGTGCACCTGGGCGTGTTCATGGTCTTGAATCTGGTTATCGGAAACCTCACGCCGCCATTCGCGCTCGCTCTATACGTGGTGTCGGACATTACGAAAGTGCCTTTCTGGACCATCGTGCGGGCCACTACGCCTTTTTATATTCCGCTCATCGTCACCCTGTTCGCCATGGTCTACTACTCGCCGCTCGTCATGTGGCTCCCGAACCTGCTGCTGCCGGTCAACTAGGACAACAAAAAACACCGCCGGCTCACCACAACCGGCGGTGTTTAATTTCTTGTTGCGCCGTGCAGCTTACCCGGCGCGACTATCGAAACTACTACCTTAGAACTTCGAGCGCGTCGCCTTGACTTTAGCGAAGAAGTCCTTGCCCCATCCCTTCGTGCCGATGGTCTCAGCAGCCGAGGCGGTTTTCTTGGCGAATTCATCCACGTTGATGTTGTAGATGTTCACGCCCTTTTTCTTGAACTTCTCGAGGTAGGCGTTCTCGAGGTCGGTGTAGATTTTCTGCGAGTGGGCGATACCCTTGGACAGCGCGTCGTCGAACCACTTGCGCTGCTGCTTGTTCAGGCCTTTGCGCCACTTGTCGTTCACCATGAAGTACGACGTCGAAGAGAGGTGAGACGTGAGCGTCAGGTGTTTGCCCACTTCGTAGAACTTGTTGGTATAGAGCGTCTCGAGGGTGTTCTCCATGGCGTCGACCGTGCCGAGGAGCATGGCGTTGTAAACGTCCGCCCAGGACATCGGCGTGGGCTTCGCGCCCAGTCCGCGGAAGGCCAGTACCCAAGGAGGCGCCTGGGGAACGCGGATTTTGAGTCCCTTGAAATCGGCGAGCGTTTTCAGAGGCTTCTTGCGCGAGAGCACGTGCCGCGCGCCCCGGTTGATGACGCTCACCATGATGGTGCCGCGCTTTTTCAGGAACTCCTTGCGCCAGCGTTCGAACAGCGGCCCGTTGGCGACGGTGCGCACGTGCTTGGTGCTCTTCCAGAAATAGGGCAGGTTCAGACTGTCATAAGCGGGAAACTGCGTGAGTCCCTGGAACGTCGCCTGAATCGCTCCCAACTGCACCGATTGCAACTGGGTCTTGCCGTCGCCGACCTGGCCCTTCAGGAACACCTGCACTTCCATGGTCCCCTTGCTGAGCTTGTCGAGTATCTTTCCGAATTCGATAGCCCCGTAATGGGTGGGGTTCTTGTTGCTGTACATGTGGCCGACCTTGATGACGACCTTCTTGGCTCCCAGGGCAGGCGCCGCCCCCTGGGCGAGGAGAAACGCTGCGGCAACCAAAACGACGGGTATGATTCTTCTTGCCATTGGCACTACCCTCCCTGAACAGGAATGGAAGATATCCCCCTTGCGAGGATACCGATGAGCGCAACGCATAGAAGCGTGAAAACCAATGCAAAAAGATTCGAATGGATGGGGAAATTCTATCTTTCTTTTCCCCGGCTTACAAGGCACAATAATTTGCTCTCCTTCAATGACCTGCAGAGGCGACAAGATGAACGAGGAATGGAGTCAACTCAGAACCGACCTCGCGCACTATCCCGATCTCGTATACGGGGAAGTCGAAAGACTGAGCCACGAGCAGATGTGCTACGCGAACGAGGAGCCGCCCTGGGCGCGCTGGTCGATGGATTTGCAAATCCGCCATATCGCCCTCATGACCCCGGTGTGGCTTTCCAGGCGGGCAGGCGAGATGCTGAAAAGAGAAGGCTATGCCTTTCCCGATACGGCAGGCCTCATCGCCGACCTCATCGACTCAGGCATCCGCCACGTCCCGCCCGAAGCGGCCGGCGACAAAAAGGCCGTGGTCGACTTCATGAGGCCCTGGGCCGCGCTTTGTTGTGAGATCATCGACAAGGAAAGCGAGGACAGGCTGCGCGCCTTGTCGTTCACCTACTACATGGACCCAGAAGCCTCCCGCCCCGGAGACCCCCACAAGCCCGTTGACTACCACAGGATGTCCGTCCGCCTTCATTCATTCGGGTTTCATGAAGACGCGGAGCGCCCCGGTCTTTTTCGCCTGGAAATCGGCGGGGTCCTGCGCCACATCTACTGGAACGTGCTCGCGCATTTAAGAACCGTCCAGAGACTGAAGCTAAGACAGGGCCTCCCCTTAAATACGGAACTGCCGCGCGAAGGCTACCTCACCCTGCCTGAGTTTTACGATCCTTGAATCGGGCTTTTCGCCTTCATTTGAAACGCATTTGCGCAGGTTTGGGGTATAATGCGTTTCAGGGAGGTCGCCCCATCCCTATAACGCCGCCGCCGGTTTATCAGAGGATGCTGGAAAGATGAGAACTACGAATCAAACCCCCTGCACTCTACGCAAATTGCGGGTATACGCCGCCCTATCGTTCTTCGCCTTTATACTCGCTCTTCCGGTTTCGGCTGCGGCCATCGCGCCCGTTTATTCCACATTGCTGGGAGGCGCCATCCGGGGATACGACCCGGTCGCCTATTTCACCGAGAGTAAACCCGTCGAGGGGAAAAAGGCCTTTTCCCATAAATGGAAAGGCGCGACGTGGTATTTCGCGAGCGAGAAAAACCGCGACTTGTTCCGCGCGGATCCGGAAAAATACGCCCCCCGGTACGGCGGCTATTGCGCATACGCCGTGAGCCGGGGCTACACCGCGAGCATCGTCCCCGAAGCCTGGAAGATCGTGGACGGCAAGCTCTATCTCAACTACAGCAAGGGCGTTCAGCAAGCCTGGGAGCAGGACATCCCCGGCAACATCACAACGGCCGACAAAAACTGGCCCAGGCTCCTCAAGGGGAAATAAGCCTTTTTACGAAAAACGGCGGCTCGCTAATGCCCCAGATCGCTCGGTTCTTTTCCCTCGGCCTTGTCGAAAGCCCGTTTCGCCGCTCTGAGCGCGTGGTTCGTTTTGGGCAGCCCGACGTAGGGTGAGCACTGCACGATTGCCTCGATAATCTCATCTTGCGTGAGGCCCAGGTTCAGAGCCGAGCGCACGTGCCACTCCAGTTCTTCGGGCAGATCCTGCGCCACCATGGTGGCGAGCACGATGATCTCGCGCGTTTTCAGGTCGAGCGTCTCCGACTGCGCCCACACCATGCCGAAACAATACTCCATGATGGTCTGCGTGTGCGCCGGTGAAATTTGGAGAAAATCGCTCGTTGTCTGTCCGCCTTCACCGTAGATTCCCATCGCGCGGCGAATCTCGCCAGCCTTCCTGAAGCGTTCCTGCACATCCGGGTTTTTATCGACGTAATTTTCCATCATATCTTCAGCCATTGTATTTCTCCTGAATTAGAGCGGGTATTCGCTAGCGCGTCCTGAGACGCGGGTCCAAGACATCTCTGAGCCAGTCGCCCACGAGGTTGGCTCCCAGTACGGTGAAGGTGATGGCGAGTCCCGGGAACGTGACGATCCACCATGAGACATACAGATAGGAGCGACCCTCGGCCAGGAGTCCGCCCCAGGTGGGCGTGGGCGGCGGGACGCCCAGCCCCAGGAAACTCAAGCCTGCCTCGATGACGATGAGCCGCCCCAGGTAGAGGGAGCCGATGATGATAACGGGCGCCAGGACGTTGGGGAGAACATGGCGGAAGATGAGGCGCAAATCGCTTCCACCGACGGCGCGCGAGGCGATGACGAACTCCTGCTCGCGAATCGAGAGAACATTGCCGCGCACCACGCGCGCGTACACCGTCCACTGGCGAAACGAGATCAGGGAGACGATGAGCCAGAGGCTCGGCCCCAGAATGGCGATTGTCGCCAGGGCCAGCAGAATGAACGGAAACGAGAGGACGAAATCCACAAGCCGCATCAACAGATAGTCCACCCGCCCGCCGAAATAGCCCGCCACCATACCGAGGATGAGGCCGATGCTCCCCGCCATGCCCGTCGCGGAGAGTCCGACGATGAGGGACACGCGCGCGCCGTAAATCAACCGGCTCAGGAGGTCGCGTCCGAGGTGGTCGGTGCCAAGGAGGAAGAGATGCCCCTCCCCCTCCCACATGGGCGGCTTCATCACCCGGGTGAGGGATTGCAAAGTGGGGTCCAGCGGCGCCAGCAGGGGCGCGAACAACGCGGCAATCAGCACGATGAGCAATATCACGGCTCCCGCCATCGCCGATTTCGTGGCGATGAGCGATCGCGCGAGCCGCCGCCACCAGGGAGTCTCGTCGAAGTGCTGGAACTCTTCGGACGTCATGAGGACTTCATCGCTTTCACCTCTCATCGGTACTGAATCCTGGGATCGAGATAGGTGTAGATGATGTCCACCAGTAAATTGATTCCGACGAAGCCCAGGGCGAGAAGAAAAACCGCCGCCTGAACGATGGGGTAGTCCCGGTGGTGGATGGCGGCGACCGTCAGGCGCCCCACGCCGGGCCAGGCGAACACGGTTTCGGTGATGACGGTTCCCCCCAGCGTGAGGGCGAGGTCCAGGCCGAGAATGGTGACGATGGGGATGGCCGAATTCTTGAGCGCGTGCTTGAACAACACGACCTTCTCATTCAGGCCCTTGGAATACGCCGTGAGAATGTAATCCTGTCTCAGCACCTCCAGCATTTCGGAGCGCATCAGCCGCGCGAGGCGTGCCGTGTGAAAGACGCCTGCGGCGATGGTCGGCATGATGAAGTGCACCGGCTCCCCGTAGCCGAACGGCGGGAGCCACCCCAGCTTCACGGAGAAGAGGAGGATCATCATCAGCCCCAGCCAGAAATCGGGAACCGCCTGGCCCAGCACGGCCCCGAACATCAGGCCCTTGTCGTAGACGGTGTTTTCCTTGAGCGCAGCGATGCACCCGAACGGAAGGCCGATGATGACCGACATGATGAACGCAGCCGCGGCGAGTTCGATGGTGGCCGGCAGGTGTTCGAGCACGACCTTGAGCGCGGATTCCCCATGCTCAAAGGATTCGCCAAAATTCCCGCGCAAGACGTTGCGGAAGAATATGAAATACTGCGTCGACAGGGGCTTGTCGAGGCCCATCTCGTTTCTGAGTTCCGCGATGTCTTCTTCAGTGGCGTCGTCGGGCAGCATGATCCGGGCGGGGTCGCCGGAGAGATGCAAAAGCAGAAACACGAAAATCAGGACGAACTTCATGAGCACGATGGCCTGAAGCATCCGCCGAACGATAAATCCCGTCATTACGCCCCCCGTTGCAAGGCGAAACCCAAACCCTGTCCCTTACGCCCGCCCGAGGTCACACGTTTGTATTTCCCGGTGTGCTCGGGCTTTGTTCTCTCCCGGGCGCTCCAGACGACACCCGGGAGAGAGGTGCGGCATCGCCTTTTATTTCCAGCCTGCGTCGGTTGCGATCACGAGGCCTGTGGAACGCATCTTCCAGTCGACGGATTTCTTCTTCCCGGAAATCTCGTCGAGGTGATACAAAAAGCCCAGGAAGGCCTGCTCCCTGATGTATGCGGCGAGCTTCCGGTATTTCTCCGCCTGCTTGGCCTCGTCCGGCTCCGAGCGGGCGCCCACGATCATATTGTCCAGCTTCTCGCTCCTCACGCCGCCATGCGTTGATTTGCTGTACAGGAGCCCTGAGTACATCCAGGCCGCGTGAAGCGCGAGATCGTTGCGGCAGGCGTAATTCCAGTAGGGTTTATAACCCTTCTTCCATTTCGAGCGGCTGTTCCTGCGCCAGGCGCCGTATTCGAGCGGCTTCACCTTGACGTTGATGTTGATCTTCTTGAGTTGTCCCGCAATGGCCTCCGCACCCTGCACGCCTTTGAGGTAACGCCCCAGGGGAACGACCAGCGGAACGGTGAAGCCCTTCTCGTAGCCGGCCGCTTTCATGAGGCTCTTCGCCTTGGCCACATCGTAGGCATAAGGTTTCAGGGCCGGGTTGTGGCCGAAACTGTTCGGGCCGACGACGGTGCCCATGGCGGCGGTCGCGTGTCCCTGCAAAACGTTTTTGATGATGCTGTCCTTGTCGATGGCGTGGTTCACCGCCTGGCGCACGCGCACGTCGGACCAGGGCGCTCCGTCCTTGAGAACCATGATGAGCGAGCACGCCTTGGGGCCGGGGCCGGCGACGACGTCGACGTTGGGATTGGATTTCGCCATCGGGACCGTCTGCGGCGGAATGTCCTTGATCATGTCGACCGCGCCCGACACGAGCGCGGAGACGCGCGTCGTCGGCTCGGGAATGACCTTGACGATCACTTTCTTCACGCGCTGGCGCGATTTATCCCAGTATCCGGAAGCAGCCTCGAAAACCATCTCGGAGCCCTTGCGCCATTTCACGAGGCGGTAGGGGCCGCTGCCGACCGGCTTGCGCGCGAGTTCTTTGAGTTTGTTACTCCCGTAATGCTTCGGCGGAACCACTGCGCTGAAATCCGCCAGCGGCGAGAGGAGATAGCGGTCGGGATGCTTGGTGTGGAGCCGTACGGTGTGCGAATCGACCACTTCGACTTTCGTGAGACTCCTGTAGAAATTGCGGATGCGGCTTTTTATCTTCTTGTCGAACAGCCTGTCGAGACTGTACTTGATGGCGTTTGCGTCGACGGGCTCTCCGTTATGGAACTTGACGCCCTTGCGAATCTTGAGTTCCAGCACCGTTGGAGAAACGTAACTCCAAGACGTCGCGAGGGCGGGGATGATTTTCCCCTTGATGTCACGCGCCAGAATATTGTCGAACACGAGGGGCCAGGACTGAAGCATGGGAAGCCCGAGCCGGATGTGGGGGTCGAACGTCGTCGGGTCTCCGGGCATCCCGATGAGAAGCTGATCTTTTTTGGCAGAGAGCGCACTCCCAGACATCAGCGTCAGCGACATGAAAACGGCCATTCCGAAAATCATGAACTTTTTCATCATCTTCACTCCTCCTCTTTTCGGTATCCGGTCGACGATAGTTTCGCTCTGAAATTCATAAGATTTTGCTCCTGCATATGTTTCATACGATGCAACTGCATGTGTCCGACGACGGGAAAATCGATTCGGTGATCGAAGGGTAAAATTCCGGTTATGATGTTGCAGCCTGAAAAATATACCAATCCCTTACCGATTTCCGGCTCGAAAATGCGAGTCCCTTCCCCTTCTGCAGAATCAAAAATCGCCTGCCTTCCAGCGACGAAAATAAAAAACCGCGGACAGTTATTCTCTTTTCAAGATTATTTCCATGATTGGTTATTGCCACTTGCGTGTCAACCAATAACCGGAAGACAGACACAAACCACCTCAGCGCGGTTTATTGCCGGATGAACCGAACCCGCAGGGGGTCGTGAAAACCGGGAGAGGCGTGCTACATATGGTTTTATTCTGGAATTTTCGGCAGATGAGAACCCAGGGAGGATGAGAGATGTTCGATAAGATAGCCGTGTTCGGAACCGGAGCCATCGGCAGCAGCGCCGCCGCAGACCTCACCGATGCGGGCTATGACGTCACCATCGTCGATCAGTGGCCGGCGCATGTTGAAGCGATGAGAAAAGACGGGCTCCACGTCCAGATGCCGGACCTCGATTTGAAGGTTCGCGTAAAGGCCCTCCACGTGTGCGAGCTGGCCTCGGCCAAGCCCGAGTTCGACCTCATCCTCCTGGCGGTCAAATCTTTCGACACGCGCTGGATGGCCGAACTCATGGCCCCGCACCTGAAACCGGACGGCGTGCTGGTGGGACTCCAGAACAGCATGAACGAAGAAGAAATAACAACTTCCATTATCGGCCGGGAGCGTGTGGTGGGCTGCTGCATCGAACTTTCCGGAGAGATATTCACCCCGGGTTTCGTGCAGCGAAACACGCCGCGCACCGGCACCTGGTTCGCCGTGGGCGAACTGGACGGCTCCATCACCCCGCGTCTGGAGGAGATCCGGAGAATCCTGAGCCACGTCGCCAAGGTGGACATTTCCAACAACATCCGGGGCACGAAATGGACGAAGCTCGTCGTCAACTCGATGAGCATGGGACCCTGGGGACTCATCGGCCTGCACAACAGAGAAGTCGCCAAACTTCCCGGAATCTTCGATATTGCGGTGAGACTCGGCAAGGAGACGGTAGAGGTCGGTACGGCGATGGGAATCAACATCGAGCCCGTCTTCGGGCTGAGCGCGGATGATTTCGCGGGCGATGAGGACAAGGTGCTGTTGAACGCCCTGACGACCATGACGGGCCACACCGGGCCGCGCGCCCGCACGGCGCCCATTCACGATCACATCAAGGGCCGCAAGAACGAAATTGAATTCATTAACGGCCTCGTTTCGCGGAAGGGAAAAGAACTCGGCATCCCCACTCCCTATAACGACGCCGTAAGCGAACTCGCCCGGGCCATCAACCGCAATGAACTGAAAATGGACCCCTCGAACTACGAACTCCTGAAATCCAGGCTGGGAATCTCAGATTGATTTGAGTAAATCTATCTGGGCCGCTTTTACAAGGATAGTACGGGTAAACGTGTGGGAGATCGATCAAAGTCTCTTTCAATCGGTAAAACAATTTATGGTGATGAAAGGGACTATGCGAGCTCGCGTCTGGGGTTCCGGCCTTCCACCATGAAGACGACGGCCTCTGCGATGTTCGTCGCGTGATCGGCGATTCTCTCGAAGTATTTCGAGATGAACGTCAGTCGGGTCGAGCGGCTGATGTTGCGCGGGTTGTCCAGCATGTAGGTCAGCAGTTCGCGGAACAACTCCTCGTTCATGTCGTCCACTTCATCGTCGCTCGCCATGACCTTGCGCGCCAGAACGACGTCTTCCTTGATGAAGCTGTCCAGGCTCTCGCGCAGCATCTGGCTCGAAGCGCTGGCCATACGCGGAAGTTCGATATAGGGCTTGAGCGGAGGTTCCTCGTTCAACTCCAGCGCGCGCTCGCAGACGTTGACGGCCAGATCGCCCACCCGTTCGAGGTCTGAGGCGATTTTGAGGCCCGTCGTGATGAAGCGCAGGTCCACCGAAGTCGGCTGCCTGAGCGCCACCATCTGCAGGCAAAGCTCGTTCACGTCGATTTCGAGTTGGTTGACTTCCGAGTCACTCTCGATGACGGTCTGCGCGATATCGGAATTACGTTTTGTGAGGCTTTCGATGCTCTTCGCCATCATCGCCTCCACTTTGGCGCCCAATTCCAGGAGAACGCGTCGGAGCTCCTGGAGTTCGCTTTCGAATTCCGAACTCGTATGTACTCTTCCGCTCGTCAGTGTCATGCAATATCCTCCAGCGCTTAGCCGAATCGGCCGGTGATGTAATCTGATGTGCGCACGTTCATGGGGTTCATGAAAATTTTCTTCGTTTCTCCGTATTCAATCAACCGGCCCAGGAACATGAAGGCCGTGTTGTCCGAGACGCGGGCGGCCTGCTGCATGTTGTGCGTCACGATGACGATGGAGAAGTGCTCCTTGAGCTGCGCTATGAGATCCTCGATCCGGGCGGTAGCGATAGGATCCAGCGCGGAGCAGGGCTCGTCCATCAGGATGATCTCGGGCTCCGAGGCAATCGCCCGGGCGATGCACAGGCGCTGCTGCTGACCGCCGGAGAGGCCGAGGGCGTTGTCCTGCAGCCGGTCGGACACCTCATCCCAGAGCGCGGCGTCGCGCAGGGAGCGTTCGCAGGTTTCCTCCAGCAATCGCCTGTCGCGTATTCCATCCACCCGCAGGGGATAGACCACGTTCTCGAATATCGACATCGGGAAGGGGTTGGGCTTCTGGAACACCATACCGAGACGCTTGCGAAGCTCGATGACTTCCACGCGCGGATCGTGGATGTCGGTTCCTTCAATCGAAATGCTCCCACCGCGGCGGATGCCGTCGATCAGGTCGTTCATGCGGTTGAATGAGCGCAGGAGCGTGGATTTCCCGCAACCCGAAGGGCCGATCAGGGAGGTGACGAGCTCTTTCTGGATCTTCAGCGTGTTGTTGAACAGAGCCTGTTTCTCGTCATACCAAAAGTTGAAGTCTTCGATCTCGATAACACTGCCGAGCGCGCTCTCGACGGGATGGTATGCCGTCGCTTCGAACTCGCCCTGCAATCTGGTGGTTACCGCGTCAGCCGCCATTTCAATGCGTCTCCACTAAAATTGGCCTTCCACGAACTTCCGTCGAAGGCGGTTGCGAATCATGATGGCGAAAGCGTTCATGAGTGCGATGATTGTTATCAGAAGAAGCGTCGTGACGAAAACCATCGGTTTTCCGGCTTCTGAATTCCTGGACTGGAATCCCACGTCGTAGATATGAAAACCCAGGTGCATGAAACTTCTCTCGGGGTGTAAGAACGGGAAGAAAGTGTCGAAGGGAAGCTCGGGCGCGAGCTTCACCACCCCAACAAGCATGAGGGGCGCCACTTCGCCCGCGCCGCGCGCCATCGCCAGTATGAGGCCGGTCATGATGCCCGGCATGGCCTGCGGCAGGACGATGTTACGGATGGTCTGCCACTTCGAGGCGCCGCAGGCGAGGGAACCCTCCCGCATGGAGCGGGGTACGGCGGTGAGCGCTTCTTCGGTCGCCACGATCACCACGGGGACGGTGAGGAGCGCCAGCGTCAGGGACGCCCACAACAAGCCCCCCGTGCCAAACGTCGGGTTGGGGAGTCTCTCGGGATAGAACAACTGGTCGATACCCACACCGATGGTGTAGGCGAAAAATCCCAGGCCAAACACGCCGTAGACGATGGAGGGCACGCCCGCCAGGTTGTTCACGCAAATGCGCACGATGGATACCAGAGCGCCCTCCTTGGCGTATTCACGAAGATAAAGCGCCGTGATAACACCGAACGGGGCGACGAAGACGACCATGAGCAGCGTCATCATGATGGTGCCGAAAATCGCCGGCAAAACGCCGCCCTCGGTATTCGCCTCACGCGGATCGTCGGTTAAAAACTCCCCCCACCGGGAGAAATAGACGCCAATCTTTCCAAAGAACGAAAGGTTGTTGGCCGGGTAGATGCGAACGATCTCGGAGAGCCTTAAGCGTTTCTCGCGACCGCCGACCTCCGCGAGGGTGATTTTATATCTCTCATCCTCTTTGTTGATCGCGGCGATTTTTTTCTTGAGCACCGCGAATCCGGCCCGCCTCTCCTTTGTCTGGCGTTCGAACTTCTCCATCTCGGCGCGATACTCCGCACTCTTCTTCCCGTAATCCAGTTCGGTGCGCCGCAAGGCGAGACGGTCTTCTTCGATGTAGTAATTGATGGCGCCTATCTCATCCACCTCTATGGAACGAATCGCTTCCCGGCGGTCGACCGCATCATCGTGGGCCACGTACAACGCATCCAGGGATACCTTTTCGCCAGGGATACGGCGGCCATCGAGCGTCAGTGTTTTGATAAAACCGATGAACGGGCCCCATTCCCTGCGCTCGATGAAGAAAATGCCGGGCGGCGTCTCGGTCTTCGCGACCTGATGCGCCACCGCCCACTTGAAGTCCTCGTTGTAGACGTCGAAATTGCCGATCCTGTAGAGCGTACGATGCGCAAATCCGTCCGCTTCCCGGATAATGCGCCGGGTCTCCGGGTCAAGCCCTTTCATCTGCTCGGGGGAGGGGCGGAAACTCTCGGAGCGGAACGGTTCGCCGGCGATGCGCTGGCCGTTTTTAAGCGTCACTACCTCGACGGGCCCGGGATAGAACGTCACGATGCCGTTCCACAGAACGAGCGCGAGAAAACCGATAATCATCAATACACCCAGAGCGAGCGCGCCTCCCATGATCCAGACGAAGGGCTCGCCTCTGGCCTTGAAATCAATTGATGCGCGAAGACCCGTCCTGCCGGGCGGGCTTGTTTCCACCTCGGCGGCCTGCGCCACTTCGGGCGGGGGCTCATTGTGGTTGCCGGAGTCGCCTTCGCGAATCAGTATTTCCGGTTCTTTCTTCTCTTTTTTTTGTTTCGGATCTTTCGCCTTCATCCTGTCCTCACAACTGCGAAGCGCGCTTGCGGAATCGGAGACGAACCACTTCTGCAACCGTATTCACAATGAACGTCATCGCGAAGAGAACGAGGGCCGCCAGGAACAACACCCGGTAAAGCGTCCCGTCCTTGACGGCTTCCGGAAGCTCCACCGCGATGTTCGCCGAAAGCGCCCTGAGGCCCGAGAATATGTTCCAGTCCAGAACCGGGGTATTGCCCGCCGCCATGACGACGATCATGGTTTCACCCACCGCGCGGCCCATACCGATCATCACGGCGGCGAAAATTCCGCTGGCTGCCGTGGGCAGGATGACCCAAAGGGCCGTCTGCCAGGGGGTGGCGCCGCATGCGAGGCTCGCCGCTCTGAGGTGGCTCGGCACAGCGTTGAGCGCATCCTCGGCGATGGTATAGATGAGCGGGATGACGGCGAAGCCCATCGCGAAGCCCACGACGAGGGCGTTGCGCTGGACGTAGGTGTCGATGACCCCGCCGCGCGCGTCCAGGCCGAGCGCCGTAAGCACCGCGGCCGTGAGCCAGCTGAGCAGTCCGGCGGAGACCAGCATCCCGGCCCAGCGAAGAAGCTCGAAGAGCGCACCGCGCGAATGATCCATCTGTCTGAGCTTTAGTCTCCATTCATATCCGAATAACCGCTCGCCCGCGAAAGCAATAATGATAAAAGATACGGGATAGAAAATGATGAACAGCATGGGCGTCGCTATCCCGATGTTCCCGTTTGCCCAGGCCTTGAAGTCGCCGCCGAATAATAGTCTCTCGAACCCCGGTCCGATGAGAAAACCGAGCAGCGAGCCGAGGATAATTACGATGAACACCAGCCCGAGTTTGGGAAACCCCGACAGGGGGAGGGAGACGCGCGGCGGCATCACCTGCCATAAATAAGCCGAGAGCAACAGAAGAAACGGGATCAGCATAAACGTGAGTAAGACTGCGGCTATCCACGTCTCCACGATGGGCGCGAGAATCAGGGCGGCCACGAAGCCGAGGACCACAGAGGGGAGCGAGGCCATCATCTCCATCGCGGGCTTCACGACGGAGCGCACCTGCGGGCCGATGAATTCGGAGGTGAAAATTGCGCCCAGCACCGCGATGGGTATCGCAAAGATCAGGGAATAGACCGTTCCCTTGATGGTTCCGAATATCAGGGGGATGAGGGATATCTTCTCCTCGAACGCGTCGTCTCCCGAGGAGGACTGCCATGTATACTCGGGTTTGGGATAGCCTTCGTACCAGACCTTGCCGAACAGCGTCTGGAAAGTCGTCTCGGGGTGTTCCGCCTCGAATTTCCAGAAATTCACGACTCCCTTATCGTCTGTGGCGACAATTGCGTCATCGCGCGGCGAGAGTCGGATGAAGCGCGCGGAGCCATTCACCATCTCCTTCACCTGGAAGCGAAGCAGCGTTGACTCGCTCGTTGCATGGCGAAGCCAGATGTTTCCGCCTGAATCCATCGTGGTGAACATCCGGCTGCGCTGGGAGGCGGAAAAACCCGAAACACTCGCGGCGTGCCTCTCCAGTTCGTGTCCGCGCACCAGCACCAGCCCGTCCGAGGTGGCGGCGCCCGGTCTGCGCGCCTGGAAGAAAATGCTCAAAGACCCCTTGGAGCCTCCCACGATGATGGATTCTTCGCCGATGAGGGCTTTGAACACCGTCAGCTTCTCGTCCATGGGAAGCAGGTTGCTCTTTTCCACGAGGGTAATGGCGTCGAAGCTCCTGGTGTCGTAGCGAAGGAGAAACCCTTTCTCGACGCCGATGTATACCTTGTCGGCTTTTTCCGTGAGGAGTATGTCGACAATGCGTGTTCCGGTCGGCAAATCAGGCAGAACCACGGTTTCTACGGAAGAAGTGGTCTGCCCCGTCAGAAGATTGATCCTGGTCTCCGTCAGGCTCAGGCGCGCCACGCCCCTGGCGTCCACCGTGGCGAAGGAGATGCTCGGCCGCTCCGGAGTTCCGCCCACCTTGTAGTCAAGCTTCACGATGGGCGTGCCTTTCGGGGCTACCTGTTGCGGCTTCTCGAGTTCCGCCTCCAGCCAGATCTTTCGCATCTGGTCGCCCGGAATTTTCGAAAAGACGACTTTTCCGTCGGTGAAATCGCGCGCGTCGATTTTGGTGAGTCCCTTCGGAACCCTATCCGCCGGCAATATTTGGGTTCTGAAATTGACTTTACCGAACCGGACCGTTCCATCGGGGAAGCCGAAGGCGACGTTTCCGCCCTTGAGCGTTCGCCCGAAAGCGCTCGCCGGCGCACCTCCAAAATCGAGTTTCAACGGCCTGAGCGCTTTTCCGGTTGATGCGTGTACGGGCGTCAACACGCCGTTTTTCGAAACCAGGACGGCGATGGTGTTATAATCATCCACCTCGACGCTGAGGAGAGTGCTCTTGGACGCACCCACCCGGAAGACGCCCGAGCCGGTTATCGTTTCTCCGGCGAACAGCGGCAGCGCCACTGCGACGAGAAACGCCATGATCCCGATAACGGCCAAAATCACAAAAAGCCCGCCGATCGTGATTACGTTGGTGGCGAGCTTATCGAAAATACGGACGGATTGTCTGGCGCTCAGGTCACGCGTCCGGCCCGGCTTCCTTCTTTCTTTATCATCTGCGTCTGAAACCTGGTTTTCGTTCATGTTTTTCTTTTCAAAAATGAAAGCGGGGGGACGGCGAATCCAATCCGCCGTCCCCGCCGCTGCGCTGCACCTGAAAAACTAGTTGCTTCCCATCCCGAGGCCGAGGCCGCCGAGGTCTTGTTTCGCGATGGCCGCGTTCACCGGGAAGAAACCGGCCTTGATAACGGCCTGCTGACCACCTTTCGAGAAGATGTACTTGACGAACTGGGCTCTCAGGGGATCGAGCGCCTGGTTCGGGTTCTTGTTGACGTAGATGTAGAGGAAACGCGCGATCGGGTAGTTGCCCGAGTAGGCGTTCTTCGCTTCGGGGCCATAGCATTTGGCGCCGGTTTTTTTGGAGACCGGGAGCGCGATAACGTCGGCGGTCTTGTAGCCGATGCCCGAGTAGCCGATGGCGAACTTATCGGAAGCCACGCCTTGCACCACCGCCGAGGAGCCGGGCTGCTCTTTCACGGAGTCTTTGTAGTCGCCTTTGTAGAGGGCTACTTTCTTGAAGTAGCCGTACGTGCCCGAAGCCGAGTTGCGGCCATACACGGAAATCGGCTTGCTGGCCCACATGCCCTCGAGACCGAGTTGGCCCCACGTGGCGACGTTGGACCTCATGCCGCCCTTGCGGGTTTTGGAGAAGATGGCGTCTACCTGCGGGAGGCTCAGGCACTTGAGGGGGTTGTCCTTGTTCGTGAAGACGGCCAGGGCGTCCACGGCGACGCGGATGCGGCCCGGCTTGTAGCCGAACTTCTTCTCGAATGCGTCCACTTCCTTGGACTTCATGGCGCGAGACATCGGGCCGAAGTTCGATGTGCCGGCGATGAGCGCCGGAGGAGCCGTGGAGGAGCCTTTGCCCTCGATCTCGATTTTCACGTCCGGGTAGGAACGCCTGAACCCTTCGGCCCAGAGCGTCATGAGGTTGTTCAGCGTATCGGAGCCGACGGACTTCACGTTCCCGGAAACGCCGCTGGTGGCCTTGTAGGCGGGCAATTTCTTGTCAACCATCAGGGCCGCGCCAGCGGGCTGCGCTACGAGCACGAGGCCAATCGCAACCGCGAAGGCCAAGCCACAAATCCTGGATAACCTGCTCATTTTCACTTCCTCCTTTGGATGGATTGAAACTACAGGAAAAAACGCAAGGTTTTGTTACATTTTCGTGACAAAATGATGAACATACCGAGACACGGACACTCCTCCGCTTCTAACAGGCACATCTTTCATTTCCCACATTCCCCTTGGACTGCTCGCCTCTGCGTCCGGAGAGCTTCATCGCCTCTTCAGGGGGCTGCGAATTCGCAACCATGAGCAAAAACGCTCTGTCGCGCGATCCCTCTCCGAACGAGGTGGAATATAGAGAAAAAAGGAGCCGGGTATGTTACGAAAGGATGAAAATCATATGACTTTTTGGACAATTCCGGTTTTCAAAATATAATCTTCGTATAACTCATTGAAAAGACGTAAATTTCAGGTTTGCTTTCAATAAAGCGGGCATAAACGATGAAGGCAAAGACTAGAAGGCGCTTGTCCCGTTTAAGGCGTGGGAACGGTGAAGCGGAAGGTGGAGCCCCGGCCCGGCGCGCTCTCGACCCAGACGTCTCCGCCCATCTCCTGAACGAGGTGCTTCACGATGGAGAGCCCCAGGCCGGTGCCCCCGTTCTCCCGGGAGCGGGCCGAATCCACACGGTAGAAGCGCTCGAAAATGCGGGGGAGGTGCTCGGGGGGAATTCCCTCACCCTGATCGGCCACTGAAACCTCGACGAACCCGTCTTCGCACAAGCGCCCGGAAACCGTGATTTCGCTTCCCTCGGAACTGTAGTTCACCCCGTTTTCGGCCAGATTGATCAGAATTCTTTCCAGGGCGGCCGGGTCCGCCCGAACGTGGTCGGCCTCCTCGTGAATCACCGATTGCAGATGAACGCCTCTTTTCTCGACAACGGGAGCCAGGGTATGCGCCACCGAATCCATCGTGTTGCGGATGGAAACCTTCTCGGGCCGAACGTGCTCTTCCTTGGATTCGATTCTGCCGAGTTCGAGCAGGTCCTCCACCAGGGCCGAGAGGCGCCGGGCGTGGCGGTTGATGGTCGAGGCGAACCGGCGCGTCGCATCGGGGTCGGATTCTGCCGTCACTTCGAGCGTCTGGGCCGCCCACTGTATCGCCGTCAAGGGCGTACGCAGCTCATGAGAGACGTTTGCGGTGAATTCCCGCCGTATTCCCGCGAGTCGTTTTACCTCGGTAACGTCGTGAAACACCCAGATGAGGTTGGACTCTTCATCCGCCCTCGCGCGTTTGGCGTGCAGGGTCAGCGTGCGCGCGGGGAGGACTTCCACCTCGCGCTCCAACTGGGTGGCGAAGCGCGTGAGCATATCCCTCACCGCTTCCTGCACTTCAGTGGAGCGCACGGCTTCGAGAGGAATCGGCATACTATCTTCGAACTCAGGCAGGGAGGGAAAGAATTCCCGAAACGAGGAATTCACGAGAAGAATGTCTCCCGAGGCGTTCGTGACCATGACGCCCTCGGTCATTCCTTCGAGTATCGCCTCCAGCCGGTCGCGCTCGTTGCGCAACTCATCGAGATGCGCCTCCACCTCCGAAGCGAGCCGGTCCATCGTCCGTGCGAGTTCACCCAGTTCATCCTGCCGCATGGAAGCGATGCGGTAGCTGAAATCGCCTCGAGAAATCTTCTCTACGGACTCGTATATCTCGTCGAAGCCCCGACGCACGATAACGCCGGCCCCGAAGCTGACCGCGATGGCGAGCAAAAACGCGAAAGCGCCGGCCACCAGGAGAAGGCCCCGCATCTTGCCGATAGTCTCCTCGATTTCCCTTAAGCTCATGGCCAGGCGAATCACGCCGCCGGATAACGGGCCCGCATTTATCGGCAGAGCCAGATACAGCAAATCTCCATCACCCCTCGGGCTCACCCGGACGCTCGAACCGATTCCCTTTTTTCTCGCCGCGATGATTTCGGGCCGAGCGGCGCGGCTCTCTTCTCTGCCGGGCGTGCCAGGAGCGAGGCCGGAATCCGCGAGTAAACGACCGGAAGCGGATACGACCGTCACGCGCACACCGAGCGCGCGGCCGATTTCATCGGCGAGTTCATCCATTCGTTGACTTTGCGGATTTTCCGGAATGGAGGAAACCAGCTGGCGGCGGGCAAGGCGCGCGTTGCTGGCGAGGTTCTCCTCTGCCTGCTCCATCAACTGGGCGGAGAGGCCGAAATGAAGATAGATCATCCCCGCCGCGAACACCACGGTAATGACTACCAGATAGCTCGCCGTCAGCTTCTTGTAGAAGGACCTGCGCATATGCGGGTCTCCTCCGGGTGTCGGGAAGAGCTACTATTCAGACATTTTCTTGAACCGGTACCCCACGCCCCGAAGCGTCTGGATCATTTCCCCCGCCGGGCCGAGCTTCTCCCGGAGGCGGCGGATATATGTGTCCACGGTGCGGGGGGTGACGAATTTGTCTTCTCCCCAGATGATGTCGAGCAGGTCGTCACGATTCTGGGCGTGCCCCGGGTGAGAGGCCAGATGGTGCAAAAGACGGAACTCCGTCGCCGTCAAGGAGAGCGGGCGCCCGTCGACCGCCGCTTCATATTGCTCGGGGTCGATGGTGAGCGGCCCGCGCCTGAGCGCCTTGCCCTCAACCTGCGGCATTTTCGAGCGCACGAGCACCGCTTTCACTCGCAGAATCATCTCCCGGATGTTGAAGGGCTTGGTCACGTAGTCATCCGCGCCCAATTCGAAGCCGACGATGCGATCCACCTCTTCGCCCTTGGCGGTCAGCATGATGATGGGGAGCCGGCTCAAGGAGGAATCGCGGCGGATGTAGCGGCAAATCTCGAGGCCGGAAACATCGGGAAGCATCAGATCGAGAACGACCAACTGGATCGGCTCGCTCTTTAGCGTCTTGAGGGCTTCTTCGCCGTTGGCTACGCCCACCACATCGAATCCCTCGCGGTCGAGGTTGTAGGTGAGGAGTTCCCGAATGTCGGTCTCGTCTTCGATAATGAGAATCTTTTGAGCCAATATCGCCCCCACCGCCACTTCAGTAATCCATTCGGTATGAATGACGTATTGTTCTACTAATCAATTATGCAGATAAATTCAACACGGGGGAAATCAAGTGTCTCAGAGCGCACGGCGATTGAAGTCTTGAATACAAGGGTTGAAAAAAAAAGTGAACCCACGCATACTTTTCATATGGAATAAAAATTTCTACCGCATCGTTCATTGTGTTCGGGATGATGTTCATCGTCCATGCGATTTGAAAGGGATAATTGCGGTGGCCTCAATTACGCTCCAAAATCTCGTTAAAAAATTTGGTGAAACCGTTACCGCCGTAGCGGGCGTCGACCTCGATGTGAACGACGGCGAGTTCATGGTGGTGGTCGGTCCTTCGGGCTGCGGAAAAACCACAACGCTCAACATGATATCCGGTTTCGAGGAACCCACGGGCGGATCGATCATGATCGGCGAGCGCGAGGTGACCCACCTCGAACCGGGCGACCGCGGCTTGGGCATGGTGTTCCAGGACCTCGCCCTGTTCCCACACATGACCGTTTTCGAAAACATCGCCTTCGGGATGCGGGTGGACAAGACGGCGGATTCAGAGGTGAAGGATCGGGTCTCGAAGGTCGCCACGACCATGAAGATCTCCCATCTTCTATCCAAGAAACCCGCCCAGTGCTCCGGCGGCGAGGCGCAGCGGGTGGCTCTCGCGCGAACGATCGTCACCGAGCCGCAAGTCCTGCTCATGGACGAGCCGCTCTCCAGTCTGGATGCCAAGCTTCGCATCGAGATGCGCACCGAACTCAAGCGCCTGCACGAGGAACTCAAGTCCACCTTCCTTTACGTCACCCACGATCAGGCAGAGGCCATGACGATGGCGGACCGCATCATGGTCATGGAAAGCGGTTACGTGCAGCAGATCGACACCCCTCTCGGCATATACAGAAAACCGACGAACCAGTTCGTCGGCACGTTCTTCGGTCAACCGACGATGAACGTTATCTCCGGGCGCGTCGAAAACGGCGGCTCTTCCAAATTCGTCTCCGAGTATTTCGAGTTGGGCATCGAGGCTGACACCGTGCCCGGCTCTTCCATTGGGAAAGAGATCAACCTCGGGGTGCGTTCCGAGAACGTGACCATCGGGGATGAAGGAGCGTCCGGCGAAGTGAGGCTTATCGAACCGCTGGGAGACGAAACGCTGGTATTCTTCTCCTGCGGCAATGAGGACTTTCTGGTGGCCAAAGTCGACGCCGAGCGCGAGTTCAGTCCCGGCGACAATATCCGATTTGGCTTTCAATCGGGCGGCATGCACTTTTTCGACGCCGAAAGCGGGGTGCGGCTGGAGTAACAGCCGGCCCTTAACGATGGGGCAACAAGGGCTGTAAAGCTGTATCGCATGGAAGTCACAACGCTGGAGGAAGACGGGAACTACTCGGTATCAGGGATTTTGTGTTCGATCTCGGCGATTCTGAAGCAAGTCATCGCCTTTCCAAACACGAAGGGAGGAGGAATCGAGATGAAGAGAATTTTTCTCGCAACAATGATTCTGATGGGCATCACGATATTCGTGGCCTCGACGGCCATCGCCGCCATGATGGTGCACCCCGGGAAGACGGTTGAGGAGCGGGCCATCAACGGTGCGAAAGCGTACATCAAGAAGCATAATCTGAAGAATCCGACCCAGACCATGCTTCTTATTTCGCTCTTCAAGAACTCCCAGCCGAAATACCTGAGGGAGTGGGAGAAGCTCACCGGCGTCAAGATGAAGACCATCCAGTACGGCTACACCGACATTCCCGCGAAAATCATGGCCGAAGCCGTGGCGAAGACGGGGCAGTACGATGTCATCAACCACTTCCCCTATGTCATTCCAGACGCGGTGGGCGCTGGCACGCTCCAGCCTCTGGACGCATACATGGCCAAGGGAAAACCCGATTTTACGGGAATCGACTCGGGCTTGCTTGCGCAGCAGACGTACAAGGGGAAAACCTACTGGTTCATCCTCGACGGCGACCACATCGCGCTTTTCCTGCGCTCGGACATCATGAAGGCGGCCGCGAAGGACTATAAGGCCAAGTTCGGCAAGGAACCGGGATGTCCCGACACGATGGCCGAGTGGGAGCAGATGGCCAAGTACTTCCACACGAAAAAAGGCCAGACCCGCTGGGGCATGAAGTTCGACGCACCGCTCTACGGCGCGCAGGCCTACCGGAGCATCAACTTCTCCTACAGGCACTTCCCGGCCTATATGGGCGGACTGCTCTTCGACAAGGACATGAAGCCCACCATCAATAGCCCGAACGGTATCCGGGCCATCAAGGAATTCACCTCGATCGTCAAGTACATGCCGCCGGACGTGCAGGGCTGGGGAACGCCGCAGCTCTATCCCCACTGGGCGAGCGGACAGGCCTTCTCGTTCATGTCCTTCCCCTCGGCGATGGGCTACGCCAACCGAAACCCGAAGAGCAAAATCAGCGGCAAGCAACTGGCCTGCCCGGTTCCCGCGGTTAAAGGAGCGAGCGGCAAGATGGTGCGCCGCGCCCCGCAGGCGGCCGGCACCGGCTACATGGTGAACGCGCACGGCAAACACCCCGAGCTCGCCTACTACTTCGTCCAGTGGTTCACGGGCCCGACCAAGGGTGACGAAGCCATCGCCGATCCCAAAGGCTTCTGGGACCCGATGCGCGCCTCGAACCTGACGAACAAGGCCGTGCTCGACAAGCACACCGAGCCGTTCGTCAAGATGACGATGAAGAACGCGAAAAACGCCATCTCCCTGCTCATGATCGAGGGCAACTACGAGTACTTCAACGTGCTCGACAAGAACATGGCGCAGGTCATGCAGGGCAACATCTCCGCTGCGCAGGCGGCGAAGAACGTCGAGAAGGGCTGGAACCGCATCACCGAAGACATCGGTCGGAAAGAACAAATTGCGGCTTGGAGAGCGAGCGTCGCAAGCGGCGCTTATATCGACAAGTTCGCGCCGACCAACTAATCACCGCGCCAAAGAGCGCCCGCTCCGGCCTCGAAACCGGGGCGGGCGCCTAGCGCGATACGTTATGATACGAGTAAAGACGAAGGTAAGATGGCCCAGGCATCGACGGTAAAAGAACGCAAGAGTCTCTCCGCATGGTTGTCGCAGGAGAAGGTGTTCCGCCTGATTCCGTTCATCATGGTGGAGGCGACATTCCTCCTGCTACTCGCCATTCCCTTCATGCTCACCATCTACATCAGCCTGCTCAAGTGGCGCGCCAACCGGCCCTTCGAGCAGGCCTACTTTCACGGCTTGTTGAATTACGTCCGCGTTCTCACCACCGAGGATTTCTGGTGGGCGCTCGGGCGGACTTTCTATTTCGCTGGAACGGCTGTCTTCTTCGAGCTGCTCTTCGGTTTTCTGCTCGCCATGCTGGCCTACAAGCAGTTCCGGGGCAGGCGGATATACATCACGATTTTCCTGATTCCCATGATGGTGGTGCCCGTGGTGGGAGGGTACAACTTTTCGATGATCTACATCGACTCGGGACCCCTCAACCAGATTCTGTCTCCCATCACCGAAGCCATGGGCGTGAACCCGCGCATCCGCTGGCTCTCGCACCCCATCGCCGCGCAGTGGGCGATCATTCTCGCCGACGTATGGCAGTGGACGTCGCTGACATTCCTGATTTTTCTCTCGGGCTTCGCCGCGCTCCCGCAGCAGCTCACCAACGCGGCGCGCGTTCTGGGGGCGAGCAAGTGGCAGATATTCTGGAAAGTCCACCTGCCGCTGCTTAAGCCCGCCATCATGATCGCCGTCATCATCCGCTCGATGGAAGCGCTCAAGCTGTTCGATCTGTCCGTGCTGCTCACCTTCGGCGGGCCGGGCACCTCTACCGAGACAATCGCGTTCTTCCTCTGGCGGCAGGTGTGGCAGTTCAACAAGTACAGCTTCGGCGCGGCCGCCTCCATCATCCTGCTCTTCATGTTCGGAGCACTCATCTTCTACGGAATCTATCTACTCGTGCGGGAACGCTCCATCGTCGAAGAGGAGAGCATGAGATGACGAACAATGCAGGCGCGCGCGCGGAGATGTCCTTCGCCAAGCGCTACAACCTCTTCTTCTGGTTCCGCCACGCAGCTCTAATGCTCTGGGCGATCATGATTATGTTCCCGATCTTCTGGATGGTTTCCACGTCCTTCAAAGATACGGGTGACTGGGTGACCTGGCCGCCGAACTGGTTCCCGACCTTTCTAGGCGGGGGATACGAACCCACCCTGCACAATTACATGCAGATTTTCAGTGTGGTCGGGCATGGCGAAGGCCTCAGCCGCGAATACACCGAACAGGCCTTCACGATCTGGGGAGCGGTGCGCGATTCGATGGTCATCTCCTCCATCAGCGCACTGGTCGCGCTTCTGCTGGGCACGTTCCTGGCTTATTCGATATCGCGCTTCAACGTGGGAGGCAAGTATTTCCGTTACATGATCCTGACCATCCGCATGGTGCCGCCCATCATCATCGCGATACCCGTCGTGATGTACTACGCCATCCTGATTCCGTTCGCGACCCAGACGGTTCTCGGCTACCGGATAAGCTTTATCGACAGCTACGTCGGCCTGGGACTTCTCTATACCGCGACCACGCTGCCCTTCGTCATCTGGATGATGCTGAACTTCATCGAAGAGATTCCTAAGACCATCGAGCACGCCGCCCAAATCATGGGCGCGGGCCGCATCTACACGCTGCGCCGCGTCGTGATGCCCCTGGTCGCTCCGGGCATGGTGGTGACCTTCCTGTTCATCTTCATCCTGAACTGGAGCGAGTTCCTGCTCGCGCTGACGCTCACCCAGCCGAACGTCATTACACTGCCCATCCTGCTCAACAAGTTCCAGAGCGCGGTGGAGGGCAGGCTCTACGGGCCGCAGGCTGCGATTGGCACCGTCATCACCGTCCCCGTTGTCATCCTCGGCGTCCTGATCCAGAAGCACCTCATCACGGGATTCAGCTTCGGTACCATCCGCAAGTAGCCCCTCAGGCAAGTGCGGGCTGGTGAACCCGCGTGTTCGCCCGGAGGTTGCGTATCACGGACATTCCCCGTCTGGTTTTCACAGATGAACCCGGTGAGATTCGTGACTCCCTGAACCCGGGCGGACTACCAGGGTGGGTCCCTACCGATGAGGGAAGAGGCTCCTCGATCCGCTATACAAATTAATGACTTCTCACCCGAAATTTTGTTATCGTTCCGGGATTGATCTCCCTGAGATACCGACAACGACAGGGAACCATCAGGTCACCCCATATCCCATCGGGCGAATATGGATGATGGAGTGCAAACAGCTCCCGTCCAAAAGGAGAATTTCCACATGATACGCCATTTTATTCTGATCCTGTCGGCATTCATTATCCTGGGCTGCGCCGGAGGCGGGGGAGGCGGCGCGTCTGACATGGAGGACCGCATCGACTTCAAAAGGGTCACACAGTTCGACGGCCGGGTACTCGACGTGGAAGTAATTTCGAAAAACGGACGCACGCTCAGGCTCAACACCGCAAGAGACACCGCTTATTCCTCATCCGCCACCCCGGCGCTACCCAACCACTCCGGCCGCGTCTGGACGCTTTTCAACAGAACGAGCGACAACACCACCATCGTCTACGCGCTCCTCAATTGGGACAACGATGTGCAAACCGACTATCTGGCCGCCGGGTGGTGGCTCCAATACGAGGGGCGGCCCCGCTTTCCGCGCTTTCCCATTTTCGCGTCGGAGCGAGGCATTTTCATCGAGGGTACGGAACTCGACACATCCAATCCGCCCAGTATGCCCGTAACGGGAGGAGCGACCTACGCCGGCGCCTCGGGCGGCCTTTACGCATACCAGTACGGGAGCAGTTGGGGCGCACTCACCGGAACCGAGGTGTTCGAAGAGGTTCAAGGGGTCATGACCCTCCGCGCGGACTTTACGAACAATACGATTCAGGGCTGCATCGGCTGCGCGGGAGACTTCGAAATCCAGCGCTCCCATCTGCGCCTCGCCCTGGGGTGGAGACAAGGCGAACCCCCCGAGGCCATGCCCACCGACTACGAAGTGCATCTCGGCCCCACGCCCTTCACGCGGGGCGGCGCTTTCCGGGCTGAAGACGTGCGGGTGGCGCATCCGGGTCGCAGCGTGGCGCAATCGGGCGGTTCCTGGGAAGGGCGCTTTTCGAACCGGCCTGACGGCGAGGGAAATCCCCGCCTCATGGCGGGCACCAGCCTTGCCGAGTTCACGGAATCAGACGGCAGCCGGGGGTCGCTCGAGGGAATCTTCACCGTCCTGAGCGATACCTTGAGAGCTTCGGGGAACAACCAGGGTCAATAGAGCGAAGTCCGGAGCGGGTGTGACGCCGGTATGAGCGGGGGATGGCGGGTCGGCATGGTGCGCTGCAAACGACTCTCTACCGTCAACGGCCTGGCATCTCCGGGATAAATTTTCTTGACATCTCCCGACATTTAATTTACTTAGATCAGCATGATTACCAAGGTATATATAAAATTCTCGACACTGATCGTCCTCTTTTTATTATCGCTGACGACGGGCTGTTCGCTCGGCGGTTCGGGAGGAGGTTCCGGCGAAGTAACCGCTCCGCCTCCAATCCCGGCGCCGACACTCATGCCCGTGCCCCAACCGTTTCGTACACCGACGAGCTTCGTCGACAACGTCCTCAGTGTCGACGTGCGCTACCACGACGGCCGTACCCGCACCCTCGATACCGTCAGGCATCAGCAAGCCTCGTGGGGGCTTTACCTGCCCCGACCCTTGCAACCCGGCCATACCAGCCGAGAATGGCTGCTCACGGAAAACCACTACGACGGCAGGATTCTGCTCTACACCGTCGTCGATTGGGATGACGACAACCCTGCCGACTACCTCGCGGCCGGATGGTGGCTCGTCTATCCGTCCGGCGCACCCCATTTAGCCGTCGAATACGCCACACGCGGCGTCTTTGTCGATGGCCCGGAACTCGACCCCGCCAGACCGCCGGACCTCCCCCTGACCGGCACGGCCACCTACATCGGCGGCACCGGCGGCCTGTACACGTACAACTACGGCCGCGACTGGGGCGAGGAGTTGGCCGGTTCTTCCGAGAGAACTGAATTCGCAGGGGTTATCTCGTTTACCGCCGACTTCGCCGGCAAGCGCATCACCGGTTGCCTGGGTTGCCTCAGGCCGATCGAGACCTCACCCGGCCGCCACCTCTATCCGCTCTTGTCCTGGCGGAGTCCCGATCCCGCGGCGTCGCCGGCCGATTACGAAATGCGCTTTTCCGCATCCTTTGACGCCAAGGGCGCATTCGAGGACACCGCGATCACCGTCACGCATCCCGAACGCAATATCACGCAAGCCGCCGGGACCTGGCGCGGCCAGTTCTCGAACGTGCCGGATGTCGACGGCAACCCCCGCCGCGTGGTCGGCTCGACCGATGTCCACTTCGCCGAAGAAGACGGCTCGAGCGGAAACTTTACGGGCATCTTCGATGCGCTTACGCCCGTTACGCTCGAACCCAAAAACTGAAATACGCCCTGAACGATACATTCAGAGCTTCGGGGAACAACCAGGGGCGCTGTAGAAAATCCCGATTCCTTGATTCGTCTTATGTAACCGACCCTCAAGGGGTCAATACCACCCGCCTTGGGGTTTTAAAAAACCCTTCCTTGCTCGGTTTTCTCTACTGCCGTCATTCCGGTGAACACTCTAGATAAGAGAGGTCAGGCGAGACTTTTTCAAAAAACCCCTAAAGCGAGGTCCGGCGCGCTCCCGATGCCGGTATGAGAGGGTATGACGCGCGGCCAATAATTCCCGTTCATCAGCCTTCTGGTGGTTCGTGGATGAGATAGCGTTTCTGAGCCTCGCTAAGCGCGTCTATCGCCACTTCGACGATCCGCTTAATCAATACGCCCGCGCCCGGGCGGTCGGATATCAGGTCCAGCCCCTCGCCTGCGAACGTGACCCCCATCTCCATATCCCCACTGCGCAGGGCCTCGAAGAAGCGTTCGCGCATCGAGGAGCTCTGCTCTCGCAGTTCGTCGTCACGGCCATCCCAGGTATCTGAAAAAGCGTTGCGGATGGCGCGACCCGTGTAAGGCTCCGGCCAGACGATGCCCCGGGCTGTGTCGAAAACTTTGGTTCTCAGCGTGTGGTCTCCGCCGGTTCGCTCGATCAAAGACTTTTGGTTCGGATGCCCCGACGCTTCCTGCGTGGCAAAGAAACGGGTGCCGATCATCACGGCCTCGGCGCCCAGCATCAGAGCGGCAGCCAGGCCGCGCCCATCACTGATGCCGCCCGCTGCCGCGACCGGAATCGGCGACACCGCATCGACGACCGCCGGAACGAGCGGCAGCGTGGCCCGCTCGGCCCCGTGGCCCCCGGCCTCCGTCCCTTGGGCGACGATAACTTGGGCGCCCTGCTTCACCGCCTCCTTGGCGTCTTTCAGGGTCTGGACCTGGCAGATCAGCGTCGCGCCGGCCTCCCGGATTTTCGCGGCGTAAGGCGCGATGTCGCCGAAAGAGAGCATGACGGCCTTAGGCTTACATTCAAGTGCTGCGTCGAGCGCGCCGGGTCGCTCAGCCAGCGCCCAGGTGATGAAGCCGATGCCGACTGCGCCCTCTTCCGCCTTGTCGAACTCCCCACGAATCCACGCGTCCGAGCCGTAGCCGAAAGCAGGGTCGGCGTAGCCTGCGCCTATCAGGCCCAACCCGCCGCCGGCCGAAACCGCGCCTGCGAGCACTCCACCCGCGACGCCGCCCATCGGGGCGAGCAATACCGGATGTTCGATGTTCAGCAGACGTGTGATCGCGGTCGAGAGCATCATGCGCTGCAACATATCGGCTTTGCCGAGCATTGTAAAACCGAATGGACGAGTCGGGTAAACCACGATATCCCGAGGCGTGCTTCAGCGCGAAGTTGAGCTACCGACTCGATGCGCCCTACGGCGGAGTGTCAGCGCACTGTACGAGTCTCCTGGTCACCGGTGCAGTCAGGTTTCCCATCGCCTGAGTGGCAAATGGGTCGTCGGTCCCTTTGCCCAGAGCTTCGAGGCCATCCTAAAGAAGCCCACCGACCGGGAGGGGTGGGTTACGAATTCTCGAAGAAAGCTTCCTCGCAGTGGTAGGTGAACAACGACGCCGGTTCATTCACGCATGCCGATCGTTTACGTTTACTGATCGGACGCAAGACGTGTGTGGACACGTTTGAACAGAGCATGTAGGACCGGCACATCTCGTTCATATCATATCAACTGTGCCCGGATGCGTAGAAGCCTAAATGAATCCGTTTTCGCTTTGATTATTGTCTGCTTTTAATTCAGGTTCCCACCGGGCTTGCCCATGCGAATGAGGCTACTTGAAATTTGGGCGGTCACAAACCTTGCCCATATGAGACTGGCGGAGAGGGAGGGATTCGAACCCCCGGTGCAGTTGCCTGCACAACAGATTTCGAGTCTGCCGCCTTAAACCGGACTCGGCCACCTCTCCGAAAAAGTATCATTTTATTTCAGCGCGCGGCCTGCCTCGCCTCTCGGGCGATGCGGCGGCGCTCCTCGAAAAAGGCGCGCAACATCACAGCGCTCTCCTCGGCCAATATGCCCGAGGTTATCGGCACGCGGTGGTTCACGCGCGGGTCCGAGGGAATGTCGAACAAAGAACCGCAGGCGCCTCCCTTGGGGTCCTTGGCGCCAAAGACGAGCCGCGCGATCCGTGAGTTGACGATAGCCCCCGCGCACATCGGGCACGGCTCGAGCGTTACGTACAAGGTCGCGCCGTCGAGCCGCCAGATGCCGTCGGTCTCGGCCGCTTCCCTGAGCGCCAGCACTTCGGCGTGCGCTGTGGGGTCGCAGGCGGCCTCCCGCCTGTTGAAGCCCCGGCCCAGCACCCGGCCATCGCGCACCACCAGGGCCCCCACGGGCACGTCGCCCGCCTCTTCGGCCATGCCGGCCAGCGCGAGCGCCTCTTCCATCCAGCGCTCATCTTCGTTTATCTGTTCCACCGAATACACTCCTATTCCCTCATCGGGTTCTTCAAGGCCCCTAAAAGACCACGAATCGAAACCGCTGGCAAGCGGGCAAGCGCTTTTCGCGCATGTGAGCTGTCGATACGCACAGATAGTGAGCGGCGCGCGCTCCCGCCGACGGGGAAGCGCGGCTCTTGCCGGATTCGAAAAAACCTGAGAGTCTTGGGGCCTTACCCATCACTCATCATTTATGAAGGATGTCCCTATGCTTTGGGAAGAACTCAGTTGGCCGCAGCACAAGGAAATGGCCCAAAACGGGGCCGTGGTCGTCATCCCCTTCGCCTCCATGGAACAGCACGGGCCACACAACCCCGTCGTGGTGGATACCCTGCTTTGTGAGAGCGTCTGCAAAAAGGCGGTGGATGGCCTCGATAACGTGCTGCTGACCCGCACCATATGGACGGGCACGTCTCACCACCATTTCGAGTATCCGGGAACCATCTCGCTCAGGCTCGAAACCTACGTCGCCCTCATCAAGGACATTATCCGCTCCGTCGCCCATCACGGCTACAAGAAGATATTCGTGGTGAACGGCCACGGCGGCAACGTGCAGCCCCTGCAAGCCACGCTGAACGACATCGGCTACGACATCGAACTCACCATCTGGATGATCACCTATTTCCATCTGGGAAACGAAATCGCAGGCGAAATCAGAAAATCGCCCGTCGGCGGCATGGCCCACAGTGGGGAGTTCGAAACCGCCATGATGCTCCACCTGCGTCCCGATCTGGTGAATATGGACGAGGCGGTGGATCAAATCAACGCGAACCCCCATCCCCTGGGGACCAAGGACATGCACCACCGCGGAATGCTATTCCGCCCGGTGGACTTCAATAGAAACCGTGCGCCCTCGGGCGTAGCGGGCATGCCCACGACGGCCACGGCGGAAAACGGGGCGCAATACTTCGAAGCCGTATCCTCGCGTCTGCGCGGGTTGATTGAAGAACTGGCTGCGCTCTAGGTATGGTCCGCGTCGCAGGCGAGTCCTCCCGCAAGGCAAGGTATCTGAACTTAAGCCGCGCGGGTACGGACGATCCCGTCATCATCTGCTATGAGGCCGCCGGAGACGGCACGCCGGTCCTCTGCGTTCCAGGCCTGGGCGATACAACCTGGGTGTGGCGCAAGATCGTCCCCACGCTGACGAGCATGCACCGCGTCATCGTCATGGAACAGAGGGGGCATGGACGCTCATCGTGCCCTCCGGGGAAATACACGCTCGCCGATATGGCGGGCGACATCGGGGCCGTCGCCGCGCGTCTGGGCTTGAACCGGCCCGTCATCATCGGTCACGGCTTGGGTGCGAGGGCGGCGCTCATGCTCGCGATTGAACAGCCCGGCCTGCCGGGCGCGCTCATCCTCATCGCGACAGGCGCGGCGCCCGCCGCCAAGAGTGTGCGCAGAGGCGTCGCCGAGCGCATCCACCTGGCCGAGGCGGGCGAGATGCAGGAAGCCTACAGGAACAAAAAGAGCGAAAGCCGAGAACCCAGAGGCATGACACCCAAGGAGCGCGCAGAGCATCATCGCCTGTTCCTGCGCAACGATCCTTCGGGATACGCATCGGCGGGTTACGCGGAACTCCTCGCACCCGATTTAACGGAGCGCCTGAATGAGGTCGCCTGTCCGGCGCTCGTAATCACGGGTGAGGAAGACCCCGAATACCACGCGGACGTCCATACTCTCTCGGCGGGGATTCCCCGTTGCGAGTCCTTTCTCATCGAGGGGGCGGGTCGCAACGCGCAACTGGACAGGCCGGAGGCCGTGCTTGCGCTCATCCACGATTTTTTCAGGAAGCACCATCTTTCAGTCGCCAAATCGACGGAGGAACCCCATGAGCCGATTGATTGATCTCACCGCCCCCCTGGGACACCCCGACCTTTGCGAGGTGCCGACGTTTCCCCCGGTGGAATACTGGCAGTTTCACGAACATCCAACCCACGGCCGGCAGAACAGCGCGGTCAGAATGGCCATCCACCAGGGAACGCACCTGGACGCGCCCAACCATTTCTATCCCGACGGCGTCACCATCGACGAGATGCCGCTCGATACCTTCTGCGGGCGCGCCGTGAAGATCGACTTGAGGGGAAGCGCTCGCGAGGCGAGCCCCATCACTCAGGCTATGATCGAATCGAGCCCCGGCTTCAAGGCGGAACGCCTCGACGGGGCCATCGCCGTCACATGGACGGGCTGGTCGAAGGAGAAGATTTTTACGCCCGATTACTTCGGGCCCAACCCCTACCTGGACAAGGAGGCGTGCCGCTTCCTGTGCGATTGCGGCATGAAGGCCCTTTGCATGGACCACGCCATCGACCCCGGCATGCAGCCGGACTCCGTGGTGCACCACGAGGATTCCCCCGGCCACCGCGCCGTGCTGGGGCGGGGCGTTCCGCTCATCGAGCACGTCATCAACCTGGAAACTTTCGAGGAAACCGAATTCGAGATGTTCGCATTTCCGATGAAACTCTACAAAATCGAGGGCGCACCCGCTCGCGTGGTCGCGCGGCTCGACTGAAAGGGAGGAACCTAGACTTGCCGTTTTACAGAATATCCGAGATGGAAACGAAGCACATCGACATGGGCAAGGCCCAGACGCAGAGCGTCGCCGGAGAACTCATGAAGGCCGGCATGATCACCTATCCCGCAGACGGCGGCCCGCCGCCTCATTACCACCCGAACGAGGAGCAGTTTCTCCTGGTGATGGCGGGCGAGGCGAACGTGATCCTGGGAGAGGAGACCCGCGTCGTCGTCCCTGGCGATCTGGTGCACATCCGCCGCAACGAGCGTCACGGTCTTCGCATCACCGAGGGGCCTTTTTCTTTCTTCACCGTGAAGAGCCCCGCAGGCGACGGCGACCTCTACCAGGACTACAACAAGGCCGAAGACGCCGATAAGGCGCGAGAGAAACTGGAATCCACTTTATAGGTTAACTTCTAAGACCAAGGAGAGATTGAATGCCGTTTTATAGAATGGAAGACCTTCCCCAGGGGTCCTCAAAAGTAGGCCCCGCCACCAGCCACGCGACCGCGGGCGAGTTGATGAAGGTGGGCTGGGTGATTTATCCCCAGGGCGACGGCCCGCCGCCTCACTTTCATCCCAACGAGGAACAGTACATCCTGATGCTCGAAGGGAAGATGAACATGATCTGCGGTGAGGAGGTGCGCGAAATCGGCGCAGGCGATCTGGTCCACATTCCGCGAAACACGCGCCACGGCATCCACATCACCGAAGGTCCGGCGAAATTCTTCGCGGTGAAAAGCCCGGCGGGCGACGGCACGCTGGATCAGGACTACAACAAGGCGTCCGATGCGGACGAGGTATACGAGCGTCTCAAGAACTAACAAGCTGAACCACAAATGCCGGTGGGCCACCCCACCGGCATTTTGTTTTTCTACTGTTGCGCTTGCGCCGCCATCCGCTTTTTTCTGAATTGCACGGCCTGGATGACGTCCTGCCAGACGAGACGCCCCAGGGGTCCCGAGCTGTAGAGCGAGATGTTTACCTTGCCGTCTGGTGAGAGCAAAAAGTTGGTGGCGTGAAGAAACGGCCTCGGCTTCTCGCCCGCCTCGGGTGAATAGAATGCACCCGTCACCTCGGATACATAAGCGGGGTCCACGCTGTGCCCGACCGGAAAGTTCACCTTGCTCGCCTCGATAGACTGCAGTGCTTCCTCTTCAGGGTCGGTGGACGCCGCCACGACCTTGATGCCCTCGGCTTCCAATCTTTCTCCCGCCCGGGAGAATCCCGCCATCTGGGCGAGTCAGTAGGGTCACCAATGGCTGCGGTAGAACAGGACGACGCCCCATGAGCCCAGCAGGTCATCGGGCAGGGAGATTTTTCCGCCGCCCACCTTGGCGATTTCGATACTCGGGAAATCATCCCCGGTGTCGAGGAAGAACCGGTTCACTTTCGGCATGATGCGCTCCAATCTGGTTCACGAATATGAATGCGACCATATCAAACGCCTGCGATGTTACATCTCCTGCGCGGCCATGAAAACCGGCCTCCGGTTTTCGCGCAAAAAAACACCCCCTCGAAGTAAAGACCCGAGGGGGGTGCTCGAAAAAGATACGCTCTAGTTTTGTGCCATCATCTTCTTTTGGAACTGAACCAATCCCACTACATCCTGCCACACGAGCCGACCGATGGGGCCCGTGCTGTAGACGGCCACGGCGACCGTTCCATCGGGCTTTAAGACATAGCCCGTGCTGTGTATGATCTGGCGTTTTTCCTCATAGAAACAACCGGTGAGTTCGGATATCTGCTTGTTGTCCAGGCCATAGCCAACGGGGAAATTGATTCCGCATTCCTCAATCGTTCCCTTGGCGTTCTCCTCCGTGTCCACGGAAGCTGCAACAACCTTGACGCCCTCTTCTTTGAGCTTCGCCGCTCTGTCAAAGGCCGTAAGCTGCTGCTTGCAATACGGTCACCAGTGTCCGCGGTAGAGCAGAACCACTCCCCAATCGCCCGAGAGATCGCCGGGAAGAGAGATTTTGCCTCCCCCCACCTGGCCTACCTCGAGGCTCGGGAAGGGATCGCCCGAGTCGACCATCTTGTCCGTCATACGTGGCATCAATGCGCCCTCCTGAAATGAATAAAACTTAAACAAGCCTGAATGAATAAGGCTCGAACACGACCACTTATACTCGTGCGATGGGGACATTTCAAACAGAACTGGGCCTTTCCCGAACCATCGCGCCGATGAAGCTTGCGTTTTCGTCTCGCAAGGTCTTGACACCGAGAGGCTTGGTTTCTAGCATAGGCCTACTTTTTCTGAAGGCTCGCACTGAGCGCAGGAGACCCTTGATGAGCAACGTAATTTCTTGTGATTGCAAAACCATAAAATTGCAGGGCGAATACGAAAAGGCGGCCGACGCCTGCAACCGTGAGATTCATCTATCAGATGAGGACGCGGAGCGTTATCTTCCACGCGATGAATCCCAGGAAAATCTGGTCATCTCGAAAGAATGCCAGATTCCCCCTCTCACCAGTGTCATCCGCTACGGCGAGGGATATTACGTTCTCAAGAAAGGCCGGGTCATGCGGGAGGGCTTCAATAGAACGCTTCCCGAGTACAAGCAGTAAATCCCCAGGCGGGTTTCGCCGCCTTCCAAAAACGAACCAACACTCGACCCCAAGGAGATGAACCATGCGCGCCCAAAAATACAGTTGGGATGAGATGCCCGAGGAGGCCGTGACCGACACATTTTCGAGAAAGATGGTGGTGGGCGAAAAGGAGATGCTTTGCTGGCTCAAGCTCAAACCCGGCTGCGTGGTTCCCATGCACAGCCACGAGAACGAGCAGATTTCCCACGTCATCAAAGGTAGGCTCAAGTTTTTTGTCGACGATGAGACCGTGGAACTCGGACCTGGGGAATCGCTTCTCATACCCCCGCACGTCCCCCACTCGGTAGAAGTCGTAGGCGACGAAACGGCAATTGACTACGACATCTTCAGTCCCATCCGCGAAGACTGGCTCGACGGGAGTGATAATTACTTAAGGGACGAATAACGGGGAAGTCCTCACCTAAATCTGTGGTAAAGCAAAAACATCTGGAGTGCGGCTCGTTTTGGGCGTCTTCAGATGCGTCCGTCAATCAATTCAATGGCTTCATCGACCGAACACGAGTTCATAGAAAGCCCGCAAAGAATATTCTTCTTTATCCCAAGATATTGTATCCACAACTCATCGACACACAATATATAGAATCTCCATAACTGATTGCTTTTAAAGCGTTAATTCGTTTATCCCCATCTGGATAACTTGTGGGTAAAACCGCCGTTCTGACCCCATATCTTGTGTAGCAGGAAAAAAATATACTATATTTTGTGCTAAATTTATTGACAATCGGTAATAATCGCCCTACACTGATAATTAAGGGTAGCAGAAATAGTCACTCCGCAACGAGTTCAGGTAGGCGCATCCGCCCCTCATCTTCGCTGGAAAAGTAATTTTTGCAGGCAAGTAGTTGACGTAGTTCGTGATGACGGGCGGCAGAGTCATCCCTCCGGGCATCGCCTGCCCTTTCCTTCCAGAGGATGCCCCTATCCCACCAAGGGGCCCCCTGCGGGGCCCCAAGATTCTGAAAGGCCCGAAAAAGCATCAGGCGCTTTTCAGAAACCACGCACCACGAAAAAAGCCCCCTCACAGGGAGGGGGCTCTCCTGTTCCGGAACCGGGTTTATTCGGATTTTTCCTGGGTCTTTTTCGCGTTTCTGTTCTTCGATCCTTGCAGAAACCGGAGGAAGTCACTGCTCGCGGGCAGCACGAGGGTCGTCTTGTCCTTCAGAGAGCCCTCATACACCTCCAGGCTCTTCAAGAACGCGTAGAATTCCTCATCCTGACCGAACGCCTGCGCGTTGATGTCGATGCTCTTGGCGTCGCCCTCGCCCTTGGTGATTTGCTCTTTCTCATAGGCTTCCGCCAGGAGCACGTCGCGCTCACGGTTGGTTTCCGCCCGAATCTTCTGGGCCTGCTCTTTTCCTTCCGAGCGGTATTGGCGGGCGATTCTTTGGCGCTCGGCCTGCATGCGCCCGTAAATCGCTTTCAAGTTTTCCGTCGGCAAGTCTGCGCGCTTCAAGCGAACGTCCACTATCTCGATGCCGTATTCGCGCGCTTTCTCGTCGCTTGCTTTCGTGACCTTGGCCATCAGCTGCGCGCGATCCTTGGCTACGATGTCGATCAAATCCTTGCGGCCGAGTTCCTGGCGCAATTCACTGTAGATAATGTCGTCGAGCCGGGCTTGCGCCCCCGTTTCGTTGCGGACCGTGCGCAGGAACTGGAGCGGGTCGACGATGCGCCATCGCGAGAAATTATCCACCACGAGGGATTTCTTGTCTTGCGTGATGATTTCCGTCGGGTTGGAATCGTACTCGAGCAGGCGACGGTCGAAAAACGTGAGCTGCTCCACGAACGGCAGCCGGTAGTTGAGGCCGGCTTCGCGCAAAACACGCACGGGCTTACCGAACCGGGTGACGACCACCTGCCTGTCTTCGCGAACCGTGAATAACAGCGAGTTGACCCCAAAGACGATGATCAGGACCAGAACAAACAACGCGATTGTCTTTTTCGGCAATTTCACGCCCCCTCCCTCTGCGCTCATCGTTTCGTCACCCCTTCTATTCCACCACCCCGCAGCGGGAGTATCGGCAGCACGCCGGATTTGCCCTGATCCAGGATCACCTTGTCCACCGTCGGCATCACCTCCTGCATCATTTCGAGATACAGGCGCTCGCGCGTAATGGCCGGCGCTTTTTTGTATTCCTTAAGCGTGGCGAGGAAGCGGTTCGCATCGCCTCGCGCATGGCGAATCTTGGTTTCGCGGTAGGCTTCCGCTTTTCTGAGAACGGCGGCCACCTTACCGCGCGTCTCCGGTATCACCTGGTTTTGATAGCCCTGGGCCTCGTTCACGAGGCGGTTCCTGTCCTCACGGGCGCTGGCCACGTCCTTGAAGGCGTGGATGACTTCCTTGGGAGGCGTCACGTCCTGGAGCTGCACCGCCGCCACGCGCAAGCCGGTTTCGTAGAGATCCAGAATCTTCTGAATCTCCACCATTGTCTCTTGCTGGATCGCACCCTTTCCGGTGGTGAGCGCCTCGTCGATGGGCTTGCTGCCCACCACCTGCCGGATGGCGGCCTCGGCGGCGTGCACCACCGTCTCTCTGGGTCTGCGCACTTTGAAGAGATACTTGTCGGCCTCCACGATGCGGTACTGGACGATCATATCGACGTCCACCATGTTTTCATCCCCGGTCAGCATTCTCGATTCATGGGGCTTGTCCGAATATCTGGCGGGAGGTCCCGGATCGATCGTGCGGAAACCGATTTCAACGCGCTTCACTTCCGTCACCTTCGGCGTGTAGGCGGTCTCCATCGGGAAGGGCATATGATAGTTCAAACCCGAGGACACCACCCGATCGATGCGACCGAACCGGAGCACGATCCCCTGCTCATCCGGCCCCACGCTGAAAATGCCCGAAGCCAGCCAGATCAGGGCCACCACCACGAATATGGCAGCGGAGGGCAACTTGAAATTGGGTATTCGGAACTGCGGCAGCTTGATCTGAGGCGGGATGCCTCCTCCTCCACCGCCACCTCCACTACCACCGCCTTGTCTTCTCGATTTGAACTCATCCCAGTCCATTGGCATGAGCATTTCTCCTATCTGCGACGCTTCATAACTTTAAGAGGCGACATGGGAAATTTCGGACACTTAAGACAATACATCCACACCCTATGCGCGTTATGGTTTGAAGTCAACCAACGCGAATCCGTTTTTGGCGCACTTGGCGTTGATTCTTCACAATTTGCCTGCGCGAAGGCAACCCCCCTTGCGCGCCGCGTTTTCTCACCGAACAGGATCCTGCGCTGACGGCGAAGCGAACCGCTTCTCCAAACGCCGAGACCTCTGCGAGCCTGGCCGCAAGCGCGCCGCAAAACGCATCGCCCGCGCCCGTCGTATCCACTACTTCAATTCCGGCTGGAGGCCTGAACCAGGAGGCCCTCTCTTCATCCAGCAGAAAAGCCCCTTTTGCTCCCGCAGTGATGACAACCCGGGAAGGCCCCAGCGCCCTTAAGGCTCTCGCCGCGCCAAGGAACTCTCCATCCGTATCGGGTGTTTTCCCGAGTCCGGCCAGATGCGCCGCTTCGGTTTCGTTCGGCGCCAGCACGTCGGTCAAGTGTAGCAACTTATCAGGTAGTTCACCCGCCGCCGGGGCCGGGTTCAGGACGTTGCAGGCGCCGCGCCTTCTCCCTTTTTCGAACACGGCCATTATCGATGGAAGTGGAATCTCGAGCTGCGCCAGAACAACGCCGCCGAAATCCAGCAGACCCGGCCTTCTTCTCATTCGCCCGGGAGTGAGGAGCGTGTTCGCACCGGGGGCCACGGCGATTTGGTTCTCGCCTTTCTCGTCCACCACGATCAGCGCGGTACCCGTGCTCGCCTTACAGCGCAGTATTCCATCGGGCGATATCCCGCTCTCCCGCAGATGCCGGGCATAGCCGTCACCCCCCGCGTCGTTTCCCAGCATGGTGACGAAGCAAACCATCGCTCCGGCGCGGGCGGCCGCCAGGGCCTGATTCGCCCCTTTCCCGCCCCAATAATCACGCCGCTCATTCCCAAGGACGGTCTCGCCTGCGGAGGGGAGTTTATCCACCCGAACGACGATATCGATGTTCGAGCTTCCCAGCACCAAAACAGTGGGTTTTTTATTCCTCATCCTTGTTCCAACCGCGATATTTGCGCAGATGCGAGATAAAAAACGCCAGAAACCTCTTCACGTCCAGTTCCAGGGCCACGTCCACAGGGTTTTTGATCTTCGCTCCCCTGTTTTCCCTCAGATCCACCACCGTCATTCCACGTGTGATGCCCCTGCCCGCGTCCACGTCTACGCGGCACGGGATGGTCTCCACCAAATCCGGCTTCATCGCGACGGCGAGGGCCAGTGGATCGTGGAGGGTAATGTCGTACGCTCCCCTCCGCTTCCTGGAGAATCGCGCATAGATATTGATGAGGTCTCTCAGCGCCGCGCGGAACGATCCGCCGCCCTCGAATTCATCGACACGCAAGAGAGCGCGCCTCGTCACGTCCAGACCCACCATGGTGATGGGCAGGCCCGATGAGAACACCTCTTTTGCCGCCAGGGGATCGCAATAGATATTGAACTCGGCCGCAGGGGTCACGTTACCGGGCATCCGCGCTACCCCTCCCATGACTACAATACGTTTTACTCGGGAGAAGGCTTCTGGTGCGCGCCGAAGAGCGATAGCCAGATTTGTGAGTGGTCCCAGCGTGATGATAGTCAATTGAGAGCCTCTCGCTGAGGCCTGCTCGACGATCACCTCCCAAGCCGGTTTCAAACTGCCCCGGCCCAGGCGGGGCAAACGCCTTTTCTTATCGAACATCGCTCCCATGCCTTCGGGGCCGTGAATCGCGCGCGATTCGCTCCGGTTCAGACGACTCCCGTCCAGAGCCAGCGTGGCGCCCGGGTAGACGGGAACATCCGGAAAGGAAGAATCGAGATGATCGAGCAAGAGCGAGACGAGCCTTTTTGCGTTTCGGTAGGCCAAACGCGCGGAAACGTTGCCGTGCACGGTCGTCACGGCGTCATATCGGAAAAAAGGCGATGCGAAACCCATCGCCAGAGCCAGAGCGTCGTCCACGCCCGGGTCGCAATCCACCAGGGCGTATCGAACCGGTAATTTGATTTTTTTGCCCACAGCCACACCTGACCTCATTCTCGTCCTACGAAATCACGTCCCCCATCGTATGGATATTCGGCTTATATTTGCAAACATTGATATTTTACCTTGTGAAGCAACTTGGCTCACCGCTACAGATTGGCCGTTCGCAACGAAACGTGAGCTTATCGCTCTATAACGATAAATATATCAATAAGTTAACTCTAATTTCCTATTTTGTTTTATAATTTGCGTTTCTATCTCATACTTCATATATGCTGATAACTTTATAGATTTCAATCGCTTAAACCATTTTCATGCAGTCTTGAATTGACAAATCGTCTGATTTCATATACTTATGTCTGGTTTATAGAATTTGAGTTCTACATAATCACCCGTAATTACATGGTGCCGCAAATCTATAATCCCCACACAAGAGGCTATCCCACTACTTAGCATGGCCAAATCTGCATCATCTCCCACATCCAGAAAACGAATCATTGCCGCGATCGATATCGGGGGTACGTTCACCGATATCGCAATCTATAATCCATCGAACGGAAATACCTCGGTGGGCAAGTATCTCACGACGCCGAACGACCCTTCTATCGGCGCGCTTGCGGGACTGCGTACATTGCTCGATGAAGAAAGCCTGCGGTTCCGCGATCTCGGCCAAGCAGTACACGCGACCACTCTTGCCACCAACGCGATTATCGAGAAAAAGGGGGCGGCCACAGGCCTACTCGCCACGAAGGGATTCGCCGACATCTTGTTGATGGGCCGTGAATCCAGATATGACATCTACGACATCGTGCCTGAATTTCCGGAACCTCTGGTCTCCGGCCCATTTCGCCGTGAATTGACCGAGCGGATTTCCGCGGCCGGGGAGATCCTCCAACCTCTCAGCACCCAGGAAGTAAAAGTAACGATTCAGGAGCTCGTGGAAAAGGGAGCGAAATCCATCGCGGTTTGCCTCCTGCACTCCTACGCCAACCCGTCCCATGAGAACGAAGTCGGCGAAGCAATTGCCCAATCGTTTCCAGATGTGAGTTTCAGCCTCTCCTCGCAGGTTTGTCCGGAGATCAGGGAATACGAGAGGACTTCCACCACGGTGGCCAACGCCTACATTCAGCCGATCGTCTCGAAATATCTCGAAGACCTCGAGGTCAACCTCGAAAACGTCTCGCTCTATATCATGTTGTCGAACGGCGGCATCGCCACTGCGCAATCCGCCGGACGCAGTCCCATACGCATGTTCGAGTCGGGTCCCGCGGCGGGAGCCCTTTCCTCGGCCTATTTCGGGAAACTCGGAGGATTCGAAAACCTCATCGCCTTCGACATGGGCGGCACCACCGCCAAATCCTGTATCATCGAAAATGGCGAACCCCACCTGTCCGTTCAATTCGAGATTGCGCGCGTCAAGCGTTTCACGAAAGGCAGTGGAATGCCCATTCAGGTGCCGTGCATCGACCTCATCGAAGTCGGCGCCGGAGGAGGCAGCATCGCGCGAATCGACGATCTGGGATTGCTGAAGGTCGGACCCGAGAGCCAGGGAGCATCCCCGGGTCCCGCCTGCTATGGGCTGGGTGGGGAAGAGCCCACGGTGACCGACGCCAACCTGCTTCTCGGCTACATCAACCCCGACTATTTCCTGGGTGGCGAAATGCCCGTTTTCCCCGAGGCGGCAACCGAAGCCATTCGCACAAAAATCGCCGAGCCGATGAAGATCGAAGATATCCAGGCGGCCTGGGGAATTCATGAACTGGTGAATGAAACCATGGCCGCCTCTGCGCGCATCAAGCTCTCGGAACGCGGGAAAGACCCTCGCAATTTCACGCTCATGGCCACCGGCGGCGCGGGTCCCGTTCATGCTTTCCGGCTTGCGCGCAAGGTGGGACTCAAGCGCATCGTCTGCCCACCGGCCGCAGGATTGGCCTCCAGCCTGGGGCTCCACACAGTCCCCTTTAAGGTGGACACTGTGGACAGTCAGGTCATGCCGCTCGAAGACGTGAACCTCACCAAGCTGAACGACACGCTCACCCGAAGGGAAAAGCGGCTTCGCGAAGTACTCACCGCAGCTGGCGTGAGTACGCGCGAGATCCGGATTCAGCGTATGGCGGACATCAGCTTCGAGGGGCAGGGCTTCCCGCTCACCATTCCCATACCGAGCGGAAAATTGACGCGAAACCATTTTGCAGATATCGGCGAAACCTATCGCGAACACTACGCTTCGGCTCATGGGCGCGCCATCGACGAAGTGCCGCTACAGGTGTTCAGTTGGCGAATCTTCGGAATGGGGCCGGAACCCAACGTGAACTTTGATTTTTCGAACCTATCAGACACCGACGGCAAAAACGCCCAGAAGGGCAACCGGCGCATCTACATGCCGGAAAACAAGGGCTTCCGAAAAGTAAATATCTTCGACCGTTACCTGTTGAAACCGGGACAGAAGTTCAAGGGGCCAGCGTTGGTGGAAGAGAAAATGACGACGACCGTCATCGGCCCGCGCTCTAACTTCCAGGTCGATAAATTCCAGAACCTGATCATCGAACTCTAGGAGAGATTCAAACATGGCCCGCAAGGGTATCGATTCAATAACCTTGGAAGTCCTCTGGAACCGCTTTATCGCCATCGCCGAAGAGGCGGCCACCGAGATCGTCCGCACCGCTTTTTCGACCACGATACGCGAATCGAGAAATTTCGCCGTCATCATACTGAACCCCAACGGACAATCCATCGCCCAAGCCAGATCCACCATGCCCAGCTTCGTGGGCGCGTTGCCGATTACGGCCAAAAAACTGCTCCAGATATACCCGCAGGATACGCTCGAACCCGGTGATCTCATCCTCACGAACGACCCGTGGATGGGAACCGGCCATCTTCAGGATCTCACTTCCCTTACGCCGGTGTTCTACAAATCGAAGCTGGTCGCGCTCATCGGCATTACCACCCAGGTTACGGACATGGGGGGAAAACTCCGATCCCCCGAGGTGCGCGAGATTTACGAAGAAGGTCTCCAACTCCCTCCCTGCAAGTACATGGCAGCGGGTGAAATCAACGAGGATATTCTGCGCATCATCAGAAATAACGTGCGTGTGCCGAGCCAGGTGGAGGGAGACATGATCTCCCATATGTCCGCCGGGAGACTCGCCGCCCAGCGCATCGGTGAGATGCTCGAAGAGTACAAACTCGCCGACCTTGAGGCGCCGGCCACCACGATCTTCCAGCGCTCCGAAAACGCTATGCGCGAGGCCATCAAGAAAGTAGAAGACGGGGAATACCGCTTTCAGGTATCCACAGACGGATATGACGAGCCGCTCGTCATTCGCGTGGAAGTGAAGGTTCGAGGCAGCAGCATTCTGGTGGACTACACGGGCTCATCCCCACAGGTCGACCGCGGCCTGAACGCCGTATTGAATTATGTCTATTCCTATTCCGCCTATTCGCTCAAATGCCTGTTCTGTCCGCAGATTCCCAACAACGAGGGCAACTTCCGGCCCGTTACGGTATCGGCCCCTGAAGGCAGTATTCTGAATCCGCGTTACCCGGCCCCCGTGAACGGTCGCTCCATGGTGGGACACTTCATTCCTTCGGCCATTTTCGGCGCGCTGTGCAAAGCGGTTCCCAATCTCGTGCAGGCGGCCAGCGGCAGCCCCACATGGGCTATCAACGCGGCGGGCATCACAAAAGAAAACAGGCGCTTCGCCGGCAATTTCTTTCTGCATGGTGGACAGGGTGCGACGGACAGGTACGATGGGCGCGTATGCCTCGACTTCCCCTCGAACACGTCGAACACGCCCATTGAAATCCTCGAGCATCTCGTACCCCTGCTCGTGGAGAGAAAAGCGTCCATCAGAGACAGCGGCGGTGCGGGCAAATACGCAGGCGGAAACGGCCAGCAGGTCATCGTGAAATCACTCTCGGACGGGCCGATTCTCCTCACATTCATGAGCGAGCGGACCCGGCACCCCGCCTATGGGTTGTTCGGCGGGAAAAACGGACGCGTCGGCAAGGTGACCCTGAACGGACGCCCCATCAACCCCAAGCGTCAATGGGTGATGAACCAGAGCGACAGGCTCGTGCTCGAAGTGCCGAGCGGGGGTGGCTACGGCGACCCGAAGGATCGCTCCTTGTACGCCATCGAGCACGACCTGCTAGAGGGCCTGCTCTCCGTTCAAAAAGCCAGATCCGAATACAACTACGACGGCGATTTCACCGCCGTCGACATGTAGTTCATCCAATGTCTTCAAAAAAATGTTGGGCCGCCGTCACCTCCACATCCGATTTTCCTGTCGCCATGACGCCCGTGAAAAGGGCGATGGCGGACGTCGCGCCTGTCCGTGTCGTGGCGCTGCCCTTCAGGCCCCTGGACGAAGAAGAAGAGGCCGCCTTCGCCAGGAAGCTGAGGGGTGCTGAGGGAATTCTGCTACGTCCGGGCTACATCACCGATTCCTTGCTAGACCTGCTGCCGGAACTACGCGTCGTGGCCGTGCATGGTGCGGGCGTAGATCAGGTCGACGTCGGGGCCTGCACTGAGCGCGGCGTACTCGTCACCAACACGCCGGGGGCCAACGCGAACGCCGTGGCCGAGCTGACACTAGGGTTGATCCTTTCCCTTGCAAGGCAGATCCCCAGAGCGGCCGCCATGGTGGGACAGGAACGGGTATGGGGCGAGGCGCGCCACACGGGGATGGAACTCAAGGGAAAAACGCTGGGTCTTATCGGCATCGGTCAAGTGGGAAGCAGGCTCACGAAAATGGCGGCCACGATGGGCATGAAGGTCATCGCCCATGACCCGGGCCTCAAGAGCGAGGAAATCAAGGCGAGAGGGGCAAGGCCCGCGCGATTCGAAACCCTCCTGGGCCGGGCGGATTTCATTTCCTTACACGCGCCGCTCACGCCCGGTACTCATCACCTGATCGACAAACAAGCGCTCTCGAAAATGAAAAAAGGCGCGTTTCTCGTAAACGCCGCGCGAGGTCCGCTGGTGGATGAGGAGGCGCTTGCCCGCGCGCTCAAAAGCGGCAAAATCGGCGGGGCGGCGCTCGACGTGCTCGAAGGCGAACCGCCCGACCCGAAAAGCGCCATCTTCGATGCGCCCAACCTCATCCTCACGCCGCACATGGCGGGCTCCACGCACGAGTGTCTCGAAGCAATCGCGACCTCGGCGGGAGAGGACATCGCCCGCGTCCTGAGCGGCAAGAAGCCCAGGCATCCGGTGAACGAAATCGATTAGACCTGCTAAATCAATAAGTTATTTGAACCCACCCGCTTCTTTTATTTTCGTCAATTTACAGAATAACCCCGTGAATCTATCGTATTTTATCGAATTGTTCAGGAATTCCGCTTGACCAAATCGAACTGAAGGGGAGAAGTCGATTCCGACTGAGGAGGGAGGAATCGAACGCGAGTGATTGGCAATCGCCTGTTCCATTTTCTATTCTCCTCCCATCGCCGAAACACTGCATTTCGAGAAAGATTCTCGCCCGAATTGCGAAATAACCGGCGACTGAAAATGCGGGCAAATGCGCGCCCCGCCGATGCCGACCGAGAACGAGCGGCGCGAACAGGAGACGGACTTTACGGAAAAGCGTCCGCTCGGCCGTTTCGTGCCGTCCGCCTTCATTCTACGCCATTGGCCTGATCTGCACGAGACGGTCAAGATCGCGATTTTTCCGAATCATGCCAGCCACCGCCTTTCAGTCTTTGGCCGGGTTGGCGTCGCCGGATGCCACTCCATCATCGCATATCACGCAGGACCGATTCCAAACGGGAATCGATGTCCTTTTCGGCACCGAGCACCCGCGCCAGATGGCCGAGCGCCAGTACGTATCCGCATCCGAGACGGCCCAGCCATATGGCGAGCCGCAGAAAGCTTTCCGGCGCCTCGGCATCGCCAAAACCGCCATTCGCCAATGACAAGGCCAAGTTGAGCGGCGTCGCATGTGTGTACGCCGCCAGCCCGTTTCTTGCCTCGCCGGCCCACCAGTTCCCGTCCTCATTGAACCGGAACTCGTCCGGGAGGCACTTCCATACGGCGCCCATCTGCTCGTACGCCGTCCGCAGCTCTGTCGTCATTACGTGCACGCCTTCGGCGCTGATTTCACACTTGGTGATCGCTACCGCATGGAGGCACACTTTACGCAGGCGGAAAATCCAATCCTGCTCGTCCTGCTCGATCCTGCGCTTCGGGGCGTCGATGTCGATATGAATTCGAGTGAGCTTGCGAAGCATGTCGAGACACTTTTCGCACTGAGCGCGCTGCATCTCAATCGGTTCAAGCGCTTCCATCCGGTTATCCCGTCACGGCGACCCAGGCGACGTCCGTGAGCTTCTTCGACGACTCTCGTACGTCGCTTAGTTGCGCCAATGTAGGTTCTACCCATTCTTTCCAACGATGGTTCGCGTCTCCCTCGACCGGGCACAACGCTGCTGCAGCGTTCATGAAAGCCACCTGAGCCGCAAGGTAGGACATCAGGCTCAAGAACACGAACTCATCCTCAACCCTGTCGATCGACATGACACCCCCGCGCCACGATACCCCTTTCCAATCCGCCACCCTGCCGTGGCTGAAGTTCTCGCTCAAGTAGCGGTACCAGTCACTGCCTCCTGCGAGGGTCGCCACCTTATCTGCCTGATTGAAACGCCGCTCCTTGCGTCTCTTCGGTTTGGGTGCTCCGACAGATGCCGCCGCAGCTTCCTGCGCCTCCGCCTCCACCTCACGCAACTCTTCGGGACTGACCTGGCCCTTGGTTATTCTGCGGAGTGTCTGAAAATGGTCCGCGTTCAGGCGGGTTCCTAATACTTCTATGGCCCGCTCCCGCGACATCTGCACGTCCGGCGCAATCATCGTGTTGTGGAAAATGAACACGACCTGCCCGGCACACTCGAGGGCCGGCCTCATCTGCACCGCGAGCGAGTGCAGGTTGCTGGTTTCGTTGGCTCGGAGGACGGCGTCCGTGTGTATCCGCGCCTTGCGAAGCAGCAGCGCGCCTGTGATCCGAATCGCGCTGGCCGGATCTGCATTGAGATCGATTTCCGCTGTGGCCTCACGCCAACCGCCGGTTACATCCAGCCTCCGCTCGAGCTTGCGCGTCGTCGCGACCGCCTCCGTCAGCAGCTTTGCCATGTCCGTGCGATAACGGGCAATGTCTGGTCTCGACGGCTTGTTACTCATCCGCTCACACCCCAATCCTCGAGTCAATGGTCAGCACCCCGACGCCTGCGACGTGCTCGGGTGGTTCCCGACGTTCCCATTCATGGGCGTCTCTCCTTCGCTTTCGAATCTTTCGCCCCGCTCGCCCGTCCTGTGTCATGCAGGCGGAAATTCGAACCGTCCGCACTGAGGACGGAAATAAAGCAAAAACCGGCTGTTTGCAAGGGTTTTCGATATCCGGTTTCCAACGCTTCCCGAAAATTCGCGTCCGCACATGAGACCGCCCGCGCGGGACCCGCATAACCGATGGGATGGACGCGCCCGATTGATCGGTTTTCTAAAACCTTCACCAACTCGCAGGAGAACATCTCGCCTACGCGTTCGGAGCGTCCGGGGTTCACACGTACAAATTCTCCATGTCATCGGCGCTGCAGGTTCGGGCTTTTGGACGATCCGTTTCTATCGGAACGGAAACCGGAGTGTGCTCTGCGGGAGGTCTTCGTTTCACCTCGAGCCGTCCGGGCGTTCAGAGGACACCCTCCCGGGTTTCGGCGAGCACCATATCCACTACGGAGCGCATGGCCTCTTCGCGGCTCTCGCCATTCAGGCGGCAAAGACGGAAATGATCGACTTGCCGATCTGCGCTGCTGCCCTCCCGGATGATGGTGAGCACGTGGCGCATTTGATCCTCGCACGCCAGTGCCCGGGCGTCGGGGGTGAGTTTCTCGATCAGTTCCGTTGCGTAGTCCTCGATGTCCACCCGCCCTCCAAGGTCCATGTCGCCGAGAAAGGCCAGCACACCGTACCGCTGGGCGAGCCAGCGGTTCTCGGCGATAATCTCCGTGGGCGGCTCGGGCGGGAGGCGACCCTCACCGTCCAGGCGCGCCAGCCACCGGATCAGGGAGGCGTAGAGAGCGATGATGCTCGCGGCGTCCTCGAGGCGCGGGCAGGTATCACAGATGCGAAGCTCCACCGTCGGGTGAGCGTTGGAGGGGCGAATGTCCCACCACACTTCGCTGCCGTCCCTGATGACTTCGATGCGCCGGTAGTCGTCCACGATGCGGTCGTACTCCGCCCGGGTGCGCAACGGACCGGGAATGCTGGTGCGCGGAAGCACACCGAGGAGGTTCAGCCGCCAGGACTTCAAGCCGGTCTCACCCCCGCCGTAGAATGGCGAGGACGTCGACAGCGCGTGGAAAAGAGGAAGGTATCTCCGGAGCGCCGTCATGATCCGGATGCGCGATTCCGGGTCGCCGAAGCCGGCGTGGACGTGCATGGCGGTCAGGCAGATCCGGCGGAAGCTCTCCTGATAGGTGGCCGCGAACCGCTCGTAGCGATCCTTCGGCGTGACCAGTTGCGCTCGCCATTGCGCGAAAGGATGCGTGGAGGCGGCCATCACGGCTGCGCCGTGCTCCTCTGCCGCCTCGATAACGACCCGCCGGGTCTCGCGCAGCGCCTCGCACGCATCGGCCACCGAGCCGCTGACGCGTGTATTGGTTTCGAGCTGGGCGCGAAGGAATTCGGGCACCACTTTGTGAGGGCCGCGCCTGCTTTCGCAAGCCGCAAGGATGCCCGGGTCGGGTTCGGCCAGAAGGTCGCGTGTGTCGGGATCGACGAGAAACAGCTCCTCCTCCACCCCAAGTGTGATCTCCGGAACTTCCCCGTGCGCGGAACCACTCATTATTCAACCCCTCTATTCGGTGCGGAATGCCGCTCTTTGATGTTTCCGGACATGGAAGAGCAAGCTGGAAATTCATGATACTTCCCAGGGCAGCGCTTGTCATGCCGTGGCGCATCATTGCCGGCCCTGTATGCCTGCATGCACGCGATTACACCCCTCACAGTTGTATGGCCAAGGCATGGTTTTCCGGCCTGGCCATGGATGAGGAATCACTACCGGACACGTACCGCTTCTAGCATACTCCACTCATCCCCGGCTGCCTCCGGCGCCTCACGGCCCAAAGAAGCACCTGCATCGCGTCCGTGAACAACAGCCGCCTCACGTCGCTACGACCCCGGGGATGGTCATCAGGCGCAAAGCCTCCTCTCAAATGTTTCCCAGGCAGGACGAATCGAAGGCTTCCGCGCGCGCAGTCAACGAGACGCGAAGCGTCCCGGAGAATCATTTTCAGCGTTTGTCTCTCTCCTTCCATCCGGGCATCGGCAGTTTGTAGGAAACTTCCGCGAGTTCTTTCGGCCAGACGATTCTGCGCCGGCCGTCGAGAATCTGGAACGTCAGGCCGTCCCGATCATTGAGGTTGTTCTCATCCACCTTCCATCTTCCCATCACGGTCTGAAACGCCGAGGCGCGTAGCGTCTTCCAGACTTTTTCGCGATCATGGGAACCCGCTTTCAGAATCGCCTGCCTCACCACCTCAATCGCCCCGTAGACCATGGCGACATGATCGCTGGGCTTCACTCCGTAGCGCTTCTCATAGGAGGCGATGAGTTCTCTCATGCCCGGAAACTTCAGGGCGCCGGGTTGCGGTTCCCACTGGCGGCGCTTCCGGTGTTGCCCCCACATGCTTAACAATGAAGGCGTCATCAATTCATCGATTTCGAGGCTGCGCGGCGCCTCGTCACCTGCTGTTTACGCTTCACGGCGGGCGTTGCCGCACGCCACGCAAGACTCACTTCCGGCAGGCCGGTTTCACCTTTGCCGGGCGGGAGTCGAACCCCCTGGGTCACTACGAGAGGTTTCAGGTTATGGCATCCTCCTCTCCAGAGCTTAGCCAAGCGCAATAAGCGGCGGTCTTGGGAATGGGTTTTCATGGTTCAACTCTACTGTATGCAGTTTGGATTCCAGCGGAATCAGGAACTCTATCAGCCGCAGGAGTCAAGATTTGCAGCATCTCACGTTCCTGGTGGTGCAGATGTGTTCCTTTGAACATACCGGGCCGTTGCGACAAAGCGCTGAATGCGGATAACATCGAGGATCATCGACTCTGGACTTAGTCGGTTCTTTTGCGTTTATCGAGAAAGGGAAATTACGATGAGGATCGCTTTGGCGGCAGCCACCGCTTATGTAGTGCTGGCGGTGATGATATCCCATGCCGGACCTCTCGCGCCGGCCCCGCAGGTCATCGCCGAATACGACCGCAAGTTCATCGAGCGCTCGGGTGCTCAGACGCTCGAGGAGCTGTTGGACACCGGCATCATCCGCTACTTTTTCACCGGGGGACGAGATCTGCTCGTCCTGGTGAACGGCAGACCCTACGCCACCACCGGCCAGAATCTGGATTCCCTGCCGCTCTCGGCCGTGGAGCGCATCGAGGTTCTGAGAGGCGAGAGTCTGAGCACGCTGGGCGGCCACGCCGCCATAAACGGCGCGTTCAATATCGTGCTCAGAAAGGACCTGGACGGTTTCGAGATGCGTACGGTTACGCGGAAGCCGAGCCGGGACGGTGGCGACGGCTGGCAGGGCAGTGTCTTCTGGGGCGGCGCGGTCGGCAAGGGAGGACGCATGACCATCGGCGCAGACATACTGGACCGTCAGGAAATCCTCGGCAAGAACCGGGAACACAGCCGCTCCGAGTGGGTCGAGGGCGGCAGCTTCAGCCAATCCAAGAATATCAGCGTCGGCGGCAACACCGTCTATGTCTCCCGGAGAGACGACCAGGGAGCACCTACCGCCTTAAGGTCATTACCGCTGGGGGACTGCGACCCGGCGCAAGGCTATGCCGGCCCGCTCAGCAATCCGCCCGGTATCCGTACGGGCGACAAGGGCTGTGGTTACGCCTATGGAAACATCTGGTGGGATACCCCCAGCTATGAACAGAAGAGCGCCATCCTGAACCTGGAGCATCCGCTCGGTGGGGACGCCGAACTCCATCTGGACGCGAACATCAGGCAGGGCCGCGGGGCGTTCCGCTACGCGCCGTCGGTCGACGTGTTTTCCTTTACGCCGAACGAGACATTGCTGGATGAGCTCAAGAGAGCAGCCGGTTCCGACTTCCGGTTGGGAGAAAACGACGAATTCGTTGTGGGGCACCGCTTTATCGGCCACGGCAACCGTGACTGGGTGACGGATATCGAGGAATACGACATTTCCGCAAGCGTCGAAGGTCGTCTGGATGAAGGTCTCGGCTATGACGTGCGCGTCAGCGCCTACCGGCTGGACCATTCCGTGTCCGGCGACACCTTCGTGCATGCCGGCAAGATCAGGGAAGAGATCGAGAGTGGGGCTTACAACCTCGTGAACCCGTTAGACCCGCGTAATTCCGCAGCGATCGAGAACAGCAGCTTACAGGAGGAGGATAATTTCAGTTCGGAGTATCTTGGCGCCCGGCTGGCGCTGGAGGGCTCAGGCTTCGCTATCGGCGGGCGCCTGACGGCATGGACCGCAGGGGTCGAACTGGAGAGCGTGGACGTGCGCCGCCTCCTGGTCTTTCGGGACAAGGACGGCTATACCCATGAAGTGACCGAGGTGCTCGGTTCCGGCGGAACCAGCTATGCCGGCAAGCGCGACATTGCGGCGGCTTTTGCGGAGATGTCCCTGCCGCTGACCGACAAACTGGAAATCAGGGTCGGGGGACGCGGCGATGAATACGACGATATAGGCGGATTGGAATCGTGGCGTTTCGGGGCCGAATACCGGCTGACCGGCATCGTCACGCTGCGCGGCTCGTGGAGCGCGGGCGAGACGTCGCCCTCGATGCGGCATATCTACAGCGACGCGTCGCAGGACCACCCTTATGTCGTTTGCGACCCCGGGAGCGGACCGCCGCCCCGCACATGCGATAGTCCGAACTTCCGGCAGGTGACGCGTGAGACAAGCGGCAACCCGGGTCTCGACCCCGCAGGCTCCGAGATGCTTTCTTTCGGCGCCGAGGCCCGCAAAGGGCCGTTCTATCTCGTTGCGGACTGGTATCGGCTCGCAATATCCGACCAGCCAGGGCAGAACACCGCCACCTGGGCCATGTTGAACCTGCAAGAATGCCGGGGCGGCAACCGGAATGACTGCATCGAGCGCATCGGCGGCGACATCACCATTCACGACAGCTTTGCGAACATTGTCGATACCGAGATTTCGGGCGTGAATTTCCGATACGGCGCGCGCATGAGAACGGGTTGGGGCGTTATCGGGTTGCGCGGGTTCTGGCGGCACGTCATCAGCACCAAACAGCAAATCGCGGGCGAAAAACAGCGGTTTCCCCTCCCCCGGAATGCGGTGCGCGTCGTAGTCTCGGCCGGGCGTGACAATCTCACCGCTTTCTGGTCCACGAACTACCGCTCCGAAATCGAGAGTCAGTCGGGCGAAGGGAGGTTCAGGTCCTGGACCGGCCACGATTTGACGCTCGACTGGGAGCGGCCGCTAGGGCTGGAAAGCGTGCGGGTGACCGCGGGCGTGTACAACCTCACCGATGCCAAACTCTCGACGAATACAGCCAACCCCTCCGTTACGGACGGGCCCAGAGCGGCTGGTTGGGGCCGCACCTTCTTCCTCACTCTCAACATGCGGTTCTGAGGGTGTGTTTGAGAATGTTCAGGGATAGAGGGTGAAGCGGAAGCAGTGCTGTGGAGATTTCCCGCGGGTTCCGTGAACAAGCGCCCTCGACTTACGGTGGCCTGCGAACTATGGAATAGTCCCGTTACGAGGTCATGCATGAGATATCGGATTCCACATGAGAATCGGTGTCATGCGGACAGCTTCCGGAATTTCGTGTGCCGCCACAGTTGTGGTGCTCTGCACGCTCTTGTTTGGGAGGGGCGCCTGTTTCTCGTCTGAGCCGTGAAGGGATTAGGGGCGGTTTCTGGGTGCGGGCGTCGGGGTCGACATGCTCTCGGGCGCGCGGCAGGCAGGGCCGAACGCAATACGCCCGTATCGAACCAAAACCGGAATCAAGAATAACTCCCGATCCGGCGAGGGGGTTAAGTCGTTAAGGCGAACCCATGAGTCCGCTCGTAGTCATTCGTAGGGGCGGATCTGCGAGTCCGCTTGAATCAAATCAGGAAAAGTGGACGAAAAAATAAGGGAGGACACACGGGTCCTCCCCTATAAAAGAACAACGGTGTTTCACTCCGAAAAATAGCGCTCCATCCACTGCTCGACGTCGAAGCTCCACACCTGGGCGCCTTCTTCGCGGAAAATGCTCTGGAACACCGGTTTCGACTCTCCGGCCTTCATCACCCGAAAGCCCCAGCGCACTTGATAATCCGCATCACCCACGTCGTCTCCTTCGTCAGCCTCACCGCCCCATGAGTCGCTCACAAGTATGACCCGGGAAAAGCGTCTCGACAAAAAAGAACGTAAATCGACGATGTCGTATTCTATCTGAACGAGGTAGTCGGGTTTCTCCAGTGGCGCGCCGCCCTCGTTCATCCGAACGCAGCGGAACCGGGGCGTAAACGACAATCCCTTGCAGGCGGCTTCGCGCACTTCGGCCTCCTCGGGGGTGAGGGGTGAGATGACGTGATCATCGGTGGGGACCAGCCTGGCCTGAACGGCCACGAGATAACTCTCCTTGGGCTGGGCGCGGGAAATCCGCTGGAACGGGGAATCGGTGAGCTCAAAACCCCCGCATCCGCTCAGAAAAACCAACATGGTGAGGCAAAAGGCAAGACGTTTCATCTCAAATCCTTTGGCCGGCGGCTAGGGAAACTTTTTTCTGCTGCGCATCGGCGGCGTATTCAATCTTCGGCCATAAATCCCATGCGCGGGCGAGCACGCGCGCCTCGCCCTGATCGAGCAGGCTCACGCGCACCCCGCGCGATTGGTTCACGAGCTTCTTGTAGAGAATCGGCACGTCGAGATCGCCCACGGCTTCATCCACCTCGCGAAAGCGCTCGAGACCTTTTTTCAGATTGGCGAGCGCGCCCTTGTGGTGGCGCTGCTGGAGTTTCACGTAGCCCGCCGCAATCTGGATCAGTCCCTGGTAGAACTTCTTAGGCGTAGGCTCGGCGTGCATCCAGATGCCCTCCCACGCCTCGTGTGCGCACCAGTACTCCCCCTGATTGAACAGGAATACGCCTGCGTCGCTGCGCGCTTCCCAGGGAATGGGGAACAATTTATTTCTCCACGTAGGGGAAACCCTCCGGCCCCGATGGACGTCACGCCTTTACTGACGTGATGACCATTTCATGATACGGGGCGCTACGACCGCCGCACAAAGCGGACGCCCTTCTCTATAAGATAATCCTCTTCGCGTGAGGATGCTACCTGAAAATCGCCGATATAGAAGCAATTTTGTAGGGACAGGCCTCTGTGCCTGTCCAAGGTCGCGACCTGTCCCAAAGAGTTAGTGCGGTTTTGTTCGTCATTCCGTAAGAGAAGGTGCTTTTCAACAGCCCATCAAAGGGGAACAGCTATCGAGGCTACGTCTTGGACTATTCTTTTCACATTTGTAAGGATCGATGCTCACATTCATTTTATCGGCACAAATAAACCGGCGGCCAGTTCCTTGCCGGCCGCCGGTTGTCTTACTAAATCCTGGTCACACGAGTTCCGCGCCTAGGGCGCGTTGCCCTTCGTCATGACGAAGGCCTGGATGACGTGGGACTTGGGCAGTTTCTCGCCCTTAGCCAGCTTGATGCCGTTTCGCACGGACACGCGCCCTTCCTCGTCGAAGGGAATCGCGAGGGTGGCCGTCATCTCACCGCGCTTGATGGCCTGCACCGCGTCCTTGATGGCGTCCATGCCGAAGACGTTGATGCCCTTGCGGCCCGAGGCGCGGATAGCGCCCAGGACGCCCATCGCCATAGAGTCGTTGTAGCAGAACACCCAGTCGATCTTCTTGTTCTTCTGGAGGATGTTCTCCATCACCTCGAGCGCCTTGACGCGATTGTACATGCCCGTCTGGTGGGCGACGACCTTGATGCCCTTGTTCTTCGCCCACACGGCGTCCGAACCCGTTTTGCGATCATCCGAGGAGGCAGCGCCCGGGATGCCCGACATCACGACAAGGTTGCCCTTGCCCTTCATCCGCTTGACGACCCATTCGGCGCCGATGCGGCCCATCTCCTTGTTATCCGTACCCACGAAATGGACCACGGCGGGGTCGCTGTTCCAGCGCTGGACGGCGACGACCTTGATGCCCTTGGCCGCGGCCTTCCTGAGGGTGGGCTCGGTTCCCTTCGAGACCGTGTTCACGAAGAGCACGTCCACGCCCTTGGTGATCATGTCTTCGAGGTCGTTGACCTGCTTGGCGAGCTTGTCCTGGCTGTCGGTGATGATGATGTCGACGCCGTGTTTCTTCGCCTCCGAGCGCATGTGCTTGGCCACGGTGGCGTAGGCGGGGTGGTGTAGACCCGAGAAGGACGCCCCGAACCGGAGCTTCTTCATCGCCGCCTGGGCCGGCAGCGACCCCGCGACGGCCAGCGCGACCGCAAGGACCAGAACGCTTATGGTTCTTTTCATGGCTTTCTCCTTTGGTTAGGGATTCTCACTTAGGCTCCATTGCCCGTTTCATCGGCTCCCATCATGAGCCGCAATACTTTCTCTTGGGTGACCTCCTCGCGGGAAAGAACTCCTGCGACGCGACCGTTCCTGATGACGATGATCCGGTTGCTGATCCGCAGCACCTCGGGCAGGTCCGAACTTATCATCAAGATGGCGACCCCGCGCCTTTGCAACTCCCGGATGAGGGCGTAGATCTCCGCTTTGGCGCCCACGTCCACCCCGCGTGTCGGTTCATCGAAGATGAGCGCGCGCGCCCCCGTATCCATCCAGCGCGAGAGGATGACCTTCTGCTGGTTGCCCCCGCTCAGCGCCTTCACGGACTGGCGGGGGCCGCGCGTCGCGATGCGAAGCTCCGCGATGATCTCCCGCACGCGGGATTCGTGCGCTGGTCGGCGGATGAAGCCGCCGAGCGTGTATTTGTCGAGCGTGGCAAGCGTGCTGTTCTCCTTGACAAGAAGTTGCATCACCAGACCCTGAAGTTTGCGATCCTCGGGCACCATGCCGAGTCCCGCTTCGATCCGCTGGGGAACGCCTCCGCTCAGCGTCTCGCCCATGAGGCGCGCCTCACCGACCGCCGCCGCTTCCGAGCCGAAGAGCAGGTGCGCGAACTCGCTGCGCCCCGAGCCGATGAGGCCCGCAAGCCCTACCACCTCCCCCGCCCGCACCTGAAGGGAGATGTCTTGAACCACACGGCCGTCCGACAACGCTTCCGCCTCGAGCACCACTGGCGCATTTTCCGGTACTTCGAGAGGAGGTTCTTCCTCGGCGAGGCGGCGGCCCACCATCGCGAGCACGAGCTGTTCGATTTGCGTCTCGGACACCTCGCCCGAATGCACCCGCTCGCCGTCGCGCAGCACGGTGACGCGATCTGCTATCTGGAAAACCTCGTCGAGGCGGTGCGAAATATAGATGATTCCCAACCCCTGCTCTTTCAGGCCAGCGATGACGCGGAAGAGTACCTCGATTTCGCTCTGCGTGAGGGGAGCGGTCGGTTCGTCCATCACCAGTATGCGCGAGGCGCGAGAGAGCGCCTTTGCGATTTCGACCATCTGCTTCTGTGCGACGCCGAGTTCTTCGACCGGGGTGCGCGGGTCGATGGATATCCCCAACTCCCCGAGGATTTCCCCGGCGCGCGCGTTCATCTCGCGTGCCGCGACGAAATTCGCCCTCCTCAGGGGTTCGTGGCCCAGGAAGATATTCTGGGCCACCGTTAGTTTCTGGACGAGGTTCAATTCCTGGTAGATTACAGCTACGCCCATCGCCAGCGCCTCATGCGGATTGGCGGCCCGGTAGTCGTTCCCATCGAAGCGTATCGCGCCCGCGTCGCGCCTGTGGACGCCGGCGAGGATTTTGATGAGCGTGGATTTGCCCGCCCCGTTTTCTCCGATCAAGGCGTGCGCCTCGCCGGGCATGACCTCGAAGTCGACTTCGGAGAGCGCCTGGACGCCCGGGAAGGCCTTGGATATCCCCTCCATCGTCAACAACGCTGGCATCTGCTCACTGCCTGTGCACGAGCTGGCGGTCGATAATGACGGCGAGCGCGATAACGACGCCTTTGGCGACGAGTTGCCAGTGCGCGCTGATGTCGTGGAGGTTCAAGCCATTGTTCAGAACGCCGATGGTGAAGGCGCCCGCAAGCGTTCCGAAAACGCGCCCCTCCCCACCAGCAAGGCTCGTTCCGCCGATGACCACGGCGGCTATGGCGTCGAGCTCCGCCTGGATACCCATGTTCGCTTGCGCGGACTGGAGCCGCCCGATGATGAGGAGCGATGCGATGCCCACCCCGAATCCGCAGATGGTGAAGACGGACGTGCGGATGCGCTCCACGTTGATGCCCGAGAGACGGGCGGCCTCCTCGTTTCCGCCCACGGCGTAGACCGAGGTGCCGAAAGCGGTGCGCGTCAACACGATGTGAGCCACGACGTAGACGATGATGAGAACGTAAATCGGTATCGGCAGCCCGAAGAGGTGTCCCTGGCCAAAATTGCGGTACCAGCCCCCGAAGCGCGTGACCGGAAAAGAATCCGTCACCACCAAGGCTATGCCGTGGTAGATGGTCATCCCGGCGAGGGTGGCCACGAAGGCGTTGATGCGCGCGAAGGCGACGAGCAAGCCGTTCCAGAGTCCGCAGGAGAGGGCGACGGCCAGCATGATGAGGATGCCCGCCGCGTCGCCGAAGGCGTTCATCGCCATGATGCCCACGACACCCGCAAGGGCCATGACGGAACCGACCGACAAGTCGAACCCTCCCGAGATCATAACGAACGTCATGCCGGCGGCGATGATGGCGTTAATCGAGACCTGGCGCGCCACGTTGATCAGGTTCGCCGGATTTAGGAAGGCTTCGGACGTTACAGAGAGCACAAGGCACAGGAACGCGAGGCCGATGACCGGCCCGAAGCGGACCAGAACGCTATACGCGGCACGCCCACCTGCGGGGGCGGCACCTTCGCTCGATGCGTGAGCCTCTTGCGCCATGGTGGTCTTCCATCAGTTTGCAAGATTGCGGCTTGAAATTTTCAACGAGTATGAACGGAAGTATACACCAAAACAACGGAAAAAGCATCGGATTCTACCGGGGAAGCGGAACCAACCGAAGCGGAGGTTGTCGTAACTGAGAAAAAAGAAACAAGGCGTAAGGGCGACTTATGAACCGCTCAAGGCCCCCAGGTGAGAAAAACGGGGATGAGCGACGCAACGAGCAATAGCGCCATCACCACGTTGAAAACCCTCAGCCATTTCTTCGCGGTCAACATACGTCCGATGGCGACGCCGAAAAGCGTCCAGATGGAAATGGACGGTATACAAACAACTAGAAATATCAAAGCGATCAGAGCGATTTCGAGGTAATAATATCCGCCGGCGCTCGTATACGCGGTAATCGCGCCCACCGCCATGACCCAGGCCTTCGGGTTCACCCACTGAAAACCGGCCGCCTGGAGAAAGTTGAACGGCTTGCCTGATCCGGCGCTTCGCCCGCCCATCCCCCCTGCGGTGGCGATTTTCAACGCCATCCAAAGGATATAAGCGGCGCCTACATATTTGAGGATGGTGTGGACTTCGGGCAACGCATGGAACAATCCGCCCAGGCCGAGTCCGACCGCGACCACCATGACCGGAAATCCGAGACTGATCCCCAATATGTGCCTGATTGTACGTCGATACCCGAAGTTCGCCCCCGATGCCGTCACCATCACGTTGTTGGGGCCGGGCGTGATGGTGGTGGAAACTGCGAACGAGAGCACGGGCGCAATGAATTCCATCATCATGAGAAGGGCAACACTCCCTGCAAAAACAAAAACCCCGCCGGCGGCATGCACCAGCGGGGTTTTGATTCATATTCCGGCGACGACCCACTCTCCCACGGAAAGGACCGCAGTACCATAGGCGCTGGCGGGCTTAACTGCCGTGTTCGGGATGGGAACGGGTGTGGCCCCGCCGCTATAGCCACCGGAAATACTGGAAAATTCCCGACAATCAAATCACGTAATTAGCGACATGAAGCTCTCGACCGAGAACCGAAAATAAAATCTCAAATCGGTCAAGCCCCACGGCCTATTAGTACCGGTCAGCTGAACACATTGCTGTGCGTACACTTCCGGCCTATCAACCTCCTGGTCTTGAAGGAGCCTTTAGGGACCGAAGTCCAGGGAGATCTCATCTTGGGAGGGGCTTCCCACTTATATGCTTTCAGCGGTTATCCCTTCCGAACATAGCTACCGAGCACTGCGGCTGGCGCCACAACTCGAACACCAGAGGTTCGTCCGACCCGGTCCTCTCGTACTAGGGTCAGCTTCCCTCAAATCTCCTGCGCCCACGACAGATAGGGACCGAACTGTCTCACGACGTTCTAAACCCAGCTCGCGTACCGCTTTAATTGGCGAACAGCCAAACCCTTGGGACCTGCTTCAGCCCCAGGATGCGATGAGCCGACATCGAGGTGCCAAACCTCCCCGTCGATGTGAACTCTTGGGGGAGATCAGCCTGTTATCCCCGGCGTACCTTTTATCCGTTGAGCGATGGCCCTTCCACTCAGAACCACCGGATCACTAAGCCCTGCTTTCGCACCTGCTCGACGTGTCTGTCTTGCAGTCAAGCGCCCTTTTGCCTTTACACTCGACGGCTGGTTTCCATTCAGCCTGAGGGCACCTTCGGGCGCCTCCGTTACAGTTTAGGAGGCGACCGCCCCAGTCAAACTACCCGCCTGACAATGTCTCCGACCCGGATTCACGGGCCTGGATTAGACACACAAAATAACAAGGGTGGTATTTCAAGGTCGACTCCACACAGCCTAGCGGCCATGCTTCAAAGTCTCCCACCTATCCTACACATGATATTCCGGGTGTCATTGCCAAGTTGTAGTAAAGGTGCACGGGGTCTTTCCGTCTAGTCGCGGGTAAACGGCATCTTCACCGCTGCTACAGTTTCACTGAGTCACTCGCTGAGACAGTCCCCAGATCGTTACGCCATTCGTGCAGGTCGGAACTTACCCGACAAGGAATTTCGCTACCTTAGGACCGTTATAGTTACGGCCGCCGTTTACCGG